>CAIVAU010000253.1 GCA_903903925.1 uncultured cyanobacterium
CTCCTACTCCTACTCCTACTCCTACTCCTACTCCTACTCCGACTCCGACTCCGACTCCGACTCCGACTCCGACTCCGACTCCGACTCCGACACCTACTCCTACTCCTTCTCCTACTCCGACTCCGACTCCGACTCCGACTCCGACTCATACTCCTCCCCCTCCTCCTCCTCCTCCTCCCCATTTAAGGATAAAATCCTAACTTCGGTAACCCTAGGGTTTCATCCCAACCCATCATGATATTCAGACACTGAATTGCTTGACCTGCCTGCCCTTTAATCAAGTTGTCAATTGCTGACATGACAATGATTCGACCAGTACGTGTGTCAACTTCTATACCGAGATAACAAAGGTTGCTACTGCACGCCCATTTGGTTTGAGGGTAAATACCAGGTTCGCAAATTTTTACCCAAGGAGAGTTGCGGTAAAAAGCTCTATAAATCGTGATTAAATCATCTCTGACTAAACCGGGATCGCGTAATGTTGCATATACAGTCGCCAAAATACCACGCACCATTGGTACTAAGTGAGGTGTAAATTGAACTGTGACTTCGTGTCCCGCTAAATCACTACAAATTTGCTCAATTTCCGGCGTGTGGCGGTGTTTCACAACATTGTAGGCGGCTAAGGAATTGTCTGCTTCGGCTAGCAATAAGTTAGTTTTTGCTTGACGTCCACCGCCAGAAGTGCCAGATTTGGCATCGATAATGGCTGTTTCTGGCACGATCAACCCTTGCTTGAGAAGTGGCGAAAGTGCTAGAAGACTGGCAGTAGGATAGCACCCAGGACAGCCAATCAGCTGCGCATCGGCAATGCGATCGCGGTAGAGTTCCGGTAATCCATAAACGGCTGTGGCTGCTGTGGCGTGATCGCTTCTGGCAGTGCCATACCAATTTGTATAAGTTGCCAAATCGCTGAATCGATAATCAGCACTGAGATCTAGTACTTTACATCCTTTTTCTAAAAGCTGTGGTGTGATTTGGCAAGCTAGACCATTGGGCAAGGAGAGAAAAATCACTTCACAACTCTGCGCGATGATTTCTGGTTCTACTGCCTTAATCTGTTGGGCGACTGCATGAGCCAGATGCGGATAGAGTTCTCCAAACTGTTTTCCAGCGCTACTCTCTCCACCTAAATAAACCAGTTCGACTTCTGGATGATCCATGAGTAGTCGGATCAACTGTACTCCCCCATAGCCTGACGCGCCAATAATCCCAACAGGTACGCGCCTAAAATTGCTCATGATATGAAATCCTTATCCGCTCTTAGTTAATTCGTTGTTAGTTATCAGCTACAATACAGCAAGTTTCCCACACCGGAACTCTCGCAACATAGAGCACTATCAGGTATTAGCATAACGGTTAAGAGGGAGCTCTTAGCAGGGAGTAGGGAGCATGGGGGCAGGGGAGCAGGGGGGCAGGGCAAGAAAAAAAAACTTGAGTTATGGCTATAAAGCCCAGCTAAAAAAAATGTATTTCTTGCGCGGCGCGTCTCAAAATGTGGCGTCCCTATTATAATCCTACTCCCCTGCCCCCACTCCCTCTTTCAGAAGTTGTTGAAAAACGCTACAATCTAAAAGATAGGATTTGTTAAAAAAAATTACGTTTGGTAAATAGAAATTGTCTGTGTCGCAGCCTAAGACTACACCGCAGTCACATCCCACTCCCCTCAACTCTCCTGACCAGAACATAGGGGTGATAGCTAAGGATGATGCTGCCTCAACCCCAGCCTTTAAATTTGATTCTATAGAGACCGCTTTGTCAGACTTAAAAGCTGGTCGGGTAATTGTGGTGGTAGATGATGAAAATCGGGAAAATGAAGGGGATTTGATTTGTGCCGCCCAATTTGCTACCCCGGACATGATCAATTTTATGGCTGTAGAAGCACGGGGGCTGATCTGTCTGGCAATGATAGGCGATCGCCTAGATGAACTAAACTTACCATTAATGGTGAGCAACATTACGGATACGAACCAGACTGCCTTCACCGTAAGTATTGACGCAGCACCAGATTTAGGTGTGACCACAGGGATATCAGCTGAAGATCGTGCTCGTACGATCCAAGTCACACTCAACCCAGCCACAAAGCCGGAGGATTTACGTCGTCCTGGTCATATTTTCCCGATTCGAGCAAGGCTTGGCGGTGTCCTTAAACGGGCAGGACATACAGAAGCTGCTGTTGATTTATCTAGATTAGCTGGGCTATATCCTGCTGGGGTAATTTGTGAAATTCAAAACCCTAATGGTTCGATGGCGCGGTTGCCACAGTTAATAACCTATGCAGAAAAGCACAATCTAAAAATTATTAGTATTGCGGATTTAATTAGTTACCGCCTCCAGCACGACCGCTTAATCATCCGTGAAACTGTTGCCGATCTACCCACCCAGTTTGGTCATTTCCAAATCTATGCTTACCGCCACACACTGGATAACACGGAACATGTTGCGATAGTTAAAGGAGATCCCTCCCAATTCGATGATCAGCCAATCATGGTGCGGATGCACTCGGAATGCTTAACTGGAGATGCTTTAGGTTCTTTGCGCTGTGACTGTCGGATGCAGCTCCAAGCAGCACTGAAAATGATTGAGAATGCAGGTAAAGGTGTTGTGGTCTACCTGCGACAAGAAGGACGAGGAATTGGTTTGATTAATAAGTTAAAAGCCTATTCCTTACAGGATATAGGACTAGATACGGTAGAAGCAAATGAACGCTTGGGTTTTCCGGCTGATCTGCGAGATTACGGAATGGGAGCGCAAATGCTGATGGACTTAGGTGTGCATAAGATTCACTTAATTACCAACAATCCCCGGAAAATTGCGGGTTTAAAAGGGTATGGTCTGGAAGTTGTAGATCGTTTACCGCTGTTAATTGAAGCGACGGATTACAACTCTTATTACCTAACAACAAAGGCAAATAAGCTGGGTCATATGCTATTACAGACCTATCTGGTGACAGTAGCAATCCACTGGCAAGATCACCCAGAAGCAGCAACAGAACGCTATGAACGCTTAGAGAAATTGCGCAGGATCGCAAAAACTCACGATCTACTTTTACAGGAAGAAGCACGTCCGTTGGCGATCGCCTTGTTTGACAAACCATCCTTAACAGTACACTTGGGTTTTGATCAACCACAACTCGCATCACCTGACTGGTATCAGCAAAGCGGTCATCCTTATGTGCAAGCAATCACCCAAATTCTAGATAAACTAGTTGATTTACCTTACATCGAAAAGCTAGAATTCTTAATATCTCCTGGTGTTGATCCCCTAAGTAATTTACAAGTGCAACTGGATCGGCAAACTTTCCCCCTAAGTACTTTGCCCTCAACCATTTGCTGCGACCAGTTGCAGACGCAGAAGATTTATAGTTTTGGTGGGGAGTTAGAAGTTAGGAGTGTTTAGGGGTAGGGTCTCCCCGCCTTTACTTACAGGAGTAGAGGTGTTTCTTCTATTCATAACGGATGGTTTGCTGTCCGTGGATCGCTATTAAACAGAATACATGCGTCAGTCGTCAGAATGAGCGCATATATTCTGTACAACTGATTGATTGATTGTGAATCCTTCTTCAAGGGCATCAATAGCGTTACCTACTTCGTCATAGACAGACAATCCTCGAATGAGTTCCCGAATCACATCTGTTACTGGTCTCCCTGTCTGGATACAGTACTTTTCCAGCCTTTCAGCTTCAATTGATGCCAAATTTAAAGTAATTCGCTTGCTCGCCCATTTTTTATTCATACTTCATAACACCCTTAAGGATAATTTCAGTAGATAGGTGCAGGGGTGCACAGGAGAGAACTTGCTCTAATTCTGCTCCTCTGCTCCTCGCTATCTTCATTAATAGGTAGAATTAAGGGTATTTATGCACTTGCTGCAAAAAAATCCCGATCTATAATTACTTAGGTGTAGGGTGGGCAGTGGTTATGTATTTTGCTGACTACATCCAAGTTTTGGTAGGCACTGCCCACCCTACGTGTCGTTCAAAAATCAAGTACGAGTCCTATAGCATTGCTGATTTCTTGATCAAAATGAAACTCCAGATACAAAATCTTTACCGTCTCTATGATTCAATCTCATCCATTTTGAGATATGATGTTTAGTCTGGAGTGGAAGAGTATTTTCCAAGCGCACCAGCACCTTAAAAATCTGTACGGGCGTAATTGATCATTCGTAATTGTGTTTAAGGTAAGGATTTAAACCCCACCTTAAACAAGAGGGCGCTACAGAGGCAGGGCTGTTCTCATGGATTTAAGCCTTAAGGTAGTGTGCGCCTCACAGCACCAGAGTCTAAGATGTGTGCTTATCTCTAGTTAGGAAAGTAGTTATGGATAAAAAGGAAACAGTGCCCTCACAAGCGAAAAATACGAATCCAGAAGGTGATGCATCGCAATTAAGTCCAGAGGTGCTCGATCGGATTAAACACCCACCAAAAATGGAAGATGTGATCCGAGAGCAATCACCGGAAGAACGTAGGGGGAACGAAGCTTTAGTACCAGAAATGTTTGATGAGCCGTCTGATGAAATGATTGGCTTCACAAAATAGATCTAGATTTCCTAGTCTATAATGACCGTTGACCATTGTACGGGCAGGTTTAACAAGATGTAGTGTCTGCCTATAAGTTAACGGCTTAAACCTGCCCCTAATCTTAACTAAATTATGCTGCCAGTCATTTATTCTGACGAGTTTCTGGATCATGAAACGGGACATTTCCATCCAGAAAATCCAGAACGCTTGAGGGCGATTGTCTCAGCCCTCAAAGAAGCTGTATTTGCTGCCGAAATTGAATGGCGATCGCCGACACCACCTCAAGGGCGAGAGATCATGCCTCTTTTGGAAAAAGCTCACACTCAGCGATATATCTACAAAGTTCAGGAAATTGCTCTTACTGGCGGCGGTTATTTGGATGGAGATACGCCAATTTCTCCCCGTAGTTATGATGTTGCCTTGTTGGCGGTAAGTGCCTGGTTAGATGGAGTTGACGCTGTCCTCACAACTGAAAATCCGGTTTTTGTTCTAACTCGCCCACCAGGACACCACGCCGAAAAGGATGCGGGGATGGGGTTCTGCTTATTTTCTAATGCGGCGATCGCTGCACTCTATGCTTTGAAACAACCAGGAATTAACCGCGTCGCCATCCTGGATTGGGATGTACATCACGGTAATGGGACACAGGCGATCGTTGAAGCCAACTCGCAAATTGTCTACTGTTCTCTGCATCAGTACCCCTGCTATCCTGGTACCGGCAAAGGAACAGAACGTGGCTTCCATAATAATGTGCTAAATTTGCCCTTTCCTCCTGGTAGCGATATTAGCGTTTACCAACCAGTTTTTGAGAAAAAAGTGATCCCTTTTTTGACTAACTTTCAGCCAGATTTACTGATTGTGAGTGCTGGGTATGATGCGATCGCCGATGATCCTTTAGCAAGCATCAATCTACAACCGCAAGATTTTAGTTTATTCACAGATTATTGTCTGGGAATCACTCGAAAAATTCTTTTTGGCTTGGAAGGTGGGTACAATTTACCCACACTCGGACAGTCGGTTTTAGCCACGATAGAACGCTGTTTGGTTTAGGATTTTCTTTCTCATTCCCAGGTGAAATCTGGGAGTTGCAAGGATTTCTATTGCTTCACATATACGGGCAACATAATCACCTAAATGCTGACTGTTGGGTAATAAAATTTCAAATTCACCTCGTTGCGGTTCTTGCTTTAACCAAATTGTGGCATTATCCAAAAATGGACGGTCAAGGTGCCACCCAGTTGATTGTAGGTAGTCTCTTAATTGATGTAGTTCGATATTTTTAAAAATTTCTGCATCCCGGACTATAATGCTATTTTTTGCCACAAGCTAAACTTTATGCTTTAGAGATTTTATATTCAACAATATGTAAGACTTTTCCACTCAAATTGGTCTTATTATATTCTCTAGCAATTGTTCCACCAAGTCTTTCTGGAATTTTGCGACTCGGGATATTTTCCTGATCAACAGGATAGACAAGATACCTATATTTTAAGTTTGACTCAGCCCAGTTCTTCAGTTCCGTAATAGTCTCTAGTCCATAGCCGTTACCATGTGCTGATTTTTTTAGCCAAATACCAAGTTCTGGATGGTTAGTGTTTATTTTATGGATTCCAGCACACCCCAAAAAGTCTTGTGAGTCTTTCTTTAGAATCACAAATATGAGGTGATGCTCCTTTTTCATGCCCAAGATTGAATCATTAATAAATGATTCTGTTTCAAAAATATCTTGAGCTGGACGAGGATACATATAAGTAGTGACTTCATCTGTAAATTCTACGAAAATATCTGATTTATATAGCATAGATATAGGTTTCAGCAAGAGGCGATCTGTTGATATCTCCACATTCAAAAACACATGATTTGGATTTATAAAAGCTTTTAGCTGATTAGAAATACATACAAATAGTGATTGCATCGGTAATTTCTCTGAAAATATTGTCCTGGCTCAAGACCTGAAGAAGGCAGCTACAGCAGATTGTAGGTCAGTGAAGTACAATGCTTTTGTCTCAACGCTAGACACAAAGCCTTGTCAGTATTTACTTTAATACAACTTCGATCAAAGTTTATCTAAACTTCAAAAAGAAAAAGTTCCAGTGGACTTTTTTCAGAGCTAAAGTTTTGTTAAGATGCAAATGCTGGTAATTTCTCTACGGAATTTAAAAGTCAGGTTGTGGAGAAATAAATAGCACCAGCACCATTGAGTTAAGAAGATCAAGCAATGACCACTTACATTTTCTTAGATGAAGCCCTGAGAATGCTTGTCAAAGCCTTTTTGATGTCGGGAGTTCTGATGATCGCAGCCTCCGGTATTGGCTTGGCGGTAATCGAAACGATAGAAAAAACAAGCGTTCACGTAGACGCAAAGCGACTTCCCGGCGGATAGGCTCACACCTAAGCCAGGACAGTCCCTAACCTTGGATCACAAAATTGGTCATTTGTCAAGAACCATTGAGTGCGAATGTTCGCAGTGGAAAAATCTGGGAACACTAAAGTATGAAAGTCTCAAAGGATTGCAGGATTATCTGGAAGTCACTCGGGCACAGGTAACTGTACCGCCACTGGGACGTCTACAAAGGAGCAAACTACAATGGGTCTATTTGATCAGGTTTCGGGTTCACAAACCCTAGTGAAAGAGGCATTCAGTCCAGCAGAGGCTTTCGTTGCGATCACCTTAGCTGTAACTGCCTCAGATGGTTATCTTTCTGAAGAAGAAGCGTGTCTTATTTACTCTTCACTATCTCGGATGAAGCTGTTCCGAAGCTATCCCCTCGATGTGATGAACAGGATGTTGGATCGACTCCTGGGTATACTTCGTCGGCAAGGACTTGACGCTTTGTTTAATACCGCTAAAGAATCCTTACCTCACAACTTGCGGGAAGCAGCTTTTGCGATGGCGACGGATTTGGTATTAGCTAATGGGATTTTAACCCAAGAAGAAAAGGACTTCTTGAACGATCTGTATCAAGCTTTGGATATCTCAGGTGAAGTTGCTGCACAAATTGTGCAAGTCATGTTGATCAAACATCGGGTATAGTACTGCTAAAAGCCTTTCTCCTTAAAGATAAAGGAGAGATCAAGGGAATTTTTGGCGGCGGATAACCCAAAGGACGAAGAGAAAGATGGAAAACCATCATTCTTATTTGCCTCATCTTCCCCACTTCACTTCCACCTTCTGTTCAAGCTAACTTTTTACATTAGATCCACCTGTGAATTTTTCTACGATCTCCAAGAGAATGACAATCCTTTGTAGAGATGCGAATTTTCGCTTCTCTACAAGGGTTAAATTATAGGGTTCTTCCGCTACTTTTATGGTGAGAATAAAAACTAACTAGGTTTTAAAACATACAATTATGTATAAGTAATCCCTAGAATATAGACACAGCAAGAGTTTATAAAATTTTAAATATTTCAAAATGAAGCCAATGATACAATGGTACGTGCATTCAGGGGACACGATGCAAAGTTTTGTTACGTAAAAAAGTCAAAACCATTGATTTTGCGTTGTTTCAACCTGCTGCGTTGATGTCGGCTGAAGATGAAAACATCACCAAAAATGATTGAGTATGAGCAAGTTTAAGGAACTTCAGAGGGTGGAGAGGTGATTTTACCGTAGTAATTTTCAATTGCTCCTCTACCATTTATGGGCAAATTAAGAAACCAAGAAAACAATCATTGTAATAATTCTTTGCAGCGTGTCTCAATTTGCACGTATCCCGGCTAACCCCCAAAATCGCATTGCTCCCCCTCTGATAGTCGAGTGCTTATTTATTTTTAGTCCTATCTTCCAGAGATTTATATTTTGAGCCATCAGGCATAATCGCACCTTCTAGGAAAGTACTACTCAGTTCATAATCGCTGACTTTAGCATTTTTGAGATTTGCACCATTTAAGTAAGCTCCCTCCAAGTTAGCACCACTCAAACTAGCATCTCTCAAATTTGCACCATTCAGGTTAGCATGACTCAAATTTGCACAAATCAAATTGGCATGACTGAGATTGGCACTATTAAGATTAGCCTGAGTCAAGCAAGCAAAACCCAATTTTGCATGACTCAAATTTGCACCACTAAGTTTAGTCTGACTGAGATTAGCATTATCTAAATTGGCATAGCTCAAGTTAGCATTACTCAAGTCACATTCCATCAAATTAGCTTTACTCAAATTGGCATGAGAAAGATTAATATCTATTAACTCTGCACCAGGAGCATCCAAACCTCTTAGAGAAACAGCATCTTCATTCAAATCTTGTAGTGCCAAAATTCTGGCATAACTAACTTTAACATTGTGGGCTGCATCAACTATACTCCAGGCTTGATAATGAAATTGTTTTCTGCGATCTGGAGATTCTTTAATAAATAGAACTAATGCAACCACCAAACTGATAGTGTCAGCAGCACTCAAAACCTCTCCTAGTAAAGAATTATCATCAACAATTACCAGGAATATCGTAAACACAACTGCCGAAATTACAGCGACTAACCATACTGGTGCTATCCAGAAAACATCAATAAGTTTACTAGGAATTTGTTTGAGGACTTCACTGATTGGCTGTTCAGATATTTTAGTCTGAAATTTCTGATAATTAGCGGTAAAATTATTGATAATTTTTTTAAAAACTTCACCATCTAATTGAACCGATATCAGAGATTTTTTATCTGGTTCGGCTGAGGGCTGAAATAACTGAAATTCTTTTTGAAGTTCGGTTTTTAATGTTGCAGGTTTCGCTAAAGTTGCAGGTTTCTCCGCTTCAACAACTTTAGGTGAAGATTCTTCCCCCGCACCTTTTAACATCAACGCAGTAATTGCTCTATAAGCATCTAGCCAAGCTTTTTTGACTTCAGGAGTCCAATCTTCACCAAGATACTGCTCAAAGGTCAAGAGCAGTGCTTCCCCAACGGGTCTATAGTATTTGGGAATGGCTCCATAGCCGACGTGTCTACTTCCTAGAGCGTTGAGAACTGGCGCTAAAGCTTCTGGGTTGCGGAGATTTTCTACTACCAAAACCAGGGAATTTATCAGCTTTTTCTCTTGAGATCCCATATCAGTATGAGTAAATAGCGGTTTCACCTCTGGGTGAGCTTTAAACAAGTTCTCATAGAAGCTGGCTGCAAATTCATTCGCGCGAGGTTTGACTTTATCAAAGCTTTGCTCTACAAGTTCAACATTTAAAGACATATTTGTTCCTGATTAGTTGGCGAGAATTATATCAGAGTAAGCAAAAGAC
>CAIVAU010000254.1 GCA_903903925.1 uncultured cyanobacterium
CTGTCATACTCTCTATAGTCGCCTCGACGTTGCTTTTGTTCTATTTCATAAGGATAAGCATCAAAATCATGTGTGATACGCGGACAATTTTCAATCGGAGCAACAGCAACGGTTACTCGTTGAACCCCTCTACAGTTCGCGGATTCTACCATTACCGTTCCTCGCTGCTGCTAACGTGGGATTATTTTACCAACCAAAAATCGACCCCGTTGTCCCAGATGTACTTCTGAGCTTGGGTATTGAAAGACCAGGAGATTTTTCCCAGAAAAAGAATCGTTGCTACATAGTGGAGGAAATGGGGAAATTACCAGAAGTATGTATTGAGATAGTCTCTAATCGAGAAGGGGACGAATTGACCATCTCCAGAAAATCCCAAAAAAAGGGGAAGACAGTTGCTAAAAGAGATATCTATAGTCAAATTGGTATTCTGTACTATGTGGTGTTTGACCCGTTGCGACAGATTCAAACTGACAAAGATATGAACAAAGCTTTATTAAGAGTATGGAAAATGACGGCAGATAGTTACACAGAAGTAACAACACCAGTAGGAATCACAGAGATAGGGGAGTGGATATTACTAGAGGAGATCGGGTTAGGGCTAAAACTTTGGTCAGGAAAGTTTGAAGAGGAACACACAAGGTTATGGTTACGGTGGTGCAATGTTGATGGTGAAGTCATTCTTACAGGAGCTGAAGCCACAGAATTTGAACGACAACGGGCTGAACAAGAACGACAACGGGCTGAACAAGAACGCCAACGGGCTGAACAATCAGACCAACTTGCTCGCAGATTAGCGGCACAATTGCGATCGCTAGGCATCGACCCAGAACAAATTACCTAAATTCCATCGTGATCTGGGGATGTACTGAAGACTGCCCACCCTACACCACTGCTATATTTTTCATAAATTATTTAGGAATGCTATAGTTTATATTCCATGTATAGTTTATAACGAAGCAACGCATTTTGTGGAGCGAATCTCCATGACATCTGAGATGTAACAAGTACCCCCAAATTTATTCAGCAGTGGTCTGATGTTTTCAACCACAGCTTTGACATGATCTGGCATACAAAAAGCGATGATGTAAACATTATCGAGCATGGTCATATCCAAGTCTTCTGCAGTTCCTCGTAATCCTTTGCCAGCAACATTTCGGATGACAACATGACTATGTACACCTGAATGGTCTAAACCCTCTATAATTTTGCTCAATTCAAATGCATTGGCAATAATTTCTATCTTTTTAACTAGGTGCATACGATTACCTCCAAAATATGTTGATACAGTACAGATATAATGGAATTCCTACAATAATATTGAATGGGAATGTCACTGCCAGAGCAGTAGAAACATACAAACTGGGGTTCGCTTCTGGAACAGTTAACCGCATAGCCGCTGGGACAGCAATGTAAGAGGCACTCGCACACAGCACAGCGAACAAGAGTGAATCTCCCCGAGGCATACCAATAAATTTCGCAATGACTAACCCAATGATTGCATTGAGGATTGGAACTAGGATGGCAAATAAAATCAGGAAAACTCCGGTTTTTTTCAAGTCTTGAATTCTTCTTGCAGCAACCAGTCCCATGTCTAATAAAAAGAAGGTGAGAACACCATAAAACAGCCCTTGTGAAAAAGGTTCTAATACCTGCCAACCGTGTTCTCCTGTCAACAAGCCAATCAGGAGGCTACCAACCAACAGAAAGACTGAACTATTCAAAAATGCCTCTTGCAAAACGTCCGGCCAGGAAAACTCTCGCTTCTCATCAATGGTGAATAAATTCACCAAGATCAGACCAACAATGATGGCTGGGGATTCCATCAGGGCAAGAGCTGCTACCATGTAGCCATCAAATTGAATCCCAAGCTCACTCAGAAAGGCGCTAGCGGTGATGAAGGTAACAGCACTGATAGAACCGTAGGTTGCAGCGATCGCCGCTGCATCATAAGTATCCAGCCTCAGTTTTAGGATGAAAAAAGTATAAATTGGCACAAAACAAGCCATTAATATCGCTGCTAGGAGTGTGAGAACCACTTCCTGAGTCAGTCCGCCTTTGACCAGTTCTACCCCTCCTTTAAAACCAATTGCAAACAGCAGATAAAGCGATAGGAGTTTGGGTACAGGGGCAGGAATTTCCAGATCGGACTTGACAAAAACAGCAGTCATCCCCAGAAAGAAAAACAGAATCGGCGGATTTAGGATGTTCGACATAATTAAGCTGACATCCATTTCCACCCCTCCTCACACTGCTGAAGTTGGCAATTCAAGAAATTTTTCATCTTAACAACTTTAACGTTTAGATCTGATCTATCGCGTATTGCTAGCCGATGTCAATTGGGGGGATTGGGGACTGGCGATTGGCGATTGGGAAGAAGTCACCAGTCACATAACTCCTGTCTGAGTTGCTTTATGGCTGGAGTAAGGCTTGGGGCAACATTTTCTTGCGTCCCAGGTCACAAAATAGTGAGCGATCGCTTACCGTTTTCCAATCAATAATTTTTAGTAAAATCTAATAAATTTTGCGACATTCTACGCGAACGCGCTTTGCATGTCGGAAAACACCTTTTTTTTCAGTGGGCTTTAAACCCACCAAGAGAATTAAGATTTCCCTACTCCCCCCATCACAACTTACTACGATCAGTCAAAATCTCGTATCCATTTTCTGTTACCAACACAGTATGTTCAAACTGAGCCGACAGAGAGTTATCTACAGTGACTGCTGTCCAACGGTCAGATAACGTCTTGGTAAACTTAGAACCCTGATTCAAAATTGGCTCAATTGCCAGTGTCATGCCCGTACGTAATTTAACATTCGGCATGTCACGAGTACGGTAGTTGAACACAGAAGGTTCTTCATGGAGGTTACGACCGACACCATGCCCAGTAAAATCCTCTACCACACTGAAACCATTTGCTTTTACATGGTCTTCGATCGCCCCAGCAATATCCAGTAGGGAGTTACCTGCTTTCACTTGCTCAATACCTTTGTAGAGAGTTTCTTCTGCGACACGAATCAGTTTAGCTGATGCTGTAGTCACTTCACCCACAGCAATTGTTATACAGGAGTCGCCATGAAAGCCTTGGTAATAAGCACCTGTATCTACTTTTAAAACATCCCCAGTGCGAATGACTTTCTTTGGACTAGGGATACCATGTACAACTTCATGATTAATGCTGGAACAGATAGAGCCAGGAAATCCGTGATATCCCAGAAAGCTTGGTACTGCACCCATTTCCCGAATCCGTTTTTCCGCATGAGCATCTAAGTCAGCTGTTGTCATTCCTGGCTGTACCAGATCGGAAATTTCTTTTAAAACCGTTGCCACGATTTTTGCCGATTGCCGCATAATTTCAATCTCACGCGGCGATTTAATTTCAATTCCTCTACGTTGTCGTTTTTGACGACTATCTTGAGCTGGTTGAGAAAGCAAGTGACTTAGAATGTTCATGGGGAATTAATATTTATATGCGCCTTACCGCTGATATGTCGGTGGTTTTTCTATACTAATTGAGAAATTATATCTATAACATTTAAGTTAACTTATTTTTTAGTTGAGGGCAGGGTCACTTCAGGGGAATTTCTCACAAGAGATAGGGGAGAAATATCTTCCTTACTCCCCCCTCTCCCCACACTCCCCACACTCCCCACACTCCCCCCTCTCCCCACACTCCCCCACACTTATTAAATACCTGGTGCTAACGCAGGTCCAGCTGTGACGACAACAATTGTATCTGGATGGAGCAACTCACGAGCCGCTTGATTAACTTGGGTAAGGCTGACTGCTTGGATTTTTTCACCAAAGGCGCGTAGTTCCTTTTGAGGGAGTGCGTACACTTCATTCATCATAATTTTATACGCTAGCTCCTCTGGGTTTGCGAGAGAAACGGTATAATTACTGAGTAGAGTGCGTTTGGCTGTTTCCACTTCAAGTGCAGTTACGCCTTGCTGATGAATTTGTGTGAGCAGTTGGCGAGTGCTGGCGATCGCCGCCTTTGTATCTTCTGGGCTGGTTTGCATCTCAATCAAAAAGGTGCCAGAATTTTTACCTGCCATGAAGTTGCTATATATTCCGTAGGTCAGACCTTGGTGATCCCGTACTTCTGCTCCCAGCCTACTTGATAGGGTATCGCCACCCAAAATCTGATTTAACACTAGGGCTGCATAAAACCGATGGTCTTTGCGGTTAATACTTGTATTGCCCATGTAAGTAACAGCTTGGGTTTTACCTGGAATAATTGGGTTAACACGCACAACTGCTTTTGGCATTGATACCATTGGATATTTCAGTGTTGGGGGTTGACCGCTTGCTTTCCAATTCCCAAACTCAGCTTTTAGGAGCGATCGCACTTCAGGAATCGCAAAATCCCCCACTAGTGCTATCACTGTAGTATCTGGACGATAAAATTTGGTTTTGAAGTCAATCATGTCTTGACGACTAATGAGGTGCAAACTCTCCTGTGTCGGAAACTTATGTACCGGATGTGTTTTCGGGTAAACAGATTGTGCAAAAGTTCTTTTTGCCAGTTCTGTTGGATCATCCAATTCCTGCTTGAGGGTGGTTAAAGCCTGTTGGCGGCTTATTTCTAACTCTTTTGATGGAAATGTCGGGTTTTTTACAACATCTGCAAAAGTCTGAATCAAAACTCTTAAGTCTGCTGCTAAGCTATTACCCTGAACCTGCACACCTTCTCGGGCAGTTTTAAAGGTTAGACTCGCCCCTCGATCTTCAAGGGCTTTGGCAATTGTTAAGATATCTTTAGTTTTTGTGCCATTCATCAAGTTTTCTGATACTAGCGAAGCCAGACCCACCTTGTTATCTGGGTCAAATTCTGTACCAGCTTTAATAAACCCATTCAGCGTTACCGTGGGAGTGCTCTGATCAGGAAATAGCAATATTCGCAGACCGTTAGACAATGTGAATTGCTGTGGTAGCGTGTGTGTGGGGGTGGAAACAGCATCTGAATCTACAGGCGGTAGGTACTTCGCCACATCTAAGGGAGATATAGGTTTGCCAGCAAAATTTTCAGTAATTTGTGTAGACTTTGCTTTACCACCAACATCTCGTTGAAGGCTTTGAGTTGGTTCAAAAAAGCCGAATGTCCTTGATTGTAATTTAAGATATTTGTTTGCCACACGCTTCACATCTGCGGCAGTGACTCGGCGAACATCGGCTAAATATCTATCTGTGTAGCGATAATCGCCAGATGTTGTTTCATCACTACCCAATTGCGTCGCCTGACTGGTGATATCAAGGTTACCCAAAACGAGTGCAGCCTCTAATTGTGCCTTAGCTCGGTTCACTTCTTCTGTTGTGACTTCTGTTTGAGCAAAACTGGCGATCGCACGACTTAATACTGAATCGATTTTTTTCAAATCTTTACCTGGAAGCGCCGTTACGGAGAGATCGTACCAGCCGAACTCTTCTAGACTGACAACAGAAGCTGTCACATCACTAGCTAAACCAGATTCCACCAATGCTTGATAAAGATGAGAATTCCGTCCCTCTGTCAAGATGTAATCCATCACATTCAGAGATGGTACGTCTGGGTGATTCACATCTGGTAGCGGATATATTGCTTGTAATAATGCTCCTGCTCCCTGTTCTCGTAGAACAATAGGAGAAGCGTGAGGCTTCAGAGGAGTCAGCAGTGAGGGGTCGAAAGTTTTTTTACTCTTAAGTCCTAACTCCTCACTCCTCACTTTTTTAGGTATGTTCTTAAATGTCTGTTGAACAGCTTTGAGAGTTGGTGCAGTTTGGAAATCCCCAACAATCACTAATACTGCATTGTCAGGACGATAAAATTTGCGGTAGTACTTAAGCACCTTGTCAACCTGAAACTTCTCGACATCAGCTTTAGTACCACCCACAGGTAAACCGTAAGCATGATTGGGAAAAGCCGCCCGCATGACAACACGGCTGAGGCGATAATTAGGACTATTTTCATAACCCTGCAACTCAGAAATGACCACCCGCTTCTCGTGCGCTAGTTTATCGGCATCAATCTGGGCATTTTGCATTCTGTCTGCTTCTAGAACAAGGAGTGTTTTTAGTTTGTCAGGTTCCACAGTGTTATAGTACGCAGTTTGGTCATAGCTTGTGAAAGCGTTTGAGTCACTGCCTAAAAAACTAAACAATCGTCCAAATTGAATTGGACGCTGTTTCGTACCCCTAAACATCATGTGTTCTAACTGGTGGGCAATGCCATTGACACCTGGTCCTTCGTTACGTGAACCCACCTTGTACCACACCTGTACTGTTACTACTGGGCTAGTGTGTACTTCCTTTGTCAGCACGGTAAGACCATTTTCCATTACTGTCTTACGGACATTTTCTGTTACGAAAGCAGATGTTTCTTTTAGTACTTCTATTTTAGGAGAATTTACCCATTTTGATAAAACGACTAAGTGACTATACGCAGATTCCCTACCAACTAATAATACAATAATTAGCCAAGAAACCAACAGTAAAAATAGAAAACGACGAAAACGATATCTACGTAATTTGTAAAACACAGACATATTATTTGCCGATTTATCAGTAAAGATAATGACACAGTTTTTGTATCAATCTAGTCTAATCTCTCCATAAAATCTGTCGCATCAGCAACACTACAGAGAAAGATCAAAAAATTATTTTACCGAAAAAGTAATAAATATCTATAATTAGTTAAAGAAAATTAAGTCTTCACAAATAAAATATTGATCCGGGGGAGCAGGGGAGCGAAAAAGGCTTGCTGATCCGCGTGGTATTGAAACCCTAGAAAGATTGCTGCTTCACAGCCCGATATCCCGCCCAGAACTGAAGTTCCGGGCTAATAGCTTAACGGCACTTGAAATGGACTGAAATGCACCCCACGGGCGGCGCATCACCCGTTATGAATGAAAGAAACTCCTCCTACTCCCTACTCCCTGCTAAGAGCTCCCTGTTAACTGAACATTGTCGTAAATGTTGCTCAATTCAAAATGATTCGTAGATGAGGCGACTTGACAACTGAAACAAGATTGCTATAGAAGTCGAATGAATTCCAAAGGTAAGCCATCAGCATCTGCAATAAAAGTCACTTCGTAGATGCGATCGCCGATCTGCTGTTGTGTAGGTTCCAAAAGCACTTCTAGAGGTTGTAACTGCTCACTTGTGTTTTGGGAAGCCACCGCAAAACGTTCTTTTAAGCTGTTCAGCCAACTAGGTAAATCTGGGGTTCTATCCGTTAAGTCAAATGACAAATGATAATATCCCACATAATGCTCATCTACAAACGCGTCTGGAGCTGGTTTTGGTTGTGGAATTTGGATCAGTTCAATTCTGCCGTCTAACCCTTCCATCCAGCAAGCTAATGTATAGCCTGTCGTGAAGCGTTCACGAACCGTAAACCCTAACTGTTCGTAGAAGGCGATCGCCCGATGAATATTTGCTGTACGAATAGAAGCGTGGTGCATGTTACGAGTTAAGAGTTAGGAGTTACGAGTTACGAGTTAGGAGTAAAATTGTATTCATAATTCCTAACTCTATTCAAATAACTCGTGACTCTATTCAAATAGTCGAAAATAGGGGTAGCGTACAGGTACTCCAGGCTCTTTTTCCAGATCAAAATTAATCACTTCCCAGCAGGGTTCTTCTGAGGGATGGGGGCTAAACTCTACTGGTAAGCCATAAAGTCTCGCTGATGTCGTCTCTGCTTGTCCAGAACGCCAAGGTGTGGTGCGTTCTAGATAGCCGCTCATCAATTCTTGATAGCGTTGAGCAATAATTACCCTTGTGGCTCGGAAGCCTTGAGTATAAAGCTTATCTAATGCTTCGTGAATTTCAAACCGAATGCCATCGGGATGAGTATGTTGACGATACCAGTCACTATTCCATCTTCGCCAATGGCGTCCCGACTGTAAATGAATCAATTCTCCAGTTTTGGGATTAGCTTCAAACGCGCCATGACGGGGACATAAATACGTATCTGTTAGTGTCAGTGCCAGTATAGTTTGACGGCAATGGGGACACTGGATTTCCGGACCAAATATTGGGTACTGCAAGCCTAGATTCATCATGAAGTGCGTACAAACATATTTTTGTATTCACCCGAAATTTTAGTTTTCTTTCCACTTCTACTCCACTTCATTGGGTTACTCACCTACTGCACTGACAATTACTCCCTTCCCACTGTAAGATTACCGATGTCAATTCTTCTCCCCTGTTCCTCTGCTCCTCTACTACCTTGTATCCTCCAAACACATAAAGGCTTAATACCGTGATATCCTGGTTTTGCAACCAGCCTCTAAGGTTGGAGTCTTTCCAGTGTACCTGAGTACTCTATTCCTATTCTATCGTGTCTACTGCTTCCTATTGGTCTTCTCCTGATATTTCTCAAGCCGCCTTCATCGCCGCAAATGCTGTTGTTATTGGGTCTGTAAAAATAGCAGCAGGGGTTAGCATCTGGTATGGAGCAGTTGTTAGAGGAGATGTGGAACGTATTGAAATTGGCGAATATACTAATATTCAAGATGGAGCAATCCTACATGGCGATCCTGGTAAACCAACAATCTTAGAAGATTATGTTACCGTAGGGCACCGTGCTGTGGTACATTCCGCTTACGTTGAACGTGGCAGTCTAATTGGCATCGGCGCTATTGTTTTAGATGGGGTACGCTTAGGTGCTGGTAGTATCGTTGGCGCTGGGGCAGTGGTAACGAAGGATGTACCTCCCTTATCTGTTGTCATGGGCGTTCCCGCTAAAGTAGTACGCCAAAATTCAGCATCTGAAGCAGCAGAACTCATCGAACACGCTAAACGTTACCAGAAATTGGCTTTGCTTCATGCCGGGCAGGGGAGAACGACTAACGACTAACAACTAACTATCGCTGCCGTAAATATTCTTTACAAAGGGCTTGGGAAAAATAGCCCACTTCAGTTAAAAATAAAAATGAGAACAGATCATAAAACTTTAAATTGTACTTAACAGAGGGGTTGTAAATATGGACATTGATATGCGTGTAGCGGTTGTTTTAGCTCCGGTCTTGATTGCTGCTGGTTGGGCAGCTTTTAACATTGGTGCGGCTGCTTTAAGACAATTGCAAGGCTTTTTGGATAGAGAAGCATAAAATTACTGGGTAAATTGTCGAACACAAAAATTACGTATTTGTTCGTAGTAGCGCTTTAACGCTAAAGTGCTACTAAGAACCTTACTTTAGAGCTAAAGCCCTATTACAAACCTGATGTTAAGGTGGATATTGACTCTATCCTCAAACCCTTTAAACGCTTTGGTATCAATCTTGGACTAGAGCAAAATCAAAAGCTGTTGGCAAGTCTCGGTAACCCTCATCATCAAGTCCCAGTTATTCACGTTGCTGGCACTAATGGTAAAGGTTCTGTCTGTGCTTATCTTTCTTCTATTCTGACTGAAGCAGGTTATCGGACAGGACGCTACACTTCCCCCCACTTGGTTGATTGGACAGAACGCTTTTGTCTGAACGAACAATCCATTTCAGCAGAAGAATTGTGCAAATTATTACTGCAAGTCGAAGCTGCTATTAACCCTGAAGAAAATTTCCCAACTCAGTTTGAAGTTCTGACTGCGGCTGCTTGGTTGTATTTTGCTCAACAGCAAGTTGATGTAGCGGTGGTAGAAGTCGGACTCGGTGGACGCTTAGATGCAACCAACGTATGCGATCGCCCTCTCGTTACCATCATCACTTCTATCGGTCTAGATCACTTAAAGATACTCGGTTCGACCATTGCTGAAATCGCAGTAGAAAAAGCTGGTATCCTCAAACCCGAATGTCCAGTTGTCATTGGACAATTACCACCCGATGCACAAAAAGTGGTGCGATCGCGTGTTCTAGAATTAAAATGCCCATATATTACGCCTCAACCCGCCCGTCAGATTGCTACAGGATGGGCGGAGTATCAAGGAGTTGGGGAAATGGGAGAGAATTCCGAATTTTCGAGGCAGAATCTAAAATCAATTAAATATCCCTTACCGCTACACGGACAATTTCAGTTGGTAAATTCATCTGTGGCTATTGCTGCTTTGCAAATCTTGCAAAAACAGGGTTGGGAGATATCGGAAGCAGATATTATTCGCGGGATGGCAAAAACCAAGTGGTTGGGGCGGATGCAATGGACTACCTGGAACAAGCACAAATTGTTGGTGGATGGTGCACATAACCCAGCCGCAGCTGAGGTGTTGCGTGATTATATTGAGACCCTAGAATCTAAAATTGGGGTGAGTTGGGTGATGGGAATGCGCTCCTCTAAAGACCATGCTGGTATCTTCAAAGCTTTACTGCGACCAAATGACCGATTATATTTAACCCCAGTACTCGATCCCCATCCAGCTGATCAGAGTGAACTAGCAAAACTGGCTCAAAATATCTGTCCATTGAGCTTTTGCAGCACTTATTCAGATTTATCATCAGCGCTTGAGGCTGCTTTTGCCTCGACGGAGAATTTAGTGGTTTTGTGCGGTTCACTCTATCTGGTAGGGGATTTTTTACAAACCCTGAGTGGGGAATAGGGAGTGGGGAATGTCAATTTCCTCTCCTAAACGGAATCTAAAAACTCTAGCTGGCAATCCATCTCTGTTCCGTTGGTCAGTTTGACTCGCACACTGCCAAGTCTAGATGGGTATAAATCGACAATAAGCAGCAGCCCTAGGGCTTTATGCCGCACTGGCTTATTGGCGATGTAATACTTGGTGGCTGTTTCGATAGTCATGGAATTCACCTCTAGACTACCTCTATACTGACACAACCTGCATAAAGCTGCCTAAAAAACTCTCCCTTTTGGAAGAGATAAGATGCACATAACTGAACGATAATCTGTAGCTAATGTATCATAGGGACAAATGATCATGGCTACGCAACAACAAGGTACAGCGACTAACCAGCAAACTGCCGAACATCATAAAAAAGCTGCGGAACACCATGAACATGCAGCTAAGCATCATCATGAAGCAGCCAAACATCATGAATCAGGGAATGATGAAAAGGCAGCGCATCATGCACAGGTTGCGCAAGGACATCATGTCAGCGCAACACACCACGCAGACGAAGCAGCTAAGCATCATGCAACCAAGCACACAACTCACGCATAAATAATCTATAAATTCATTAGTGTGTTGTTGTTTGAGGGGCGATGAAATAGCCTTTTGGGTCTATTTCATCGCCCTATGATTCTGTGTAGACGTAACACCCAATAACTAAAATTCGGAATATATTTGGACTAAATTGACTGCTTCAGAAATTGCTGAAGAGTGCAAATAGACATGATCGTGAATTAAAACGTAGCATATTTAACTTGCGTATACATAAAATGTGTTTTCCCTCTACTCTGGAGGCGGTTCCGAAGCATTTCTAGAGGATTGCTTCTCCTACTTCTTCTTAGAGGGGGGGGAATTACGTCCTGAAGAGGGATCTGGGTGCAGTTGTTGCCGTCCGTTACGAATGATGCGTAACATATCGCTCAGGTGCTGCTCGATATTTTCCAGGACGCTATCAGCATATTCATCAGCTCCTTGTTCAATTGCTTTAGCTTCTGCGATCGCTTTTGTGTGCATCATCTCCAATTCTTGTTCACAGAGGCGTCGCTTGCGGTCAATTTCCTCTAGGGTTTCTTGCAGCATTGCATCACACTCTTGTTGAACTTTGCGCCGCATTTCGGAAGCTTCTTGTTCTGCCTGTCGAATGATATCGCTATCATCTAGAATTTGCGCTCTTTTAGCTTGTGCTGCGTCAACAATTTGCTGACCGTACTCTTCTGCTTCCAGAAGAATTTCTTCCTTTTGTGAGACAATCTCTACTGCTTCCTGAAAAGCTGTTGGCAAAGAAAGCCTGACATAATCGAGCTGATCCAGCAGTTTTTCTTCATCCACCAACGTGCGTCGCGTCAGTGGAATACGGGGACTGGCGAGAATCATTTCTTCTAGATGGTTGAGTTCCTGCTGAAGATCTAAACTTTCCGATTCTTCGGTAAATTCTTCAGGAGTTAGATAACTTCCGTCTTGATTTGGTTCGATACTGGATGGTTCTGAGCGTAGCATTGGTAAATATCTCGAGCAACGTGCGAGGGAACAAGATGATCAACAGAGCCACCAAACCTAGCGACTTCTCTTACCACACTACTACTTAAGAAACTATACTCATTTGATGTTGCTAGAAAAACTGTTTCTATTTGAGTAGAGAGGGTTTTATTAGTATGAGCCATCTGAAGCTCTACTTCAAAGTCTGAAACAGCCCGCAAACCGCGTAGTAGAACTTGAGCTCCTCGCATTTGAGCGTATTTAACGGTAAGACCATCGAAGCCGTCTACATCTACACTTGGCAAATGTTGCGTAGATAGACGAATCTGTTCTAGCCGTTGTTGTACAGTAAACAGCGGCATTTTGTTAGGATTTCGCAAAACAGCAACAATCACCTTTGTAAACAACCGCGATCCGCGTTCGATCAGATCTAGGTGTCCCAAGGTTATCGGGTCGAAGCTACCAGGATAAATAGCAATCACAAAATATTTCTCAAGCTTGTTTAGGTGATTATATCTAACCACCGACGGTGGAGCAAACTGAAATTTTTATAGTTGACAGTTGACTGTCAACCGTTAACTGTCAAAAGGCTAATTACGCCCCCAAGTTCCCTTGTTGAGCCAAGGCAACTTAAAATCAGAACTGTGGCTTTTGTAAGAATACATGTGTCAGTTGTCATTCGTCAGAATTTATCAGGGTTGGGGATTTGTCTTCACTAGCTGAGAGGGCTTCTGCTATCTCCCGATTCCTTAACAATTCTGACTCCTGTATTCTGACGGATGTATCCTTACGCACGTTTTAATTATACAGTCTTCTAGGTACTTTTCCATGGCACTGGATCTTTCCACCTTGCCCTTGGCTTTTCAATTTACTTCTCCAGGACCGATTCTGGTGAAAATAGGGTCATTAACTATCCGTTGGTATGGCTTATTAATTGCAACAGCCGTGTTAATTGGTGTCACTCTTTCCCAGAACTTGGCAAAGCGCCGTAACGTAAATCCAGAGTTGCTGAGCGATTTGTCAATTTGGCTGGTCATCGGGGCAATTCCGACAGCGCGGCTGTATTACGTTTTGTTTCAATGGTCAGATTATGCTCAGCACCCAGAACGGATTATTGCTATTTGGCAAGGAGGGATTGCGATTCATGGCGCGATTATCGGTGGCATTGTAGCAGCGTTAATCTTTGCTAAACTCAAGCGGGTTTCTTTCTGGCAACTAGCAGATTTGGTCGCTCCTTCGCTAATTCTAGGGCAAGCTATCGGACGTTGGGGTAATTTCTTCAACTCAGAAGCTTTTGGTAGACCCACAAATTTACCTTGGAAGTTGTATATTCCCCCTGTCATTAACTTGGCGAACGGGGAAAAAAGATTCCCCCGTCCACCAGAGTTTGCTGATGTTAGCTATTTCCATCCCACCTTCCTTTACGAATCGCTGTGGGATTTTATGGTGTTTGCCTTGCTAATAACATTATTTTTTCGAGGATTAGCTGGTAAGCCACGCTTGAAGCTAGGTACGCTGTCTATGGTTTACTTAGTAGCTTACAGCTTAGGACGTCTGTGGATCGAAGGTTTGAGGACTGATAGCTTGATGCTAGGACCACTGCGGATAGCACAAGTCGTGAGCTTAATTGAAATTGCCTTCGGATTAGCTGGGCTAGCTTGGCTTTACCTAAATCACCGTTCATTGCCAGATGTGGTTTCCACCTCTAGTAGAGGAGAAGGGGAAATGCGAAGCTGACGGGAATTGTTAGCATAAAAAATGCCCCAGAGCTTTCTCTAGGGCTTAACCAGGGTGCATCTACCAATCACTTCTACTAGATTAAGAGGGTCAATCCGGAAAGATACTGAGAAAATGCCAAAAAAAATTTTTCAAGTTGTCTTAGATCAAAATCGAGTAAATATACTTACATGAATAGAAAATGAAGCTGACTACAGACGACTTTAAACCGGCAGTATATATTGTGGGAGCAGGTCCAGGAGATCCAGAATTATTAACTATTAGAGCGCAGAAACTGCTAGTTGCAGCAGATGTGATTTTGTTTGCTGATTCTTTAGTACCCCAACAGATTTTGCAATTATGCCGCCTAGATGCAGAAATTATTCAGACTGCTAATAAGACTTTAGAAGAGATTTTGCCGCTGATGATAGAACGGGTGCGATCGCACAAATCTGTTGTCCGCCTTCATTCTGGCGACCCAAGTCTCTACAGTGCCATCCACGAACAAATGCATCTCCTAGCAGAAGCAGAAATCCCGTTTGAAGTGATACCAGGGATTAGTGCCTTTCAAGCCGCCGCCGCCAAACTTAAAGTAGAACTCACAGTCCCAGGTGTAGTCCAAAGCATCATCCTGACACGTATAAGTGGAAAAACAGAAGTTCCCGCAACAGAAGAATTAACAACACTCGCAGCCCATCAAGCCAGCCTCTGTCTGTATCTGAGTGCGCGTCATGTCGAAAACGCCCAAGCCAAACTACTAGAACACTACCCAGCCGATACATCTGTAGCGATTTGCTTTCGGTTAGGGTGGCCCGATGAAAAAATCTGGGTTGTTCCTCTCAATCAAATGGCAGATTGTACTCAAAAGGAAAAGCTAATTCGCACTACACTTTATATAGTCAGCCCTGCCCTCAAAACCTCAAGCGAAGCCCGTTCGCATTTATATCATCCCGAACACAGCCATCTATTTCGCCAGTTTCAATGATGGGGTGTGCAGACCCCCAGTTTTCAGCCAAAAGCTGTAGCATAAGATGATAGAGATTGCAGCATCAACTTATATTCCTTATGTCCGCCACACCTATTTTATCTCCGGTTGACTCCCTTACCCAGAAGAAAGAACTGACAATTCCTCCCCTACTGGGTGCTTCCGTTGCCGAGTTAACCGCTTGGGTGCAGCAGCAAGGACAACCCGCTTATAGAGGAAAGCAACTGCATGAGTGGATCTATCAAAAGGGAGTGCGATCGCTAGCGGATATCTCTGTATTTTCTAAACAATGGCGTGCTGAAGTCGCAGAAATTCCCATCGGGCGCTCAACTCTACACTACCGCTCTGTCGCCCCTGATCATACTGTTAAGTATCTTTTACAACTGGTAGATGGTCAAATTATTGAAAGCGTCGGTATCCCCACCTTCGGAAGACGAAGCGCAGGAGGAGAAAATTCAAAATCCCGGTTGACGGTTTGCGTCTCTACTCAGGTGGGTTGTCCGATGGCATGTGATTTTTGTGCTACTGGTAAAGGAGGCTATAAGCGCAATTTGGCACGCCATGAAATTGTCGATCAAGTGTTGACAGTTCAGGAAGATTTTCAGCAGCGGGTGAGTCACGTCGTGTTTATGGGCATGGGTGAACCGTTGTTGAACATAGATCATGTCCTAGAAGCTATTAGATCCCTGAATCAAGATGTGGGTATTGGACAGCGATCGCTGACTATTTCTACCGTTGGTATTCGCGATCGCATCCGTCAGTTTGCTCAACACCATTTGCAGGTGACTCTTGCTGTGAGTCTTCACGCCCCCAACCAAGCACTGCGAGAACAACTCATTCCCAGTGCCCACTCCTATCCCATAGAAGACTTGTTAACTGAATGTCGAGAATACGTAGAAATAACAGGACGGCGTGTCACTTTTGAATATGTTCTCCTTGCGGGCGTCAATGATTTGCCACAACACGCATTGGAATTGGCGCAACGCCTGCGGGGATTCCAAAGTCATGTGAATTTGATTCCCTACAATCCTATCCAGGAAGCTGACTACAAACGACCCCGCCACGACCAGATTGCCTCTTTCGTCAAAGTCCTTGAGCAACAAAAAATTGCTGTTAGTGTTCGCTACTCTCGTGGCTTAGAGGCTGATGCTGCTTGTGGACAACTTAGAGCAAGTAAGTGAGGGGCTAAGTTTAGGCAACAATGGGTTAAGCACTTGGCTGACTAAGGAAGAGTAAAGAAGTGAATTTTCAGTCGGTAATAGCAACATTGCATCAGTTCTGGGCCGATCGCGGCTGCCTAATTGCCCAACCCTACGATATTGAGAAAGGAGCAGGCACTAAAAACCCACATACATTTCTAAGGGCGCTAGGCCCAGAACCGTGGGCTGTAGCTTACGTTGAACCCTGTCGTCGCCCTACAGATGGACGCTACGGCGAAAACCCAAATCGGTTTCAACATTATTATCAATTCCAAGTCCTGATTAAGCCTTCGCCAGAAAATATCCAAGAGATTTATCTCGATTCTCTAAGGGCTTTGGGCATCCGTCCTGAAGACCACGATATTCGGTTTGTAGAAGACAACTGGGAAGATGCAACAGTAGGAGCTTGGGGTACTGGCTGGGAAGTCTGGCTAGACGGGATGGAAGTGACTCAGTTTACTTACTTCCAACAGTGTGGGGGACTTGATTGTCGTCCAGTATCGATAGAGATGACCTATGGTCTAGAGCGGTTGACGATGTATCTTCAGGGTGTAGAAGCAATCACTAAGATCACCTGGACAGATAACATTACATATGGAGATGTTTATCTGCAGGCAGAGATTGAGCAGTGTACCTACAACTTTGAAGCGTCGAATCCAGAAATGCTGCTGACACTATTTAATATGTATGAGCAAGAAGCTCAGCAATTGACCGAGCGAGGATTGGTGCTACCTAGCTTGGACTATGTATTGAAGGGTTCACACACGTTCAATTTATTGGATGCTAGAGGAGTTATTTCCGTAACGGAACGGACTCGCTACATAGCAAGAATTCGGAATTTAGCACGGAAGGTGGCGCAAATGTACGTAGAACAACGAGAGAAGTTGGGTTTTCCGCTTTTGAAGAATTAAGTTAGGAGTCAGGAGTCAGGAGTCAGGAGTCAGGAGTCAGAATACCCCATCCTTGAAACTATAACTCTTGGTTCAATCTCCGCTGTCTTGCAAGTACAGGAGTCCGGAGTCAGAATACCCCATCCTTGAAACCCCTGACTTCATTCAAGCAAGGAGAAATGTTTCACTCCTCTCGACGATTACAATCGGGTGCTTTAGACTATGATTCATCGCCAGGGGCATAAAATTCAATTCTGACTCCTGACTCCTGACTCCTGACTCCTGACTCCTGACTCCTGACTCCAATTGTTTAAAAACTTTGATGATTCAAGCAAGTGGTGTAATTATTTGTCTTGGTTATATTCTCGGGCTACTGTTTACAGCAGTTCCTCAGGGTGGTTTTTGGGTGTTAGCTCTGGGGGTAGTAGGAGCATCTCTGTTTAAAATACAACGCCATACACCACAAAAAGCATCGCAAAACAAGAAAAATCCTCCAGCAAATACTAAGACAGCACCACAATTGCTGCAACCCAGTCTCAAACCGAGAGTATGGATCTTTGCTGGGGTAGTGGGGCTGTTGGCAAGTTTATATTTTCAATGGCGGGTTCCGCAACCGGCATTAGATGATATCAGTAAGTTCGTCCCTGTGGAGAATGGCAACCATCAGGAACAACTATTTATGGTTCGCGGGGTGGTAAAAACGACACCCCGCCTAACTCGCTCTCAAAGAGGACAATTGTGGTTAGCAGCGACTCAGTTGGATGAGGTAAAAAATGATGATGGGCCAGCCGGTGTCAGTAAAGGAGTGACAGGTAAGCTGTACGTGACTTTACCTTTGCTCGAAGCTACTGGCTTACACCCTGGTCAACAAATTGCTGTAACTGGCGTTTTGTACAACCCAAAACCAGCATTAAATCCAGGTGCTTTCGACTTTCAGCAGTTTCTTAAGCAAGAAGGCTCTTTTGCTGGTCTAAGTGGACGGCGGCTCAATATTTTGGATGATGAGCATAAATGGGGGTTGTGGAAAATCAGGGAGCGAATTGTCCGATCGCACGTTCGCGGCTTAGGTATCCCAGAAGGTACACTTGTCAGTGCAATGACTTTGGGTAGCAAAACCGTTGATTTACCCTACGATATCCGTGACTTGTTTGTACTCACCGGTTTAACTCATGTTTTGGGATCGCCTGGGCTAAAAACTTCCTTAATTTTGGGTGTCTTACTGACCTTGAGCAGGCGTTCAACCAGGGTGACTCAATTTACCCTTGGCGGTATAGCTTTAATCATGTTCTTAAGTTTAACTGGTTTCCAGCCGTCGGTACTTAAAGCCGTAATTATGGGATTTGCGGCTTTAATTGGGATGGGATTGAAACGAAGAGTCAAAAAGTTGGGTGCGCTACTGGTTGCAGCCGTGCTATTGTTGCTGTTTAATCCGCTTTGGATCTGGGATTTAGGGTTTCAACTGAGTTTTTTAGCAACGCTGGGGTTGATTGTCACAGTATCGCCATTAATTCGGCGTTTGGATTGGTTACCACCTGCGATCGCCTCTCTCATTGCCATTCCCCTCGCCGCGACAATTTGGACGTTACCGCTTCTGTTACACGTGTTTAGCGTGCTAACAGTTTACACTTTGCCATTGAATATCCTCGCCAGCCCATTTATTTCCATAATTATGATCGGTGGGATGGTCAGTGGGTTGGCGAGTTTAATCTTACCTGAGGTTGGAAGTACTTTAGCAAGTGCTTTGTATTATCCAACACACTGGCTAATTCAGTTAGTAGATTTGTTTGCCCACTTACCTGGAAGCTTTGTTGCTGTAGGTAGTATATCTACTTTTGCAATGCTGGCAATTTATACTCTAATAATCTGCGCTTGGTTGATTCCTTGGTGGCAAAAACGTTGGAGGTTTGCAAGCTTGATCGCCGTTGGTTTAGTACTGATTCCAGTGTGGCATTCTGCAAACACTCTATTCCGGATCACAGTGCTTGCAGCAAGTGAAGAACCAATTTTAGTCATTCAAGACCATGGAAAGGTCACGCTCATTAATAGTGGAAATGAGAGTACAGGACGCTACACAATATTGCCGTTTTTGCAGCAACAGGGTGTGAATCAAATTGATTCAGCGATCGCCACAGATTTCCAAAGCAATGGTAGTAATAGTTGGTTAGAGGTGATGCAACGGTTACCGATTAAAGCTTTTTATAACTATTCCCTGACCCCAGAAAATGCTTTAGTCAGTATGGGAATTCAAAAAGAGGTGCTAAAATACAAGGGAATTTACCAACCTTTATCAACTGGTCAGATAGCAAATACTGGTACGACCGTTGCACAATTAATCGACAACCAGTTGCCTGTTTTACAGATGCAAATTCTTGGTCAGAGTTGGTTATTGGTAGGTAATCTTAAACCCGATGTGCTAAGTCAGATGATCAAAAGTGGGGGATTACCTCATCCGCAAGTGTTGTGGTGTCCTGGTCAATCCTTAAAAGAATTAGTTCTGAGTTTACAACCACAGGTGGCGATCGCTTCTACCACCCTTGAGCCAAAGACTCTATCGGAACTCAGTCAAAGCCAGACAAAAGTATTCGTTACACAACGAGATGGTGCTATCCAGTGGACACCTGATGGTCAGTTTGAATCATTTATGCAGGTAACAGAAAATAAATCTTCGGTTTTGTAAAAAATTTAAAGCTTTGTGATAGTATCACTAATATAGGGTAATATTACCTCAGGGAGAGGTGTCCGAGTGGTTGATGGTGACGCACTCGAAATGCGTTTTGGCGGCGACGTCAACGGGGGTTCGAATCCCCCCCTCTCCGTTTTACTACTTATATTTAATTTGGAAAAAATGCTTCTACAGTGCAACTAAAACCGGGTAACAGCGCCGAAGTTATAGTATCACCGCTAAAAAGAGTGACTGCCAACTTGAGTATACCTTGTTCGCGGCAGTAAACCTCTACTTTATGCGATCGCCAATCAGCAATCCAATATTCTTTGACACCTCTTGAAGAATAAAGCTTTAGTTTTACCTCTCTATCTCTTCTTTGGTCTTCTTTGCTTCCAGACAAAACCTCTACTACCAACTCAGGAGCACCGGTCAAATGTCCCGCTTCATCTAACATCAGTGCCAAAGTTTCCTTGTTAACCCAAACAACATCCGGAATCACATTATCTAATTCAGAAAACAAAACACCGGGACCAGGAATTGTTTCTCCTAAACCACTACTTTCAGACCAAGCATCGACTTCTCTAAAAATTTTGCCACAAGTTTGCTGATGTCTAAAGTGTGGTGCTCTAGTCACAAATAATTCCCCATCAATAATCTCGTATTTTGTCCCTTCATTTTCTGAGAGAAGTTCTAAATCTTGAATTGTCCAGCGTATTCCTTCTGTTAGCATATAATTTTTCCGCTAACGCCTTTTGTGTAGATACCATATTCTAACGCAAGCATCCCATTTGTGCGGCGAGGGGGATATGGTGGTAGTGCATAGCATGGATCGCCTCGCCCACAATCTGGACGATCTGCGCCGCCTCGTACAGCAGCTTACCCGGCGTTTAATGTATCGTGCGAAACATTAGTTCAGGGCTTTTTACCCCATAAAGCTATTGGATTTCTTCTGCTGATCCGATAACATGAAATTAAATGAATATTTCATGTAAAGGACAAAACCATGCTTGATGCACGGGAGATTTATCCTCTGTCGGACTTTCAGCGAAATGCTAAACAGTTCATTGAGCAGTTACAGGAAAGTCATAAGCCGATTGTTCTTACCGTCAACGGCAAGGCATCGATCATTATACAGGATGCGGCATCCTATCAGGAATTACTAGACGAATTAACCGTATTCAGGTCAGCGACCGTGATTCGTCAAGGGATGGCAGAAGCCGCCGCCGGACAAGATCGGGATGCAGTGGAAGCCCTGGAAGAATTGCGGGTAAAGCATGACATACCGCGTTAGGATTACGCCGACGGCGTTAGCCGATGCGGAGAAGGTTTATCTGTGGATCGCGCAGAATTCCCCTGTTCAGGCGGCTAACTGGTTCAATGGTTTATTCGGGGCGATTGACACGCTTGCCTTTCTGCCTCGTCGTTGTCCCGTTGCGCCGGAGCAGAAAATAATAGGGGACGAAATCCGCTGCCTTCTCTACAAAAAATTCTATCGAATTCTGTATGGCATTGAGGAGGAGACAGTAACAATTTACCATATCCGGCATACTGCACAGCAGTGGATGACACGGGAAGAATTTTTACAGGAACCCTATAGCGATGTTGATCAGGAAGAGAACTAAATAATGAGTCATATGCAGAACTTAATTTTACTCTCCACTGATGACCGATTACTTAAAAATGCATTGCGCCATCAAGATCTATTAAAAATAGCAGTGGACAATCCTGTTAGTTGGTTAATGAAAATTTTTCAATCTTAATTATGAGGTTAATCACATTATGACACCAGTAGAATTGAGAAAAAAAGGGTATGAGATTTTAGTTGAACATTTGGGACAAGTTGATGCTATTCGCTTTTTACAACAAACTGGATGGGGAAGTGGCGACTATACTCAAGAAAGGCAAGAAACTCTAGATAAATTAGCAAGAGAAGAGTTTTGGTCAGACCTCCAGAAAATTATGGTTAATGAGAGCTTCATATTCGGCAATTTGTTCCTTTAAATCATCAACTTGGCTTTGATATGAATCTCTATACAACTGCCACCGCGTAGGGTCTGCTTTTAAAATCTCATTATTACCCAGTTCGGCTACCGATTGCTCAAATCGCTCCAACCATTCCTTTGTATGGCGTAACTGTTGGTCATTTTTAATCATCATAATTCCACCTCACTAAATCTATAGCAATAATCCCTTTGCGTGTATTTGTTCTTGTATTAAATTGAAAAAAATCTATGTAAGCTGTACCAGATTCGTTAGCCCTTAATAACCTCCAAATCAGAACAATTGCTCTACTACAATTGCGGTAAGTAGGTGGGCATATTGTTACTCCCTTCCTGGTCAAAATTACCTAAATCTCTCTAACTCATATCTCTGTGTCCTCTGCGCCTCTGCGGTTAAAATCTCTAGCGGGAAGGGAGTAAGATCGCTAAAGCACAACTACGAGCCAATATAAAAAAATAAAATCCTATACCTTAACACTTAAGGCTTCCCGATTTAACACCTGATTCAGTTTGCCACTGCGATAACCTTCCAAATCTAGGGTGACGTAGACGAAGCCGAACTCCTGAAAGGCAGAAACTACGGACTGTAAATCTGTCGTCAACACAAACTCTTTAATTTCTTCTGGTGACAATTCTATACGTGCGGTATCACCTTCAGAACGCACCCGCAAATTCTTCAAACCTAACTTCCGCAGGTAAATTTCTGCCCTACCGACTCGTTGCAACTTAGCTACTGTAATCTCTTCACCGTAGGGAAAGCGGGAACTCAGACAGGGTTGGGCAGGTTTATCCCACCATGGTAAACCCAATTGTTGCGAAAGCTGGCGGACTTCAGCTTTGGTGACACCAACTTCTGCTAAAGGCGATCGCGCACCTCTTTCTTTTGCGGCTTGAATTCCTGGGCGATAGTCATGTAAATCATCAGCATTCACCCCATCTACAACATAGGGGTAACCCAACTGGATAGCTAACGGTTTGAGAGTGTCGTGCAGTTCACTCTTACAGAAATAACACCGATTCACCGGGTTAGAAGTGTAATTGGGATTTTCCATTTCATGGGTCTGGACAATTTTGTGCGGAATCCCAATAGTTGCTGCTTGTATCTTCGCATCTTCCAATTCTTCTGGTAACAGAGAAGGAGAAACAGCAGTCACCGCCAAAGCGCGATCGCCCAGCACATCATAAGCAATCTTAGCGACCAGAGTGCTATCAACGCCACCAGAGTAGGCAATCAACGCCTGTTCCGTTCCTCCGAATAGAGCTTTTAGTTGCTCAAGTTTTTCTTTCAGCATCATTCAACCCAAACTGTATAGCACCTGACAAGTCTTATTCTAGGAAAAAAATCAATTTTCTCCAATTCAATCACCCAAATTTGCACTTGGTGTGGCACGCTGAAAAACAGAACATTTCAAAATCTGACATTTTCACTACAGGGAATTACTTAAAAGGTTATGCAAACCCTGCCTAAGCTTACAACTTCCGAAACTGCTTCTAGTCAACCCATCTTTGACACCGCAATCAAGCGCATTAAAACTCGCCCAGTCAAAGTTGGTAGTGTCATCATTGGGGGATCTCACCCTGTGGTGGTGCAGTCGATGATTAATGAAGACACCCTAGATATAGAAGGTTCCGTAGCAGGAATTCGTCGTCTGCATGAAATAGGCTGCGAAATTGTCCGCGTGACAGTCCCAAGTATGGCTCATGCCAAAGCTTTGGCAGAAATTAAACAAAAATTAATCCAAACTTACCAAGACGTGCCAATTGTTGCCGATGTGCATCACAATGGTTTGAAAATTGCCTTGGAAGTTGCCCAGCATATTGAGAAAGTCCGGATTAATCCGGGTTTATATGTCTTTGAAAAACCTAACGCCAATAGAACCGAATACACACAAGCTGAATTTGACGAAATTGGCGAAAAAATCCGTGAAACCCTAGAACCTCTCGTGATTTCTCTACGGGATCAAGGCAAAGCGATGCGGATTGGTGTGAATCACGGTTCCCTAGCTGAAAGGATGTTGTTTACCTATGGTGACACTCCACAAGGGATGGTAGAGTCTGCTTTGGAATTCATTCGCATTTGTGAATCTCTAAACTTCCACAACTTAGTCATTTCCCTGAAAGCCTCGCGAGTGCCGGTAATGGTAGCAGCCTATCGCCTGATGGTACAAAGGATGGGTGATCTGGGAATGGATTATCCCCTACATTTGGGTGTTACCGAAGCAGGTGATGGAGAATACGGACGGATTAAATCTACCGCAGGTATTGCAACATTACTAGCTGATGGTATTGGCGATACAATTCGCGTATCACTGACGGAAGCACCAGAAAAAGAAATTCCTGTTTGCTACAGCATTTTGCAAGCCTTGGGATTGCGGAAAACGATGGTGGAGTACGTCGCCTGTCCTTCCTGCGGGCGCACTTTGTTTAATCTAGAAGAAGTGCTGCACGTCGTTCGAGAATCTACTAAGCACCTCACAGGGTTAGACATAGCAGTTATGGGCTGCATTGTCAATGGACCCGGAGAGATGGCTGATGCTGACTATGGTTATGTTGGCAAAACCCCTGGATATATTTCTCTCTATCGAGGGAGAGAAGAAATCAAAAAAGTCCCAGAGGAAAAAGGTGTAGAGGAGTTGATTAACTTGATTAAGGCAGATGGACGCTGGGTAGATCCTTAGAGTTTTTCAAGTGTTTTGTCTTGGAAACCACGAAGGTCAGTGGGTTGCAACTTTTTTTGAAAATAAAAAGATATGCTCGGTCTGGACACTAATACCCTGTGTTAGATTGAGCATACTAATCTTATATATTTTCCGTCTAGCATAGCTTTCATTATGGTGATTACAAGAAATGGGCTTGTTTTGGGTGCTACTGCAGTGACGCTATCCACGATCGCAGTTACTAGCTTAGGTATTCACTCACAAGGACAGGCTTTATTTAAAGAGAGTCCTAAGGAATTATTAGATGAAGTTTGGCAAATTATTGACCGTCAATACGTGGACGGTACTTTTAATCATGTAGATTGGCAGGCAGTTCGTCGTGAGTACCTGAGCAAATCCTACAGTAGTAAGGAAGACGCTTATAAGTCTATTCGGGAAATGCTGAAGAAGCTGGATGACCCATACACCCGATTTATGAACCCAGAAGAGTTCAAGAGTCTCCAAGTTGATACCTCTGGAGAACTCACAGGTATTGGGATTTCAATTGGTTTAGATGAAAAAAATGGCAAGAAGTTAACTGTTATTGCACCTATTGAGGATACACCTGCCTTTAAGGCGGGTCTTCAGGCAAAGGATATCATCACCAAAATCGATGGGAAAAGTACCGAGGGGATGGATACTAACCAAGCAGTAGCCCTAATCCGAGGCGAAGCAGGAACATCAGTTACCCTAACAATTCTGCGGAATAGTCAACAAAAAGACTACACGATTACACGAGCAAAGATTGAAATTCATCCGGTGAAGTATTCTCAGCAGCAAACTCCCGCTGGTAACACTGGTTATATTCGCCTGAACCAGTTTAGCGCTAATGCTGGTAAAGAAATGCAAAGCGCGATCACAAATTTAGAACACAAACAGGTCGCTGGCTATGTCCTAGATTTGCGTAACAATCCAGGCGGCTTACTCTTCTCTAGCGTAGAAATTGCCCGGATGTGGCTAAATAGTGGCACAATTGTCTCTACCAAGGATCGCCAAGGAGAAGTAGAGAAAGAAGTAGCAAATGGACACGCTTTGACGAATAAACCACTGGTGATCCTAGTGGATAAAGGTTCAGCTAGTGCGAGTGAAATCCTCTCAGGAGCGATGCAGGACAATAAGCGTGCTGAGTTGATTGGGACTCGAACCTTTGGAAAGGGTCTAGTGCAATCAGTGCGTCCCCTCGATGATGGTTCAGGAGTCGCAGTCACAATTGCAAAATACTATACTCCTCTAAATCACGATATTAATAAGCGTGGAATCGAGCCAAATGTCAAAGTAGAATTAACAGATGCTCAGCGACAAAACTTGTGGCTGCACGAACGTAACAAACTAGGTACCCTAGCGGACCCACAATTTGCCAAAGCAGTAGAAGTTTTACGCCAAGAAATTGCGACTCAAGGCAACACAAGAGCGCAAAAGTAAAAATTTGTTAATTGTTAGTTGTTATTGGTTAGTTGTTATTGGTTAGTTGTTTATAGAAGATTCAACCAACAACCAACTACTAACAACTAACTACTAATTAATCTTCTGTGAAGCGCTCAACTTGGAGTACAAAACCTGGTAAGACAGATTCACCAGAAAGCTGAGTGGGTAGTGAATGCACTTCTTTAGCTTGTCCTTGACGATAGATTTCAACATTCTTTCGCGGGAGTCCCTCACGCTCATTCTGTACTCAGAATCAGTGATTGGGAGGGATAGCGCGTTTCCGCATGTTGTGTCCTCCAACTGAACCTAAACGTAGTTAGGAAGGGAGGAGGACGAGGACATGCGGAAACGCGCCTCTTATCGGGTGACACATAACCTCGAACTTCTTTGAAGTAAGCGGATATTTTTAGGATTGAATTGCCCGACTCTTGACCAATTGTGGTCATAGATTGATACATTTTGCGTCTTACCAGTATTCGTAAAACCACCAATCCAGCCCCGCACTTTGTCACCCTTGAAAGTTGTTTCTACATAATCACCAGACCGGAAAATAAATGGTGTAATCGTTCCACCTTGACGCTTGAGAATTCCACCTTTGGAATAGTTTTCTTGGTGTAGCTTTCGTCTAAATAACTTAGGGCGATTTAGCACAATGAATGGTGCCGATGTGACGGTACATTCTCCTACCCATTCATGCCCGTGGGTATTAGCTGTATGGAATGGTCGGTACTGGATGAAATAGGATGCAGCAAGAGCAATTGCATCATTAGCGTGAGTCTCAGGAGTTTGTCTAGATTTATCATCTCTATCCTTAACAAGCCTCAAGCGATCACGATACTTGCCAGTCTCTAAGGAGCTAACTTCTACAACATGAGCAATCTTGGATGCTTCGGCTCTAAACCATTCTTGACCAACAGTTACGGGTGAAATTCCTAAACCATTCTTCTTAGTATTACCACCGCAAGCCTCGTCCCTAATTTCAGAGATTGGCAAGATTAAAGCCATCTCGTTCAGGATTCTTAGCTCCATTTGTCTGTTTGACAAGACACTCGGTGGGAGTTTCTTGTGCCGTCTGTTGTTGAACCGTTTTTCTCTGTGATTGCGAAGTTTGAAGGGTCTCTTCCTGTTAATTCTCTGACCCCTGCGAGTCCTTCTTAGTTCGGCTCGTTTATCCATCTTTCCAGTTACAGATTGACGATCTAGAGTCTGGTTCTTCTTACCCAAGTTTTTGGATTTATAAAACCCTGGTAAGCAGGCATGAAACAAAGCGATTGTAACTAGTTTGGTCTGAAATGCAATCCCAGTAAAGCACTTTCCTCGGTCTACTCCAGCAATAATTGGTTGGGTACTGTAACCTGATGGTTTATTGGTTAGCTGGACGAAAAACACTCCTAATTTATTTCGTTTGGGTATTGCTTTCCCTTGGACAATCCACTTCCTTACTCTTGCAGGTGTGGTGGGCATTAATGGCTTTCCGTCAGGGTCTACCACTGGTACTCTTGAAGCTTGATTGATTTTGGAATTCATTAGAGATAATCCAATAAATGTTTTTAGACTTATCATCAGTCCCTTAGCACAATGATGTGAGCGTATCTCCTATTCACAACTAAGCCAGACAGAGGTACAAACTAGGGAAATATTTGTACGTGTCGCCTCACATCATCTCGATGTGCTAACCAACTCTTACTTTACGTATTATGAGCCTAGCCTAGACTAGGTTTTCCGTAAGCCTATACTGACCCGAAGGGCAGTGTAGGTAGTTGACCTTGTTGATCTTGAGGATTTAACATCCAACCCAACTGAACGCCACTCGTCATATACTCCTGCATTTTTTCTTGGAGCATGTCTAATTTGTCTGTTCGTGACCTCAGTTCAATCACGAAATCGGGTGCGATCGCCGGAAATTTTTGACGTTGTTCTGGAGTCAAAGCTTTCCAGCGAGAACGTTCTACCCACGCCGCATTAGGGGAGCGATCGCCCCCTCCGGGAAGCTTAAACATTGTCGAAGAACTAAAAACAAAGCCTTCTCCGGTTTGGCGGTTCCAGATATTCAAATCTGTGATATAATCCGCTTCTCTTCTTCCACTATCGCCACCGACTGGAGACATAAAAATCAAAACTTGTTTGGCATCTCGTTCAATATTCAGGTCAGGATTGCTGATGCAGAGCTGATAAAATTGCTCATCAGTGAGATGAACCTGACTTAGATCGACTTTCAAAGGAAGCGTCAGCGAAGTCATTTGACAACTAATAACCACACACTCAACACTATACCAAAGCTTCGGGCGAAGTATTGAAATTTCGTTGCACCCCCAGAAGCTTGATCGCGTAGAACGTTTTATTTCACTCCAATACCTGAGGAGTTCGCCTTAAAATGAGGTATGAACGAAGGCGATTTAACTCAGGAGCAAAAATATGATTGACCCAGAAAACCTGGAAAAGCTGCAGAATATCTCCTTCGAGGAACGAATCACTATTATTGAGGTGCTTTTACACTCATTAAAAAATGACCTGCAAAAAAACGTTTCTCCCCAACCTGAATATAGGTCTCGCCCCCAACGTCCGACTTTTGGATTTATGAAAGATACAGGTAAAATTCTTGGCGATGTAGTTGCACCTGTTCTCCCAGAAAACGTATGGGAAGTACGAGAGTGAAACTCCTCCTAGACACTCACATTTGGCTTTGGTAGGCTCTCAGTGATCCTAAACTCTCAAATAGCCTTCGCTTAACTATCGCTTCAGACAGTACAGAACTCTGGCTAAGTTCAATTAGCTACTTAAAATTTACAAGGACCAGATTTACCGTTAGGACAAATGGTTGAAGTATCAGTCTTCACCTTGTACAAATGAGCACCAGTCAAGTTAACACCCTTCAAATTAGCACCGTTTAAATTAGTACCTCTTAAATCTGCTTTATATAACGTCGCACCTTCAAGATTTGCTTTGCTTAAGTCCACCCAATTTAGACTAGTATTGGATAAAACAGCATTTTTCAAATTTACAGACATGAGATTGTAACTATCCAGTTTTTTACTTTCTAGGTCTCTTCCTGTTTTCGGCTCGTTGACAATTTCCCAAGCTAATTTAGCATTTGGATCAAGTTTAGTCGTTATCTCACCTGTTTCTGTATCCCTAATTTTTGCTTTTCTTAAATTAGTACCTTGTAATTTGGCTCCTAGTAAATTTGCTTTATTTAAATTTGCTTCTGTCAAGTCCGCACGAGAGAAGTTTACACCTCTCAGATCTGCTCCTGCTAGACTAGCTTTACTAAGTGTTGCATCACTTAAATTAGCCTGATACAACTGGGCACCGTTAAGATTTGTACCCAACATATTGGCATTAGCGAGATTGGCACGTTCTAAGGAAACTCCACTTAAGTTTTTACCCTGTACATTCTTTACTATTCCTAATTTCATTCCCACAGTATTTCTAGTATATTCAAACTCTGGATTAAACAAAAACCATATTATTAAAAATACTATTAATGAAAAAGGGATGGAATACTTTCTATATATCCTATGAGAATACAAATCCTTAATCAAGATCAGTATTTTTATTACTAAACTAAATACTAGTTTTTTTGTGTTTTTTTTTGAACTATTACTCTTACTAGGACTAGGATACTCTAAATCCCCATTGACTGGTGTTTCAGGTGTGGTGTTGGGCAGTTTTGGTATGACATTTGGTAACTGGTCTTTAGAGAAGAGAATTATTTTGTCGTCGTTTTTAACATTTGCTTCCTTAAAAGTTTGGTTATCCTTTAATATTTGACTAGTTCTTGTCAGAAAAAATTGTTGAGGTTGCTTCTCTGGTAATCCCAATAGCATTGGTATTGCTTCATAAGCATCTTTCAACTTTGAATCAGGCAAAATATCATTGAGAGTTGTCTCATGCTTCCTATCCTGTGTTTGAAATGTAACTGTAATTTTAGTCATTTTCAACCCTTGTATAAATTAGTTTATTTGATGCAATTCTTTTTCTATACTAGAAGTTACGCAATACAGGATTGTATATGCGATGTATGGTATTGATATTATTAATGTCTAGATTATACCCCATACTTACCGAACATTTTAATCATCATTATTTTTAATACCTCTATCACCATTGGGCTGAGAATCTTGATTATTTTGACTAGGAGGCAGATTTTTCTGATTCTGTTCCTTTGCTTTTAGGAAAGAGCCTGGTTTTGATTGCTGCGGTTTAAGTAAATTTAAATTTATTGGCTCATCTATACTTTCTTCTCTAGACAAATCAATAATTTCTGATTCCAAATTTCTTATTTCTTCCTCTATATATTTAAGTTCTTGTTTACTATCTTCATCTCCAATAAGTTTAAGTTGACGACGTTGTTTATAAAGTTCCTGAAGTTGGGCATCTTGATCCTCGTAGATTTTTTGGGACATCTTCAATTGTTTCCCAATCTTCGTAGTCTTTGCTTCCAGTTTTTGTTGACTTTGCTGTTTACTTTCTTCAATTTGCTTGACTGACTGCTCATAATTAGCAGCAACAGTTGCCTGCGTTACTTGTTGCTGATATTTTTCTCGATCAGTTTGAGAGCGTTTTATATTTCTTAGACTGATTTTGAGACCATATTGATCGATAACACTTGCAGACGCCCAGTTATTTATTGCTTCGTCAATTGCAGACTTATCTTGAAAAGATGTATATTGCAAGTCTGGACTATCAAAAATACCAAATAAATTACTTACTAAGCTTTCTTGAATACAATGTCTAATTTCATCTAAGCCAAAAATTTCATTTTCTATGGCTTTAATTCTCTGGTTAATCTTATCAATCTCATCTCGATTGTCGTCTACATCACCTAAATCCATCAGGTCAGAGTGTTGCTCGTTAAGTTTATCAACTTCTTGACGCAAACGCTGTTGTGATTGTTGCCTAGATAGGAATACTGATTGAAATCTATACCAACTAGCTTCTCCGATAGTTTCTACTTTAAATTGCCCCTCTAATTTTACGGGTTCTGCACCACTGTTTGAAGGAATTTCGCATTCAAACTTACCTATCATTCCCGTTAGTCTTTGCAAGTATTCAATAATATCTGTTTCTTCTGGTATGGGAACTACAGTAATAACCTTGACTCCAAAACGCTCTTCTAAAGCCTTAGTAATTTCATCTTGTAGCTTTTTTTCAACTGATTTTTCCCCTGCAGTTGCATCTGCATAGAAATACATATAAAAGCGTTCTGGATCAATCTGACGCAACACCTCCCTAGTCTTGGTACTAACCACCTTTCGCATGTCTTCAATAATCTCGTCAACACTACGATCCAAATAATGCTCTACTTGATTAAAATTATCAAATCTTGCGTTAGCAGTTGTAGTTAGCTTAACTTTAATACTGGCAGTATTAGTAGAAAATTCTTCATTCTTATTTTCAATTTCAAAATCTGTTTTGAGATCAAGATGTGGTAGTCTAGGTATAGATACGATATGCTGGATTTTATAACCAATAGACTCAGCCGCTATTCTCATCTCATCGCGAATTTCATCAGATACAGTCCGAAAATCACTCAATATATCCAAATAATTTTTAGATAGCAGCAAGGGTTTCACAATTTTTTCTAGCTTACTTTCACTCCATGCTTGCAAGTTAGGTTGTTGTGCAGAAATACCTCTCCTAACATCTTGAGGTAACATCTGGAGAGTATTTTCTATAGATATTAACCTTGAATAATTTTGAACCCTACATTTAACTATGTGTTCTATTTCAACAAGTTCTTTTGGCGCTGGAGAGGAAATCACTACCTTACTATTTAGGTTCAAAAAGAGAATTCTCCAACCTTTGTCAGCTAGCTTTTGATTTAAATAATCTACTAGAGCATTTCTAACTTTATCTTTTAATTCATAGCGAAACTCACTGATTTTAGTACGTTCTTGCAAATAAAGTTTAATCTCTGTCTTAAATAGATTGGTTAGTTCTATAGTTCCCCATGTGTTTGAATATGAAATTGCTTTTATCTGATCTGCAACTGATAATTCAGTTTCGATAGTTAAATCCAGCGCTTCATCAGAATCAGAAACACGGACAGTAATTTCTGAAGGACGAATTTTTATAGATTCAAGTTCTGCTAAAGAAATCTTTAAATCAAGTCGAACTCCAATTTCTTCTCTAGCAGTATTTTGTAAATATTGTTCTAATATTTTGACTTTCTCCGAATAATTATCAATGAAATCAGCAACGCAGTTGTGGGTAAATTCAATCACCCATTTTCTGACTTTTTTATCTAATTCTACTTCTGGAGAATTATCACTCTGGAGCGCTTTAGCTACTTTTCCTTCATTATTACTGTTATCAGAACTATAACTAGCCCGATAATTTACAGATATATCCAGCACTCGCTTATTAGAGAAATCAGTAATTTCTATTGGTAATGTTCTAAGTTCAGAAAAAACAGAAGAATCGTTAGAAACTATGTAATATTCTAAATTTCTACCAAAGGGTGAAGGTATAGTTGGTATCTTGTATTGAACTTTCCCTGTTCGTTTGTCAATTACTACAACTCTTTTTGTAGAGTTGTTAGTCTTATTGTTAGCCATCTCGTTGACTGCTTCTTCTTTTTCTACTTTCCGGATTACATTAGAGAGAAAATTTTTCTGGTTCATGATATTCTCCTTTTATTTTTATATCGCAGTTGAAAATTCTTGTTGTAAAGCCTTAAAGCCGTCTCTTAACTTTTTCACAAGCTTTCGTCTATTAACTAATTCTTGCTTTTCTTGCTTAGATTGATTTTGATTATTAGCAGAATTTGTAGCTTTTTCCAGATATACTTTGGCAAGTGATGCCCAAAATTCAGTAAGTCCTTTTTGCTCTGAACGTTCAGCAACAATCACAATCTGCCGAAGTAAACTGTCAGCTAACTTTGAAGCTTCTGGTTTGAGTTTGTCTTCTTGTAGTCCATACAAAATAGTAACCCACTCAGCAATCATAAATCCTATGAATCCTATGGCATCCATTTTATCTGGAAACACATAATTGATAGCTAATCCCTGATTAATACTAGGCTGAAAAAGCCAACTAGCTAGAAGATTTAAGCTGCTATCAATGTCTGAATCATTATGCATTGATGCGAATAAAGGATATTTAGAAGGCCAGCAGCCATATTGTTCTGTCGGTATTTTTTTTATTGTTTCTCCGCAGTAGTTAACTAGTAGTAATATAGCGGCTTGATTGGAAGGAGAATATTTTTCAATAGGACGCTCTGATTCAGGTAGCCAAGCTTTGAGTATTCTTAATATATCATAAATATATTCATCGGAATCTCTCTGCGCTAGTAGATCTTCTAATACACTATAGGCTGAGCTTTTTTGTTCTTTATTCCCCTGGTCTAGTACTTGTTTCAACCAATCTAGTAACTGTTTTAATGAGTTTATCTTAGGCAATAAAAAATTGGAGTGCAATTGCCTATATACTAAGTACAACGTAATTCCAAATACATAATTTTTTTCTTGTTCTAGCAGATCATCCAAAAATTTTTTAATGATACGCTCTGATTGAGCAGGCTCTAAGATAATTTGCATTTCAAAAATTAATTTTGAAACCCGTTCAAAGAGTAGTGCTGAATTAATATCCTCAGCAACAGCGGTGATATCCGATAACCAGCGTGATCCGTAATTATTAGGATAGTAATTAGCTGCTTCAGCTAATAGATTGATTGCACTCTTTGCAACATGTTCGGAAACATCAAACAATAATTCTTGAACACATTTATACTGTTCTTCTATATAAAAGGCTTGCTCTTTATGAAAATATTGGATAAATTCTTTTCTCAAGTTAGGCAATGAAAAATCAACTACTAGGGAATATTCTTTACGAATAACTTTTAGATAACACTTTTTTAATGTCTTATCAGCTTGATTAGCTTCTTGAACACTTTCTGCCCATTTGTCAACCAGTCTTTGTTCCTCCTGTGTTTCAATTGTCTTGGACTTTCCATCTTCGGTAATTGTTTTTAACTTAGTAATACTAACTGTTTTGTCTCCTAATAATTTGGCAACAACTCGCTTAAAATCACTAGGACTAAGATCAGTAAAGAAGGTAGCCACATACAAAACTGTATTTTCAATCGGCTCATTTTCTAGAAATAAAGATTGTATTGAAACTGAGTCAATATGCTCGCCAGACTCATTTCCATCCTTTTTGCGTCTTTCTAATTCTTTGCTAATATTGTCTAGTTGATTATGGAAATCTTCAAGATTTTGACGACAAGTATTTCGTTTCTCTAAGACTCTTTCTAGTTCCCTATTATGATTACGTCGTTCTCGACCATAACCCATAAATCTCAAGTCATCTTTGATATTTTTAATTTCATCATCTAGCTCTTCTTCATCTTTTTTATGACTCTCAATATCTTTACCAATTCTTTTAATATGATCTTGTAACCACTGTTCTGACTTGAAGCGATAAGGATTACTTTCTTCTTTTTGACTATCTTGCTCACTTTCTTGAGAGGACAAGTCAATATCCTCTCTATTAAAATCTTTTTTCGGGCTAGAGTTTTGATTGTTGTCAGATAAATTTTGATTGAAATTGTACTTGTTCCGTGTTTCTTGGAATTTATCTATCAGTTCCAACTTATTCTCTTGATTTTTGTGATCTAAATCAGGTTCATTTAGTTGTTCAGGCGTTTCGTTACTAGATTTTTCAAATTCTTCTTTAGTGTTGGGTTGATCTGGTTGTTCTATCATGATGTTTACATTATAGTTACAGAAAATAATAAAATTGATTTACATCTCTGTTTTGAACGGAGTTATGTTTTTTGTCTCTCTATTTCTTTGATTATCTCTTCTTCTTGTTTTTGAAACCTTTCAATGTTTTGGCGACATAAATTGCGTTTTTCTTCTGCATCTTTTAACTGCCTATTAAGGCTACGTTGATCTAAGCCATAACCCACCATCCTCAACTGTTGCTGAATTTCGGCTATGTCATCAGTAAGATATTCATCCTCTTTTTTTTCATGATCAATATCTTTACGAATTCGGTTAATAGTATCCTGTAACCTTTTTTCTGATTTAGAACTATAAGGATTATCTTTTGGAGGTTGATTCATAGGTTTTTCAATATAAATAAAACTTTCTGGCATTTCTTGCCAAACTTTTTTCAAAGCCTCTATCGAAATAGCTAAACCCTTACCTTGTCCTGTCAACTGAGCAACTACACCAAAAACATAGCCACTCGTTTTATCAACTGCTGGCGAACCACTATAACCAGCTTTCAAGTCGTTTTCGCTATCATCACTAATTTCTAAATTCCAGGCTGGAGTGCGATCGCCTTCTTCATTCACTATTATTTGTGTCCCACCCAACTTACCACTAATCTCCGCCAGCTTACGGGTATTTGTGTCATCTTGATAAAAACCAGCCGCTTCAAATAGATTCCCTTTGTCAGCTATTATACCTAGTTTGAGAGGTGGTATGTCTGTCAACTCACCTTCAACTGCCAAAACAGCTAAATCACAGCCGAACTTATCGCCTAAAGGTTCAATTACTTTTGCTAAATGACCACTAACTTTTACCTTCCCCACTCCACCCACTGCTTCCACGACATGAGCGCAAGTCAATACGTAAGTTGTGTTTCCATCCTGATGGATAACAAACCCTGTGCCAAATTTTTTTTTTGCATTCAGTTCTGAATTACTGCTAGTTATTAAAAACACCGAGTGCGAAAACTTTTCATTCATTGAACTTACACCTTGGGTTTTAGCACCAGTTTGACTTTTAGATTAGAACCAGCTTTAGCTCTCGTGACGTAGATATTGCCCTCTCCTTCAAAACTGAAGCCTATTTCAATCTCAGCTTCCTTAATATGCATCTCTTGATTCAATTCCTGCCAAGCAGCCGCAATGGGACGACAAGTCTTCAGCAAAATGGGCTTTATTTTGTCAAATGTTGTATTAACGCTATCTGCTGCACTACTTACGACCTGTTTCGCTTGGTCTTCTGGCACTTCTACCTCTACTAAAGTACCATCCTCTAACTCAATAAGTTTGCTCGCCATCTTTATCTCCTGTCAATACAAAATTTTCTGGAAACCTGAGTTTGTTTATTAAAAAAATGACCTCAAATGTTTATCCCGTAAAAGTATGGGCGAAAACAACCATAGGGCTTTTATTATCAACAAGCCAAACAAATTGAGAAGTAATAGATATTTCTCAATAAAAGTACTTGATTATCAATAAGCATGAGATTTTTCTAGGTAAGAATGAGATGTAACCCTTATCCTGCATATATTACAATCGACTTTTTCTATCCAACTCAGGTGCTGAACGAATAAAATCTCAAAAAATTGAATTACTATTGATCTTTACAGAGCCTTTGCAGTATATTCCGTAAGAATTCCTAAAATTTCTTGTTAATTTTCAACCAGACGCTATTTTTTTAAGTATTATTATTTATCATCCAAGAGAAATTCTGGATTGGACAACGATGGTGTTACGAGATGGAATTATGGGCACATTGGGTCCTGAGTCTGATTGCACTCAAACCCCATAAACAGCTCTATTTTCAGCGTGGTTTCTATATCCTATCCCTTATGCAGCAAGCTTTGTAGGTAGATTGTCACCCGCTTAGAACCAGATAACTGCTATTTCGTGGAATAAGTGCCTCAATAGGTTAAATTTTCGTTACACCCCCAACCCTTGAATCTAACCTTTCACTCTTTTTGTGACACATTACTACAAGCATTTACTTAGTGAGATATTTTGTGCTAATTTCTTAGAGCTTTATACACTACACACTGGACAAGCGTTTTGAAGATGAACTCTATGTCAGGATATTGATATCGTTAGGTGCCCGCTCATGCACGCATAAATAAATATGGTTGACCGATTCAAAATACGCACTGTCATCAACAGTGATTCCATCGAAATTAACGGGCTTGGTCAATTTCAAGGACAATTCGTTGAAATTACTATTGTCCCAATCACCACTACAGAGCCGGAACCTATTTCTACTCCAAACTTCATGCGCTTCTATGGCATCGCTTTTGACGAAATCCCCCTCCTTGAAGCCATAGAACAAGACGTGGAAGCAAATCGTGCCCTTGATTAAACAGACCCAATGACCTGTGAAAAAAGTACTACTCGATACCAATATCCTGTCCTACTTCCTTAAAGGTAACGTCGAACTTGCGAAGCGCTTCCAACAATATAGCCGATATCATCAAAGGCTAACCTTCTCACTGTTAA
>CAIVAU010000255.1 GCA_903903925.1 uncultured cyanobacterium
ATCTACAGGCAAAGGGAATAACACGGCTGTTGATTGACGGACAAGTTTACTCCTTGTCTAGTGTTTAGTTGTGGAGTCAGGAGTCAGGAGTCAGGAGTCAGGAGTCAGGAGTCAGGAGTCAGGAGTTCGGAGTCAGGAGTCAGGAGTCAGGAGTCAGAATTTGTCTTTCTTTTGGTATCTGTCTTCAGGCTCTTGACGATTTATATCCGGATTGTTTAACAATTCTGACTCCTGTATTCCGACTCCTGACTCCCATTGCCTTGCAAATAAAGGTCTCTTGTCGGGAAGGGAATTTTAATTCCTTCTTGCTGATAGCGCTTATGCAACTTCTTCACAAATAAATGTCTAGCTATGCGTTGATCAAAAAATTCATTGAGCGGCATATAAAGCTTAAAATTTATACTAAAATCGCCGAAAGTTTCAAATCTTATATAAGGCTCATTTTCAACTAATTCGGGTGCTATTTCTTGCATGACCTCTTTTGCTACTTCTACAGTCACTCTTTCAACTTCTTCAAGGTCACTATCGTAACCGACACCCACAATCATTGTTAATGTAATTTCCTTAGCTGGTAAATGATAATTAGTGAAAATCGCTGTTGACAGCTTGGAATTGGGTACAATAATGACGTTATTTGTCAATTCCTTTATCGTTGTATTTCGCCAATTGATATCTGTAACGTAACCCTCATGATCACTTTCTATTTGGACATAATCTCCTGTTCTTACTTGCTTAGACAAAATTAAGTAAAAACCAGAAAATAAATTTGCTAATGTATCTTGTAGAGCTAAACCTACTGCAATACCACCTACACCTAATGTCGTCACTATAGGTGTAATTTGAACTCCTATTGTTTGTAATAGGATTAATGTTCCTAAAACTAAAATGGTAACTTTTGCTAGGTTGGAAAATAGTGACGCTGAAAGTCCTTCGCTTCTTCTAAGATAGAGGTTGACAAAACCAGAAGTCAGTCTGGAAATGACTATTGTTACTGAATAGAAAAAAATGATGGTAACAATTTTTTTCAAGATATCAGCAATCTCTGGTTCGGCGTGGTAACTTATGATTGCCGCATAGACTCCAGCCAGCACACACCAAATAAAGATCATCCGATTCAGGGAGCGAAATAGTATTGTACTTCCTGGGATTTGTCTGGTGTCAACAAATTTTTTCAGTCGGCTGAAGACGAATTTCTCACTAAATTTTCCAGCTAGTAAGCCAGCTAGAATAAATACAAGTGGCAGAATAATTTGTATGAGCATGATTTTGGATTTTAACCGCAGATAAACGCAGATAAACGCAGATAATTCTTTATTCACTTCAAGGTGTCTGCGCCTATCTGTAGTTGTGATTTGGGGTAATCGTTAAAATTCTACTTTTTGAAAAGTAAAAAGAGAATCCCCATAAATAAAATTAGTAGCCTTGCCCCAATTTTATGACTCTTTCTTTGCTCAAAGACATATCTGTTTCACGCTGTCAAAACCTGCTCGACTGTCAGTTCTAATTCTGGAAAACTCCGTGATACAATTCTATCTTGATATCGGTAAGCAGTAGATTGGTAAACTCCATTCTGATCGAGTAAGTAGACAAAAACTGTTGGAACTTTAGGTTTACCCAGGTAATTGCGGCTAGCTATAGCCAAGTAATCTACAATCCAGTATTCTGAAATGCCTAGACGTTGATACTCATCCAGCTTGTCGATGTAATCATCTTCCCAGTTTGTTGATACGACCTCTACTGCTAATTGCAGGGGTTCAACAAATGCAGAGTAAGCAGCAGGATTTGAATCCCAAAGGGTTTTGTCAACTACACTCACATCTGGTTGACGACCTTGTTCCTTACTGTCTGAGGTCAGTGTCCTCACCATAATTCTGCCTGACACCCAGTAATTTAATTTTAGGCGTCGAACTTCTGCTTTGTAAGAGTCGCTAATGAATTCCGCTATGATATCATGTTTCCGGGTGGGTAATATTCTCACAATTTCTCCCTCGACAAGTTCATAACGACCCTCTTCATCAGGAAGTTGCAGTAGAAATTGTTCAAAAGAGAGTTTTTGCTTCGGTTCATTTGTGGTTAAAATCATTGTTAAAATTTCAATTTGATGGACTTGCCCATAGTCTACCACCACGATTATGTTGCCTCACTACCTGAAGGACATCGCTTTCCGATGTCTAAATTCCGGCAACTCTATGAACTGCTGTTAGCTGATGGGGTGGCGCAGAAAGAACAATTTTATACACCCGAAAGACCACCACGAGAGTTGATAGAGTTAGTTCACACGACCGATTACGTTCAAGCTTATTGTGAGGGAACCCTTGATGCAAAGGCTCAACGGCGTATAGGGTTGCCTTGGAGTCCCGCGTTGGTCAATCGTACTTGTATTGCGGTAGGTGGTACTATTTTAACTGCTAAGTTGGCACTCAGTTACGGTTTAGCCTGTAATACGGCTGGCGGTACTCATCACGCTTTTCCTAATTACGGGTCTGGTTTTTGCATTTTCAACGATTTGGCGATCGCCTCCCGCGTCCTCCAAAAACTCGGTCTTGTTGAGAAAATTCTGATTGTAGATTTGGATGTTCACCAAGGCGATGGGACTGCTTTGATCTTTAAGGACGACGACAGCGTTTTTACTTTCTCAATGCACTGTGAAGTCAATTTCCCTGGCACAAAGCAAAAAAGCAATCTTGATGTTCCGCTACCAGAGGGTATGGAAGATGATGCCTATCTGCAAACTTTGGCAACATATTTACCAGATTTATTGTCGGATGTCAATCCGGATTTAGTGTTGTACGATGCAGGTGTAGACCCTTATGTAGGCGATCGCCTGGGAAAGTTAGCCCTAACTGACACTGGTATCTTCCGTCGCGAAATGCAGGTTTTAAGTACCTGTGTTGCCGCTGGCTACCCTGTTGCTTGTGTTATTGGTGGCGGTTATGCTGATGACCTCAAAGCCTTGGTTTGGCGTCACTCCCTGGTACACCGTGCGGCACGTGAGGTTTATCGGCAATATGGACTCTGAGGGGCAGGGGGGGAAGAAACAAATATTTGTTGATAAAGGCAACTGTGGATGAACAACAACAAGATTAGAATCTACGAACTGTCAAGGGAATTGAAATTGGATAATAAGGAACTATTAGCCATTTGCGCTCAACTCAACATTGGAGTAAAAAGTCATAATAGTAGTATCACTGATAGCGAAGTAGAGCGCATTCGGGTGGCGACAAAGAAACGATCTGCAAGCGTCACGACTTCATTCCAAGCAAAATCCTTGAAAATGGCAGCCAAGTCAGAAGATTGGGGCTATGCTTTCGTAGGTTCGACGGTTGATAGTTTGATCCGCAATCTTGAAGGTGACGGGGCTGTTGAATCATATCCCGATTTTGCGCAGCGGCGGGAGTATGCCAACAAATTAATGTCTGAATGTGTCGGTCAAAAGCCTTGTTTATTTTATGTTCGTCGTAAGGGGGTTGGGAAGGAGCGAGGAGAAGAAATTTGGGAGTTGACAATAGCGACGGATCGTGCAAATGTTCAATTACCGACAAGACTTGAGAAGCTGGGAAAAACGTTGAGCTTTCTGGTAGCTGTCTCACAAGATGGAAATGGTGGTTTACGGTTGCTGTCTGTTAAGTTGCTACAGCCTGTACGAGGACATGCCGATAGCTATACTTTACCTTGTTATTTACGTCTGTTGCCCAATCATCGGCATCATATTGGTATTCCACCAGCGGCATTGGCACGTATATCAGATCTACCAGTCTGCGGGGATCATGTCCCAACAGAAGATCAGCTTAAGGCTTGGAAAGCGTTTTTGCAGATAGAGGAAAATATTGCGAAAGCACGTCAGTTTTGTGTGCCTTTTTTAACTCACAATTATGGTTCGGGTACAAGGTGGATCGTCTTTGAAGTTGATGTAGCTTCGGCTACCCTTGATGGTTCTAGTGAAAACTCTTTGGAGTCCGCAAACTTCTGGGAACGGGTAAAACGGGCAAAAAACGAAGACGTTAAGCTGTTCGAGAGTGCTTCCACAGTCAAAAACTGGCGAAGTGGTCTTCAACTTGGGTCTATTGACGGAGTTGACCCGAACCGTTGCACAATCAGTGTGAGGCTAGAACGGGACTTAGCTGAAAATATGGCGGTTGGGCGTTATCAACTGCCAGTGAATGGATTCTTGTTTTTTGAAGCGGCTGGTGACATCCAACAAATTCGGCGCAAAAAAGAGGCTTTGGAACAATTAAAGCAGGGGTACACTCAAAATCCCTACTTGGGCAACTTTTTATTCGATGCTTCTCAAGCAAGACCTATACAAAAAACGATTGAACTTCAACCAGAAGATTTGTTGTTATCCTCTGCTAATCTAGGACAGAAAGCAGCAGTGGAGACGGTGCTGGCAGCAAAGGATCTTGTCTTGATCCAAGGGCCACCAGGTACAGGCAAAACGACTGTGATTGCGGAGATTTGCTATCAAGTTGCCCTTCGTGGTGGACGCACTTTAATTGCTTCTCAAGCTAACCTCGCAGTTGATAACGCCCTCAGTCGATTGGTTCACAACCCGGTCATCCGTGCTGTGCGAAAGGGGCGGGCTGAGAAGGTTGGGGAGGAAGGACAGCCATTTTTAGAAGATAATGTGGTTGGCACATGGCTGGAAAATACTGCTAACGACTGTAACAAAAGTCTATTAGAACGTCAGGAAAATGTGGAAGTTTTCCGTCAATTGCTGACACCATTACAAAGATTTACAGCTTATTTCAAAGCTGAGGAAGAATTTCAGCAAAAACAAAAGCAATTACAGAAAGGTAAGGCAAAATTAGAGGCAATTTGTAAGGAGCAAGAAACAGTTTATCAGGAAAGCTTAGCACAGAGCAGTGAGGTTAAATCTCTGATTGACGGGTTGAAGAATTTGCTAGATGCTGCACCGAATATCAACTGGGAAGACCCAGAGGTGACAGGTTTTTTGCCGCGTCTTAAACCCCATACAAGGGATAACAGTTTAGTTGAAACTTTTTTGGCAAATGTTAGTAAAGCGGTTAAAGAGTCAACTGAACTTGGTTTTGTTCGCCCTTCCTGTGGTGCATTTGGGCTCGCAGTTTGGTTGCGTGAGACTGTAGGATCTCGATTATCTGAATTTAGGTCAGCATTCGGTTTTGCTGAGGATGCGATGAGAAATATGTCTGAAGTTGCTGCATCGGTGCAGCTTTTCCGACAAAAATCGGGTTATTTGAATCAGCTACAAGGAGATTATCAGCAATTTGTTACCAAGCAGCAAACCCTGAAGCAAGCAATCCAAAATTGTGAAACCCGCAAACGGGAAATTGATTTAACGATCAACGCAGTTAAGGAATGGAAGTCTACATCTCATTCTAGGCTGTATCAAGTTTTGAAGAATTGCCGGCAAACTGGTCAACTTTTGACAGACCAAGAAGTGCGATTACCCTTAGAGTTGCTGAAGATGGCTAGTTCATCTAACTTACCACTTGTACCAGCAATTTACAAAGTTAACAGGCTTGATTATCTGCCAGATTGGGTGAAATTGAGTAAAGCGTTGTCTTTTGAGGTTGAGGGAGGCTTTGTTGATTTACAGGGTAAACAGTACAAGTTTGGTCATTTTTTACACACGAGTTTGTCTCAGATTCCAATGGTACTGTCAACAGGCGATCGCGAACAATGGCAAGAGATTGCAAAGAAGTTCCATAATTATCCGCAACTTGACACACCTCAGCGGCAAGTTCTGGTTAAAAATACCCAGAAGTTTTTAAGCAATATGCAACAGGTGTATGGTAGTTCATGGGAACCAAATAATTTTGAGTCTAGCCTCAACCGGATTGCACAAGAATTGATAGAAAGTATATTGACAAATGCACGTAAGTGTGTTTTGCCGGGGAAGACTCAAACTGAACAACAGCTTCAGCATCTCCAAAACCAATTCAACGAACTCCAAAAAACGGGAATCAATCAACAGCAAGTCTCTACGGTACAAGATCAGGTAAACATTGTGCGGAATGAGACTGACCAGAAACTGAGCCGAGTTATTCATCTTTTGGAGGAACTAACCCGACAAACAAACTTACCTGAAGAGTTGCGCATTTTAGCAGAACAATATCTGGCAAATCAAGCGTATATATGGGAGAAATCTCAACAATTTTCAACTCTGGTGGATTCTTGGAAAAGTCGTTCTATCGAAATTGAAAAGTTGATTGAATCCTTAGAGCCTTTTACTGTATTGGAGATTATCAAAACCTGTTTGGTTGAGCATTTATTGAAGTTAGAACAGGAAAATGAGAATATAAGTATACCACTTCAAGAATCTCAAAGAAAGCTACGTGAACTTGAGAAGCAAATACAACCGCAGTTGGCAGAAAGTTTAATCAATGAACGGAATTGGTGGGAAGAAGTATGGCAAGGAATACCTGACAAATTCAAGCCTGAGATTCCGACTACAGGGTTGTTTAGTCTGGAATTTTTACGCAAAGTTAAGGCTCAATTTGATTGGTGGAAAGAAGAATTAGAACAGGAAGAAACTTATCTTAATCGATACCAAAATTTTGTTCAAGATTGGATTGACAAACTGCGGAATCCATCGGAGGGCGATCGCAATGATTTGAGGCGAATCTACCTAGATAATGCTAACGTCATCGGCATCACCTGTGTTCAAGCAGCAAATCGGGAGTTCTCCGAAGAATTCAAATATTTCGATGTCGTCATCATTGATGAGGTGAGTAAGTGTACTCCACCAGAGTTACTCATTCCAGCCTTGAAAGGCAAAAAATTGGTCATGGTAGGCGACCATCGTCAATTACCGCCCATGCTCAATACAAGTACTATAGAAGAAGTTGCGCAAGAAATTGGTAGTACACGAGATGAACTGAGATTTTTAGAAGAATCGTTGTTTAAAAGTCAGTTTGAAGCTGCTGATGAAAGTATCAAGCAGATGTTAACTACGCAGTATAGAATGCACCCGAATATTATGGGCGCAATCAATCAGTTTTATGACGGTAAATTAGAGTGCGGTATTTTAGAACCTGATACGAAACGCGCACATCATCTAGCAGGTAAAATTATCCAACAGTCTCATCATATCCTTTGGTTAAATACGCCTGCGGAAAATGAGTTTCAAGAGCAAAGAGAGGGAACTTCGTTCTATAATATTCAGGAGATTGATGTTATAGAACGTCTCTGTCAGCAAATCGAGAGTGCGTGGGCTTCTAGAGTGATCAACGGTGAACTGAAAAAAGAAATCGCTGTCATTACATTTTATGGCGCACAATTGAGAAAAATTGATGAACGTCTTCAATCAGAACTGTTTCCTTCGCTGCAAATTCGTACTGGTACAGTTGACCGATTTCAAGGGATGGAACGCCCAATAGTGATTGTTAGTATGGTTCGGAATAATAGTCATGGAGATGTAGGATTTGCCAAGAAGCCAGAACGGGTGAATGTTGCTTTTTCTCGCGCCCAAGAACTCCTGATCATTGTGGGTTGTCACGATTTATTTACTCACCAAACTGGCAAAGTTGGCAGTATGTATTCCGAGGTGGCAAATGTTGTGCGTTGTCATGGAGGTTTTGTGGATGTTGCTGACATCCTCTGCTAAATCAATTAAGCCCTTGATTAGGACTGAAGTTGGGACGCAGTGATACACCAGACAAAGGAGAGGTTTTTATGATCAGGAATTATAAATCAATTGCTCCCTTACCTCACCCTGATTCTAGAAGCTCATTGGTGACGCCACTTACAACCACGAGAGAGTAGTACTTTGAGCCATGTATTCCACGTTTCTCCTCTTTGGTGGAATACATGCCTCAATAGGTTGAAATTTCGTTACACCCCCAACCCCTAAATCTAACCTTTCACTGGTTGCTCCCGACATTACTATAAGCGTTTACTTAGTGCGGGGTTTCGTGCTACAACTTAGAGCTTTAAATACTACACGATGAACAAGTGTTTTGAAGATGAACTCTATGTCAGGATATTGATATCGTTAGGTGCGCGTTAATGCACGCATAAATAAATAAATATGGTTGACCGATTCAAAATACGCACTCACATCAACAGTGATTCCATCGAAATTAACGGGCTTGGTCAATTTCAAGGACAATTGGTTGAAATTACCATTGCCCCAATCACCACTACAGAGCCGGAACCTATTTCTACTCCAAACTTCATGCGCTTCTATGGCATCGCCCAAGACGAAACCGCCCGGATTGAAGCCATAGAACAAGACGTGGAAGCAAATCGTGCCCTTGATTTAAACAGACCCAATGACCTGTGAAAAAAGTACTACTCGATACCAATATCCTGTCCTACTTCCTTAAAGGTAACGTCGAACTTGCGAAGCGCTTCCAACAATATAGCCGATATCATCAAAGGCTAACCTTCTCACTGTTAA
>CAIVAU010000256.1 GCA_903903925.1 uncultured cyanobacterium
CAGCAAACTTCTGAGGATAAGGGCGAATTGCTGACGACTAATAGGAGAGATTCAGCGAGCAGCAAGGGGTCTACCTGTAATGCAGCGTGTGCGTCAGCGCGTAGTTCACGTAAGACTAAGAGTTCTTGCCACAAAGCTTCTGTATTAGGCAACCAGGCTGTGCAGGAACGCAGCCAACCCAGCCAGAAAAACCAGAATGTATCGCGGTAATGGTAATGTCCCTGTTCGTGGGCTAGGACAGTTTCTAAATGATCTGGTGAGAGAGTTTGCAGCAATCCCTCGCTGACAACAAGTTCAGGTTGCCAAAAACCGATTTGACCTGCAAACAGTGCTCCTGTGTTTAGCAGTCGGACTTGTCTACCTGCAAGATTAACCAGGGGACAATTGCAAGCAGACTGTACAGACTGCCATCCCTCCCATGTCAGTTTGACGCACAAAATGCTAAAAAACGCAAGACAGCTAAATGCCAATAAATAGCCAAACCAGCCTGCCTGTGATCCACCCATTTTACCTTGAGGACCCATAAACAGGAGGGCGATGACAGTCGTGAAAATTAGCAAGGGAGGGAAGAGAAATAAAAATAGCGATCGCCGCCACCGCACACTCCAAGAGCCTTGGGGAGCAGTCTCGCGGCATCTTGTCCAACAAGCAACTCCTAAAGCAACTAAAATCATCATCAGATGCATCATTTTTCCTCCTTTGCCTGCCGTGCAGCTTGAACGCGTTTGGCGATCGCTTGTATTTGCTCGCTTGCAGCTTCATCCAGACTATCTGCAAAAGCCGCAACTACATCAGGGTTGCCTACAGCCAGAAATCGCTGTAACTGCTCATGCGCTTTGATGACCTCTGCCTGCTGCTTTGTCAACAATGCTCGCCAATAGAACGCCCGCCCTTGTTTGTCGCAAGCAAGCCAACCTTTTTCAGTGAGGCGACGCAACACAGTTGTGACAGAAGTATAAGCTAATTCCCGGTTGGGATCACTAAGAATCAGATTGTGTACATCCTTAACTGTAGCCGAACCAAGCTCCCAGATGATATTCAAAATTTCTGCTTCTAAGGGACCTACAGACAGTTGTTTGGGACGGTAGCCAGGTAAAGGTGCCATAAAGATTTAGTTTTTTTTGGGCCATGGGCATTGCTAATAGTCTCCCATGCTTTATGCTTTTATTCAAAGCATAGCACCCCATGCTCCATACCCATTTTCAGAATCTTTTAATGACCCGAACTAGTTAGAATGTGATCTTGGCAGTATCAAATTAGGTGTATCCAGCGCGTGAAGCTATTCGTTTACCACACACCGGAATTAACTCCAACGGATAAAGTACCAGAGTGTGCGATCGCAGTTGATGTGCTGCGAGCAACTACTACAATGGCGACAGTCTTAGCAGCAGGCGGTGAAGCAATTCAAGTCTTCAGCGATTTAGATCAACTCATTAAAGTTAGTGAAGCTTGGCCCACGGAAAAACGGTTACGGGCTGGAGAACGCGGTGGTGCAAAAGTCCCAGGCTTTGATCTTGGTAACTCCCCCCTCGATTGCACACCAGAACTCGTGCAGGGGAGACGTTTGTTTATCAGTACAACCAATGGCACCCGTGCTTTACAACGAGTGCAGGATGCAAAAGTTGTGCTTGCATCGGCTTTTACCAATCGCGCTGCTGTGGTGCAATATCTTTTGGAACAGCAACCAGAAACAGTGTGGATCGTCGGTTCAGGTTGGGAAGGTAGCTTTTCCTTAGAAGATACCGCTTGTGCAGGTGCGATCGCTCATAGTGTCGTGCAGCAAACCCACTTGTCTCTAGACGAACTAGCAGGTAACGATGAAGTTATCAGTGCGATCGCCCTTTACTCCCAGTGGCAAGATAACTTACTAGGACTCTTTCACCTTGCTAGTCACGGCAAACGGCTGTTACGGTTAGATTGTCTTGAAGACCTGAAATATTGTGCTCAAACTGATATCTTAGATGTCTTGCCCATGCAGCAAGAACCAGGCGTTTTGAAAAAGCATAAGTAGTTCGTGTAGGGGCGTATTGCAATACGCCCCAAGGCCGGGATGAGAACACATTGGCATTAGGAATAGGACGTGCTGGCTCTGAGAGAATATTGGTATTAATTCAGAGGGAGCTCTTAGCAGGGGGAACCCACGGATGGGTGCCGTGGGATTGGAACATTGACGCCGTGTTTCACAGCATGTCGTGTCTCGCAACACATCTTTTTTTTCAAAGTGGGCTGTCTTACCCACAACGCGCATTTTTCTAGTTTCTTTATTCCCTGCTAAGAGCTCCCTTCTTTTGTAAAGATAATCCCCTCGTTTTGGATTACCTTTCTAAATTTTTGTAATCCCGACCAAAAACTATCTCCTTTAGATTCCTCCTTTTTTTTTCGCAGAAACTCAAATAAATAGTCCCGTTCTTCTGTGGACAAACTTTTAATAGAATTTAGGATTTCGTGGAATAGTATAACTTTAATTTACCAGTGACACGATAGAACACCCCATATTCATTATCTCTATCTTGTATTGCTGATGTAGAATCTGCAAGTTGACGAATTGCTGCCGTACATTAACAAAAGACTACTTAAACAACGAATGAGCGAGCAAAGCTGCCTGAGTCCGATCGCGCAAATTCAAGTGACTAAGTATACTAGTGACATAATTCTTGACAGTATTTTCCGAGAGAAAAAGCGCTTGGGCAATCTCACGGTTATTTGCGCCGGAGGCAATCAATCGTAATACGTCCATTTCTCTAGGTGTAAGGAGTGCCAACTCTGGAGGTCGTTCAACAGACGGGGCTGGCACTGGGACGGACATGAGTGCTTTTTCAAACAGTCCTGGACCAAGTTGGGTATGTCCTTTGTGGACAGATCGAATTGCCATCGCTATTTCATCTGGTTCAGTGTCTTTGAGCAAATAGCCCTTAGCACCCAGCCGCATCGCTTGCGAGACGTACTCATCATCATCAAAAGTTGTCAAGACCAATACTTTAGTTTGGGGATAGTGTTGCGCGATCGCCCCAGTAGCAGCAACCCCATCCATGACTGGCATCCGGATATCCATTAGCACAATATCGGGTTGCAGCGTGGCGATTTCTTCAAGTGCCCGTTTTCCATTTTCTGCCTCACCAATAACTTGCATATCCGAATTAGACTCCAGCAGACTCTTAAGTCCCTGACGAATGAGGAATTGATCATCAACTAGCAAAATCCGAATCATAACAACAGGTTTGATAGTGGAAAAGAAACACAGATACGGCAACCTTTTCCTGGTTGACTGTAGAGATTAAACTGACCGCCTAACGCTGTTGCTCGTTCTCGCATTCCCTGTAGTCCAAACCCAGTTGTATTTTGGATTGGGTCAAACCCTTGACCATTGTCTTCAATAGAAAGATCAAGCATCAAACCCTCCTGCTGTAGGTCAACAATCACATTTGTCGCCTGAGCATGTTTGTAGATATTCGTCAGCGATTCTTGCACAATTCGGTACAGGGTTGTGTTCAGTTCTGTGGGTAAGGATAATGGTAAATAGATTTTGTCAGACAGTTCAATCCCTGTGGTATGCTGAAAGTCCTTTAGCAGCTTTTGCATAGCTGATTCAAGGGATTGCCCTTGCAACGGATTTGATCGCAACACCGAGACTGATCGCCGGATTTCCACCAAAGCCTCAGATCCCAATTGCTTTGCCTGTTTGATAAACGTTAGTGCTTTGTCGTTATTCGATTGCCAAAACAGCAGGGCGTTATTAATTTGAATGGTTTGGGCAGCTAGGGTATGTCCGAGTCCATCATGAATTTCACGGGCAATCCGGTTGCGTTCCTGTAAGGTAGCCTGATCCTCAATTCGCAACGCATAAGAGCGCAATTGTTCATGGGTAATTTCTAGTTCCTGATGGACAATTTGCAACTGCTCCCGACTTTGCCGCTCTGCAAGCAGAGCATTTATTAATAATAAAGCAAATACCAGCGTTAAGCTAAACAATAATACAGAACTTAATCGCCAATCCCACACAGCGACTCTTAATTTCTCAGGTATAATTGGTCTTGACAACAGCAGTGTTCCATCACAGAGGAAAGCTAAGCCCAATACAATCAACTGTCCCTTACGCTTAAATATCAAGCAACTCCTCATCACCAGCACCAGACACAGCAGGAAAACGGAGCGAGTGGATAAGCCATCTTGAGTAGCTGTTAGTACAATCAACCCAAATTCAAAAGCAGTATAAAGTATTTTTGTTCCTACATGCTGATTTGGCAGTCTTAAGCCGATCAAACTGAAGGTAACAATCATGAGAACTCGCAACAGCAACCGCCAAGACAACTGGAAAGGTAAGAAGACTTCCATGATCACTGCCGTGACTAATAACAGCCACTCCAGATAAAGCAACAGACGAAATGATTGGGAGGTAGGGCGCATAGGGGGGTGTGGGGAGTGTGGGGAGTGTGGGGAGTGTGGGGAGTGTGGGGAGTGTGGGGGGTGTGGAAACACGCGAATATAGGGAGGTTCTAATATTTTGTCTACCATTACCCCATCACTGTCTTTCTTGACTAATGACTAATGACTAATGACTCCTGACGATAAAGTAACAGAGACGTTGCGACTTGCACGGATTCTCTTCTTCTTTAACTAACAAATTTGTCCGCAGTTTTGATAGAGTCTTTTCTACTGAATTTATTACCCGTAAAATAGGAAAAAAGTCATACTGAGTTTTAGTAGTTTCCTACTGATCAGGTTAGGAATTCTGCTTGATGTAAACGTTTATGTTAATTCCTAGAATTGGTATTGTGAATACCGAATCACGGAGATTTCACCATCAACCATCAACTTCAGCCGATTGGAGGCTCCCATGCAAGACAACATTCCCAATGAGAGTTCAGCGGAAAATCACGTAGAATTGAGGCTTAATCCTACACCTACCAAGCGGACTGGTGTAGTCTTAGTTAGTGTGGGGCTGCTCGCTGCGCTGGGCTTCTTGGGTATCCATACGATTGCCAACAAGCCCCATGCATCTGGAAGTTCTGGAAGGTCTCAAGCCAAAGGGCGCTTAGGTCCACCTCCTGTGACCGTGGGGACGGTGACCCAAAAAACGGTTCCAGTGCAATTGCAGGAAATTGGCAACGTTCTAGCGGAGTCTACTGTATCGGTTACACCCCAGGTTGGTGGAATAATCTCTGGAGTTTTCTTCAAAAAGGGTCAGGAAGTGAAAAAGGGACAACTCCTATTCACCCTAGATGAACGAACAGAACAAGCCTCCATACAACAAGCTCAAGGGACTTTGGCAAAAGACTTGGCGCAGGTACAACAATATAGAGCGACTTTGGCTAAAGACCTAACAGCAATACGACAAGCTCAGGCAAATTTGTTAAAAGATCAGGCGCAAGCCCAGTATGCAAAGGCACAAGCCGTTCGTTATGGCAACTTATACAAGGAAGGTGCTATCAGCCAGGATTCGGCTCAGCAATACTCCACCAACCGGCTATCAACTACCGCAACCCTTCAGGCTGATAGAGATGCGATCGCCAATGCTCAAGCCGCAATCAAAGTGGATCAAGCAACCATCCAAAATGCACAAGGGGTCGTCAAGTCAGACCAAGGGGTATTGCAAAATGCTCAAGTGCAACTGTCATACACCAAAATTTACGCTCCCATCAACGGTCGTGTTGGCAATCTTTTGGTAAATCAAGGCAATGTGGTTCAAGCTAATAGTACAACCGCCCTCGCAACTATCGACCAGATTCACCCGATACAGGTTTCGTTTTCTGTTCCCGAAGCGAATCTACCAGATATTCAAAAATACATGAAAAATAACAAACTAACAGTAGACGCCACTTTCCCCAACAGCACTGCTCCTCCAGTACAGGGCGTTTTGTCTTCTATGAATAATACAGTCGATACCACCAGTGGAACGATTCAACTTATAGCTTCCTTTGACAATCCACAGGGACAACTATGGCCAGGTCAATATGTAAACATAATGCTGAAGCTAACGACACAACCAAATGCAACCGTCGTCCCCTCACAAGCCGTGCAGAATGGTCCCAATGGTCAGTTTGTCTTCGTTGTCAAGCCTGATAATACGGTACAAAATGTCCCAGTGACAGTGAGCAGCTCAGTCAACGGACTAGACGTGATCAAGAGTGGGCTACAACCTGGTACAAAAGTCGTGACTGACGGTCAAGCCAATCTTATTTCTGGTAACAAAGTGCAAGTGAAGAGAGGGAGTCAGGAGTCAGGAGTCAGGAGTCAGGAGTAGTGAAAGACAGTAATGGGTTAGAACCTCCCTATATTTCGAGTGTTCCCACACCCCCCACACTCCCCACACCCCCCACACTCCCCACACTCCCCACACTCCCCCCTCTCTCCTTATGAACCTCTCGGAACTATTTATTCGTCGTCCGATCATGACGACCTTGGTGATGGTGGGTATCCTCATCTTTGGTGTCATGAGTTATGGCTTGTTGCCTATCAGCGACCTGCCCAGTGTTGATTATCCGACCATCCAGGTGTCGGCGTCGAGACCAGGGGCTACTCCTGAAACGATGGCGTCGTCTGTCGCCAGACCTCTAGAAAAGCAATTTTCTAGTATTGCTGGACTCGATTTGCTGAACTCGTCGAGTACTTTGGGCAGTACCCAAATCACTCTCCAATTTAACTTAAGCCGTAACGTTGATGATGCTGCTCAGGATGTGGAAGCGGCAATATCGGCAGCATCTGGACAGATTCCTAGTGATTTGCCTAACCCCCCATCCTATAGCAAAGTCAACCCCGCCGATCAGCCAATTCTCTATTTGTACATGTACTCCCCTACCTTGCCGCTTTCCAAGGTAGATAGCTATGCCGAAACCTACTTGGCGGAAAAGCTTTCTACAATCAGTGGTGTGGCTCAGGTACAGGTCTACGGTTCTCAAAAATATGCGGCTCGCATTCAACTTGATCCGCAAAAATTGGCGAGTTACCAGATGGGACTCGATCAGGTGCAAACTGCAATTCAACAAGGAAACGTGAATTTGCCCACAGGCAGTCTTTCGGGCAATTATAAGAACTTTACGGTGCAGGCAAATGGTCAACTACAAGATGCGGCTGCTTATCGATCGCTCATCGTTGCGTACCGCAATGGTGCGCCGATCTACCTCAATCAACTAGGTCGAACCGTTGATGGTGTCCAAAACCCTAAGGTAGCAAGCTGGTATAACGATACCCGTGCCATCATTTTGACAATTCAACGGCAACCGGGCACAAATACGGTGCAGATCGTAGACACAATTAAGCAAAAGCTGCCTGATTTAAGAAGCCAAATTCCCAAATCAGTTGAAATTGGGGTTTTCTATGATGCGTCTCAGTCCATTCGAGATTCAGTTGACGATGTTAGATTCACCCTGATGCTGACTATCGCCTTGGTGATCTTGGTCATCTTCCTATTTTTGCGGAACCTCTCGGCGACGGTGATTCCCAGTTTGGCATTACCTGTATCGTTGATTGCCACTTTTGCCGTGATGTATCTGTTGGGATACTCCCTGGATAACCTATCGATGATGGCGTTGACGCTTTCGGTAGGTTTTGTCGTGGATGATGCGATCGTCATGTTGGAAAATATCGTTCGTCACATGGAAATGGGTGAACGTCCCCTAGAAGCAGCATTGAAGGGTTCTAGAGAAATCAGCTTCACGATTTTGTCGATGACAATTTCCCTCGTAGCAGTGTTCATCCCAATGCTGTTTATGGGTGGGTTGTTGGGACGACTGTTCCACGAATTTGCCGTGACACTTGCAGTTGCAATTCTAGTGTCTGGGTTTGTCTCCTTGTCCCTCACCCCAATGCTGTGCAGTCGCTTTCTCCGACCTCCAAATCACGAACATCAAAGCCGTCTGTATCAAGCCTCAGAGTACGTGTTCGATCGCTTCCTCGCTCTCTACGATTGGACCCTGAAAAAAGCCTTAAAATATCACCGCACCACAATGATCTTATCTGGTGCTATCCTACTTGTCACCGTTTACCTGTTTGCGGTCGTTCCCAAAGGCTTTATCCCTAGCGAAGATACAGGACAAATCACCGCAGTCACACAGGCTGCATCTAGCGCTTCCTATGACGACTTAGTGCGTCACCAGCAAGAAGTGGTTAATATTATCCGGCAAAACCCGAATGTAGACGCCGTTAATTCTAACATTGGACCTGGTTCCAGTGCAAGTGGTAGTGGGGGAGCTGTAACGGGAAACACTGGCAACCTGTTAATTCGCCTCAAGCCTCGCACGAAACGTCAGACCAGTGCTGACGATATTGTCCAAACGCTGCGAACTAAACTAGCAACTGTTCCAGGCATCCAAGTTTTCTTGCAAAATCCGCCTGCGATCCCCATCGGGACACAGCAGACTACAGGACTATATCAGTTAGCGCTACAAAGTACCGATGTTCAACCTCTTCAGCAGTACGTTCCGCAACTCATCGCCAAGATGAAAAACCTGCCGCAACTCCAGGATGTCAACAGTGACTTGCAGTTAGCCCCACAGATAAAAATTAACATTGACCGCGATAAAGCCTCAGCCCTTGGGATTACCGCACAAGCTGTGGAAGACACCCTCAGAAATGCCTACGGTGGTTATCAAGTGTCAACTATCTACGCTGCTAGTGATGAATACGAGGTCATCCTGGAACTGGAACCAAAGTATCAGCAAGACCCTAATGCCTTGATGGATCTCTATATCAACACCAGTAGTAGCAGTTCTAGTAGTAGCACAACTGGTAGTATAACTGGCGGTGGCAGTACAACTGGTAGCATAACTGGTGGTGGTAGCACCACTAGTAGCACCACTAGTACCGGACAAGCAGTTCCTCTAAGTACATTTGCCAAATTATCCCAAGGAGTTGGCCCGTTGATGGTCAATCACTTCGGTCGGATGAACGCAGCGACGATTTCCTTCAACCTTGCACCCAATACATCACTTGGTGATGCCACTCAAGCTATAGATGAGCTTGTTCATACGGTGGTTCCTGCTAGTATCAATACGAACTTCCAGGGAGCAAGTCAGATCTTTCAATCTTCGCTACCAAGTCTAGGACTGTTGCTGGTTATTGCGATCTTAGTGATTTATCTCATCCTCGGTATTCTCTACGAAGATTTCATTCATCCTCTGACTATTCTTTCTGGGTTACCTTCTGCTGGATTTGGCGCATTGTTAACATTATTAATCTTTCATGTTGAATTAAACGTTTATTCATTCATTGGCATCATGCTTCTGGTAGGTATCGTGAAGAAAAACGGCATCATGATGGTGGACTTTGCCATTGAAGCCCAGCGAAACGAAGGGAAAAGTCCATTGGATGCTATCTACGAAGCCTGCTTGATTCGCTTTCGTCCAATTATGATGACAACAATGGCAGCTTTGATGGGAGCATTGCCGATCGCCCTCGGATTTGGAGCAGGTTCAGAATCCCGCCGTCCTCTAGGCATTGCAGTCGTAGGTGGACTGGTATTTTCGCAGATATTAACCCTCTATTTAACCCCAGTGTTTTTCACTTACATGGAAGCGTGGCGAAAACAGTTGAGTAAGAGGGCAGACCCCTTCGGGGAAGTAAAAAGTCAAAAGTCAAAAGTCAAAAGATTAAATAATTCTTAATTTTGACTTTTGACTTTTAGCGAAGCGACTGCTCTCTGTTCGTTAAAGAATTGAAAAAAGAGGTTCAAGATGAATTTAACACTAGAACAAGAAATTCCTCCCTTAAGTGAAGATGCAACAGGCGCAATCCGAGTTGGTAATACAAGAATTTTGCTGGAACTGGTGATTCGTGCCTTTCAAGATGGTGCATCTGCTGAATCTATCGTCCAACGTTACTCATCCTTGTCATTATCCGATGTTTACCTGACAATTGGCTATTATCTTCGGCATCAACACGCTGTAGAACTATACCTCGATCAACGTGAGCAGTTGGCTGAATCCATTCGTCAACATCTATCCAGTGTTCAACCTGATTTGAGCCTAATTCGGTCTCGTTTGTTAAATCAACAAAAATCGTAAGAAGGTAGCAATGCTGAAGTTGTTGAGCGATGAGAACTTCAATGGCGATATTGTAACAAGGAAAGACCCCTCATTATACCATCACTGCACTCCCCACTCCCCATTTTATGAACCTTTCAGAAATATTTATTCGCCGTCCCGTAATGACAACCCTGCTGATGATGGGTATCCTCATCTTCGGTCTTATGGGTTATCAGTTGTTACCAATCAGCGCCTTGCCCAACGTCGAGTATCCTTTCATTACAGTCTCAGCTAGTTTGCCTGGTGCTACGCCTGAAACCATGGCATCTTCTGTAGCAGCACCCCTAGAAAGACAGTTTTCCAGTATTGCTGGACTTGATTCGTTCAACTCTACTAGTTCTACAGGCAGCACCAGTATTTCTTTACAATTTAACTTTAGCCGCAACGTTGATGAGGCTGCTAAAGATGTACAGGCGGCAATTTCAGCAGCGGCGGGGCAATTGCCCCAGAATATGCCTCACCCACCCACGTACCGCAAGGTCAATCCATCGGTTGCACCTATTCTTTACATATATCTTTATTCAAAAACGCTCCCTATTGCGACTGTAGATGAATACGCTGAGGTGACCATTGGTCAGCCGATTTCAATGATCAACGGTGTTGCCCAAGTACAGGTTTATGGTCAGCAGCAATATGCCGTTCGTGTCCAGGTTGACCCCCGTGAGTTGACAGCACGAGGAATCGGTTTGGATCAGGTGCAGACTGCTATTCAGCAAGGAAATGTGACTTTGCCGACGGGCAGTTTCTCAGGCAAAGACAAAAGCTACATGATTCAAGCCAATGGTCAACTTCAGAATGCTGCTGCCTACCGACCGCTGATTGTTGCCTATGAAAATGGTGCACCAGTGCGGCTTCAAGATGTGGCGCGTGTAATTGACAGTGTGCAGAATGACAAAGTTATCAACCTCTACAATGGTAATCATTCAGTTGTCTTAGCTGTACAGCCTCAGCCAGATGGCAACACTGTGCAGATCGTTGATGCTGTGAAGCAGCTCATGCCTACCCTTCGTAAGCAAGTACCCACTTCGATAGAAATGGGTGTTATGTACGATCGCTCCCAAACTATCCGGGCTTCCATCGAAGACGTTAGATTTACATTATTTCTATCGGTTTGTCTAGTTGTTCTTGTCATCTTCTTATTTTTACGTGACACGGCTGCCACGCTGATTCCCAGTCTGGCACTACCAGTAGCCATCATTGGCACCTTTTCCGTGATGTATGTTTTAGGTTACTCCCTGGATAACCTCTCGCTGATGGCATTAACGCTTTCAGTGGGTTTTGTGATTGATGATGCCGTTGTGGTGCTGGAAAATATTGTCCGTCATCGGGAAATGGGTGAACCTCCTCTAGAAGCAGCATTAAATGGGTCGAGGGAAATTGGCTTCACAATTTTGTCAATGACGCTTTCACTCGTAGCGGTATTCATCCCCATGTTGTTCATGGGTGGATTGATTGGTGGGTTATTTCACGAGTTTGCGGTGACGATCGCCGTTGCCATTTTGGTCTCTGGGTTTGTCTCCCTCAGCCTCACACCAATGCTGTGCAGTCGCTTTCTCCGCCCACATCAACAGCAGCACAATCGCCTGTATCGCATCTCGGAACGTGGATTTGATCTGCTGCTACGGGGTTATGAGTTGACCCTTAAACCCGTTCTACAATATCGTTTTGTCACGCTCATTGTTTCCGGCATCATCTTGGTAGCCACATTCTACTTATTCACCGTGGTTTCCACAGGGTTTATTCCCACAGAGGATACCGGGCAGATTATGGCTAATACCAAAGCTGCACAAGACATCTCCTTTGATGATATGGTGCGTCACCAGCAGGCGATCGTTGACATTATTCGCAAAAACAAGAGTGTCGCAGCGGTTGACTCTATTGTTGGTGCCAGCGGGCCGAATGCGTCAGTTAACTCAGGACGAATCACAATTATACTCAAGCCACGTTCCCAACGCCGGTTCAATTCTGACCAAATCATTCAAAGATTGCGACCTAAGTTGACGGGAGTTCCGGGTATTCAAGCATTCCTGCGTGCTCCACCAGCCATCCCCATCGGTGGACAGCAGACAAACTCCTTGTATCAATACACACTACAGAGTCTTAACTCTCAAGAACTGTCTAAATATGTTCCTCAACTAGAAGAGAAAATTAAAACTATACCAGGACTGCAAGATGTCAATAGCGATATTGAGATGAGCACTCCGCAGTTGCAAGTCGAGATTGACCACAAGAAAGCAGCAACCCTCGGCATTACGGCTCAACAAATTGAAAGTACCCTCAGTAGTGCCTATGGGACTCGCCAAGTTTCAACTATTTATACTGCAAACGACCAGTTTTTCGTGATTTTGGAAGTGGAACCCCAATATCAGCGCGATCCCAATGCCCTATCAATGCTTTATATTCATTCCAGCAACGGACAACTGATTCCTTTAAATACGGTCGCTAAAATCACCCAAAGTGTGAGTCCCCTCACCCTCAATCACGTCAGTCAAATTCCTTCTGCTACCATCTCGTTTAACTTAGCAGAGGGTATGTCTTTGGGGCAAGCAACGCAAGCGATCAATGAACTGGCCCGTAATATTTTGCCTTCAACTATTACCCCTAGCTTCCAGGGTTCAGCACAGGTCTTCCAAAAGTCCTTCAAAGATTTGGGGTTGTTGTTGGTGGTATCGATTGTGGTCATTTATCTGATCCTGGGTATCCTTTATGAGGATTTTATTCATCCTCTGACGATTCTTTCGGGTCTACCTTCGGCTGGTTTTGGCGCTTTATTAACTCTGTTGATTTTCCATGTTGATTTAAATCTTTACTCCTTCATCGGTATTATTTTGCTGGTGGGGATCGTGAAGAAAAACGGGATCATGATGGTAGACGTGGCGATAGAATTACAGCGAAATGAAGGTAAATCTCCATTAGATGCGATTTATGAAGCCTGCCTGATTCGCTTCCGTCCAATTATGATGACGACAATGGCAGCTTTGATGGGGACACTACCAATTGCGATCGGGGCGGGTTCGGGTTCTGAGGCGCGTCGTCCTTTGGGGATTGCGATCGTTGGTGGATTGGTGTTCTCTCAGATATTGACTCTCTACCTCACTCCAGTGTTCTATACTTACATGGAAACTTTGCGGAAACATCTCGCTCAACCTAGTTTGGGTCGAATCTTTTTCCGGAAGAAAGCTAAGAAAGTCAAGCACTTAGGTTAAGATTGGTGTTGCCAGTTTAGTATTTGCACTCATGATTCACTTTGATGCTGAGACATGATATTACCTATCTAATTAACCGCAGAGGCGCAGAGGACACAGAGATATACAAGTTTTTTATTTCCATTATGGAATTTAGAACAGAAACCTTGTAGTAATAAAAAAAACATGCCGTGCTTACGAGGTACATATGGAGCCACTTACTGCTGGTGCGATCGCTATTGGAACTGTAAATTGCATCAGTAAGATTTCTACATATTCTCATGCCTCATGAAGATACATTGTACTACTCGATACGCTAGAATACGTAAATTCCTTCTGCAACAATGTAAGAAAAGTTAAATGTCTTCATATCTGTGGCAGCCTATTGAAGACCTTCCAGAAGACTGGGCTGATTTTCGTTCCTCTCAATTGGAGAGACTAATAAATGCATGGAAAAATCGGGTACAGATGCTTCAAGGCTCAAGTATTTTAGAGAGTTTTAAGGACAGTCTTCGGCATGAGTGGCTGTCCGAGGTTGATCTGCTTGAATATCTCTACTCCACAGATCGAGGTACAACCCAGATTTTTATTGAACAGGGGATCGAGATTAGCCTGCCAACTGCAAGCTCTGAAGCAAGATTAGCAGAATTAAGTGTTCCTGCAAATATTGAAGGATTGTTTAGTTTTGTTACACAAGAGAAAAATCTGTCAGCTTTCTATATCAGAGAATTACATCAAGTTTTAACAAGAAATCAAGCAACTACATGGGCAGAAAACTCATTAGGCAATTTGGTCGAAGTACCTCTGGTGTCTGGACAATGGAAAGAATGGTCAAATAATCCCAAGCGTCCTGATGGAACAATTTATGAGTACTGCCCTCCTGAACAAGTTACTATAGAAATTGAGCGTTTGGTTGAAATGCACAATGCACATCTCCAGATGAGGACACCACCAGAAATTGAAGCCGCTTGGTTACATCATCGCTTCACTCAAATTCATCCTTTTCAAGACGGAAATGGTCGAGTTGCTCGCACTCTAGCATCGTTAATATTTTTGCGAAAAGGTTTATTTCCTATTGTGATTAAACGACATGATCGAAACGAGTATATTCAAGCGTTAGAAGCAGCAGATTTAGCAAACCTATCACCTTTAATCAAGCTTTTCTCGCGTTTACAAGAAAGAATTTTAGTTAAAGGACTAGGATTACCAGTATAGCTATATAATTCGGAAATGAGGGAATATGGTATTGATGCGATTGGCGTGGAAGCAAATTGAAGATTTGCCAGAAAATTGGATTGAACTCGCTTCCACAGAACTTGAGAGTTTAGCTGCAATTTGGAAAAGTCAGGCAAGAAAGCTTCAAGAGTCAGATGCAGTTAAGAAATTTAATGAGCAACTTAGTCGGGAGTGGGCTATTGAAACAGGAATAATTGAAGGTCTTTATTCTATTGATAGAGGGACAACGCAACTCCTAATTGAAAAAGGAATTGAACTAGATTTAATACCTCATGGAAAAACTAATAAACCAGCCGAGATAGTAGTTCCTGTTTTAATTGCTCAAAAAGAAGCCTTAGAAGGATTATTTAGTTTTGTAGCTCAGAAGAGTGAACTTTCGCTTTTCTATATTAGAGAACTACATCAAGTTTTAACAAGGCATCAAGAAACAGTTGATGCTGTCGATGCTTTTAAATATAAAGTACAGGTTCCTTTGCTACATGGGCAGTGGAAGCAGACTCCCAACAATCCAACTCGAAGGGATGGAACAGTCCATGAGTATTGTCCTCCCTTGCAAGTTCAATCTGAGATGGAAAGTTTGGTTAGTATGCATTTAGAGCATACACAAAAAGGAGTACCACCAGAAATTGAAGCTGCTTGGTTACACCATCGCTTTGCCCAAATTCACCCTTTTCAAGATGGCAATGGTAGAGTTGCACGTGCATTAGCCTCACTCATTTTTCTCAGAGCAGGTTGGTTTCCCTTGGTCATTAATCGTGACTTACGGAATGAATATATTGACGCTTTAGAAAATGCTGATAATGGAAATTTAGCTTCTTTAATTAATTTATTTTCAAAAGTTCAAAAGAAAGCATTTCTCAAGGCTTTAAGTCTTTCAGAAAATGTTCTTAGCGATGATAGTAAGCCCCTTAAACAAGTCATTTCAGCAGGAATAGAACGTTTAAAAGCCAGAAAAGAGCAACAAATCCAGCAAATGCAACTCCAAGCGTTTGCACTTGCTGGAAAACTAGAAGACATTGCAGAAGAAAACTTTGGAGAAGTAGCTTTTGCACTCTCCAAGGAGTTGAAAAAACTAGAGGAGGGTTACTTTTCAGATGTGAAACGAAGTGATGAGAATAATGATTATTGGTTCAGACAGCAGATTATTCAAACTGCTAAGATGTTGGAATATTACGCAGATGCTAGAACTTACCGTTCTTGGGTTAGATTAAAAATTAAAGAGGATAGGCAGACTGAAATTATTCTTTCTTTCCATGCTCTAGGTTTTGAATTTCTGGGCATTATGGCAGCGTCTGCCTTTATTGAATATCGAGATAGAACTGAAGGGCAAGAAGTTACTTCTGATATTCCGCGTATTTTGTGTAGTGAAGTTTTCCAATTCTCCTATAATGAGCAAGAAGATGCAGTTGTTCAAAGATTTAAGTCTTGGCTAGATGATGTCCTCTTAGTAGGGCTGGAGCAATGGAGGAAACAACTGTAAGCATTCAGGAGTCAGGAGTCAGGAGTCAGGAGTCAGAATTTATCCAAATAGTAGCCAATTTGGTTATCTCCAACTTTGAAAAAATTGATGATTATTTTCTTCGGCGTGAGGTCGAACTTCCAAGGGATATTCGGTGGCTCAAGGGGATGTCTCAGAGCAAACCATTGACCGCTAATGTATTGATATATTTGGTAATTATCTTTGGGTATAAACATCAGTTTTGTTCCCCGTCTTACATTATGTACGAGTCCACACTTTTAAACCCCCTTAAATCCAATTTTGGATTCTACAGTCATTGCAACGTTGGAAGAAGTTAGACGTCCGCGCACTTGACCCAAGAAAATGCCAATTAAAATTATGCTGCCGCCAACATATTGAGCGAAAGTCGGAGCTTCACCTAAAATCAAATAAGCTGCCACAATACCAGCGACTGAAGCAAACGAGCCAACTAAAGAAGACACAAATACAGTGGAAGCTCTGAAGCCCTTGAGCCAAAACAACTGACCCAGCACAACAATCACAGCACTATACAAGAACATCCACTTCCAAAGAAATGGTGAGAATGCATTCATGAAGTGATGACTGCCAAAAAGATATAAAGCCGCGAAGAAAAATATGACTGTTCCTAAGGTGGTACGAACGATACTGTATATCCCCACGGGAATCTTGGATAGGTGTGCTTTGCTAAGGATCGTAGAAGCAGATGAAGTTATGGCTCCAGCCACTGTCACAAATTCCCCCAGACCTACATGAAAACCCATCATCATGGCACTCCCTGGAGACTGAAGAACAACAGTGAGGATAACGCCGATAAACACAGTGATCGCCCCCGCAACTTGCCAATAAGTTACTCGTTCTTTCAAAAACAAAACTGATAAAGTTAGGGTTAAGGGCAGTTGCAAGCGTCCAAGCAAAACGACATTGTTGACATTGGTTGAGGCAAGTCCCTGGAAAAATAAACTAGGGGCAAGTGCTCCAGATAAGATTGCGAGTAAGATCAGGTTGAACCAATCCTTCCTTGACAGCTGTTTCAAAGCCGCTTTGTTCCACTGACGCCAGTAAATCGTGATGAAAAAGATCAAGGAACACAGGTTTCCTACGAATAAAACATTACACAGAGAAATTGGATTCTGACCACCCATAAAGTGTTCGGCTCCGATTTCTGTGATCTTTCGGGTAACTGAGCTAGATGCTCCAAAAATGAGGACTGCTAGCCAGAGATAGATTTGTCCGGGAATTTTATAGATATGACGATAACGTTTTTTTAATCTAGGCATAATGATAAGATAACTATAATTAGGATTACTATCAAACATACTATGCTTTCTTGATTAACTCAGGGTGAGGTGGATCTGAGAAAATGCTGAAAGCGTAGTCGGCTGCATATAGCCTAAGGATTTTAGGTCATGCATGGTTAATTTTCGGACGAGCCTATTGAACTGCACAGATGCTCAGCACCTGAGAAAATGCTGAGTCTAGGCTAAATTTTTTTAAGGGATAATTTCAGAGAATTCACGACTTAGTTTCAGATAAGTTGTAGCGCTCATTGGTATGCTTTGAACAGTTGAAATAATTTAAAGATAAGGAGCCAAAAATGAAACTCGTTTCCCTACTCACAGGTGTTGCTCTGGTTGGACTATTCACTGTTTCAGATATTCCACTGAAGGCAATTAATCCTGCACTAGCTCAGGCATCAGCGCAAGAGAAAAAAGACTCGGTGACGGGCTTGACTGTTCAACAAAAGATTGACATGGTGACCAAGAATAAGGGTCAGTTTGGCGGTGGGGATCAACTGCGTCGTTTCTTTTTTGGTGACCTAGAGCCGATCGGCATTCAACCAGGCGGGGCTGGTATGGTGGTTAATCTTTACAATAAAGCTAACAACATAACTTTTTCTTACTGCTCAACCTATGACGTTGTAGTTGCAGTTAAGAAAGGTAGGATTACTGCCTTTGCTCCGAGTGAAGTGAAGTAATTGTCTCTAGTAGGCTGTCAATATCGTTTTGATGGGTTCGTAGTTAGCGCTAAAGCGCTAACTACGAACGAAGAAGGGATTGACAACCCACTTGAAAAGTCTTGTGCTGTGGGCATCTTGCCCGTCCATATCATGCCAGTTCAATGTGAAAGAGCTTATTAACATTGCACCCAACTAAAAACCGCTATATTGCAAGAGGTTTAGATGGACTACTCTATTAAAGATGTGATTTTGCTGTTGCACCCAGTGCTGGCAGTAATTGTGGTTTTTCCGCTCATTGGTATTGTTGTCAACCGTGCTCTCCAAGTTCGTCAGCGTCGCCAACAAACTGTAGGGGAAGGTAAGAGCAAAATTTCTCCTGTTGTGGGACAAGAGCATGTTCAATTAGGACGCTGGCTGAGTGGGTCAGTTGTTGGGGTGAATTTAGTGGCGCTGGCTAACGAAATTTTTGGCAACATTGTAGACCATCAGGTTTGGAAGAAAGCACCCTTCCAGGTTGTTTTGATTGGGCTCATGTTTGCCGCTACAATTGTAACCTTTGCTCTACTTTATCGGGTACAGGATCGGCGTTGGCGTGGTATCTTCGCCACTTTGAGTGGGATGGGATTAGTGATACTTGGTTATCAGCATGGTGTTTACCGCAATACTGACCATTGGTATATGTCTCACTACTTCTATGGAACAACAGCATCTTTGTTGATGATTTTTTCTCTAGCAATTTTGCGGGACATCTACCAGGACAGGACAAATCGCTGGCGCAATGTTCACATTACGCTCAATTCCTTCGCCGTCATACTTTTTCTTGGACAGGGAATTACTGGGACACAGGCGTTGTTGGAAATTCCCCTTGCTTGGCAAGAACCTTATCTCAATGAACTCTCCAAGCAAAAGTGTAATATTCAGCCCTGTACAATCCAGGCGGCACCTTCCCTACCAGCGAAGCATTGATCCACAGAAGGCGGGAGCAAGTCTACTACTCCCGCAATGCATACCCTACACCACGCACCGTGTGAATCAAACGCTTTTCTTTATTTTCTTCCAGTTTAAGGCGCAGGTAGCGGATGTAGACTTCAATGATATTGGAATCACCCATAAAATCGTAACCCCAGACTTTCTCTAATATTTGGTCTCTAGTAAATACCTGACGGGGATGGCTGAGGAGATACTCCAACAAGTCAAACTCTTTTGCTGTTAACTCGATCGCCCGTTGACTCCGAAACACTTCACGGGTAAGGCGATTTAATCTCAAATCTTCAAACTGCAAAACATTGGTGTCTGTTTCCTGAGTGCGGCGGAGGTGGGCGCGAATTCGTGCTAGGAGTTCCTCAATGCTGAATGGTTTGACCACGTAGTCATCTGCGCCTGCGTCTAAACCTGCGACGCGATCGCTCACTTCATCTCTTGCTGTCAATAAAATCACCGGAACTGAGATACCTGTTGCCCGCAGACGGCGACAAATTTCCAATCCTGATAGCCCAGGTAGCATCCAATCAAGAATGGCTAAATCTGGGGATGACTCTCGCGCTAGGGTCAGCCCAGTCATTCCATCATGTGCCACACTGACACTGTAACCTTCGCTTGTCAGTTCCAATTCCACGAACCGCGCCAGTTTGACTTCATCTTCCACCAAAAGGATACGTGCTGTCATAGTTTTGCAAATTTAACTTAAAGTCGGTAGACAGATTGTAAATATGCTACCTTCTTCCAGCTTTGAGCGCACACTGACACTACCACCCATTCCTTCTACAAGAGTTTTCACAATGGATAACCCTAACCCACTTCCTCCAGTGGTACGACTACGGGCTTCATCCACACGATAAAATCGTTCAAAAATGCGCGATTGATGTTGCAAAGGAATGCCATCACCTTGATCGCAAACTTGAATCACGGCTTCTTCCTGAAGCTGAGATAACTTCAAAATGATGGGCGTACTGGCTTCAGAATATTTAATAGCATTGTCGATCAAATTGAGCAAGACTTGTTTCATGCGGTTGTAGTCTGCTCTTGCTGTCAGTTGATCGGTTTCTGCTTCAATTGTAATGGTGCGATCGCTATACTGTTGCGCCATAACCACAACTTCTTCCACCAAGTCATTCAGCACACAGGATTCCATGCGAAAGTGTAAATGACCACCATCTGCCCGTGCCAAATCGAGTAAATCTTGCAGAAGGCGGATGGTGTGTTCTGTTTCCGACGCAGCAATTTCTAAAGCTTCCCTTTGGGTTTCTGTGAGGTTATTCTGCCGTCGTAATACGCTTTGCAAGTAACCATGTACAATAGTTAGAGGTGTGCGTAACTCATGGGAAACATTACTGACAAATTCTCGCTCCTGCTGCCAAGATTGGGAGAGGCGAGATAACATCTTGTTGAAGGTTTGAGCTAATTCTTTAACCTCGCTGGGTGTACGTTCAAAATGCAACTGTGCTTCGGGTAAATCTTCTGCGGAAATAACTTCTGCCATTTGACTCAGTCGGCGCAGAGGTTGCAGGGAATGCTGAATGTAAAATGCGCTCACAACTGCGATCGCGATAATTGCTAAAGCACTCACAATGGCCAAACTCTTTACTGTTGCAAGCAACATCTTTTGTTCGTGGGTAACATCCTGCACCACGAAGAGTTTTAAACGTATCTGACCCTTTAATTGCAATGAACCACCACGCAAAATAAAGTAGCGATCGCTCACTTTGTGTACTTGGGGTTCAATCGGCATCTGGGTGAGAGTCATTAACTCAGCCATTGTAGAATCAGGTATCCGATTCAAAGTAGTGGATTTCACCGTAACTTTATTATCATAACTTTTTAACCATAACAACGTGTTGGTAGTCGTTAAGTTATTAATTGCCTTTTGCAACCCAGTGACTGGTGGCATCATTTCACTATAAATTTGCAAATCACGCGGTAAGCGTTCAGCAATTTGTTCAATATTTTGCTTATGACTCTCAATCAGAATTTGCTGCATCTTCCAACTTGTCCAACTAGTGAGGATACTTAATCCCAAAGTTGAAACCACAGCAGTGCCGATTGTTAAGCGTAGCCGTAATGAAAAGGGGTCAATTTTTCGGAAAAGAAAGCTGATTTGCTTCACTGTTTTGGTTGTAGTAAAATACCATCAGCCTGGAATAAATTTCAGGGCAACACCGTTCATACAGTAGCGGTTGCCAGTAGGTGCAGGACCGTCGTCGAAAACGTGACCAAGATGACCACCACAGCGATGGCAATGTACTTCCGTTCTAGTCATAAGAAGTGACGTGTCTACAGTTGTATCAACAGCACCTTTGATTGGAGCAAAAAAACTGGGCCAGCCAGTACCACTGTTAAATTTTGTTGCAGATGAAAAAAGTGGCAGGTTACAACCAGCACAAATATAAGTGCCCTTAGCATATTGCTTATCGAGAGGGCTGGTGTGAGGACTCTCAGTCCCTTGTTGACGTAGAACATAAAACTGTTCTGGCGTTAAAATTTTGCGCCATTCTTCTTCAGTTTTGGTGATTTCAAACCCACGGTTTGACTTTGCGATAACTCCTGATGTCTTAGTTAGATAGCGTGATAGATATACTGTGCCAATTACTGCTGCACTAGCTTGTAAAAAATATCGTTTCTTCATCAGAGAACTCCAAGAATAAGAATACAGGAGTCAGTAGTCAGGAGTCAGAATTGTTAAAGAATCATTCTGACGGATGTACGGGTGGGGTAACCCCGCCTCTACTGACATACTCAACTATCATGAGCGATCGACCTGAATCTGCCATGATATAAACATTAAAATTTTCTAAGCACGAATAACGGTAATAGAGCGTTGATTTTTTGTAGCGATAATTTGAGTTGATAAACGTTCTTCAAGGTAAAACCTCTCGATAAATTGGATTTGCAATAGTTAACCCTCCTTGGGGGTCCATTTTACATAAGCCCAGGTCGATAACAAATTGAATATCATCATTAGGTACATCCCCTAATTCTAAACCTGCTAACATTGGTTCAATAATCGCCTTTATCCTTGGTTCTCGCAAACGTTCAGCTAGACTATCTAGGTGAGTATTTTGACGTGCGATTAATATTTCCTTGGCGTTTAATATATGTTCATGAGTAATCGTGATACTTCTATCCTTAACCATTTTTTCGACGACTTCCTTGGCAAGGGCATTGACTAACCAAGGTTGTCCTTGAGTTAAATCAAATGCAGTTGCTTTTGCTTGTTGGGTGAAAACTTGTCCAGTATCTTCGGTATGCTGCTGATATAATTCTGCCACTTCAGATGCATTAAAGTTTCTCAGCGTTAGGGAACTGACTTTAATATTAAAAGGACTTGCCGTATTTAACCTATCGCTCCCACCCGAAGCTACTTTATAATCGCGGACATCGCGTAAACCAATCAATCCTACAGATAATGGAAAGTTATGAGGACGGTTGGGATAACCATCACGTAACTGTCGCAAAACCGAAATCAGGGTTTCATCTTGTAGAGAGTCAATTTCATCGATAAATATTACCAAAGGTCGTGATGAAGCTTGCGCCCAAACCTGTAAACTCGCTCGAATTCTCTGTCCGGGTCCTGAATAAAACCAAGCAGGCGGTTGCAAGTCTTTGGGTAAACGGACTGCAATTGTATTGCGCCAAGTTTCAAGCATCGCGACTTCTGCGACACCTACATCATGATTAAAGGCACTTCCAACTTCTGCTGATACCATGACTGCTGTATAGCGTCCACTTTCTGTCAGTTGTTTTGCCAGTGCTAGCATTGCAGTAGTCTTTCCTGTTTGGCGAGGTGCATGAACGACAAAATAACTTTCTTGTTCAATGAACTGTTCCAAATCGGGAAGACGAGCTGTAGCTGATAGCATGTAGTGTTTGTCAGCTTTACAGGGACCTGCGATGTTGAACCAACGAGACATGGGATCAAACTGCGATCAGGGCGGATGTTTTCGAGTGTACCTTAATTTATGATAGTTTTGGGCACCTTAAAATTAATCGATTCCCGTGCAACTGCCATGTCCACACGCTCGTGTAGATGGTTTACAGTACTATGACACGACACACCAAAAGAGACCCTCTAACCCCGATCCTTCCCCACGTCAATGCAGCAATCAGTATCAGACTCCATTCTCCAAAAGAAGCTCATAAAACATAACCGTTTAGATGCTCTACTTGCTCTACGGGGATTAGCTTGTTTAATGGTAGTAACTTTTCATTGCAACCCTCCTAGAAATTCAATTATCTATCATGGATTTGACCTGAGTTGGCTAACATTTAGTCATGGAGCAGTAGCAGTTTGGATTTTTTTTAGTCTATCCGGTTACTTAATAGGAAAAGCCTTCTATGCTGAACGGTATACTCCTGATGTGCCAGGAGCTATAAACTTTTGGCGTAACCGTGCTATTAGAATTTTTCCACTTTACTATTTTGCTGTATTAATTTTATCTATATTTGTTTATCCCGAAGCTCTAAAAATAGAGAATTGGGGATATCTTATTCGAGTATGTACTTTCACATATCAGCCTCACTTTGGTTCCCAAAACATAGTATTTGATGGGGTTTTATGGTCTCTTTCTACAGAAATACAATTTTATATCCTTGTCCCTTTCATCTTCAATTTTTTCCGGGTTTGTTTGTTTAGACAAAGACAGGTTGCCCTAACATTTGTGTTCATTGTCTTGGCAATTTTCTTCTTTAAATGTATAACGTGGTTCAGTTTCCGACATCAAATCGCTGAGCAAATAGAATATGTATTTAAATATTGGTATACTCCCCTAATAAATAGCCTTGACATATTTTTAGGTGGTTTTCTTGTTAATGCATTTATTAAATATCAAAAGCCAAAGCTTGAAGAATTAGAAAATATAACCCACTCTCGTCAGCCTATCATCTTACCAAAATCAACTGCAAAATATATTGCACTCATTCTATTAATTTTACTTTATCTATTTACCGCAAATCACTTATACCACCAAGAACTATGGGGACTACCTAGCCGTCCTAGTGGTTGGAGAACATCCACCACAATTTTCATTCTCCAGCCTTTGACAGCAATCATTGTGTCTTTTTTTATCTTCGCTTTTGAGTCAGATCGTTATGATGATTTCACCAGAAATGAAAAGTTATCATTTGCCGCCATTTTGAAAAATCCCTTAAGAATTTTAGAAGTACTTGGTAATCTATCGTACGGGATATACATCTGGCATGTGCCGATCATGAATAAAATTCTTCCCATATTTACCTCGAACATTCCTATCGAAGCTTTTTATACAAGATTGACAGTAACACTGGTTTTATCCACTACGCTTGCAGTTGTGACCTACTACTTAGTTGAGATTCCTGCTTCTCAGTGGAAGATTTACCGACAGTCACAAAACGCCAGGGAGTAGCAATGGAACAAAAACGTACGCAGTGCAAGAAAAGCAGCTTCACCCCAGTCCAAAGAATCAGATAAACAAGATGAAAGATATGCCCAATATGCTCATAAATAGGCGGTCATAGACAAGATTAACCTTTTGAAAGAAGGGAAAGCTTAGTTCTCGATGCTACGACGCGAACTAACTCTCCTTCATCTGTAATATGAGAACTGCTGTTCCAATCAGTTTCTTGATGAAATGTAAACTTATTCTTGTTAAGAAAATCTTGAACCTCAGAGTTTTCCCAAATGGTGCTTACCATCACTATTGACTGTAAATCGGGGTACATAATAACTATTTTTTTAAAGGATTCGAACTGTGGGTTGTCTCCATTAACAAAATTTGATGCTTTAATTCTAAGTTGTGCTTCTTCACTACGATTACGATAGAACAGCCATCCCCTAATTCCTTCATTACGAGATATTAGTTGAGGGTATTGTCCACTTAGCATTGTTACTGTACCTGCGAGATTTGTTGGAGCTAACATGACTCCTGGCGGAGCAATCTGTATAATCTTTCTGGCTAATAAGAGATCATTATTAGGAACTTTATATCTTGGCCAGTCTATTTCAACATTATTTCCAGCACGTAATACTGATGATTCTTTTAAAGGAATATGAAGCACCACCAATAAAATGACACAGGCTAACGTCAAAGCTATTAGTCTCTTGCCTTTTACAAACTTATTAAAATGAGTCAGAGCACAACTCACAGCTATGGCAATTGTCAAGGGAAAGGGAAGTATATAAAACATCCGCCAGTATATATTAGGGCTAGTCACATTTTCTATTAAAAAATGAGCAGAAACCGGATTTAAATATAATAAAAATGATGCTAAAATCCAAACAAATAATTCTTTTCTTTTTGAACAAAAAATCAAGCTAGCAGTTATTGAAATTATTGCTACCCAAGGGGTAACAGGAATATGTCTATTTATAAAGAAGTTCAAATGTCCCATGAAAGTAATTGGAAAGCCTTCATTTTGAGGGCTGTCAATACCAGCATAAGAAATGGCATATTTTCTAATGATAAAAGCATAAATAAATACATATCCTAAAGCAATAAAATACCATAAAAGTAAACGCAGAGAAGACTTTAAATTATCTCTATTTATCGTACTCAGATAAGTAATGACAAGAATTGATGCTAAACTCGGCAGCATAATGCAAGCTGTTGCTGTTGCTCCAAGCATAGAAATTGAAGCGATAAATAAAGGAAGCCATGAAAGGATACATGGTTTCTTAAAATAGTCAAAACTCAATCCAGCAAAGAAGGGAATCCCAACTGATAAAAACAATACTTTTCCATGAAAAGCTCTTACGAATGAAAAATTTCCTATAGTTCTGTGAGTTTCTCCTAGTAACATAATTATTCCAATTGTAATTAATACTCCTATGGCATTCTTACTAGGTTCATTAGAAAAATATGATAGAGAATAAAAAAGTGATAACGGAATTAAAAATCCAACAATTGCTGGAAATAGTATATGGTAAAAAAATAAATATTCAGTTTTAGTGTAATAGGCTATAATTGCTTGTATATATTCATAAGGTAATGCTGTGTTAGTCATGTGTGAGACAAAAGGCGCACCGTCCGCATAAAAAAAGTGAATTTCAAAGCTCATTCCTACTTGCGGATTTTGAAGATAATAGACAGGATTTGGTACATAATAAAAATCATCTGTATCAGGTCGGTGCATGAAGAGAGATAAACTAACTCCAATTACGCAGATTGCTAAAACAAAAAGCCAAACACCTCGATCATTGACAGTAACTTTAGACAACCATTTTTTGGAGACAATACTACTCCCGAATAAAACTATGAAAGCTATCCTTACGCTATAAAGTGCATAGTTTTCAAATGTCAGATGCCATACCTGAGCAATGTGCGTAAATACTGTAAGGCTTGCAAGTTCGCTAGTAAAGATGAATAAGATAATCCTAGCTATGATAACGCTTGCATAAATGGAAGGTTTTGTTTCTTTTATAGGGTACTGAATAAAATCTCTTGTAATCATGTTCGTCTTTATATCCTATATGCAGTGTTTGTTTGGGTTGTTCTGGTTGCTGTGGTTGGGTTGGTTGCGGCTTTTTGACGCATAATACGAACACTACGAAAAGATTCCGTTGTGGGGAAAATGCTAGGACGCCGAAAAAATCAGGATTACAGGTCACGGGAATATCTTACAGCTGGTGAGGTCAGTCGGTTACTCAAAGCTGCCCAAAGTTATGGGCGTTACCCAGTGAGGAACTATGCTCTTGTACTATTGGCTTTTCGATATGGACTGCGTGTGTCGGAAATTTGTGAGATGAGGTGGGATGCTATATCATTATTAGATAAAGAAATCTTCATCACCTGTAAGATCGAGTGGTGTCAAGATCCCAAAATCATATTTTCGCCGCTGTCGCCAGAATCCCCAAAATCTTAGCTGGGTTACTGATAGAGTACTCAGCTAGATCAATTGCTACTGTTTCATCATCCAGCTTTAAAAATACCCAATTGGTTCCGGTTGTCACTGTCCCATAGATCGTTCTCTCTTCTCCATGTTTTCTGTTAAATATTTGTGCCGCAACCATTTCTGCTATGCATTGTCCTAATCCGCCATTAATATCCTCTTTCTTAGCTTCAACCACGATTATAACGGGTCTTTTTACAATAAGAGCTTCTTTTGATTGTGTGATCAAAAAATCACAATAACCATTCAGTCCCAGGTTCGCATCAACATTAAAATCTATCCCAGAAAATAGGTTTATAGGTTGACTTAAAAGCGTTCTTAAATCAGCTAAAAGCGGAAAGATTAATGCTTCTGAACGAATTTTTTCATTATCACTTGGTCTTAAAAATGGAAAATAATTTGTTAGAGCTTGTTTTAAAAATGGACTTGGTTCTAGTTCAGGAACATCTGCAAAAATGCCCATCTGTTCCTCAGTCGTTAAGGAGAATTTTTCGATAACTTCGGAAAAAGAAAATTCACTATAGCTCATTGTCGTTCTCCTTCATGCAGTTTGGGAGTTGGAACCTAATTCACCTGTAACATAACGAATATAGCTGTCTGAGCAGATTTAAGAATTAATTCTTAGGTAGTGTGAGCGTCTCGCTCACAAATTTTGACGGGTTCGTAGTGTGAGCGTCTCGCTCACGAAGCGAGCAAGATGCTCGCACTACTAGGCAAGGCATATCATTTCCGAAAGAACCCCAGTTTTTTCCTTTTAATTGTATTCTGCTTAACTTCCTCAAATAGTTCTTCTTCTTCAAATACTTCTTCTTCCTCTTCAAGAGAATCCAGCATTTCAAAGAGTTCCTGTTTCTCAAATGGTAGCTGTTTGAGAACAACTAAAGTAATGTCATCAAAAACCTTTTGTTTGCCAATAAATCCCTTAACATCATCAATTATTGCTTGCTTAATTTCTTCGGCAGATCTATGCCAGTTATGACTAATAATTTCGCATAATCTCTCAATTCCATATTGTTTTTTATCAATGTTGTACGCTTCTGGAATTCCATCGGTATAGAGGACAACTCCATCCCCCACATTTAATTCAATGATAGTATGATTAATAAAATCAGTAATTTCCTCATCTAACCCAATAGGAAATCCTAGATTCATGGTGTTAACGCGCTCAATATGACCCCCCTTCCTCACGACAATAGTTTCTTCATGCTGACCGCTAATACTGATTTTACCTTCTGAATAAGTGAGAATCACTAACGTTAAATTCTTTTCAGAATTCATTCGTTGGACATTTTTATAAATAGTGCGGTTGAGTGCATCTAAAAATCTAACTGGGTCGAGTTCTCGAATCTCCTTAAGAGTACGGACTGCTGTTTGCGTCATTACCATGACGATGCCACTTTCAAGTCCGTGTCCAGTGACATCACCAATCGCAATTGTCACGAGACCATCTGTATAAAGAACGTCATAGTAGTCACCGCCTACTTCGTCTGCAGGTTCCATATAGCCTGCAATTTCTAAATCTTCTATGGCACTGAGTTCTTCTGATGTTGGAAGAATCATTTGTTGCATTTGACGCAACATATCCAGTTCTTTACGCATGCGGAAGTTATCTGCTTGGAGAATGGCTTCCGCTTCTTGTCGTTTCAGAAGGTTGACGTATGCTTTAGAATGATAGCGGATGCGGGCGACCAGTTCTGCCTTGTCGGGCAATTTGACTATATAATCATTGGCTCCTAATGCAAAAGCTTTTGCTTTGATGACTGGTTCTTCTTTACTAGAAAGAACAATCAGCGGAACGTCTTTTGTAGAGGCGTTTTGGGCTCGTAAAAAGCGCACTAACACCAGTCCTTCCATCTCAGGCATCACTAGGTCTTGTAAGATGATGGTTGGCTGACATGACTTAGCCACTTTGAGAGCCTGGGTGGGGTCGTTACAATAGTGAAAAGTAATATCTTTTTCTGGAAGCAACATTCGCCGAACAGCTTCGGCAATCATTGGCTGATCGTCGATGAGTAAAACTGTAATTGGGTCTTCTGGCATGGGGATAATAGGGGGTAGGTAAGAGCTAGATTGTATAACGCAAAAACGTAAAAGTATTGTAGTGCGGGCATCTTGCCCGCGTCTCATATACAAATTAAGTGCGCAATAGCTTAACGACTCACTGCTAATTGCTCAATCAGAGTAGGAGCGATCGCTTCTATCGGCAAAATCTTGACGGCTGCACCCAACTCCACCGCTGCTTTTGGCATGCCATAAACCACGCAGGTCGCTTGATTTTGAGCGATAGTGTGCCAGCCCTTAGTGCGCAACAGACTCAATCCTTCAGCTCCATCCCTGCCCATACCTGTTAGTAGCACAGCAATTCCTTGGTGTTTCCAGTACTGGGCTAAACTTTTGAAAAACACATCAACTGAAGGACGATAGGGATAATCTGTAGGGTCTTTAGTATAACCTAAACTCAAATTTGGTCGTAAATACAGGTGGTTGTTCGTTGCCGCAATCAAGACTTTTCCAATTTCCAGACGACTACCTTCATCTGCTATTCTGACTTGAAGGGGTGTTTGTTGATTCAACCATTCGACTAACCCAGGGGCAAACTGAACATCCACATGCTGGACAATCACCACTGCTGCACCAAAATTTGCGGGTAAGTGAGAGAGAATTGTTGCGAGGGCATTTGGACCACCGGTAGAAGAACCGATCGCCACCAGTGGAGCAAGGGTGGTAATTTGAGAACTGGCACTTCGAGTCGGAACCCTGGATTTTGCACTTAGGGTTGGAATTCCTTTGAGTTTAGCAATAGTGGCAATTTTAGTCAGCAACACTTGGACATCTTTAGGGTCGCCGCTTGATCCCAAAACTGGGATACTAACTGCATCCAGTGCGCCACATCCCAGGGCTTCAAAGACTTTGGCAGAATTTTTCTCCACACTGGCAGTGACTACTAGTATGGCGCAGGGAGAGTTTTTCATAATCTGACGAGTTGCTTCTGCCCCACCCATGATTGGCATGAGTAAATCCATCAAAATCAAGTCAGGGGTATCTTTCGCACACTTAGCGATCGCTTCAACACCATCCCGTGCGACCCAAGCCACTTGGTAATCAGGGACAGTCATCAGTACACGCCGCAGCGTTTCTACTGTCATTATCATGTCACTTGCGATCGCCACTTTCATATTTTGTTAGTTTTTAGTTGGTAGTTGTTGAGTGTTATGGACCAATTAAATCAACCACTGCATTTACCAGGGTGTCGTCTTGGAAACTTGCTTTGGTTAAGTAATAATTAGCACCAGCGGCTAGACCCTGAAGGCGGTGTTCTTCACTGTCTTTGTAAGATACAATAATCACAGGCGTCAAATTTAATTTTGGATCGTTCTTAATCTTGGTAACGAACTCGATCCCGTTCATACGGGGCATATCAATATCACTGATCACCAAGTCATAGTTCTTAGCACCAACCGCGTGCCAACCCTCCATACCATCAACGGCAACGTCTACCAGATACCCTTTATTTTCCAACAACCTCCGTTCCATTTCGCGCACAGTAATTGAGTCATCAACCACCAGAACACTCTTGCGGGTATCCACCACAGCAATCCCGACATCGCTGCTGAAATGACTTAACCGACGGTTATTAAGCAGGTTGTCAATAGAACGCATCAGATCCGAAACATCTACAATGAGAATGAGAGAACCGTCACCCATGAGGGCTGCCGCACTCACATCCTGAACCTTACCCATCCGGGGATCTAATGGTCTAACCACAAGATCATGCTCACCCAGAAATCGATCTACCACCAAGCCATAATAGTCTGATTGCTCACTGATCACAACAACAGATAAACTGTCCGACTTGGATGGAAATTCCTTCAACTCTAATACCTGATGAGCAGCTACCAAACCGATATTTTTGTTATCCAGAGTGAAATATTGTCGGTTTTCCACAGAGGATATGTGTTTTTTATCCACAAGTACAATTTGGTCGATACGTGCCAGTGGGAAGGCATAGGGTTCACCCGATATTTCCACCAACAGGGTGCGGACAACAGACAGAGTTAGTGGAAGCTGGAAGTTAAAACTAGTGCCAATCCCCGACTGAGAACTTGCTCGCACGTTACCACCGACCTCCTGTGCCATACTCTTGGCAATATCTAAACCAACACCGCGACCAGAAATTTCAGTCACCTGCTTCGCCGTAGAAAATCCGGGCAAAAACAGAAATTCCATCAGTTCGCTGTCGGTGAGTTGCGCCGCCATTTCTGAGTTGGTCAGGTTCTTGCTAACAATTTTTTGCCGCAACCACTCTGGGTTAATTCCTTTACCATCGTCAGAAATATTAATAGCCAGCATCCCTCCTCGGTGGAAGGCTTCCAGTTTTAACGTTCCTTCAGCAGGTTTTCCTGCGGCTAAGCGTTCTTGGGGAAGTTCAATCCCGTGATCAACGGCGTTTCGGAGAATATGGGTGAGGGGGGCTTCTAGTTTCTTTAAAATATCCCGATCTACTGGGGTAGATTTGCCAATAATTTCTAATGTCACCTGTTTACCTAGCTTTCTCGCCAAATCCCGAATCATCCGGGGAAATCCCTGCACCCCATCACTAAACGGACGCATGTTAGAGGCAATCACTTCCCGGTAAAGCCGATCAGACAGAGTGGCGGTGCGACGGGCATACAATTCCAGTTCATTCAAGCGATCGCCCAAAATCTCTCGACATTCCTGTTCCTTTTGTCGCGCTGCTTCTAAATATTTTTCGCCCTTTTGATGAGCTTGGTTCAAGGAGGAAGTTTTCTGCAAATTTTCTAAAATTTTCGACAATTCTAGATGCCGTTTCTTGAGGAGTATGAGGGAATCAGCAAACGGCTGTAGCCAGTTCGCTTCGATCAGAGACTCTCCTGCCAAACCCATAATCCGATTTAGGTTATCGGCACTGACTCGCACAACCCGATCTGTCGCAGAGGCTAGCTGTGATGTTGGGGACTGGTTAATCGGTTCCAGATGACTGGGTGTTGTCTTGACCAACTCCTTCGCGGTAGGATTTGGTGTCTGGTCAGAGACAAACGTGGCTTCTAATTCCTGCTGTTGGGGCGGTGCTGTTGTCTCTGTGGTGGTATTTTTAGCGCCATCTACTTGCTGCTGTGGACGTTGCGCCTTGACCTTGGGAGCCGATCCTGGTGTGAGTATAGCAGAGATTTCATCTCTGGTCGTGGCAATTTCCTGAGCATGTTCCCTCAGCCAGTGGTTTAAATCTCCTGGCTCAAGCTGGCTAATACTTAGAAGTAGGTCAACCCCCAACAATAGCACATCTACCTGATCTGCCTCCAGAGTAACAGCATGGTTTTGGGCTGCAACAAAGCAGTCCTCCATGACGTGAGCCAGTTGAACAGCAGAGTCAATAGCAACAATCCGAGCAGCTCCTTTTACCGAATGAGCAGCCCGCATTAAGGACTCCAGTGCCTGAGCCGATTGGGGATTGCTTTCCAAGGATAACAGCCCCTCATTTAAGATCGCTGCTTGAGCCTCCACTTCCAGCCGGAACAAATCCAGCATAGAAGTGTCGCCCACGTTTACCATTTCTTCTGGTGGTTGGCTGTTGGTGGTTGGCTGTTGGTGGTTGACTGTTGGTGGTTGACTGTTAGCTGTTAGATCAGCAGGATTTGAGAGAGGCAAGGAAAAAGCTTCTTTCACTCCCCCCACTTCCCTACCCCCCTGCTCCCCTGCTCCCCCGCTCCCCTGCCCCCCCGCTTCCTGTATAGTCCTTTCAACCTCCTGCCGATGTTCCAATAGCCAGGAGTCTAGTTCTTCTTCGCCTGCTTGGCTAATGTTCTGGAGGAGAGTGACGGCGTGCTGCAGTGCATCTACCTGCTTTGCTTCCAAGTTCATAGTTTGGTTAGCAGCGTTGATGAAGCAGTCTTCTAAGACGTGGGCCAGCTTTACGGCGGGGTCGATTTCGACGATTCGAGCTGCCCCTTTGATTGAATGGGCTGCCCGCATCATTTGTTCCAATGTCTGGGAAGATTGGCTTTGGGTTTTGAGCGCTAACAGCCCTTGATGGATGATGGCTACATGGGTTTCTACTTCAGAGCGGAATACACCTAGCATCGAGAGATCGCTGCTGATATCCTGTTTGCTGTCCATCACAAAACCCTCCGATTTAGAGTATAAAATAGTAAGTCTGAGTCTAAGTAATTAACCTTATGCCCTTGCCAGCGAATCACTCCTTTTGTATAAGCTTCAGTGGCTTTGGAAATCACGACAGGGGCAGCTTGTAATTCGTCTAGTTGGAAGCGGTGAATTCCAGACACTTCATCAACGGTAAAAACCCACCGTTCCTCATCTTTTGCCACAACCACCATCCGTTTAGGGATCACCGAACTTACGTGATGAGGAGAGACGGCGATCGCGTCCAGATCGAGGAGATGTTCTAGGGAGATACACATCAAAATTTCCCCACGAATATTGACTAGACCAAGAAAGAGTTCGTTACTACGGTGTGGTATGGTATGAATGACACAGGGTGGTGCGACTTCTTGGAATAGACGAATAGGGAGTGCCAGCAATTCGCCTCCCAGTCGAAAGATCATCACCGATATGGTTTCTGTAAGCTGAGCAACTGCTGTGCTAAACTGAGTTACTGAATGCTCGGACTGAGCTTTTGCGAGTATGTTAGTCCATTCGTTGAGATATTCCTGTGGTGCTTCACGTTCTAATAAACTACGTCCAGCCGCAGAATAGACAGGACAGTTGCGGCAATGAATTACAGTTTTTAGTTCTGGACAGGAGCGATCGCCTTCTACACCGATCTGGTTCCAGCAATCGTTGACAGCTGGTTGATTACCGATAATACTTTGCATAATAATATGTCTTTAGGTTAAGTATATTAGTGAGCCATCAAGGGTTTAACAGCAACTATCACCCCTTTACGTTCAGCTTCCAGTAGCACTCCTAACACGCCAGTAATATTGAGATCATACTCTCTTGCGATCGCTCGGGTGCATCCCATTTTTGAAAATTCGTAGTGCGAGCATTATAATACACGTGAGCAAGATGTTCACACTACTGCAAAACTGGGATGCTCCCCTGTTTTTCAGAATATGTGCTGCATAGCTCTACCAATGTTAGTGGGTAATTCTTGCATTTGGCATTTATGCTGTTCAACAACTTTCATCAACGCCTTCAAATTGCTAATTTAGCATAACAAGTTTTGATTTTTCTAAGCTGGATCAGTATATACCCTGTTTATAACTCATTTAGGATCGCTATAGCAATGGAAAACACTTTTACTGGAATATTTGAGAATGTAGAGTTATCTCCTAAAATTACAGTTGTAATGCCAGTATATAATGGAGAGAAATATCTTAATACAGCAATAAACAGTATTTTAAATCAAACTTTTACCAATTTTGAACTCATCATAATAGATGATGCTTCAACAGACAAAAGTGTAGAAATTATCAATTCCTATCAAGATCAACGTATCAGGTTAATTAAGAATAATGTAAATCTAGGAAGTCCGACAAGTAGAAATAAAGGTTTACAACAATCATCTGGTGAATACATTGCTTTGTTAGATTGCGATGACTATGCTTATCCATCAAGATTAGCAGAACAATTTGAGTTTATGGAAAATAACCCAGGGTTTGGTATGATTGGAGCTTGGGTTGAAATAATGGATGAGAATGGAGATTTGACTGGCACTGTATGGGAGTATTTAGAGCCTCATGAGAAAATTCCTTGTAGGTTGCTATTTCAGAACTATTTTGCACAGTCATCGATGTTTCTGAGAAGAAGTGCTTTATATGCAGTTGAGAGCAATGGAGAATTTTATAAACGAGATTATCCATGCGCTCAAGACTATGATCTATGGGTAAGAATATCAAGAAAATTCAAAGTTTGGAATCTTCAGAAAGTTCTAATCAAGTACCGTGTACACTCTAATTGTACAAGTTTAAAGTACGCAGATTTACTTGAAAAATTGGTATGTAAGATAGTGACTTATCAAATCAATGATTTAGGTATTCAACCTAAGTCTAAAGAATTAGCATTACATAGACAGATAGGAACATACGATCTAAAGGAAATTGATACATCCATAGAGTACATGAAAGAAATAGCAAATTGGTTGACAATGCTAAGAAATGCCAATAACAAAACAGGTTTATATGATCATCATCACTTTAATCAAGTTCTAGCAGATGTACAGTTATCTATGATTTGTCATTGTCTTAAACAACGAGAAATAGAACTACACAGGTTACCCCTAGATTTGTTAGAGACCAAGTTTTAATTGTTCCAAAACATTCTTGGTAACGCTTGTTTCTGCTCTTGTATAAACGTAGGTTTCGGGTTCTGTGATTTTTCGCGTGACGAATATTTTTTCTGCCCGCGCCCACAGATCGGTATCCTCTCCATAAGTAATGTTATTAAATCCCTTCAATTGGAAGAATACATGCCTCTTCCCAAAAAATGTTCCGCCTGAAACACATTCTCGGACATTAATTGTTTGACTCGGATTAAAATAATCCATCACCAAAAAATCTTCTTCAAGTTCAATCCCACCTGAAATCAAGTCAACTTCTGGATGAGCTTTCATGTATTCAAGCCTAGATTCCAGATGGTTTGGTTTATATAAATCGTCGCTATCGATAAATGTTATGTATTTACCGAACGATGCCTGAATTCCAGAATTCCTAGCGTACCAGGGTTTCCTATTTTGATGTTTAAGATAATAAATATTAGGCAATTTTTGAATATAATCATTGACTATTTCAAAAGTATTGTCTTCGCTACCATCATCGACGACAACTAGTTCCCAATCTTTAAAAGTTTGGTCGAGAACACTGTTTATACAATTTCTTAAATATTTTTCCCGATTGTAGGTACAAAGAATAACTGAAATTTCGGTTCTAAAGTCAGAATCAGAGAAGATGGAAGTCATAAGAGTTAGATGCTCGATTTGTAACTAATGTCAATAAGTATCTGCCACTGAACACACATATGTCAACATCAAGGACTTTATCATCAGCCGTTGGCATTCCTCGAACATGGACCGAGAGTTTTTTACTAAATTTGTGTTTCTTCCTCGGTAAAGATAGGAGGCCATAATTCAGAAATAGGCAATTCCCAACCAGGGAAAAGTTCTGGAATGGTTAAGGTGTCTTCGGTAACTTTTGACTCCCCTCTATAGAGCAGCAACTTGAAGAGCAACATCTTTGGGAGGGGGTCAAAAAGTCACTGCATCGCCCACTTTTAAAATCTTCCCTGCTTCCGATGCCGGTATCTGTGTATTTACACTCAACCTGTAAAAATGAGTAAACTGAGATTCCATTGCCCAATCAGGTAAGGTTTCTTTGCGTTTTTCTGCAAATATTTTCTGAAAGTTGGGATAAGCTTCCCCAGTAAAAGCATCTCGTGTTGGCACTGGACAACGTTGACAGGGATAAGTACCCTCAAACTGCACATCTCCAATGCGAAAAGATAGGATATTGCCTGGTTCAGCAAAGAGATGGTCTTCCCAAAATGGAGGTGCGTCCTCAATTTCAAGATTGGAACGGAAGCGGCGGCGTATTTGATCCAAGCCCATGCTTTCACTGTTGAACCAGGAAACGACTTCTGCTAAGGTTGCGATACTCACCACTGTTGGGCCTGTTGACTTTAAGTCGTCTGGAAAGCCCATGAACAAGTTTTCCTGCAATTTGACTTTCAAGCCAAAAAAATCACTGAACCAACCTTCTAGCGCTTCTCTTTCCTCGTCCAGATGAAAAACTTGTTCTGGAGTTGCTTCCACGTGCAGTGAGATGGTTCTATTGTGTAAATCAAATTGCGATCGCACTAAATGTATTTTGGCATTACGCTTAGCATTGACAAACTTTAAGTTTTCGTCAACTATCGCCAATTCACGGTCATACTGTAGTGCGCCACCTGGGAGGACTGTTGCTTGATTCACTGCAACGCCATCCAACGACTTAATGGGGTAGATGAAAATCTTGGATAATTTTGGCACGTTCGCGTTTAATTGCATCTGTTGAAGAAGCAATTATATACATCTGACGGTATCAACTGCCAATTACTATGGATTATAGTTCATATTTCAGGAGTTTAGGGAATGACCGCAGCAGTAGACCCCGTAAAGTTGATGAAGCAAGAAGTTGGCAAAGCCGCCGCCGACCAAGTTCAATCAGGTTCGATCGTCGGGTTGGGTACAGGGTCAACCACAGCATATGCCATTCAGTATTTAGGCGATCGCCTTAAGTCGGGTCAACTCAAAGATATTGTTGGCGTCCCCACCTCGTTTCAAGCAGAAGTGCTGGCGAAGCAGTATGGTATTCCACTCACCACCCTAGACGCTATTGACCACATCGATATTGCCATTGATGGCGCAGACGAAGTTGATCCCCAAAAGAATTTGATTAAAGGCGGTGGTGCTGCCCATACCCGTGAAAAAGTAGTAGATTACTTGGCAGATCGGTTCATCGTAGTCGTAGATAGTGGCAAATTAGTTGACCGATTAGGTTCTGTTTTTCCTGTACCCGTAGAAGTGATCCCAATGGCAATCACCCCTGTCATTCATGCTCTCGAAAAACTTGGCGGCAAACCAGAACTCCGTATGGGTGTGAAAAAAGCCGGCCCAGTCATTACAGATCAAGGTAACATGGTTATAGACGTAAAATTTGATGCCATACCAGACCCCGGAGCCCTCGAAAAAATACTGAATAATATTCCTGGTGTTCTAGAAAATGGAATATTCGTCAATTGTGCCGATTTAGTTTTAATAGGCGAAGTCAAAGATGGTCAGCCAGTTGTAAGGGAGATTTAAATAGGAGTCAGGAGTCAGGAGTCAGGAGTCAGGAGTCAGGAGTTAGGAGTCAGGAGTCAGGAGTCAGGAGTCAGGAGTTAGGAGTCAGGAGTCAGGAGTCAGGAGTCAGGAGTCAGGAGTC
>CAIVAU010000257.1 GCA_903903925.1 uncultured cyanobacterium
AAAAACATTTTGCTATTAACACGCAATGTATAGTTAGCAGCATAACGGGGAGTTCATAAGCTGTTGCGCACTTAATTTGTATATGAGACGCGGGCAAGATGCCCGCACTACAATAATTTTACGTTTTCGCATTATACAATCTAGCTGCACATCAGCTTAGTACACCTTAACAGGGGTACTCCTAACTCTTTGACCTCGGATACCGTTCCATTAATTCCCTGACCTGCTCTGCATGATATGAGCTTCTTGTCAAGGGGGAAGAAACAACTTGTAAAAATCCAATCTCTTCACCGAATGCCTTCCAAGCAGCAAATTGTTCTGGGCGAATAAATTGATCGACTTGCAAGTGCTTTTGACTAGGTTGGAGATATTGCCCAATTGTCAAAATATCGCAATCCACTGCTCGTAAATCCTGCATAGTATTGCAGATTTCTTCATTGGTTTCGCCAAGTCCCACCATAATACCGGATTTAGTGTAGATCCAAGGTGCAATTTGACGCGATCGCTGCAATAATTCCATTGTCTGCTTATAGTTACCCTGAGGGCGCACCCGCCTGTACAGACGCGGAACGGTTTCTGTATTGTGGTTGAGGACTTCTGGTTGGGCTTGAAGAATCAACTTCAGTGCATCCCAGTTACCGCACAAGTCGGGGATCAGCACCTCAATGGTTGTTTGGGGAGATATGGTGCGAATCGCTTCAATACAGCGGACAAACTGCAACGCACCACCATCCGGTAAGTCATCCCGGTTTACAGAAGTAATGACCACATGATTAAGTTTCATGCGGCTTACTGCTTCCCCCAGTCGTGCTGGTTCGGTAGAGTCTAGAGGTTTGGGTTTTTTCTCAAAGTCAATATCACAGTAAGGACAGGCGCGTGTACAAGCTGGGCCCATAATTAAGAACGTGGCAGTACCAGCCTTGAAGCACTCACCAATATTGGGACAGGATGCTTCCTCACAAACCGTATTCAGGGCTAAATCCCGCAAAATTTCTTTAACATTACCAACGCGCTCCCACTGCGGCGCTTTTACCCGTAACCAGTCTGGTTTAACAGTCACAATCTGCCTTTACCACTTTAGATATACAAAGTTAATGGTAGCAAGCTTCTTGGGTTGGCGGATGAATTTATCTTTCCTACTGCCCCTACTATTTTTCGGTCAGGTGTGATATGCTTACTATAATAATGGCGTAATGCCGGGATGTAGCGCAGCTTGGTAGCGCACTTCGTTCGGGACGAAGGGGCCGCTGGTTCAAATCCAGTCATCCCGATTCTCTAAAACCCTCTCCACAAGGACTTCTGGAATTGGAACCTTCAGTTTGCTGTTGTCAATACGCTGACTGGGTGACATCTGGAGAGGCACTTTCAAAACAAACCAGCACAGTCTAACGATACTGGTATCGAGTAAGTATACCTTGTCTAAAAACATACAATTTATTTTTTTTATCTAATGCTAAGTCTCTAGCTGTTTATGCTATTGGGGTGAATAATAGTTATTCCTTCGATTGGAACAAAGTCTTTTGGGTTTAAAGTCAGAATATGGCTGATGTTATGGGCAAGCACTACTGCAAGTATGCGTAAATCGTGGGTGCGTTTACCTGAAATCTTGTGAGTTGTAGCGAGGCTAAACCAAAGGCGAAAAATCTCTGGTGTTTCTTCTAACCACTCAAACTGATTTATGAGCATTTGCAGTGCAAATTCTGTTTCTTGTGGTGTCCATCCCAATCCATTTACAGCTAGAGGACGAGTGGCTACAACCCAAAATTCAATTAAAACTTGAGATGTAATAAAACATTGATGGTTGTTAGATAATTAGATACCTTATTGTTCGATCTACAAGATTGTAATCGGGCGAAGCTATATCCCTAGAGCGTAACAGGATATTAGTATCTAATAGATAATGAGTCATACTTCTTCATCGTAGATATTTTCTCGACGCAACGCTTCATTAGAGATGTTGGCATAGCTTTTTGGTGCTGTATCTAGCCACTCCTGCCAAAGTAATAATCTTTTTTCTGATGCTTGAGGTTTACTAGTTAGTAATGTTAAATGCTTGTTACTAAGCTTTTCTTGAAAGAGTTTTTGCTCTTCGGGAGAGAGGTTTAGTACCAATTCGACCAGCGAGTTAACAAGTTGTATATTCATATTTGTGTATATGATTTCCCACAAGAACCTACGCTTCGGGGCTTTTGCCCAAGGGATGATTTATAATCATAGCACTACTGGTCTGCTGTGTAAATGAAAAAAACCATGCTAGGGAGCATTTTATTCATTGGTACACGCAACACGCCGAACTGTGGTTACAGCGTCGGCTAAACCTATTCTCTGCTAGACTTGGGGTAGCATAAAGAAAGAAAAAACTCTACAAAGCATCTAGCTGCGATCGCAAAGCTGGCATTTGATATTTACCGGAAAAGTATCAAGGGATAAACCAGTTTCATCACTGGCTTGCTTTCTTGCATCTTGATAAGACTGTGGCAGAATTTTCGGAAAATATGATTTTAAACAACGAATTAAGTAAAAACAATGGCTTACAGTGATTTTACATTAACTAAGGTTAAAAAGATGTTTAACTTACATATTGATGAACAACCAGATTTATTTGCAAATTTAGAAGCAGTAGAGCCTAGTAATTCTTTGGCAACGACTTTATCAGAAACTATAGAATTGGCTCTTGCTATTAACACGGAAAAAGCTCGCTCTGAAATGATTATTACTCCAGTATTATTGGAAGTAAGGAGAAGAGCCAATCACCAGATTAGCTTATTTTCGGGAACAGATTTTAATGTTGACTTTGAAAAAGGGTTAAATGGGTATTGTGACTTTATTATTAGTCGTTCTAAGGAGCAGTTAACAATTAATGCTCCTGTTTTAATTATTGTAGAAGCTAAGAATGAGAATATTAAAAGTGGTTTAGGTCAGTGTGCAGCAGCAATGCTTGCCGCACAGTTGTTTAACCAACAAGAGGGAAATGCTATTGAGACGATTTACGGCGCTGTGACTACAGGAGATATCTGGAAGTTTTTGAAACTGGTAGGGGCTGAACTATTTATTGATTTGAGTAATTACTATATAAAAGATATTGATAATATTCTAGGAATTTTATCTGCAACTATCCATGAGTGATTCTAAGGGGGCAGGGTATTATTAATGTGATGCGCAGCTAGATTGTATAAGACAAAAACATAAAATTATTGTAGTGTGGGCATCTTGCCCACGTCCCATATACAAATTAAGTGCACAACAGCTTATACGAGGGTGTGTTAGACGAGAGTACTTAGATGGTGCGTTACGGACTACCGTTTCAAGGGACTTGAGACCTTAGCCACAAATGCGCGTTCAATTCGTTGGTTTAGAATGAAATAGCCATGGAACTTAACTAATCAGGTAAAAAAGCTTCATCTAAGCATTCATCCGCAGTAAAGGGAGAGTCTACTGGAAAAGTATCAAGCAACAAACCAGTTTCATCACTGGCTTGATTTTTTGCATCTTGATAAGACTGTGGCAGAACTTCCTCAAAATATGGTTTTAAACTAGGACTATCTACAAAAGCTTCTCTGAGCCTCCGGCGATGTTCTCTAATACTTCCTTTCCAACTATTAGAGCGCTTTTGTGGCTGATATTTATATTTTAACAAATGGATTAAGACAACTATCAAATTACTTTTTATTGCCTTTTTTTCACTTCTCCCGATGCATTCAATCTCTTCGATAAGATTTTCTAAATCAACCTCAGAAAATCTGCCTTCTTTTAATTGTTTAGCAGTTGTCTCTATCCACAGATAAAAATCTTGGTCGTAAAGATGAGAGTTTGTGAAGACCGTTAGTTGAGGCGCTGTCATCTAATTTTTCAACCTCCCAAAATCCAACCAGTTAACTTAATTTAATCCCACTCTTTCTATGCCCATTACATATCTTAATAGTTTGTGTTTGGGCGCATCCCAAGTCAAACTTGAGACTTCGCAAGTAGCAGGGTAACTATATAATAACAATTTAAAGCCAGCCAAGGCGAATTCTAAGTAGGTGGACGGAAATAAATCCAAAGGTGCGTTAGCGAAATGCGTAACGCACCATTTTTGGTTGAGAAACCGGTTTTTTTTGGTCTTGTTGAGAATGGTGCAAGATATGAGTCACCTGCTAACAAAGGATGCCCAACTAAGGGCATCTTGTGTTATGCGAATTCTATAATGACGAGAGTGGAAAAGTTACAAGCAAGCTAGAAAATAGAATATGGATTATAGCGTTGTGCGATATGACTGCAAGCATCACCCTAAATTATTTACAATCCAGTTGAATTTAGGAATGTGAAATTCCCCACCCTTTACCATCTTCCATAGTGTCCTCCTCTGTAGAACCCTCTTCCAAATCCGAAGTTGAGGTCAAAAGCAGGATAGGGCGACCCGTAAACGACAGGGGGGGTGTAGATGTAAGCAGGAGGAGGTGCTACGTTATAATAACCATCTTCGTGACAAACCTGAGTCGTATGTTGTACAATTGTTTTCGGTACAACAGTCTCTTGACCAGTATAAGGTCGATTAAAATAACCATCCTCAAAACCACGGGCGAATTCACCTCCAACAGTCCGAGGTTTATAAGCCTCTCTGTTGCGAGCGGTTTGTTGTCCCTCTCGATAACCATCTGCATAAGCATGGGGGTGGTCTGCCGCAGATTCTTTGAGAACTCTGTTCTCAGTAACAGGATAACAGGAAAGAACAGGGTCAGCTTTAGCGGCTTGGGGAAAAAGTAAAGAGGTTGAGCCAGCGATGAAGCTCAATATTCCAGCAACAACTATTTTCTTCACGGCATTTAACTTCCTTTAAGTTGAATATTCTAAGAGTTTTTAACTCTAATTATAAAATTTGAGTTTTCATTTGACATGGGTCTTAAATCATAAATTTCCTGTCAACACCCCCGCCATTAGGCTTGGATTTTCTAGCCTAAAGTATTAGGAATACCTGAGGTTGGTGTCCCTAATGATTATCCGGAATGGTTACACAACCGATAAAAACCCAGAAAAATCAGGTAGCCTTATCGCCCATTTTTTTACATTATCTGGGTTTGTACGTAGAGGTGGAAGATCTGGGTTAATCGTAGTGACCACTAATCCATACTCTGTGATGATGTCTGATTGCCCAATGCCCTGGAACCCACCTGCGATGATGATGCCCACCAATATTGATTACTAAAGCTGATGCCTGTTTTGGCATAGCAACAACAAAGAGTGGTAAAGCAACTAAGATACCTGCAAGCAGCCGTTTCATAACTGATTTTCCTTTGTTCAACTATTTGGAATCAAGTCAGTTAAATTTTTCGTCAGTTGGTTTTCAGCAATTTAACTGATTATGAATTTAGACTGCTGCTTTTTCCAAAAAGTTCAATATTGGATTTAAAATCCTTCAAAAGTCAGAGAGTCATATTTTACACGCTACTCCATCGTCCATGCAGCCAATGCTAATTCATATGTGATAGCTTCTTCAATTTTGAGGCGATCGCAATCATAATCTAATGCCAATTCCTCGATAGATTCTCCAGCCGAGATCAAGTACGATGTCTTTTGAAGGATTGATATTACATGACCTGAGGGTTTGTAGTTGCACTTCAATGCGCTGAAGCGCAACTACGAACGAATTCTAAGAACCTGATCTTGCGCCCCCTTCTGCTCCTTGTTGTGAAGGAGAAGCTTGGTCTTTTGATTGAGTCTGATCTGTACCGGTGCCGCTTGTCCATTTCCAATCGCGCACTTCTGGCAGATCATCCCCATGTTGGCGGATATAGAGTTTATGCTCGATTAACTTGTCGTGGATGAGCTGCTTTACGTGGGCGCGTTCGTACTTAAACCTGTGTATGCGATCAAGGACATCATCTGCTAAGCCAAAGCGATCTATCTGATTGAGAACGCACATATCAAATGGCGTGGTTGTTGTTCCTTCTTCTTTGTATCCCCGAACGTGAAGATTATCATGGTTTGGGCGACGATAGGTGAGACGGTGTATGACCCAAGGGTAGCCGTGAAACGCGAAGATGATTGGTTTATCAGGTGTGAAAATGGCTTCGTAATCCCGATCGTTGATCCCGTGAGGATGTTCGCTTGGCGGTTGAAGTGTCATTAAATCCACTACGTTCACGACTCGAATCTTAATATCCGGAAGATGTTGCCGCAGGAAGTCTACAGCAGCTAAGGTTTCCTGGGTCGGAATATCTCCAGCACATGCCATCACGACATCTGGTTCTGTACCTTGATCGTTGCTTGCCCATCCCCAAATACCAAGACCTTCAGTGCAGTGCTTGATGGCATCATCCATGTTGAGGTACTGCAACGCTGGTTGCTTCCCAGCAATGATTAAGTTGACGTAGTTATGACTACGTAAACAATGGTCGGTGACGGATAGTAGTGTATTCGCATCGGGGGGTAGGTAAACCCGAACCACATCTGATTTTTTGTTGATTATGTGGTCAATAAAACCAGGGTCTTGGTGAGAAAAGCCGTTGTGATCCTGTCGCCAAACGTGGGAAGTGAGTAGGTAGTTTAGAGAGGCGATGGGTCTGCGCCAAGGAATATGGCGGGTGACTTTCAGCCATTTGGCGTGCTGGTTAAACATGGAGTCCACGATATGGATGAATGCTTCATAGCACGAAAAGAAGCCGTGGCGACCCGTCAGTAGATAACCTTCTAGCCAACCCTCACAGGTGTGTTCACTGAGGATTTCCATCACACGACCATCAGGAGATAAGTGGTCGTCATAAGAGTAGGTTTCTTCGATCCAAGTCCGGTCTGTCACTTCAAACACAGGACTCAAACGGTTTGACGCTGTTTCGTCTGGACCCACAATCCGGAAGTTGTGCATATTCCGCTTCATCACGTCTCTGAGGAATATACCCATAACCTTAGTAGCTTCTGCAACAGTGCTTCCGGGTTTAGAGACATCAATTGCATAATCTTGGAAATCAGGCATCTTCAGGTCGCGCAGCAGTAAACCCCCGTTGGCGTGAGGGTTTGCACCCATGCGGCGATCGCCTGACGGAGCCAGTTCTGCCAGTTCGTCAATCAGCTTGCCGTTCTCGTCAAAGAGTTCTTCTGGCTTGTAGCTTTTCATCCACTCAGACAGCAGCTTCACGTGTTCTGGCTTGGTCGCCATTTCTGAGAAGGGGACTTGGTGCGATCGCCAAAAGCCCTCAGTTTTCTTACCATCGACTTCCTTCGGCCCTGTCCACCCTTTGGGAGTGCGCATGATAATCATGGGCCAGCGAGGAAGCTTGGTCACACCATTCGCACGTGCCTCCTGCTGGATGGCTTTGATCTCGGCAATTACAGTATCTAGGGTAGCTGCCATCACTTGGTGTATCGTTTCCGGATCAGAACCCTCGACAAAGTACGGCTTGTAACCATAGCCAAGGAACAAATTCTCTAAGTCCTCATGACTGATCCGCGCCAACACCGTTGGGTTAGCAATCTTATAACCATTAAGGTGTAGGATCGGCAATACTGCACCATCACGCACAGGGTTGAGGAACTTATTGGAGTGCCAACTCGTAGCAAGTGGTCCAGTTTCAGCTTCACCATCACCTACAACACAGGTGACAATGAGATCAGGGTTATCAAAGGCTGCTCCAAAAGCATGGGAAAGGCAATAACCCAGCTCACCACCTTCGTTAATTGAGCCAGGAGTTTCAGGCGCAACATGGCTAGGAATTCCCCCAGGGAAAGAGAACTGCTTAAACAGCTTTCTCATGCCCTCAGCATCTTGCGAAATATTAGGGTATACTTCGCTATAAGTGCCTTCTAAGTAAGTGTTTGCGACCAAGCCAGGGCCACCGTGACCCGGCCCCGTAACATAGATCATATTCAGGTCATCCCGCTTGATCACCCGGTTCAGATGAACATAGATGAAGTTGAGCCCTGGAGTTGTACCCCAGTGACCCAGCAACCTAGGCTTGATGTGCTCTAAAGTCAGTGGTTCTTTAAGTAGCGGATTTTTATATAAGTAAATTTGCCCAACAGACAGGTAGTTTGCAGCTCGCCAGTAGGCGTTTATCTTCCGCAACTCTTCTGCACTCAGAGGCGCTTGCTGAACTGTTGCTTTTTCTTTTCCTTGAGGCTGAGTCTGCTCTAGTGAAGGTGAGATCGTCATAAGTTGGTGACTCCTAAGCACTATATGAGACTGAATGCGGTCATATTACTGCATACAGTGTTCAACTTGGCACTCCTCTAAGGTTAGTTCAAAGAGTTAACTTTAGGTTGAAATGCATCAGTATGATAAAACATCTCGATCCGTTCTTAATACTTGGTTAACATTCTGAAAGAACACATGCGCTACTTAGCTTTCAAGAAACAAGAGGGAGCAGGGAGCAGGGAGCAGGGAGCAGGGAATAGGGAAGAGGGAGCAGGGAGCAGGGAATAGGGAATAGGGAATAGGGAATAGGGAGCAGGGAGCAGGGAATAGGGAATAGGGAATAGGGAATAGGGAGCAGGGAATAGGGAATAGGGAATAGGGAATAGGGAATAGGGAATAGGGAGTAGGGAATAGGGAGTAGGGAATAGGAGGAGTTTCTGTAATGAGTAACGGGTGGTGCGCCGCCAGTAGGGCGCTTCTAATACACCAATCTTGCTCACAAAAAAGTACCCTTAAGGGTACTTTTCAATTTTCGGTAACTTTTTCAGAATAATCTCGTACATTATTAGCTTTTACAGGAATGAATCTTCACGACAAGTATATTATAAAACAACTATGATGGGACTATACTGAAGACAGAATCTCAACAAGCGAAACCTATATAGACGAAATAGCGTCTGGACTAGGGTGAACCATATTTCGCTTTACTTGATCGGGCACAAAATGTTAACTTTTCCAACCCCTCAACGATATTGAAACGACACAGTTTATAAAACTTATAAATTTAATGAAATGACGAAAATGACTCACAGGGAAGATTTCCAGCACTTTGAAATTGAGAGTAAGCATCAAAGTCGAGAAATTTCTGCATAAGTTTAGTGAGTCAAAACGTAATAAAAGTGGAATCACTGAGATGTCATTATGGACATCATTCAATCAGGGACAATTGCCAGTGAGAAAGTTGAGTCGGACAAAAAGGGGTTGTGATGCAAACTTTAAAGCAGGGTTTCGAGGAGCGCAATCTCACCATGGAACGAGAGGCAGATAAACTGGCGCAATATTGGCAAAAGCGTCTAGCAGTGGAATGTCCAGAACAAAGTGAGGTTTCCAGGGAAAGTATTATTCTCTGGCTAATGGGAAGTGACTCAACACGGTTTGAGATCATGAACCCTAAGGAACTGGATCTTGCAAAGCAAGCGATGGAATATCGCTATCGGATTTTACTTCAACGCTACTTGGGAAAAGGGCGCGAACAAGCTTATCGCAATTTGATCGCTCGGCTAGGAAGCTTAGCGACATTAAGAAATAAAATTCAAACTTGGGTAGCCCTCAGCCGCGATCGCCAGCGGACTGTAGTCGATGTATTACAAGAAGTCCTACAAGAACTCCTACAAAGTGATAGCTACATACAACAACAAATGGCTGGCATTACTGCGTTAAGAACTGACGCGAGGCTACAGAATGCGTTTCTGTTTGCCACACTAGAAGAGTATTGTCTGCGACCAGTACGCAATCAGCCATTATTAGTCTATCGTTTTGTGAATTATTTGCGTCGGACTCAGCGTGGTGGCTTAACCCAAGTACCCGGTAGTGACTCAGTCAGGCTCGTTTCGGAAGAGATTCTGACAGATGATAGTGACAATCGAGTGAACTTGGTAGATACAAAAGTGATCCTAGAATACCAAGAATCACAAGAGCAGGAGGAACAACAGCTCCTGCGTCAAACAGTCAAACAGGAATTTGAGAATTATTTACTCGACAACCTGGGACCTGAGGCGGTGCAGTGGCTAAAACTATACCTGCAGGGCAAGTCTCAGGATGAGATCGCCAAAAAATTGCAGAAGCCAATTAAGGAAATCTACCGATTACGAGAAAAAATTAGCTACCATGCTGTACGTGTATTTGCCATCAAAGGTCAATCGGAACTTGTAGAGAACTGGCTCTCGATTTCGATCAAAGAAAATAATTTGGGACTAACACAAAAGCAGTGGGATCTATTACCAGAAAAATTGACGGCGATGCAGCAGCAGATCCTGGAATTACGGAAAGCAGGCAATTCGATTGATGCGATCGCCGAACAGTTAAAACTCAAACCGCATCAAGTGCTTGGCGAATGGACTAAAGTCTATCTTGTTGCTCAATCTCTTAGAACTCAGGATTGACCCAATACTGATCGGTTAAGGAAATAAACGCATGAGGGAGCTTGGATTTATATGTCTTGATGTAGAATCTGTGTCAATTTCGGTTACAATTCCCACTGTCTAACAAGGAGAATGTTATGTCTTCGGCTTTAACAGATGTATTGGTGATCGGTGCAGGTCCAGTCGGGTTGACGGTGGCTTCAGAATTGGCTCGTCATGGCATCAGTAGCCGCATTGTAGATAAAGCTCCAGGGACGAAAAATATTTCTAAAGCCTTGATTTTACACGTTCGTACCCAGGAAGTGTTTGATGCGATGGGGGTGATCGCTACAGCCAAAGCTGTGAGTGTTCCTTTACGCCAAATCTCCTTGCACGCCTACGGAAAAATTATTGGTCATTTACACTCAGATCAGATCGATAGTCCGCATCCACATCCGATTATTCTGGGACAAGACCGGACAGAAAAGATTCTAGAGGAGCATTTACGCGGTTTTGGCTCCCAGGTGGAATGGGAAACAGAAGCGATCGCATTTGAGCAAGGGAGCAATGCCGTGTCTGTCACTCTACGTCACCCAGATGGAACCGAAGAAATTGCAGTAGCTCAATATGTAGTGGGTTGCGATGGTGCTCACAGTATTATCCGTAAACAACTGGGATTTAGCTTTGAAGGTGGAAAATACGAAAACGAGCAGTTTATTCAAACCGACGCCAAAATTCGTTGGACACTTCCCAAAGGCACCAGCTACCTGTTTTTGACCCGCGAAGGCTACATGATGGTGATCGAAATGCCTGATGACCTTGTGCGGGTGTTTATTTCATTACCTGACCCCGACCCCACAAACGAAACACCACCGACACTGCAAGAAGTGGAAGATGCCTTAAATCGACTTGGTGGAGTCACAGCCGAATTGTACGATTCAGTCTGGCTAGCACGCTACCGCACCTCACACCGCCGCGCTGATCGCTTTCGAGAACAGCGCGTTTTTATTGCTGGTGATGCGGGACATATTCACGTTCCATTGGGCGGGCAGGGAATGAATACTGGTATCCAAGATGCTTTGAATTTGGCATGGAAATTAGCATATACACTAAAAGGCAGAGCTATTCCTGAACTGCTCGATAGTTACAACGCCGAACGGGTTCCGGTGGCAGAGGCTTTACTTACGGGCACAGATAAGGGCTATCGCATCATTCTTCATCCCAACGAATTAAAGCAAAATGCAGTGCGGCTATTTGGTCCGTTTATTATCGGTCAGCAGGCTATTCGCACCAAATTGCTACATACCTTAGAGGAAGTGGATATTAGCTATCGAGAGACTAGTCCGATTGTCGAAGATCATGGTGGTAGTCATGGACCAGTAGCTGGCGATCGCGCCCCCAGTGCTGTAGTGGTTCGACTTGCTGACAAAGCCACTTTACAACTGTTTGATGTCTTCCGGGGAACACACTGGACATTGCTACTATTTGCCGGTTTCAAAGCAACTACACAGACCTATCAGCAACTTTTGCACATTATACAAACTGTAGCCGATAAGTATAAACATGTAATTAGCTCACATATAGTTGTACCAGAATTATTACCGCCGGAAAACTTGCCCCAGACAGACTTAATTTTGATGGATGGTGAACATTACGCCCATGAAAAATATGGCGTATCTTCTCCCAGCTTGTATTTGATTCGCCCAGATTGGTACATTGGTTTCCGAGGAGGGATTTCTGATCATGATCTCCTTTTCGACTATCTAGCGAAAATCTTGATTCAGTTAGGAATGGCTTGAAGATTTGGTTCGTACTGCGTATGATTCAAACCCTGGAAACCCACTCCCCGCTCTCTCTTAAATTACAATAGTTTCATTTATAACATTTTACCACCTAAGTACCAGTACTCTTGTGACTTTTTGTTTGATACGATAGAGGGAAAAATTTAAGCAAGCAAATCTTATGTTGTCTTCAGAGGGTAAACCAACCGATACCGAAGCAATTGGGAAACAAGTGCCATCTACGACTCAATCTGAGTGGGAGCAAGAACTAGATCGTGAGCAAATGTTCCAGCTGATTGAAAAGATCTTGTCCTTTGAAGCGTGCCTCTACCACCAAGTTTTACCCTTTAGATTAGAAGACAACAACTTATTGCTAGGCGTAGTAAATCCCCAAGACAATGAAGCGCTAAGTTACGTTGGTCGCATTTTGTCTTATCTAAATTACATCATGGTGACTCAGCTAATAACATCTGAAACTCACCGGACATTACTCTCAGAGTACCTGAACTACAAGAATACCTTATTACCATCTGCAAAACCTGTAACTCAGTCCCAGGAAACCCTTACCCAAGATCAAAAGATAGTTACTGTCTACTCGTTATCCAGTCAGCAACCAGCTCTGATTTTACCTCAGAAACAAACCCCTCTGAATCAAGAGGGGGAAGCGCAGGAAGCTAAAGAACAAATTTCTTCCCCCGCCTCCCCCACGACTGACAGTACCACTGCATCGTTGAAGGAACTCACTATTCTGCAGATGCCAGAGATTGAGCGATTCAGTCCAATTGAGGGACTAACAACACTACCACCCAAAAAATTAATGGAAGAATTACTAGGGCGAGTTGTATCAGGAGGGATTGGGAGACTGTATTTGGAAAGACAACCTTATCACGGCAGGATACTCTGGAGTGAGAATGGCGTCTTGCAGTCTGTATTAGAAACACTACCCCTCTCTGTTTTTCAAGGGGTACTAAATGAATTGAAGCGAATGGCTTCCTTACCTGTGAGTACACTTACAGAACCAAAACAAGTGGAGAAGGAATGTCTGTATCAAAAAAAACGTTTATTATTGCGCTTGCGAGTCATGCCAGGAATGTACGGTGAAGAGGGGACACTACAAGTTCTACGGGGTGCAGCATTAAAGTTTTACCAACAACAACAACTGGCACGCCTAAGCCGCGATGCTTTGGGAATCTCCAAGCAATTAAGCTACAAGTTGCATGAACTGCAAGAACGGCTTCTTCTCATCCAGGATGGGAAACCAGCACAACTAGAGACTTACAATGCTTTGAAGCAACTGTTAGACAATTTAGATCATCAGATCAAAGTACTCATTAAAACCTCAAAGCAAGCCGTAACCAAGTAAGAGGGAAGGAAACCTTTTCAGTGAAACTGCTGATTTTGTGATTATACTTGTTATGTTGTAATAGAATCTTGACTGAATCAACCTCATAGTAGCGATTCTTGATCCATTTTTTGCAGATATTTCATGCAGACTGAGGCTTTTAGTGAATTTTTCCCTTTAATGAGTACAGCCAAACCCGAAACTCTGGAATGGCTGCTTTATATTGCAATTGAACACGAATATCCAACTGGGCGAGCTGTTTTAATGGAAGATGCTTGGGGTAACGCAGTTTACTTCGTAGTTTCTGGTTGGGTTAAAGTCCGGCGTACAGCGGGTGAAGATTCTATCGCTCTAGCAATTTTAGGTCGGGGCGATTTTTTTGGAGAAATGGCGATTTTAGATGAATCACCACGCTCAACTGATGTCATTGCTCTTTCGAGAGTAAAGTTACTAAGTATATCCAGAGAGCGCTTTATTGAAATACTGTTCAAAGATCCACAGTTACATCACCGTATGCTGCAACTGATGGTAGGGCGATTGCGACAGGTTAACATGCGCTTGCAAATGCGGTCTTCACCACCTGCGGTTAAACTTGCCCATACTTTAGTCAGTTTGGCCGAAAGCTATGGTCAGGAATCAGAAACGGGAAAAGAGATTCTCCACATTCCCTACAAAGATTTAGCGGATATCACGGAAATCGGTGTTGAAGAAACTACCAAAATCATGGAGAAGCTGGATGACAGAGGTTGGCTCAAAATTGACACGACAAATCAGGTCGTTTATCTGATCAACTTGAAACAGTTAATGAATTTAGCTGGCAAAGGCTAACCTATCGTCCACAGTGGTTATTGTCGCTCATGGGTGATTTTGTCTGTAAGGGCGGGTTAAACCCTCATCTACTATTGACTATTGACTATTGATTCATAACTATTAACTAATAACTCAGAACCCTATACTCGTAAATACACTCGTAAATACACATGACTGAAGCAACTGAACTTCGCCGCAACATCACTGTTGAGGAAAGTTTACCGACAATTCATTACCAAGTGGCAATGCCTCAACCAGAAACGCACCTGTTTGAGGTGACTTTACGCCTTGTTGGCTTCCCATTGCCGATTCTTGATTTAAAATTGCCGGTCTGGACACCAGGTTCTTACTTAGTGCGTGAATATGCTAAGAATTTACAGGATTTTGCGGCTTTTACAGGTGATCAGTCTGAGCGGGCAGATAGTTTCCTTCGGACAGATACCGCCCTTGGAACTGTCCTCGGAAAACCGCATCTGAGAAGTTCGACCCAGAAGCCTTTGGCTTGGCAAAAAATTAGTAAGAACCACTGGCAGGTGGAGACGAGGGGCTTACAAGAAATAAATGTGCATTACCGTATTTTTGCTAATGAGCTATCAGTACGGACAAACCACTTAGATGCAACCCACGGCTATTTCAATGGTGCGGCATTGTTTTTTAGACTACCTGGCTGGGAAGAGCAACCAATTCAAGTGACTATCTTACCTCCACGTCCAGAATGGCAGGTCACTACGGCATTACCCTCAGTTTCAGGACAAGCCAACACTTTTTATGCTTCTGATTTTGATACCCTTGTCGATAGTCCCTTCGAGATCGGCAACCATCCATTATATCACTTTGAGGTATTAGGAAAACCCCATGAATTAGCAATCTGGGGGCAGGGCAATTTCTCAGCACAGCAGATGATTGCTGATGTTAAGAAAATTATTGCGGTAGAAGCACAGATGTTTGGTGGTTTACCATATCAACGATATGTGTTTTTTTTACATCTGTTTTCGCAAGCTTATGGAGGTTTGGAACATAAAGACTGCTGCTCATTAATTTATCAGCGGTTTGGATTTCGCGATCGCGATAAGTATGAGCGCTTTATGCAATTGGTAGCACACGAGTTCTTTCACTTGTGGAACGTCAAGCGCATTCGTCCGAAAGGACTAGAAGTTTTTGATTACGACCAGGAAAACTATACACCGTCCCTATGGTTTTGTGAGGGAACAACGAGTTACTACGATTTACTGATTCCTTTACGCTCAGGAATTTATGATGCTAAGTCATTTTTAAATAATTGGGGCAAAGAAATTACTCGGTTTCTCACGACACCAGGACGCAAAGTACAACCCCTTTCTGAGTCAAGTTTTGATGCTTGGATTAAGTTGTATCGTCAAGATCCTAATAGCAATAATTCCCAAATGTCTTACTATTTAAAAGGGGAAATGGTGTCTTTATTGCTAGATTTGCTCATTCGTAGTCTCCATAGAAATCAGCGATCGCTTGATGATGTCATGCGGAAAATGTGGCATCAGTTTGGCAAAGAAGAAATTGGCTATACACCGGAACAATTGCAGGAAGTTATTGAATCTGTAGCGAAAATTGATTTGTCTGATTTCTTTGCACGCTACATCCATGGAATCGAGGATTTGCCTTTCAATAACTACTTAGAACCTTTTGGTTTGCAACTTGTCGTAGATGGTGAGGAGGAACCTTACCTGGGTGTGAAGGCAAGTACTGATAATGGCAAGGAGTTAATCAAGTTTGTGGAAGTGGGTTCGCCTGCACAGTTAGCAGGAATTGATCCAGGAGATGAATTGTTGGCTATCGATGGCATAAAAGTAACAGCAAGTCAACTAAGCGAACGTTTGAAAGATTACCAACCAAGTCACACCATTAAAATTACGGTGTTCCACCAAGACGAACTACGTACTTATCCTGTGATTCTAGGTAATCCACGTCCAAATCGGTATCAAGTCAAACCAATGACTCATCCTAACTCCACCCAGCAAGAAAACCTTGCTGGGTGGTTAGGTGTTTCCCTTGCAATGACTCCGTGAAGAAGTTATAACGGTTGACAGTTCGTAGGGTGGGCATTGCCCACCCACTACTTAGTTATTCATAAAACCACTACTGAAGCTCTTTGATTCTTGCCAATGCTTCCTGGTAACTATCCGTTTTTCCTTGTTGCTTATAAAGGTCGGCTGCTGTTTGAAAATCCTGACGCGCTCCTTGATTATCTTTTAGTTCGGTGCGGGCAAGCCCTCGGTTGTAGTAAGCATTAGCATAGTCAGGCTTCAGATGAATTGCTGCGTTGTAATCTGCGATCGCCCCGTTATAATCTTTCAGTTTAAAGCGAATATACCCGCGAGATCGAGTATAGTCAGCATTTTTAGGAGCAAAACGTACAGCTTCATTTAAATCGGCAAGCGCTCCCTTGAAGTCTCCTTGCTGAGCGCGAACCGCACCCCGAAGGTAGTAGGCTCCGTCTTCGATATATTCCGGATTCCGGCGAATAGCCTCATTTAAATCGGCAAGCGCTCCCTTGAAGTCTTTTTGCCCTATAAGAGCAGCACCCCGAGCAAAGTATGCGAAAGAGATAGGATTGCTTTTCAGGACTTGATTTGCGGCATCGAGTGCTTCTGGAAACCGTTGTAATCCTGTTAGTGTTGTGCTTCGGAGTATTTGACTGCTAAGGTCTGTAGGGTCGAGTTTAATTGCCTGGTCACAAGACTCCAGCGCCTCTCGGAATCGACTCAAGTTGGCAAGCACGATGCCGCGCCAACGCCAAGCTGGAGCAAATCCTGGCTCGATTTGCGTGGCTTTATCCAACAATTTCAAGGCTTCTTGATATTTGTCTTTGCCAAACAGCATAAAGCTGCGTAGATACCAGGCTTGATAAAAGTTAGGCTTGAGTTGGATTGCCCGATCAATAGCCTTAATCGCTTGCTCTTGGTCTACGCCAAGCCGCCAGATTTGCCAACCATAATTCAGCCAGTCAATTGCATCGGCACTGTCGCTTGGTTTTTCTATTCTGAGTAAAGCTTTCGAGATAGAAGTTCTTTCTTCATCGGTCAGTGGTGGTGGTGAAGAAGTTTCTACTCTCAACCATTCTGGTCTGATCCCAATGACCTGCACCTGACTCAAAAAGGCGCTGACCGGAATACCCAAACTGAGACCCAGTGTCAGCAGACGCTTGTGACCAGCTTCATCCTTAATTTCTTCTTCATCTGCTTGTCCGTGAATTCCAATCACACGCCCACGAATATCTAATACTGGTCCGCCACTCATCCCAGGCTCAGTTAGATTGGTATAAGCTAACCCATACCCATAAGTCAAAGACAGAGAGTTTTTCGCTAGGAAAGACCCAAGTTGTCGATCTACAATCTGTCCTGCAGTAAACAAACGTCTTTGTTCTCCTACTCCAGATCTTGCCTCAGCCCAGCCAGGAATAAAAACAAACCCCTTGTCCCTTACCAAGTCATATTTGGCTAGGGTAGCGACTCGATAATTTTGGTTACTAGTAAACTGCAAAACTGCCAAATCTGCTTCTTGGATAGGTTTTACGGTGCTATTCGTCACCTGATGTCGCTGACTATCTGGGGTAACAACCTCAAGTGTTGTCCGATCGCAGTTCTTTTGCTCACGCACCACATGCTGAGCAGTAAGGACAGTATAGGTGTTCCCCTGCTTAGCAATAATCACCCCTGATCCACTACAGTGTGACGCATTTGGCACATCGATTCGCACCGTAATCTCTTGAGCAGTGTTGTTGACGTCATTGGCGATCGCTGGCAAAGTTTGGGTTGAGGGTGAGTTAGCGACTGGCAAAGCGTCTGATGATACATATTGGGGAGCCAACCGTGCAAATGTCTGAATGGGAATGCCCCAACTATAGCGGCTCATTAAATCACTATCTGCTGGGGTAGGTTGGGAATTATCCTCATATACATAAGGGTTGCCCCATAAGGGATAAGCATGGATACCATTAATGCCTATGACTTTACCCTGACTATTAAGTATCGGTCCTCCACTCATCCCCTTTTCAACTTCATTGCTGTATCCTATCTGGTAGCCTTCCTTAAAAGCCTGCTTTGGTACATACAAAACCTGCCCTGGTTTCAAGACCAACCTCCTTGACTGAGATTGGTTAACCTCAAACGGAAACCCAGCAGCAAATATTGGATCGTTAACTGCCACAGTTGATAAGTTTCCAAGAGACGCTACGGCATATTTTGCATTGCTACTAAACTGCAACAGTGCCAAATCCTTTCCTTGAAAGTTGACATTCTTGACGACATTGGCTTGATAAGCTTTTCCATCAGGTGTCTGGATTCGAGGAAGTTTTCCAGGGTCTAAGACGTGCCTATTGGTGAGAACGGTATAAACTTGACCTTCCTTCTTGATCAATATTCCTGAACCCCCGTTGTCGCCAGAAACAATTTTGACTGTGATGGACTGAGCTAACTGTTTGATTTGTTCTGGCGATCGCTGGAGAGCAATCTGTTGAGCAGAAACTCTGGGAGTAAAAATACTGATATATACAGCTTGTACTGGCAATATCGACAATGTGCCTATCCAGACACCCAGAGCCAGTGACAGACGATTCCTTTGGTCTTGTCCCATGTTGCTTTTACCGCAAATAATCTCACCCAACATCATTTTCAGGCAAATGGAGAAACTTCGCTCTTGGATTTGAGCGAAGTCACAGAACCGAAGTTCTCAAATTTGAAGGCTACTTAGTATTAGTTTCCCTTCTGCACTGGTGATTCACGCAGTAATTTATTCATATCGATGTAGATCTGAGAGGAACCATCTTCAGACTGAACAATGGGACCACGAGCACGATAACCGATATCAACAAGATTTTGAATCACCGAACTTGCGTTCTGATTTGGCTTGAGTGTGAATAACAAATCGCTGCATGGCCCGCCGTATTGACTTGAAGCACATACGACTTGTTGACGCTTCACAATCCCAGTCGTCAGGTAATTCAGCAGCCCTTTTTCGTAGGCATTTTGAAATCTGGCAGAAACCTCTTGACACCGTTTGGTAGGGGTATATTCACCGCCAAAATTAGAAACCCAGCGAATGACTGGGATCTCTCTTCCTGTTACGTTTTTGGCAACTGTCGTTGGTACACTGCCACTTGTGTCACAAAAGTAAGTCCTAGTTTGAGCCGAGCTTGGCTGACTTATGGTAGAAATAACACCCAGAGTGAGTGTACTCGCAGCCAGTATGTGGGCAAATAACTGGAGTTTCATAATTTGTTTAAGTATTTATCACTAAAACTTTTTAAGATTCAGTATATCCGATAAAAATACCTGAATATATTAATTTATATAAAAAATATATAAATTTCACATAGATTACTATAGTAGCACAACTATCTAACGAAATATAAAGCTCCTAGAATTGGCTCGTAGTTGCGCTGTCTTCGCTCTTACCTTAATTATATGGCAAACGGCGTGGTTTGTAGTGCTTCAGCGCATACTACGAACTAATTAATTTCAAAAGTACTAATCATTTGTTGTGCATTTGTTAAATAGTTAGAATATTTATCACTTTCTGCTGTATAGGTAATGACGTATGCTTTATTGTCTTTGACGGTCCAAATTTGAAGACGTTTTAAGTTATATCCTTCTTCTTTTTTAGTGTAAATAATTTGATATGCAGGTCTATTTGATAGCTTTGTTTTACTTTCTTGAAGAATGATGGCATCTTTGTTAGATTGCTTTATTTCATGAGTGAATTCATCAAGGGTTATATTTTGTCCTGGTAAATTCTCAACAATTAAATTGACGTTTTCTAAAGATGTCTCTGAAGTTCCTGTTTTCGGTGACACGAATGTAGCTACACTGCCTGTGATTGGGTCTTGTTTTGGGTCTAGTTTCCATGTTTTAGGATATTTGATGCTGATTCTATAAGCGGAATTGTTGTAGATTAATAGACTGTTGCTTGATGGTATGAATCTGGGCAATAGTATAATAACAGTCGCTAATGCGGCGATTCCAGATCCGATTAAAGCTTTCCATCGGTGGGTTTTAGGGGGAGGGATCGGTGTCGTCGATTCTTGGAGAGCTTGTAACACCTCAGCCGCAGATTGGTAACGTTGTCGGAAGTCATAGCGCACCATTTTTTCTAAAATCTCTGCTAATTTCTGGCTAACCTGTGCGTGGTTTTGCCAGATAATTTCACCTGTGTGAGGATCTTTTGGTATTTGGTTAGCGCGTAAACCTGTAAGCAATTGAATACTGAGTATTCCCACTGCATAGATGTCGCTACATAACCGAGGCTGTCCTTGGCTTTGTTCACTAGGCATATAGCCATGAGTACCAACAGAAATTGTTAGACTTGTTTCTCCCTGAGCATTAACTCCCAAAGCGCTAATTTCTTTGACTGCGCCAAAGTCAATCAGTACGATCTTGCCATCTTTTTGCCGTCGCATTAAATTTTGCGGTTTCATATCCCGGTGGATAACGTTGTGTTGATGAATAACTGCTAAAACTTCCAGGATGTCCTTCAATAGTTTAAAGACTACATGCTCACCCCAAGGTTCGCCTTGGGTAATTTCTTGAGTTAAATCATGCCCATCAACAAATTCTTGAACTAAATAGAATTCGTTGTTCTCCTCAAAGTGGGCAAATAGCCGAGGGATTTGTTCATGGTGGCTACCAAGCTGATACAAAACTTGTGCTTCCCTCTCAAATAGGTTTTTGGCTATCGGTAAAACAGCAGGATTAGGATCTTTCGGTTTTAGGTGCTTGACTACACACTGAGGTTGTCCTGGTAAGTCCAAATCAACAGCTAAGTATGTGTCACCAAATCCACCACTCCCCAGCAGTTTAACAATGTTGTACCTACTACGTAGCGTTCTTCCAACTAGAGGATGCTGGCTCATGTGGTGCGTTCTACTTGCTATATTACTGAATTACGGCTCTCAAAGTGATTTTGGTGGTATTTTCTGCAAGAATGCCTGTTCAGCCATAATTTTATCGTGATTTACCAATGTATCTTGAAAGCCACTTCCTTTTGGAGCGGGAGTAAGGCGTAAACTTTTTTGAGGCTGTAGAGGTAAGTAGCCACGTTCGGATAAGAATTCTGTAAGCACAGTTTCTACAACAGCAGCTTCTTTTAGGGGAGTTTCCTGAGAGCTAATATAAGCTTTGAGCGCCTTGGCGATCGCATCTGAGAGAGTAATGTTGAGGAATTGCATAAGCAGAGGTATTATTGTCAACTTGTAATTTACGTGTCGCTCTATGTTGTATGACTATTGATGGGCATACTTAATATCTTGGCACAGGTGATGAAGTGGCTAGAAACTTGGGGAACTTCCGGTGAAACCAAGACTCCTTTGGTATGAGACATAAGCGCGGTCAGGGAGTGGAGTGTCCAAGAATGGGGTGTGGGGTGTGGGGGAAGATAAGCTGATGTGCAGCTAGATTGTATAACGCGAAAACGTAAAATTATGTAGTGCGGGCCGAAAAGCCCGCGTCTCATATACAAATTAAGTGCGCAACAGCTTAAAATCACCGCACCCTGAGAGGGGGAAGGTGTCCCTAACGTGGGTAATATTATGTGAGGCAAGCAATCAATTATGGGAGAAGAAACGTGCAAAAATACGTATGCGATACCTGTGGTTACGTATATGACCCAGAAGAAGGCGACCCAGATGGTGGAATAGATCCAGGAACACCTTTTGAGAACATTCCTGAGGACTGGGTATGTCCAGTTTGTGGAGTGCCAAAGTCGGATTTTAGCCCAGAAGAATAAAAGATGTAGCCGCCCACAAGACTGCTCTGTTTCGGTTAGGATGAAAGATGTCATACTTCATCTGAATATTTTAAGTGATCGTTGAACCGCTAAGGGTAGTAGTTGTGGGCGGTGGAGCAGCTGGTTTTTTTGGTGCGATCGCCTCTGCTGAAGCTGATCCCCAAGCCCAAGTTACTTTACTCGAAGCCAGTCGCCAACCGCTGGCAAAAGTTCGCATTTCCGGTGGTGGACGGTGCAACGTCACTCACGCTTGCTTTGAACCGTCTGAGTTAGTACAAAATTATCCCAGAGGTGGAAAAGCCCTACTAAGTGCCTTCACTCGCTTTCAAGCTAAAGATACAGTCGCTTGGTTTGCTACCCACGGAGTACCGCTAAAAACGGAAGCTGATGGTAGGATGTTTCCCATTACAAATAACTCCGAAACCGTAGTCAAATGTTTAATGGATGCAGCATCTTCATCTGGAGTAGAATTGCGTACAGGGGTCTCTGTTATTTCCGTGAAACGACTCAAAAATCAAGATTCGGAGTTCAGCACTCGATTTGAAGTGGTGTTGAAGTCAGGAGAGACTTTAGGGTGCGATCGCCTCCTCCTCGCTACAGGGAGCAATCCTCTAGGCTATAAAATAGCCCAAGAGTTAGGACATACAATTAACCCACCAGTCCCCTCTTTATTTACCTTTAATATTGGTGATGAAAAGCTGAGGGCATTGGCTGGTGTGAGTGTCGATGCTGTGCGGCTGCGCTTAACCTTACCAGGAACCCCCCAGCTAGAACAAACTGGTCCATTACTCATTACCCATTGGGGTTTAAGTGGTCCAGCGGTGCTGAAACTTTCTGCTTGGGGTGCGAGAGTGCTACACTCAAGCAACTATCAAGCTCCTTTACTCATCAATTGGCTACCTGACCTCACAACAGAAGAAGTGCGGCAAAAATTGTTAGCAGTTAAGAATGAATGGGGGAAGCGACCAATAGCATTGCATCGTGGCTTTGACTTACCCCACCGCCTTTGGCAATACATTATTGCCCGTATAGAGATTGCCAAAGAAGACCGTTGGGCAGAACTATCTAATAAGATACTCAATCAATTGGTGCAAGAACTTACCCAAGGACAATACTTAATTCATGGTAAAGGGGCGTTTAAAGAAGAGTTTGTCACCTGTGGTGGTGTCAACCTGAAAGAAGTCAACTTTAAGACCATGGAAAGTCGGTTAGTTCCAGGGCTTTACTTTGCTGGAGAAATCTTGGATATAGATGGTGTGACTGGTGGCTTTAACTTTCAAAGTGCTTGGACAACTGCTTATCTGGTGGGTCTTGGGATGGCGCTTGAACTTCCAGCTTCACCCCCCGAATAGAATAATCCAACAACTCCATCGGGTGCAGGATGGGAATTTGCTGACCTTGCAACTGCAAATGTCTGCTTATTTGCAACGTACAACCAGGATTAGCAGAAGTGATTAAATCAGCACCAGTATTCAGCAAATTCTGCACTTTCTGCTGACCCAAATCCTCCGCAACTTCTGGTTGCAGGAGATTGTAGACCCCAGCACTCCCACAACACAAAGCTGCATCTATTGGTTCCCGTAACTTCACCCCAGGAATTTGCCGTAATAACTGGCGCGGTTGTACGCTAATTTTTTGCCCGTGCAATAAATGACATGCATCTTGATAGACTAAAGTCAAAGGTTGATCGGCAAGGGGCGATAGTTTTGCTGTTAAACCAACACTTGCCAAAAACTCTTGCACATCTCTCACCTTCGCAGCAAATTCCTTTGCTTTTTCCCGATATTCTGGGTCATCTGCTAAAATGTGACCGTATTCTTTCAAGGTATGACCGCATCCAGCAGCATTAATAATCACCGCATCTACATCAGTATTTGCAAAACTATCAATCATCTGTCTTGCTAAAGCCTTCGCTTGTTCTGTTTGTCCTTGATGTTCAGGAAGCGCTGCACAACACCCTTGACTTTTAGGAATCACAACTTCACAACCATTCGCCGTTAAAACCCTCACAGTTGCTTCATTCACAGGCGAGAAAAACAACCGTTGGACACATCCCAAAATCATCCCGACTCGGTAGCGTTTCTTACCTTGTGCTGGAATGAGATCGGGCAAATGATCTTGAAATGATTTCCCAGAAATTTTCGGCAAAATAGATTCCATCGCCGCCAAACGGGGAGATATCCGTCCAAGCAATCCAGTTGCACGCACCAATTTCTGCAAACCCAACTCTTGATAACCCCACAATGGGATCAGAAAAACGCGTAACCGATTGGGATAAGGAAATAGAAAAAATATCAATTTGCGAAACAGCTGATCCGAAAGACTACGGTGATAATTTCTTTGAACTTGGTGACGAGTCGTAGAAATTAACTTGTCATACTGGACACCAGAAGGACAAGTCGTCACACAAGCAAGACACCCCAAACAAGAGTCAAAATGTTCTGCTGTAGCCGTATTCAGTGGAATCTCACCCTCATTAATCGCATCCATCAAATAAATCCGCCCTCTCGGAGAATCCATCTCCTTACCAATCACCCTATAACTGGGACAATTGGCGAGGCAAAACCCACAGTGAACACAAGTATCAATTAACTTCGCGTCAGGGGGATGACTCCCATCAAACCCCTGCACATCCTTCAAACTAGCAATCTTCTTCAAAGAATCTTCTGAAACTTGCATACTGACTTCTGACTCTCCCCTATATCTTGGCAGACCCGGTCTACCCTTGTGTTTGTCCTCTACATCTCTAACTTTAGAGTATTTTTAGGTGGGGACTGCGCGAGCGCATTCTTGTTTATCAGTACTCACCTACGGGCGCTTTTCACCCTGCTTGTACTTGTGATTGTGGTTATTCGATACCTCCACACTATCGGCTAGCAGTAAAGAAAAAGTAAAGTTTTCTTAAAAAACTTATTAAGTATTAACCACGAGGTGATCACATCAATTTTGACTTAATCTAGCAACAGGAAATAGTCATCTACCGATTTTTTTCCTGTGGGTAGTGTCGTAGCAGGGGCTGCTTTAATTTATCTAAACCTGTAAGCAGACAGGAGATCTTATGAAGCCTGCCGAAAAATGCTGTAGAGGGTCCATGAATCGTGTCTATTAGTAGTTAGTAGAAAAGCCAACACAACTATCAATCTCTACAGAACTCCGTGCAGGAGTTTCGTGCCCCTCTCTCTTATCCTCCTTGTCTCCCTTGTTTGGAAATTAAATAGGACTACTATTGGTTATCTCTGATATCCAACTTCAAAGGTCAAATAACAATTGACTCAGAGAAAGCCTCTTACATCTATTTTTCTACAAATAATAAATTTAGATATTTTTATACAAAAAACATCTAAATTAAACAATTTGATAAATAAATGGAATTAACCTATTGACAGGAATAGTTTTTTACAAAATAAATATAGATTTTTAAGATTTAAAATGCTTCTTTTAGATTATACAATTCAAGACTCTATTCTAACTGTTAGCCCCAATATTTCAGTGATGCAAATCATCGCCTTTATGGGGCAGGTAAAACAGGAAATTTTTGTAGACGAGGTAGGTATAACGACGGTTATTGCTTTGAAATGCCTTACCGTTCCAGTATCTTTTAGTAAAGTGGGTTGCGAACAGAACTACGAACCTCAGTGTAATACAGGATCTGTCGGTAGGAAACTACTTAGGGATTGCGTACTGGTGATGGAAAAGTCGCAGTTATTCAGCATATTTACGCTTGAAGATGTAGTGTGCTTAGTTGCTTCTGGGATGAATTTAGTAGGAGTAAAAATTCGGGAGGTCATGAGGGAGCCTGTTAGGACTTCCATACAAGATTTTGATGTAAGTACGATTTTCTCGCTGATGAGTCAACATGGCATACGTCATATTGCAATTGTCGATGATCAGGGGTCATTATTAGGAATTGTAACGCCAGAAAGTATTGCAAAAGGATTGCATTCGGAATATCTCAAGACCAAAGACCAGTTGCAACAAGAATTAGCAGAACGCTCCTCGTTAGAATTAGTGTTAAAGACAACTTCTGAGCAACTAGAAAAACAAATTACAGAGCGAACACAGGAATTGGTAAAAGCCAATAAGCTTTTGCAACGGGGAATATGCGATCGCATTGTCACCGAGGCACAACTCTTGCAGACAACCTCTGAATTGCAAGAGCTTTTTCAAGCCTTTCCAGATAAATATTTTCGCCTCAAAAAGGACGGCATCATTCTTAGTTACTATGCCCGAGAGATATCCAATTTTTACTTGAAATCAGAAAACATATTGGGCAAAAAAATGCAAGATATTTGGCCACTTGATATTGCCAAACAATTTCAGCAAGCCATACTTCAAGTAACTTATACAAATTCTTTGATAGCGATAGAATATTCGTTATCATTGACATCTGGAATCAAAAGTTTTGAAGCACGACTTTTCCCTTCGATTCCCAACCAAATTATCGTCATAATTCGTGACATTACCGAACGTAAGCAAGCACAAGAAGCATTACAGAAAGCTAAAAATGAACTGGAAGTCCGAGTAGAGGAACGGACTTGGGAATTAAAGAATACGAATGATCGCTTGCGGCAAGAAATTGTTGAACGCAAGCGGATAGAGCAAGCATTACGAATCAGTGAAGAACGATGTGTGCGAGCCATTAATGCTGGAAAAGTAGGGATATGGGAGTGGAATATTCAAACAAACGAAATATATATACATCCTAATTTAAAAGGCATGCTTGGTTACAACAATGATGAAATTTCTCAAAACTTTGATGATTGGCTGATGTTCATTCACCCACATGATATTGAAGCGGTAAAAGCTGAATTTAATGCCTATTTAAAAGGACTAATACCAAAGTATGAAATTGAACATCGTATGATCCATAAAGATGGTTATTACATATGGTTTCTTGCTCGGGGAATTCTTCGACATGTAAATAAAAAGCCATGTTTTATGGCTGGCTCAAATACTGATATTACTGCTCGCAAGCAAGCAGACAACCAAATCAAATCATCTTTAAAAGAAAAAGAAGTTCTACTTAAAGAAATTCATCATCGAGTTAAAAATAATTTGCAGATCATTTCTAGTTTACTACGATTACAATCTGGATATATTAAAGACGAACAAGCCTTTGATATTTTTAAAGATAGCCAGAATCGTGTCCGAGCAATGGCAATGATTCATGAAAATTTATATCAATCTCATGACCTGGCAAGAATTGAATTTTCTGAATATATTCACAACTTATCAAATAACTTAATGCGTTGCTATGGCTCTCAGCGTAATATTAGTATTAACTTGAACATTGATAAAGCCTTATTAAGGATAGATACTGCTATTCCCTGTGGTTTAATTATCAATGAGCTTATTTCAAATTCAATGAAACATGCTTTTGTGAATAGTGAATACGGCGAAATTTTTGTGGATTTTTTCATGATACGAAAAGGTGAATATTCGTTAAATGTTAGTGACAATGGTGTTGGAATCACCTCAGAAACAAACTCAAACTCTCCTACCAATCAATCACTTGGTTTAGAGTTAGTCCGAGAATTGGTAGAACAGTTGGAAGGAAAGATCATATTTAATACTAATTTAGGTACATCAGTTCAAATCACATTTATAGAGGAAAACTAAAGTGAAAAAGAAAATTTTGGTGGTTGAAGACGAAAAAATTATTGCTTATGATATTAAATATTGTTTGGAAAAATCAGGATATATCGTTCCTGCTATTGCTGCTTACGGACAACAAGCAATTGAAAAAGCCGAAGAATTTCGACCAGATTTAGTTTTAATGGATGTGATGCTAAAAGGCAATATGAATGGCATAGAAGCCGCCGAAGAGATTGTTAGTCAGTTCAATATTCCTGTCATCTATCTGACTGCATATTCAGACGAAAGCACCCTGAAAAAAGCAAAAACCACACAACCGTTCGGTTATATACTAAAACCTTTTGAAGCAGTTCAATTAATTACTACTATTGAAATTGCTCTGAACAAATATCAGCAAGAAGAAGTGATGCGCGAAGCTTTAGAAAAAGAAAAAGAAATGAGAGAGATGAAATCAAAATTTATCTCGATGGTTAGTCACGAGGTGAGTAATCCATTAAGTACTATTTTGATGTCTACTGAATTACTAGCTCATTACAGTCAACGATTAAACGAAGCCAAAAAAACTGAATATATTAATCACATTCAAAATGCCGTCAAACATATGAATGAGTTAATGAGTGATGTCATGGTACTTGGTAAAGTAGAAGTAGGTCAAGTTAGTTTTGCTCCTATGCCACTCGATATAGAAAATTTCTGCCAAGATTTAATAGCAGAAATTCAATTGAGTGCAAGCGATCAGCACAAAATCATCTTCACAATGCAAGGAGGCTGTACTAATCGAGAAGATGCTAGCCTTGTTCAAAGTTCACAACTGCTTGCTACGAAAACTCAATTACCTTGCCTAGATGAAAAGCTACTGCGGCAGATCCTCACTAATTTGCTCTTGAATGCCATTAAATATTCTCCCCAAGGTGGTATAGTTCGCCTTGAAGTTTTTTGCCTTCAGGAAGAAGCTATTTTCCGTATCCAAGATGAGGGTATTGGTATTCCAGAGTCCGATCAGGAAAACTTGTTTAATTCTTTTCACAGAGGTAGCAATGTTGGCAAACTACCGGGACATGGTCTCGGACTATCAATTGTTAAACAATACATAGAGTTACATGGTGGGCAAATTACTTTTGCTAGTGAAGTTGGAGTGGGAACAACTTTTATTGTCAATTTGCCGTTCTCTAAGAAGTAAGAGTCAGGAGTCAGGAGTCAGGAGTCAGGAGTCAGGAGTCAGGAGTCAGGAGTCAGGAGTCAGGAGTCAGGAG
>CAIVAU010000258.1 GCA_903903925.1 uncultured cyanobacterium
CGCTCAGGGGTTTGAAGATGGTTATTTTAATCGTCCTTATACTGGGCAAAAGGTGGTTGTACTTCCACCTCCTGTCATTTACAACTATCCCAATCCCGCTGTTCGGTTCAATTTCGGGCTTGGATTTGGAAGATGGCACTATAGATGATAGTGGGAGCAAAAAGCACTTTGGCTTTTAATCAAACAGAACACATTTTGACTCAATAAATATGAATCAATTTTACTTCAGACTGCAAAGCCAAATCTTGCAGTATCATGCAATTCAATTGCCTCATACTGTTACAAATTACCATGCCATAGGAGAGGCACAAAGCGGTAGCCCTCGCCACTTTTTTGAATGAAACCAACGCCTGGAAACGGGAGATGCATGCCCGAGATAAGCATCTTAGATTCTGCTGCCATACCAAATATTTGCTTACGTTTTTTGGTGGCGTCTTGCGTATTCACGTCCGAAAGAAAACCGACGTCCGGACGTTGAATTTGTACAAACGCATTGATCAAGTCTCCCCAAATTAAGAGTTTTTGCCCTTCAGACTCTATAGAATAGCCAACGTGCCCAGGTGTATGGCCGAAGAGGGGAATTGCCTTTATTCCAGGAGCTATTTCACTATTCTCCTCAATGAAACGTACACGACCTTCATAAGTCTGAAGTGCTTTTTGAGCCATCACAAAATACGAATCTGCCCCCTCTGGAGCATTTTTTTGAATTTCGGTATTGGTCCAGAAATCCACTTCTTGCCGTGTCACCCAAAGATCAGCATTTGGAAAAAGTCGCTTTCCGTCGGAGTTAAAAATTCCTCCGATATGATCGAGATGCAAATGTGTCGCAAGAACCGCCGTTATTTCTGACGGATCATTCCCGGCAAGTTTGAGATTTCTGTGGAGATGACCGGCGTTTGCATCAAAAAAAGAACCGAGGCCCGCGTCGATGAGATATTTCTTATCGCCTTCTTCTACTAAAAACACATTGATCGAAACTCGATAGTTTTCTGAAGATCGAATGTCGCCCACGAGGAGAGCTTCAACTTGATCTTTAGATATATTCGTTAGTAGGTCGTTTGATGCGAAGTATCCGTCTGATAGGACCGTGATCAGCTTTTTACCAAGTGTGAACCGAAAGAAGCCGGGAGCTTGAATTTTTTGAGTTGTGTTCATTGTATGAGGCATAAATTTCTCCATTTTGTGTCATTTGGAATTCAATTATTACTAATATATACTATTAAGATATTCATTGGAAGACGGCACAAAAATGTGCTTCGGTTACATAAAGAAAACCATTGAGATAAGGTGCTAATATGACGAAGAAAAAAGTAAAGACAGTTGCTAAGCTTCAGCCGTGTCAATCCCATGAAGTGATGGCCCGTCTGGGAGACAAGTGGGCATTGCTCGTCATTATTACGCTTTCAAGATCTAACGAAGGTCGCTTAAGATTTTCGGAACTTAAAAATGGCATCGCAAAAATTTCGCAACGAATGCTGACATTGACCTTAGGGTTTCCGACTACGCAGTTCAACAAAAGGAGAGTGCTCAGAATAGTAGCGGTTCGTATCGTAAAAAACGATTTAGAGGATGTGGCTGACCAACCACAGAACGAGTCCTATCGGGACTCATGGAGTTCGGTTGACCGGATCTCTCCTTTTTCTACTCCACGCTCTAAAATTGTCAAGATTATAGCTTGACGACCAGCAATAAACTGTTCTTGAAAAGTTTGAGCAAGTTGGTGATCACTTTGGGCTTCAGACATAATGCCTGCCATAGCGCTTCCCGCAGGTGTAGTGGTCAATACCATAAAAATTTGAGTGAAAAATCTTTCCAAGTCTGTCTGAACCGCTCCTGTGTCCGGTATAAAAATTTCTCTAGCGGTATAAGCGGTGTAAGCCTCCATCACCACCTCGGCCTGAGAAGTCCACCAACGGTAAATAGTTTTCTTACTAACTCCAGCCCTACGAGCGATCGCTTCAATACTCATGTGAGTATAACCTCAGTAAATCATTTCTTCCTTCAAGTAGGTTCACATGATCATTTAGCTTTAGTCGGCAGTGGACAAGCTGCATGGGGCAATTTTCGTGACTTGAAGTTGCAAGACCTCAAAACTGCATTTGACCAAAAGTTTTATGGGTTCTTCCTTTGCGCTCAAGCAGCACTTGGCACAATTCGTTCTAACGGGTCAATAACTTTTGTGATTGGTGGTGCGAGTCGTTCTGCAATTCCAGGTACAACTCGAGTTGCTGCGGTAAACGCTGAAAGGTTAGTGGTAATGGGGTTGTGATCATTGGGATAATATGATATGTATTTGTCCCTTGAATTATTTTAACTTTAGTACTCACTATGCTCTCAGTTAGCGATGCAGAGGCAATTATTTTAAATTTAGTACAACCCCTGGATCAACAGCAAGATACAGAACTTGTAGATTTATTCGCAGCCACTGGTCGTATTCTCGCCTCCCCGATCGCAAGTCAATTGGATTTTCCCCATTGGGATAATTCATCAATGGATGGCTACGCGGTGCGTTATCAAGATGTGCAAGACTGTAGCACAGAAAATCCAGCAGTTTTGGAAATTGTCGAAGAGATTCCAGCAGGCTACCAGTCCCAATCTACCCTTCAAAAGGGGCAAGCCGCGAGGATAATGACGGGTGCAATGATCCCAGAGGGTGCAGATACAGTGGTGATGCAGGAGGTGACACACCGAGAAGAAAACCGCGTCTTTATCCTTGCAGCCCCAAAACCTCAAGAATTTATCAGACCTCGTGCCTCTTACCACCAAGCTGGGACACAATTACTACCTCAAGGCATTATTTTGAATGCCCCAGAAATTTCTGTTTTAGCAGCTGCCCAGTGTACACTACCACGAGTTTTCCGCAAACCAATTGTCGCCATTTTATCTACGGGAAATGAGCTAGTAACACCTGACACACCTTTACAACCAGGGCAAATTGTAGATTCAAATCAGTATGCACTAGCAGTTTTAGTGAAACAGAGTGGAGCCGAACCACTCATGTTAGGAATTATTAAAGATGAACCTGTTACCCTTAAGCAAGCTGTCGCCCATGCTATAGCCAAGGCTGATCTAGTTCTGTCTTCCGGAGGTGTTTCCGTAGGAGATTATGACTACATTGAGCAAATTATTGAGTCATTAGGAGGAAAAATTCACATTCATGCCGTTGCCATCAAACCAGGTAAACCCTTGACTGTTGGGACATTCTCACGATCGCTATCGCCCCTATACTTCGGGTTACCAGGAAATCCGGCTGCTGCTTTCGTAACCTTTTGGCGGTTTGTGCAACCAGCCATAAAAAAGCTTTCCGGATTAGCTGAAGGTTGGGAACCAAAGTTGATCAAAGCGCGATCGCGTCATGAACTAAGGGCAGACAGCAAGCGCGAAACCTACCTTTGGGGTCAGACCTTTTTAAATAGAGAAGGTACTTATGAATTTCAGCCAGCTAGTGGTAGTCATAGTTCCGGCAATTTAATTAACTTAGCTCAAACCAACAGCCTAGCCATTCTACCAATAGGTCAAACATTAATTCCAGCCGGAGAACACGTACTCATAATTCATACAGCACATTGCAAATAAGTGAAGTACAAAGCTGATATCTAAAAGCCACACATCAAGAGATTTTTACTCCTGACTCCTGACTCCTGACTCCTGACTCCTGACTCCTGACTCCTGACTCCTGACTCCTGACTCCTGACTCCTGACTCCTGACTCCTGACTCCTGAC
>CAIVAU010000259.1 GCA_903903925.1 uncultured cyanobacterium
ACTTTCCAGGATTGCGACAATCGCTGCCGAATCTGATTTCAACCCTCGCTCTCGTTTAAATTCAATTAGACGTTGATAAATAAACTGCGGTGGGTAGGCGGCTACACGCGGATTTTCTGTTGCCATAAAAAAGGGTACATCTTTAATTCCTTTTTTAGTTTAACCCCACATGAATCACTAGTAACCTACTGGTAAGCTACTAGTGAGAGATTGGTTGCTTGTGCCATACAACTAACCCCAATAGTTTTTACTTTACTAGCTTACAGCCTTTTGGCTCACTTTTTGCTTGCTAGTGAGCTACTATTCGGGGGATTTTTGCGCTCCTCTGTTCTCTTTGCCATCAAAGTCGTAGACAATAGAGTGAGTCAGAAGAAACAGGGCAGGGGGCATCGAAGAAGAGGAAAATGGAAAAATGGAAAAAGAACCCATAAAAAGTCATGAAGATTTGGAAGTATACCAAATGGCATTTAACGCTGCCATGAACATCTTTGAACTATCAAAGCAGTTCCCTGTAGAGGAACGATATTCCTTAACTGACCAGATTCGTCGGTCGTCACGTTCTGTTTGTGCTAATCTTGCTGAGGCATGGAGAAAACGGCGTTATGAAGCAGCTTTTGTCGCTAAACTCAACGAGTCGGAAGCAGAAGCCGCCGAAACTCAAACATGGCTCAAATTTGCTGTTAAATGCGATTATTTAGATGTTGAAACAGGTCGAGAACTTTATGGGACTTACAATCGGATTTTGGGCATCCTTGTCACCATCATCAAGAATCCTTCACCTTGGGTTTTGAAGCGCTAATTCTTTCCCCCTTTCCCCCTTTCCCCAGTGCCTCTTTCCCCCTGCCCCCTGCCCCCTGCCCCCTGCCCTAACATTCCTTGAATAAGGTGCAATATGAACACACCGTCGGCACTTTGAGCCATCTTGTAGAACCATCCTTTTTGGGGATTGGTATCCTACGTAACCCTTGGTGTTTCCAGTCAGATGCATTGAACCTAAGCAGTTCTTCAAGTTCAAACCTTTCCTCGTGGGTTAGGCTTTTCTCTCCATCAACGCCAGCAGTTTTCTTGCCAGCATTGAGTTGTGTGACTTGACGTATAGCTAAAAATCTAGCACTCCTTGACTTCAACAGAAGTCTTTGGAGTTTACCGATTTTTCTCTTGTCTCCTGCTCTAACGGCTTTGAACAAACGACGCTGAAGGCGGTTTACTACCCTCTGAAATTTCTTCCAGGGGAGGGTCATCCATAACTCACTAAAATTTCTTTCGTGTCTAGTCATACTCTTCTTTGTTGTTTGTTTTCTGACAACCTTGTAGCAGTTACGCCACATCCTACCCGTCTACGGAGAGTTCTTCATCTCGTCATGCTTACTTAAGGTTCGACTTCCTTAAGACTCCTTAGACGTTTCTTTTCGTTCCTTCTCTTCGATTGATTGTCCTGTTAGGTGTAACCAATTTGCCCATCGGATACCCAAGGTTTCTGCTGCTATCTTGCGGATAATGCCGCGGGTGTTTTATTCTCCGATCATGTCTTGGTTTTGTGGTCTGTATCCAAGCACGTAGGTTGGACATTTTTCTAGGTTATGTTTCACCGTGAGGACTCCTTTAACGCCAGTGTCAGGGATACATGCCCTGTCTGATTGCGTCCTACTTCCCGCTTCATTCCCTAGAAACCGAGTCTAGTCGATGGGGATAGGTCTTGAGTCACTCCGAACCTTGGAGGGAAGGACTTGCACCTTCATCGAAAAGAAAGTTCAAGGTTACTTTAGGTGTTCACCTTGGATAGCTTATGAATTCGGCTATCAACGAATCGCACCCGCAAGCCTACACCTACCCGAAGGGAGGTGTAGGTAGTTGACGGGACTTCAGAAAACGGTTTTCCTCAAGAAACCCGTTTTCTTTCTGTGTTCTCAGGTCATTTTGTCAACAACGACGACACAGTACCCCATTCTCCAGTAAACACAAATTCGTTTAAAGGCTTGCGAACACGGGGCGCTAATTCCCTTTCCCGCAGACCATCAGGTAGGCTTTGGGGGTCGCCAGCATAGCCAACTACAATTGCAGTTGCAGGTTCGTAGTCCTCTGGAATCTGGTATTCTTTCCTTGCTCCATCCACGCTGAATCCTGCTATTTGATGCACGGATAAACCGAGAGCAGTTGCCTGAATGACTAGGTTTTCGATCGCCAGTCCGACATCATGAAATGCATGTCTATTTGTCTTCCCATCATCAGTGCGTGTTTTCGCAACAGCGAGGAGCAAGACAGGAGCGCTTTTTGCCCATCCTTGATTGAACTCAACTAAGGTACGAAGGAGACGGTTATATTCTGTTGGGTCATCTTTAGTAGCAACAATAAAACTCCAAGGCTGATGGTTGTAGGAGGAAGGTGCCCAACGAGCGGCTTCCAGGAGTGAAAGTAACTTATCCTGCTCAACTGGGCGATCGCTAAATGCTCTGGGACTCCAGCGACTTTGGATGAACTCATGAACGGGGTGTTGTGTTTGTGCAGGTTTTTCTGTCATATTGATGCTGCTATGTATAAGCTGTATAATACTGTAAACTGATAAAATAAGAGTTGTTTAACTGCCAGCGATTTAAATCCCTGGCTGATACCTAAAGTCCTCTCAAGAGGACTAATCAAGAATTTTAGTCCATTTCAATGGACTTAAGCTATTAGCCCGGAACTTCAGTTCTGGGCGGGATATCTGGCTGATTCAGAATGCCTACCACGCTCTTCACAGTAGCGAATGAGCGTGGTAGTTGAGAGGCACTGTTCTATGATCGCATTAAAATACTTTGCGATACTTAATATTAGATTATCGAATAATTCGAGTATCATATTTTTGTGAGATGTGAACTCTATCTACTGGGTAAGATTGCCACATCAGTTTGCAGGAGCCACACAAGATTTGTACAAGCGCTTAAGCGCAAGCAAAAAACGAAAAAAGCATATGAGCAAAACACGTAAGTTTCGTTTAGGTGCATTCATTCAAGCCACCGGACATCATGTTTCCGCTTGGCGGCATCCTAATTCTCAAGCCGACGCTGGTCTGAATTTCGAGCATTACAAGGAAATTACCCAAACCGCCCAACGTGGCTTGTTCGATGCAGTTTTTCTTGCAGACAGCCCAGCCGTCTGGGGTGGTGATCCGGAAACTCAGAGTCGTAATGGTAAAATCGTCCATTTCGAGCCTGTCACCCTTTTTTCAGCGTTGTCCTCTGTCACTCAAAACATCGGCTTCATTGCCACTGCCTCAACCACCTATGAAGAACCCTATACCCTAGCACGTAAGTTTGCTTCCCTGGACTACTTGAGTCAGGGTCGAGCAGGGTGGAATGTAGTTACCACAGGTAATGAGAATGCCGCAGGTAATTTCGGACAAGAGCATCACCCGGATCACAGCCAGCGTTATGAACGTGCTGAAGAGTTTGTGGAAGTCGTGAAAGGATTGTGGGATAGTTGGGAAGATGATGCCTTTATCCGTGACAGAGAATCTGGTATCTATTTCGACACCAACAAACTGCATACACTGAACCATAAAGGTAAACATTTTTCTGTCAAAGGTCCCTTGAATGTCGGTCGTCCGCCCCAAGGCTATCCGGTGATTGTACAGGCTGGAGCCTCCGAAGCCGGACGGGACTTGGCAGCGCGTACTGCTGAGGTCATCTTCACGGCTAATCAAACCCTAGCGGATGCACAGGAATTTTATGGTGATGTCAAAGGTAGGCTGGCAAAATATGGACGATCTCCAGACGATCTAAAAATCATGCCTGGTGCTTTCCCCATTATTGGTCGTACTGAGGAAGAAGCTCAAGAGAAGTACGAATTTCTGCAATCGTTGATCCATCCCGATGTTGCCTGGGGTATTTTAAAGAATTATTACAAAGGTGTCGATCTGTCGAAATATTCCCTAGACGATGTGGCTCCTGAACTGCCAACCGATACCAACAACAACAAGAGTCGTCTCAAACTAGTCAGAAATTTGGCTACTCGTGGGACTCTGACACTGCGCCAATTGTATCTATCTCTGTCTACCGCACGAGGTCATCGCACCATACTTGGAACTCCCGAAAGCATTGCCGACCAATTAGAGGAATGGTTTAATCACGGTGCGGCAGACGGCTTTAATATCATGCCGCCAATTTTACCTACGGAATTAGATGAGTTCGTTAACCTAGTTATTCCTGTCCTACAGAAACGCGGACTGTTCCGTACCGAATACGAAGGCAGTACCTTGCGGGAAAACCTAGGGCTGCGTCGTCCTGGCAATTCTTTTGCTGTCCAACACACTGATGAAAGATTGGTGTTGGCTTGATACTCTCCCTGACTTATCAAATCAAATACGCACTTTAGGAATCAAAACTATGGCTGTTGAACATCGCTCCCACGACAATAGCTCTTTGCCTTATCTTTTCGCTCCTGGCTTAGCGGATGCCAATAACCCTGCGCCTCTGGTGTTGTTTCTGCACGGAGGGCGCGATCGCGGGACGGACTTGAACGGTTTGCTGAAATGGGGTTTACCTCGGTTCGTGGATTTGTCAGGATCGTTACCCTATGTCTTTGCAGCCCCCCAAATTCCTGAAGGACAGACCTGGGTAGATCGAGAGAGCGACTTGATTGCTTTGCTGGATAATCTCATCGCCTCCAATCCCATCGATCCGTCCCGTGTGATTTTGTCTGGGTTTAGCTTAGGTACCGCCGGGGCTTGGCATATCGCTGCTTCCCATCCTGGTCGCTTCGCTGGTCTTGTAGCAGTGTCAGGTCGTGTACCCAAAACTTTAGAAGAAAGCCAACTAGCTGCACTCAAGGAGATTCCCATCCAAATATTCCAAGGTGGACAGGACCAAAATCTATCGGTTGAGGATGCACAGCATATTGTCGATACCTTGCGCAAACTGGGGGGGACAGTAGATTTTACCGTACTGGCTGATGGGGATCATTTTATTGCAGATGAAGTGTACAGTGACCCGAAATTGCAACAATGGCTAGTTTCACAGCGCCGTCGTGAAGCTTCTGTCGTTAGCTGAGGCAAAATTTTTAGAAACTACCTTGGGGTGGGCATCTTGCCTACCCAATATGCAGGATTTGCATTATCGGGAACAGCCCCACGTCCTTGCGTCCTATCCATAATATGGATAGGATAAAGTCAGCAACTCTCTCAGGAGAGCCGTTGCTCTCCAGAACCGTGCTTAAAATAAATTTATCCTCGACTTAACCCACAGCATGGTTATCCCAGAACTCGAACAACAACTCCTGAATCTCTCACCTAACGATAAGCTGTACATTATCCAACTACTCGCCCAAAGCCTGACCACACAGAATAACAACTCCCACCCAGAACAAACCACCAAACTCTCAGAGTTTTTCCGTCAATCCCCCCTGGCTGAAGTCAGCTCAGAATTAGACCTAAGCCGAGATCTCATGAAACACTACCGCTACGCTTTGAAAACAGGATCTTAAGTATTGATTTCTCAACAATGGTGTTGTGGGGAAACTTAGTCGGGCAGCTTGAATTTTCGGGGCGACCTCTACCCGCAATGGATTCTCTCATTGCAGCCATCGCACTTCATAACTCTCTATCACTTGTCACCCGCAACGAAAAAGATTTTGCTCAGACAGGAGTTGTAATCATTAATCCTTGGTCTTTTTAACGGTTTAGGGCTTTTAGTAGCTTTTTAGTGATTAAAGAGGGCTAACCACGTCCTTTATCTACTGCTCCTATACTGCCATTATTTTAAATTTATAGAGTTGGGCAACTGTTCGGTTTGCACCTACCAATGCAATGAGAAAATTGCCGCCCTTGATCAGCACCATCTCTAGTTCAATTCCATTGCCCAAGTCTTCAACAAAATATTGCGCTGTCTGCCGATAACGGTTAATGATTGTTTCTGCCATTATTTTCTATAGGATTTACGCATTGACAGAAAGCATCAGATATGCAAAGTGCATTTTCAGCACCTTAACGTTTGATTTTTCCACGAATGAAAGTGTTCCTGTCCACGCCCTGGGGCATATTGCAATACGCCCCTACAAGTCTAAAATGACCATTATCCGTTGATACACATGATTTTTAATTATTATAGACAATTTTAAAAATACCCAATTTTTCGGGCTTCCTGCAAACAAGCTTCTGTTATCGGGAACAGCCTCATGTCCTTGCGTCCTATCCATACTATGGATAAGATAAAGAGCTACCGAAGAATCCTCCCAACGGCGCAGACAACACGAAAACCAACATTAAGGAAGATGAAGTTGCGCACCGCCCTAACGTTGTTGAGGCGAGACGCGGAACGGCAGAGTTTAGGAATGTCGAACCAGGAACCGCCCCGCAGCACGGCATTTCCTTGCTTTTGAGAAAGGTTATCATTCTCATCAAACCAAGCACTACCATCTGTTGGCGCTCCTTCATAGTTCTCATGCCAATCGTCAAGACACCATTCCCATACATTTCCGTGCATATCATATAACCCAAAGGCGTTAGCTACTTTAAAACTGCCCACAACTGTAGTTTTTTCTCGATAAATTCCTTTGGGTCCAGCACCGTAAGTTTCAGTAGCGTCATAATTGGCTAACTCTGATGTAATTGTTTCGCCAAAATGGAATGGTGTTGTTGTTCCGGCTCTACAGGCATATTCCCATTCGGCTTCACTTGGTAAAGTGTAAGGTCTGCCTGTATATTGGGAGAGGCGATCGCAAAACTCAACCGCGTCGTACCAAGAAACTCTTTCGACTGGGAGATCATTTCCCTTAAACCTAGATGGATCGGGATCAAGTTTCCGGTTCACTTGAGGTAACTGCGCGACAAATCGCCACTGGGACTGAGTTATTGGGTACTTAGCCAAAAAAAACGGTTGCACAGTGACTGTATGCGGGGGATTTTCATCGTCATAGCGTTCCGGCTCATTTGGTGGCGACCCCATTTCAAAAGTTCCACCAGGAATAGCTACCATCTCTATCAAAAGTGGTGATGGTTTTGTTGGTGCTTCACTTAGAAACTCTACAAAATAAAATGCTTGGTTTTGTTGTCGATGAATGACTTGTCCACGATGATCAACTGTTACCGTATCAAACTCAAAAGTTTGCAACTCTTCCCTAGGCTCATCGTCTGAGGTAATAATTGCGACATCATACTCAAAAGTTTGCAACGAAACTCCCATCGCTGCGGCAATTTCTTTCTCGTCTTCATCCTGTATGGGTTCACCCTTGAATATCTGCTGTGACCATAACAACAATGGATTAAAACCCTTTTCCGATAACAGGTCAGAATAATTTTCTACTAATGCTGCCCATCTGATACGATCTTTAGCATCTGTGGAGGCTGTTAGCTTGTGCAACTCTTGTCTGATAGCGTTAATGACTTCTTGTTGATCTGAACTCAGGTATGCTAAAGCTGTCCAATCTGGGCGTTGTCCAAAAACCAAAGCACGGTTGTTCTTCTCAAGCTGTAAGCGACTATTAATATACTGAGACATAAAATCTGCCAGTTCCTTGAGTCGCTGTTCCCCAAACTCCTTATTCTCATATAAACCACGCAACAAACCATCTCTGGTTTTGCCTTCTATTTCATACAAGTCATAGCCTACGTTTTGGCATAATCCTGAGAGCAACACATCAGCGACTGCATACCACGGGATATCAGGCAGAAAATTTTCACGCAAACAGTAGAGTAAATCTGAGGTGAGGGTAAGGGGAAAAGCAGCATGGTAAGCCAAATACAGCGCATTCGTTCCGTAGCGTCCTTCAAAAACCTGAATGCGACGAGTTGTGAAATTGTTGGGCTGGGTTACAGATGGGAATACATTTGCCATGTCTTAATGATATTCTCCTGTGGAATTGCCCGTGCCACTGTTCGTAAACTCGCAGGTTCATAGGTTAACATTTTGCCATTGAGTACCGCGTCAATTATCCAGGCTGAAGTTTGCTTCCAGCGTTCAGGCGGTAGAGGATTAAGCCAGATTAATTGGCGAATACAAGGTGATAATGCTGTCAAAAATTTGGATATTCCCTGAATTCGTTCTTGGCTGTAGGTGGCTGTTGCAGCCCCAGCATCACTTAAAATTAAAGCGACGGTGCGGTTACGATGCAGTTTTGGGAAGATGTTTGTCAGTGGTTCAGCTTTAGCTTGAGAAGCCCAATGATAAAGATATTCGTCGGGATAGCTGGTAAATCGATAGATTTGGGCGGGAGTCATTCGATGTTCGTTAATTGCTTGGATAAAGGGCGCAAAAGCAGGAAAAAATGGGATCATTGCCGAACTATCATCTATTAATAGTAAAAGTTCACTCCGTCGCACCCGTATGGGACGCATTACTACATCTGTAAAAATACCTTCCCGTTCAATCTGGTAAAGGGTGGCTTCGATATCTAATTCGTAGTCCTTACCAACCTGTTTTGCTTCTCGCAGTAAGCGCCAACTCACCTGGACATCTGACAATTGAATGGGAAAGTTAGTGGGAGTGAGGTGAAATTTCTTCGTAGTATTTTCAAATCTCGACGAAGGTGGTTGAGTTTCAACAGCAGTCGCGACTTTCTGTTGACTCGGTTTCTGAGTGGAGAGACCTTTTTTTCTGGGGGGAATTTGGGGCAGATTTGAAGGTGGTTTTGGTGGTAGAATTTTTGCTGCTGGTTCTGGAACTGGTTTATCAGGCATCTTATCGTGATGCTGTTGGATATAGCGGTCAAAAGTGCGGTCAAAAATATTAGCATCATAGTTGACGCAGGGTTTGACCCACAATAACCGACAGACTCGCTTGAAATCTTGCCATCCCCCTAATCCATATCCTTGAGCAACTGCTTGCTGTAATAAATCATACTGTTCTAGTGTTAAAGCTATTCCAGCTTGTCGCAACTCTTGGAATAAATCTAGTAATAATGAATCGAGTAAGACCGACTGAGAACTGCTCATAAGGCTTAGATAAAACTATTTTTGATTTCTTGCTGAATACAAAGTCTGATCCTGTTTTGTTTTCAGGAGGGTTCCTAGTAAGGGCGATCGCTCAGATAATTTCTCTAAGTCTTCTAACGCTTTTTTAACATCTTTCTTATTTAAAAGGGCAGTCAGAAATTCTATCAATTCACTGGTTCCCGGTGGTCTACTTCCTGGGATATTTTCTAACTGCTCGCGAATCTCATAAAAACGTTTTATAGCTTGTTCAACTAGTTCCTGTTTGTTTTCTTGCTGTTTACCAAATCGTTGTTCGATAATTTGCTGCAATTGTTCATTATCAGGAAAATCTACAAAAAAGTAAAGACAGCGACGCAGAAAAGCTTCTGGTAAAGGTTTTTCACGATTACTGGTAATAAAAATAATCGGCTTATTCTCCGGTGTAGGAAATGACTCTCCAGTTTCCGGCACTTCAAAACGCAATTCTTCTAACTCCAATAATAAATCATTTGCAAAATCGCCATCAGCTTTGTCAATTTCATCAATTAATAAAATAGGACGATGAGAATGCTTTTGCAATGCCTTGCCTAAAGCTCCAAATTCTCGATATTTTTTTTTATCTTTCAAGCGAGCTTTTAAGTCTTGAATCTCTTTCTCTTCCAAAAACTCTTTTAATTGTTGCGGACCAGATCCCATTAATTGAGCATCCCGTAATCTAGCAACAGCATCGTAGCTGTAAAGTCCATCACGGGCGCGAGTTGTAGATTTAATATTCCAGATATAATAATCCCACCACTTTTGCTCGCTATTTTCATTTTCCGAATTTTTCAGATATTTTTGGGTAAATTCATAGACAACTGCTCCAGCTAGACGAGTTTTACCACAACCAGGTTCGCCTTCTAAAAGTAATGGTCGCTCAAGTGCGATCGCTAAATTAACTGCCTCTTTTAAATCTTCGCTCGGTATATATGGATAATACACTCGCTGATTTGGATCTTCGGCTTTCTGCTTAGGTTGCTCTTTTCCTGTATATTGATATATTATGTCTTGTTCTTTGTTCATTTTACCATCTACACTTTTCTTCAATTTCTGCAAAACCATAGCGCAAATTAAATACATGTATACAAATATCATTTAGGACATTTTCTGGTACATTTCCCCAACGGGGAATAGTTTTACTTAAAAGCTTATCTATATAATTTTGCTCATGAAATTTGAGGGATAATAATACTTCAGTTTTTTGCAACCAATCTTGTACATCTTTTGGATCGAGTTTATCCATTGGTGATAGCAAAAAAATATCTCTAGATTGTGTATTTTTCTGTTTAAGAATCTTTTTGATTGTAGTTGGATTGAGCTTAGTAAAATTAAATTTTTCTTTTAGAAAGACAGATTTGTTCTTATACTCTGTAGGTTCTGCTACCAGTAACAATACAAAACGTGATTTAATTGTACGGTTTTGGGTTGAGCGTATTTTCTGAACTAGCTCATCCCAAAACTTGAAAATTTGTGCAACTGTTTCTTGATCGAGATAATTTAATCTACGCATAAGAATAATCACAGGTCTATTGTGACATACATCAGTTAAATAATTAATTGCAGATGTTATATTAGGATTTGCATTTGTTGGAGTATCTATAAATTCATGCCAGAAGTTTTCGATACATGATTTCAAAGCCAATGTCTGAAAATCAATTAAGTATTTTTTGGCTTGAATAGAGCTTGGTACATGATAAACTAACCGTTCAATTAACCAGTTTTGAACTTCTGCATTGGAAGCTTGAATGAAAAATGCTATTTCTTTGAGTTCAATTAACTTTCTAAAGTAATCTTCATGAGGAGCGTAGTCCAAGGAACGTAACAATGTTACACATTTTTCTGGGCTTATATTATTTTGAGGTAAGTTCAAAGAATCTTTAGAAATTACTTGGTAACACCAAGCCGGAATTTCTTTTTCTGTAGGTTTATTACCTTTAACATTTTTTTGGCTATTATATTTTTCTTTAAATTCTGAAGAAAGAGCATTATAGGTTGCGTCATCAATACAAATACAACCAGTTTCTGCTCCGTATTTTTCTAATCTCTGAGCATCACCTATAGGTTGTCCAACAATTTTATCACTTGAAGCTTTATTAATATCAATTTGTCCAGTAGCTGCACCAATACGGAACCGCCATTCTCTTTCATTAGAGTGAAATTTTATGGCAAAATTATGTGCATCATCCGCATTCTTAAACATGAGGTAACCACCATCTCCTTCTAGTCTGAGAAGAAGATCCTTTTTCTGAATTCCTTTAGGTAACGCTTCAGTCAATAATTCTCCAATTATATCAGTAAAGCCTCTGACTGCAGAGGAACCACCATAATGATTTAAATTATCAGTAACCTCTTTAGATCCAGCAAAATCGAACCTGACTATTGTTTTCTTAATTTTCATCTTGAAAATAAAATACAATTACAGACTACGATAAATAATGAGACTGATTAAAGTAGAAATTGGAATTATTATAATAGAAATAATCAATATATATATCGCGTAGGTAAAAATCTGAAACTTCAAAAAAGCAATTTCAGAATTAATAGTAATTTGTCCAGCAATATCCTCATATTCTTTTTTATAAGGTGTATTGATTGTACCTGCAAAGTAGTGCTTGTTCAGCGCATCTAACAGTTCGGTTGAATTATATTTCTGTAAATGCCCGAAATAGTAAAAATTATCTGTCTCTTTCCTGAAAAAGCTTGAATTCTTAGGTGGTCTAGTTCGCACCCATAAAAGACGTTCCAAATCTATTTTAGGAAGAAAAGAAAGTGTGCAAATTAAAGAACAAATACAAAGAAAAATTGTTGTCAGCGATAAACCAATCCTTAATGAATTTGGAAGATTTTGCGCTGTAGATAAAAGAGTGATAGCTGCTGTAATAGCAGCGCCAGAAAAAGCCAGTAAAATACCGTTTTTAGCCTCAGCAAACTTTAGCCACTCATTAACATTCTGAAAAATTCCTAAGAGCTTAAGAGATACTTCATCCATAAAGTATTACTTGTAAAATTTAGGGAGCATTTACTTTAATATTCCTGATCAATATTACCAGTTAGCACCCAATTCGACAACGAGACAGCGATCAAAAAAACAATTTGCGGTAAAAAGTGGGACTAAACAGCGCATCACACCCCCCGAATTTTTCACTCATTGATGGGGGAGAGGCTGATATCTTGCACCTGGGCTGTCAGTCAAGCCAAGATTTAAATCGCTGGCTGATAGCTCCCGTCCTATCAAGAGGACGGATCAAGGATTTCAGTCCATTTCAAGTGCCGTTAAGCTATTAGCCCTACACTTCAGTGTAGGGCGGGATATCGGGCTGATTCAGAATGGTGCAAGATGTCAGAATAGAAATGGAGGTTAGAACCATGCCAACTTTGACATTAACCGATGCACAAGTTATGCAATTAGTCAAGCAATTGCCACAACAGCAGCAAATAGAGGTGTTCAAATTCCTATTAAGCCAGAATTGGGCTAACTGGGTGTACTTGTCCCAAGACAGCGAACAACGGGCGCGAAAAGTTGCTTCAGATCGGAGTCAAGACTGGGATGCAATGACAGAGGATGAACGTGAGAAGTTCATTGATGGAGTTTGTGGTACGGAGGGCTATCTAATAATTAGAAAACCGTAAAATTAGAATAACGTAATATTTTATTTGCGAAAGGCTTGTATTTTACCCAAGAGTTATGCAATACTTGAAATCAACTGTAAATCGGTCGATGAACAGTAAGATATCAAACTCTACTTAAGAACGGCATTCCTCCCCTCCTTGAGGGGAATCCTGACGGGATCAGTTAACGTGTTCAATTAAGGGGTAAAGCTCGTGAGCGCAAATCAATTAGCGTTAGAGCAACAATCTACCGCAGCCTCCGACCTAGATTTGGAGGCAGATGTTTTGGTTATTGGTGGCGGGCCTGCGGGGTGTTGGGCAGCTCACAATGCAGCAGTTCAAGGAGTCCGCGTAGTTTTGGTAGATAAAGGCTACTGTGGCTCTAGTGGGGCAACTGCGTCAGGTGGGACTACTGTATGGTATATCCCAAATGCCGAGCAGCGAGAAACAGCCTTTGTCGGTCGGCAAGCGCTGGGAGGGTTTTTATCAGAGCGTTCTTGGATGGAACGGGTTTTAGACCGGACTCATACGAATCTGTATGAGTTAGCAAATTGGGGTTATCCTTTCCCCTCCGACGAACAAGGGAAACCGTATTATTCTTCGCTTCAGCAAGGAGCAGAGTATATGCGGTTGATGAGAAAACAGGTCAAAAAAGTTGGAGTCCAAATTCTTGACCACTGCCCAGCTTTAGAATTACTAGTAGATACAGAAGGGGCAGTTGCTGGGGCTGCGGGGGTTCGTCGTCAAGTTGGCGATCGCTGGCAGGTGCGAGCTAAAGCGGTAGTCATTGCAACTGGTGGCTGTGCTTTTTTGAGTAAAGCTTTGGGCTGTAATGTCCTCACCGGAGATGGTTACTTAATGGCAGCAGAAGTTGGGGCTACTCTGTCGGGGATGGAATTTTCCAATGTTTATGGTCTAACTCCAGCTTGGGCTTCTGTGACTAAGGGAGCTTACTATCGCTGGGCAACGTTTACCTATGAAGATGGGACTGAAATTGAGTGTGGTAATTTTCACGAAAGAGCCGCAATTATCGCCAAAGCATTACTGAATCAGCCCGTATACTGTAGCCTCGACCAAACCCCAGAACAAGCGCGAGTTTGGATGCGAACTATTCAACACAACTTCTTCTTACCTTTTGACAGAATAGGAATTGACCCTTTTACTCAACGCTTCCCCATCACATTACGTTTGGAGGGAACAGTCCGAGGTACAGGAGGGATTCAAATTGTCGATGACTCTTGCGCTACCTCAGTACCGGGACTCTATGCAGTTGGGGATGCAGCAACGCGGGAATTAGTTGCCGGAGGTCATTCCGGTGGTGGTAGTATAAATGCGGCTTGGGCTATGTCTTCTGGTTATTGGGCAGGAGAAGCAGCAGGAAAATACGCAAAGGCTCTAGGAAATAGGGCAACCCAACGACAAGTGCGAGGAATTGGAGGAGCAGGAATTCGTTCTCAAAGTAGCCAAACTATTGCTCCTCAAGAAATTATTCGCGCCGTTCAAGCAGAAGTTTTACCCTATGATCGGAACCTATTCCGCACAGAAGAGGGCTTAAACGATTCCCTGGAACGCTTGCATAGTTTGTGGAGAGAAATTCGTTCTGCTGTCGCCGCAAATGACCAAGCATTATTATCTGCACGGGAAGCAGCCGCAATGGTTGCAACAGCACGATGGATGTATAGCACCGCACTGGTACGTAGGGAAAGTCGCGGTATGCACAAGCGCCAAGATTACCCAGAGCAAGACCCCAAACAGCAATATCGGCTACTCAGTGGTGGATTAGATCATGTTTGGGTAAAACCCGATCAGCAATTTGCAAGTAAGGAGTTAGTCAGATTGTGATTGAATTAGTCAGCGAATCTCGTTGCATTAAATGTAATCTTTGCGTCAGTGCTTGCCCTACCAATGTTTTCGATAAAGTGCCGGGAAGTGTACCGAAAATTGCCAGACAGAGTGATTGTCAAACCTGCTACATGTGCGAGTTGTACTGTCCAGTAGATGCATTGTATGTTGCTCCCCAAGTTGATGCATTGGTAGAAGTCAATGAAGATGCTTTGGTGGCATCTGGGTTACTCGGTAGCTATCGGGAAGATATGGGCTGGGGAAAGGGACGGGTGCCTGCTGCTAAGAAGGAAATGTCTGCGTATTATTTTCCTCGTTTGAGGTTTGTAGATATACCTACAGGAGTCAGGAGTCAGGAGTCAGGAGTCAGAATGCATAAGAAAACCGATGATTAATACATTCAAAACTAAAATATTTCGCGGGTTGAGACTGTTTTTATTGACAGGGTTGGTACTGACAACTATCTTAACTTTGGTCGGTTGCATAGAGCAAAGTCAAAGTAATACACCAGATACAAATACAAAGCCATCTGGCATTAAAACCAAAGTACTCCGTATGGGGTATCAACAAGCAGGCGATTTAGTCAGGATAACGAAAGTTCTAGAAAAACGTCTGAGTCCTTTGGGAGTTAAGGTGGAATGGGCGCAATTTGCTCAGGGACCGCAATTGATGGAAGCGATGAATGTCGGCAAAATTGATGTGGGTGCTGTGGGGGAAACGCCACCTATTTTTGCCCAAGCTGCCGGCGCTCAAATTGTTTATATTGTAGGCTCACACCGCACCGAAAATTCAGGAAAAGGTAGTGCGATCGCCGTACCTCCAAATTCTCCTATTAAGACTATTAAGGACATTAAAGGGCAAAAAGTGGTTTTCCAAAGAGCTTCGGCTTCTCACTACTTCATCTTGAGAGCTTTGGAAAAAGTAGGTTTAAAGCCTAGTGATATTAAAGTTTTGAGTATACCCACCGTAGAATCTAGTGCTCCGTTTCTTTCCGGAAAAATTCCCGTTTGGGTAACTGGCGATCCTTATCTAGCTCTGGCTGAAAAAACAGGTAAAATTAGAATTCTTCTAACTGCCCAAGGACTTGATTCTCCAGGTGGATATTATGTCGGAGGAAAACAGTTTGCTATCGATAATCCGGAATTGCTGCGAATAGTTATCGAGGAAATTGATAAGATTCAACATTGGTCTCAATCACATCCCAAAGAAACTGTCAAGCTAATTGCACCGTATCAAAAATTACCTGAAGATGTCCTCGAATTGGCGGTCAGCCGTCGCACTTATGGATTGAGAGCCATTTCTCCAGATTTAATTCAGGAACAGCAGCGAGTTGCAGATTACTTTTATAAAAATGGCATAATTCCCAAACCTCTCAATATTAAAGAAGCGACACTAACACCTGAGGAATATGCAGCAATTACACCTCCATCTATCAGTCAAAAATAGGCAAGAATTCAGGAGTCAGGAGTCAGAAGTCAGAATTTTTGGACTTTGGTATCTCTCTTCAGGCTCTTGAAACATCCTGCTATCTCCCGATTGTTTAACAATTCTGACTCCTGTATTCTGACTCCTGAATTCTTACAAAGAGAAACATATGAGTAAAAAACAATTAAGACTGGGTGCATTTTTAATGAGTTCTGGTCACCATTTAGCGGCGTGGCGTTATCCAGATGCAAGAGCCGATGGCGGTTTGAGCTTTGACCATTATCGACACATTGCGCAGACGGCGGAACGAGGAAAATTTGATATGATTTTCTTTGCAGATGGTGTCGCAGTGCGCGATCGCGGACAAGGAACGGAAGTATTAAGTCGTACAGGGAACCTCGTCCATTTTGAACCGCTAACTTTATTATCTGCATTATCGGTTGTGACAGAAAATATTGGGTTAGCAGCGACAGTATCAACCACCTATAACGAACCTTTTCATCTTGCCCGCAAATTTGCATCTTTAGATTATTTAAGTAATGGTCGTGCAGGCTGGAATCTTGTCACCTCTGCCAGCACTGCGGAAGCCCAGAACTTCAACCGCGACAAACACATGGAACATGCGCCTCGTTACGCTCGCGCTCGTGAGTTTGTTGAGGTTGTGACTAAACTTTGGGACAGTTGGGAAGATGATGCCTTTCTGCGCGATCAGGAATCTGGCATTTACTTCAATCCAGAAAAATTGCACGTTCCCAATCATCAAGGTGAGCATTTTTCTGTGCGCGGTCCCCTGAACGTTGCCCGTCCACCCCAAGGCTATCCAGTTATCATCCAAGCTGGTTCTTCGGAAGATGGCAAAAATCTTGCTGCCCAAACAGCAGAGGTAATTTTTACAGCACAACAAACCCTTGAGGATGCCCAAGCTTTTTACTCAGACGTGAAGGGACGACTGGCAACCTACGGACGTAACCCCGACCACCTCAAGATTATGCCTGGAGTCTTTCCTGTCATTGGCAGAACGGAAGAAGAAGCTAAAGAAAAATTTGACCGCATTCAGGAATTAATTCATCCCAAGGTCGGATTAAGCTTGCTCACGGGGATGTTGGGCGAAGTTGATTTATCTAGCTACTCGTTAGATGAACCATTACCAGATTTACCTCATACTGAACTCCACCAAAGCCGGCAGAAATTATTAATTGAAACTGCCCGCGCCAGAAATTTTACGATTCGCGAATTATATTTATGGATTGCTGGGGCACGTGGGCATTGGACTATTTGGGGAAGCCCGTCACAAATAGCTGATCAGTTAGAAGCATGGTTTGTCAATGGTGGAGCTGATGGGTTTAATATTATGCCGCCTTATTTACCAGGTGGTTTAGATGAGTTTGTGGATTTGGTGATTCCCGAACTGCAACGTCGGGGACTGTTCCGCATCGATTACGAAGGACGCACCCTACGGGAAAATCTCGGTTTACCCCGTCCACAAAATCAGTTTACAAAAGGTACAACTCCTTCTGAACTGATTGCATTGTCTACCTAGTTCGTCATTTGGAGATATAAACATATGGGTTCTCAACACTTTGAGATCAAACCAATTGCTGGACGCATTGGAGCAAAAATCGTCGGTCTTGACCTGAGTGACAGCCTGAGTGATAAAATTATCAGTGATATCCGCAAAGCCCTAGTCAAATACAAAGTCATATTCTTTCGCAATCAGGAAAAACTCGACGCTAAGGGACAAGTTGCCTTTGCTCGACGATTTGGCGAAGTGACTACGGCTCATCCTACAGTGCCTTCTCTCCCGGAAAATCCAGAAGTCTTAGACCTGAATTACGGCAAAACCGTTGCCCGTGCTAACAACTGGCATACTGATGTCACATTTGTAGACCGCCCTCCACTCGGTTCTGTGTTAAGGGCACTCGTTATTCCGAGCGCAGGTGGCGACACAATTTGGTCAAACTCCGTCACCGCATACGAAGATTTACCCGAAACTCTGCGTCATCTAGCTGATGGGCTTTGGGCTGTACATAGCAATGCCTATGACTACGCAGCCGCGACAGTAGACCTTCCGCAGGAGGTAAGGGATTATCGGGAAGTGTTTACATCTACTGTGTACGAAACCCTACATCCAGTTGTACGAGTTCATCCTGAATCTAAAGAACGGGGACTCTTTATTGGTGGCTTTGTGCGTCGTCTTCGCGGTCTATCAACAGCAGAATCGGATGATCTTATTCGCCTGTTGCAATCTTACATTACCCGTCCAGAAAATACAGTCCGCTGGCGCTGGAAAGTTGGGGATGTGGCATTTTGGGATAACCGCGCTACTCAACATTATGCGATCGCAGATTATGGCAATCAACCCCGTCATGTGCAGCGAGTCACAATTGTCGGCGATATTCCAGTCGGGATCAACGGCAACCAAAGTGAGGCAATTAAGGGAGATTCTTCTGTATACAACCGGAGTTTAGTCGCTGTATAATTCAAATTCGCGACTTCTTAAAGAAGTCGCGAATGGGAGTATCCCAGTAGTGTGAGCCGGAAAGCTTACGTGTACTACAAGCGAGCAAGATGCTCGCACTACGAATTTACGCTCATTGGGATACACCCGTCGCGAATCTTCTCATACGTAACTCCTATGTTCTGGAATTGAAAACAACGCAAAATGTCAACACAAACTATTGGTCTTGATCACCAACTCTACAATTACCTGTTATCAACTTCGCTACGGGAACCTGAAATTCTTCAGAAGTTGCGCCACGAAACAGCAAGTCTTCCTCAAAGCAGAATGCAAATTTCCCCAGAACAAGGACAGTTTATGGGTCTTTTGGTGCAGCTCATTGGGGCAAAGAAAACTCTGGAAGTAGGTGTATTCACGGGTTATAGCTCGCTTTCTGTAGCCCTGGCTTTACCTGAAGACGGTAAGATTATTGCTGCTGATGTCAGTGAAGAATTTACTGCGGTTGCGCGACGTTATTGGCAAAAAGCAGGGGTTGCTGATAAAATTGATTTGCGATTGGCACCAGCATTAGAAACTCTAGATAATTTGCTAGCATCAGGTCAAGCTGAGACATTTGATTTCGCCTTTATTGATGCCGATAAAGAAAATTACGACGGATATTATGAGCGCACTCTGCAATTAATACGTCCTGGTGGGTTGATTGCGATCGATAATGTTTTATGGTCGGGACGAGTCGCTGACCCACAAATTCAAGATGAAAACACTCAAATTATTCGCAATCTAAACAAGAAATTACATCAAGATGAACGGGTAACGCTTTCGCTGCTTCCAATTGGTGATGGATTGACCTTAGCACTTAAGCGACGGTGAGCCATTTACTGAACAAGGCAAAAGTAAAAAGGGTGCATCCCATTTTTGAAAATTCCTAGTGCGAGCATCTTGCTCGCTTATAGTACACGTGAGCTTTCCGGCTCACACTACTGATCGTCTTTCTGCAAAACTGGGATGCTCCCGTAAAAAGTAAAAAGAAAGAGTCATGAAATTGGGGAGAAGCTACTAAATTTTTTTATTCTGAGTTCTGAGTTCTGAATTCTGAATTCTTCTTCAAGGAGCCTTTTTAACTTCTGATTTCTCGAAGACATTTTTGAGTAGAGTTAACCCTTGTTCAATTTGTGCTATTTCCTTTGCCGTCAGACCATCTAATAAGCTTGCAATATGAGTACGAGTTTGTGTCTGGGTTTCCTCAAGATGCTGTTTCCCCTCATCTGTGAGATTTAATACCACTTTTCGCCGCTCTTGAGGATGGTCTGTACGTTGTATAAAATTACGCTGTACTAGTCGCTCTGTAGTCGTAGATGCCGTAGCACAAGTCACACCGAGATGTTCCGCCAAGTCAGATAATGAAGCACCAGGATTGCGTTTGAGAAATGCTAGCGATCGCAATTGCGGTATAGATAGAGATGTTGAACTATTTTCACGCATATCGGCTCGGATAAACCGCATTACCAATGGAACAGTATCCATTACTCGATTGGCACATTCTTGAGACGGTTTATCCAATTTCATAGGTTAGTTTTTTTTCTGGGTTACATTCCCACCCGTGGATAAAGCTTTCCACAGATGAAGGTCAAGCCTATTAATGCTAGCAAGAGAATTGCACTATCGAAACTAAACCCATAAAGACTTATCCCATTTGCCAGCATTTTACCGCGCAAAGCGTCCACCTCATAAGTCAAAGGGTTTATATGGGATATCAACTTTAACCATCCCGGCATCAAGTCTATAGGATAGATGGCATTGCTGGCAAAAAACAAAGGCATGGTGATTAATTGTCCGATCCCAGTCATTCGTTCTCGTGTTTTTACCAGACAGCCAATAATTAAGGAAAAGGTGCAAAAACAAGCTGCTGCTAGCATGACAATCAGCAATACTTGCAAAAAGGCGATCGCACTGAGATTGAGTTTGACACCTAATAAAAATGCTAATCCATAAACAATAAATACCTGGGATATGCACCGGACTCCACAAGCCAGCGCTTTACCCAAAACCATTGCCACGCGAGGAGTGGGACTAGCTAAAAATTTATGTACAACTCCTAAATCTCGTTCCCAAATCAGCGCCATCCCACCCATAAAAATTGCTACAAACAAAACGCTTTGAGCGAGAATCCCAGCCGATATAAAATCTAAATAAGGTAAGTTGCCCGTAGGGATGGCACGAGTTCTAGTAAAAACCTGCCCAAAAATCAGCAACCACAAGGCAGGTTGCACACTTCTCACAACTAAATCTGTAGCGTCGTGCCGAAGTTTACGCACTTCAAACTCAGCAATCACAAAGGTTTTGTTAATAAGTTCAATAATCGCAAAGAGCAAATTAGATCGATCCATTGGTCTTGCCTCAACCCAATTGTTGGGCATTTCCCCTGGTTCTTGCTGTTTCATGGTAACTGACTCCTGATATTAATTGGTCGCTTGTTCAATTGTAAAAAAGCTTACTGGGTTCATTCTATGATTTCGATCCGATTTCCACCAGGGTCGCGGATGTAGAAACGATTCCATCCGGGGATGGGGTTTTGGTCAGGAATAATTTCTACTCCATGTGCTGTGAGATATTCTTCAAAAGAATTTAAGTCACGCACTCGGAAGCAGATATGTCTTCTAGAGGCTTGATTATTGGCTTGTTTCTCCGTACTGACATGTATTTGGATATCTCCAAGTGCATACCAAACACCTCCATTTCCTTTCAAATTCTCTGGCTTTATAACTTCCTGAAGTCCTAAAACTTTGCTGTAGAAAAACAGTATAGCGTCCTCCAATTCAGGAGGTGCTGTAACTTGGACATGGTCAATTGAGAGAATCCAGTGATTTGCTATTTCTGACATTTGAACAAGGATTTGCTTTTCTTAATTGGTTACAAAATGGTATTTTACAACGAAAATACAAAAAATTGCTAAAGATGCCGTATTAAAAGCTGCTTTTTAGCGAAATACTCGGTTGAAGCTTTGACATAAAATTTACAAATAGGCAAAAACAGCCGAGGGAAAAATCTGATTTTAGTGATTTGGGAGAGCGATAGAGGTACGTTCACCCTGATATCAACAGCGATCGCGCTTAAGTCCATCCGGAACAGAAATACTTGAAAGACAGATTATAAGCTGATTTCAGCGGATGGTGTTCCCAATAGGACTGATAAGGCTTGTGGAAAAGTTTTCGGTCTGCTGACATTATTATCATCGGCATTCCCTCTCGCGTTTGATACAGTTTGGCGCAGAACAAGGATATTTGTAAAGTTCATAGGAGATGATCATGGCTGGAATCAGTAACACAAAACTCAGCCCCCCAGAAAAACTATGGGCAACCGACGTATTTACCCTGAGTAAGATGCAGACGAGTCTGCCGGAAGATGTGTTTGAGTCGATTAAGGCTACCATTCAGACGGGTAAGAAGCTGGATGTATCTGTAGCAGGAATCGTTGCTGCAGCCATGAAAGACTGGGCGATTTCTAAGGGCGCATCGTTTTACGCTCACATTTTTCATCCACTGACCAACATCACCGCCGAGAAGCATGATGGGTTTCTCTCAGTGCAAAGAGATGGATCGGCGATCGCTGAATTTACTGGCAAAGCGCTGGTGCAAGGGGAGCCAGATGGTTCATCCTTTCCCAATGGTGGCATTCGCTCTACATTTGAAGCCCGTGCCTACACTGCATGGGATGTCACCAGCCCTGCCTACGTGATGGAAACTGATAACGGGGTCACTTTGTACATTCCCACGGTGTTCATTTCTTGGACAGGGGAAGCCCTAGACAAGAAAATGCCATTGCTTCGTGCCAATGCGGCGATGAGCAAAGCTGCAACCCGACTGCTCAAACTGTTGGGGCATTCGGAAGTGGCGACCGTTAACTCTAGCTGTGGTCCAGAGCAAGAATACTTCTTAATAGATGCTCGTTTTGCCCACAGCCGCCCAGATATCTTGCTGACGGGCAGAACTTTGTTTGGACGACCTGCTGCCAAAGGGCAACAATTTGACGATCACTATTTTGGAGCGATTCCAGAGCGCGTCCAAGTCTTCATGCAAGATGTAGAAGAGCGCATGTATCGACTGGGGATTCCGGCAAAAACCCGACATAACGAAGTCGCCCCTGGTCAGTTTGAGATCGCCCCATATTTTGAAGCGGCAAACGTGGCTAGCGACCACCAGCAGATCACGATGACCATTCTCAAGAACACCGCGAAGAAACACGGCTTTATCTGTCTGCTGCACGAAAAGCCTTTTGCAGGCATTAATGGGTCAGGGAAGCACGTCAACTGGTCAGTGAGCAATGCCACTCAAGGCAACCTGCTTGATCCAGGGCCTAATCCTCATACCAATCAACAATTTTTGCTATTTTGCGGGGCGGTGATTCGAGGGGTTCACAAATATGGCCCCTTGCTGCGAGCTGTGGTGGCAACTGCGGGTAACGACCATAGACTCGGTGCCAATGAAGCACCTCCCGCCATTATTTCAGTCTACCTGGGCAAACAGCTAGAAGATGTGTTTAACCAAATTAAGCTGGGTGAAGTCACAAGTTCTGCTCACGCTGACGTGATGAGTTTGGGTATACCCACCTTGCCAGAGTTTCCCAAAGATCCGGGCGATCGCAACCGTACTTCGCCCTTTGCCTTCACGGGCAACCGCTTTGAATTCCGGGCAGTCGGGTCTAACCAATCAGTCTCTGATCCGCTCGTAGCCATGAACACGATTTTAACCGATTCACTCACATGGGTGGCAGACCAGTTAGAAGCTAAGTTGGCAACCGGGATAGATCGGGATGCGGCTGCTATTGCCGTTGTCAAAGAAATCATGGAGAAGCATAGCGCCGTTGTCTTTGGCGGTAATGGCTACTCTGAAGAATGGCACACAAAAGCGGTTGAGGAACGAGGGCTGTTGAACCTGCGTACCACCGCCGATGCATTGCCAATCTTCCAAGAAGAGTCGATTCAGGAACTGTTCAAAAGAACGGGAGTGCTGTCTGCTGGTGAACTTGAAAGTCGCTTTCATGTCTATGCAGAGCAGTACATTCAGGCAATAGAGATGGAAGCCAAGCTCGTGATCAGTATAGCAAAAACAATGATTTCTCCTGCGGTACGCCGTCACTTGTCAGCGCTTTCTCAAAGTATTAGCAACCTGAGACAAATCGGGATTGAGTATGAGTTTGAGCAGGAAAATACAAAAACAGTAGCCTCCTTAACAAAGCAGATGATGGATACAGTCAGAGAGTTAGACAATGCCATCAGCACCCATAATTTCACTACCCTCAAAGAACACATGCAGTACTGCGCCAAAACCCTCCGCCCGATGATGGATGAAGTTCGCGAATATGCGGATGCACTCGAAGGTGAGGTAGCGGATGATTTGTGGCCCTTGCCTCACTACCAGGAGATGCTGTTTATCAAATAGCCCTTTTCACTCCTGCCCCCTGACTCCTGCCCCCTGACTCCTGACTCCTGCCCCCTGACTCCTGCCCCCTGACTCCTGCCCCCTGACTCCTGCCCCCTGACTCCTGACTCCTGACTCCTGACTCCTGACTCCTGCCCCCTGACTCCTGACTCCTGCCCCCTGACTCCTGACTCCTGACTCCTGACTCCTGCCCCCTGACTCCTGACTCCTGACTCCTGCTTAAACGGTCGCTACAACTTCTCCAACATTGCTGATATCGTAGCCGCCAAGAATTTCTAATTGTGAGAGAACCAGTCGATGTCCTAAAGTACCGAGCAACTGCTGTACTGGTGCTTCTTCCAAATATTCCTTGAGAATCACTAAATCATATCGTGACTGATGTAGAGGGATAAATTCCAGCCCAAAGGCGGCAGCCACGGATGCTGTGCTAATACCTGCATCAGCATCTCCTGATTCTACAGCTTGGGCAACATCTTGGTGACTTTTGACAATACAGTCAAAGCCCTGGACAGCATGGAATGGTATGTGCTGCTGTTGGAGTGTTTGCTCCAACAGCATTCGACTGCCTGAACCGATTTCGCGGTTGATGATAGTGCTTCCCCTTTCCACTAAGTCAGTCACTGTTCTGATTCCCATTGGGTTACCAGACTTCAGCAAAAGTCCCTCCTCCCAGACACCAAGGGTAATCAAAACTGCTTTCCTCCCACCCAGAACATCTCGCACAAAGGGAGTATTATACTCACCAGTTTTAGGGTCATACAGGTGCATCCCAGCAATATGCACCTCTCCTCGACAGAGACTGTACAATGCAGCCATGCTGTTAGCGAAGTTATATTGCACACGCAGTTGAGGATGCCAGCGTTCGGTAGCTCTTGCCCATAGTGAAATCACGGGTGAACAGCCAGCAATCACAACTGTGTTGTTAAGTGTGTCCAGATTATCATCTAAGAGCCTGACTCGAACTTTATCTGTACCTATCTGACTCTGAACCTCACCTTTCGAGTTCGGTGGTTTACGGCGGGAGACCTCTCTTGGCAGTTTCTCCTTGGGGAAGTCACCCTCGGGCTGCGGAACCACGGCAATTGCCTCACCATCAGCCGGAATCATGTCTTGGCGAAAAGCATCCTTACCAATTAAGGGATAAGCTACCCATTGTCCTCCCACACGAGCCATACTCACTCGCAGTTGCCGAGTATTAGAAACAGGTTTGGCAAGAACTGCTTCAATTTCAGGTAAATCACGTTCTAACCAGAATAGATCCTCAACTTGACAGCCTAGCGCCTTCGCCAAGCGAAGTGTTATGACCACTGAAGGTGCGTATTGTCCCGACTCTACACCGCTAATAGTCTGACGAGTAACACCAGCTAGATCAGCCAGATCTTGTTGACTCATGTCTAGACGGGTTCTAATTGACTTCAAGTTATTAAGGAGCTTACTATCCTGCTTCATTGGCTTGATCTCTCACAGTTGTAAATAGCCTAATTCGGATTGAAATAAATTTGAATTAGGTAAAAGCATAGAATAAAAGGGAACGGGTTCATAGGATTTCCCATTCCCTAAAATATTAATAACCAACCGATAAAAAACACAAACTTAAACGAGAAGTTGCTGCACAATATCGTTCATGATTGATCTTTTCCTTAGAAGATGTGTAGCGTGTTGAAGCGGATTTACTAAGTTAGTATAAGAGTATTGAGTCTAACTCAATTTCTTTCTCAAAGTTTCCTTTGATTCCCACTTTAACCATAGCATACACATTGCTAATTTATTTGCCAATCGCCAATTTATTTGTCAAAAAGTTCTGAGGGGCGATCGCCCCTCAATGTTCATTGGATTGCAACTATGTCGGTACTCAAATGATATTGAGTCCGGATCAGTACTCACACGACGTTTGTAGTTGCTAAGAGCGAAGACAGCGCAACTACAAACGAACTATGAAAAAAGCCCCCACTTTGTAGTGACTGGGGGCTGTTGATTAATTCACCAGCAAGTAATAGGTCGTTTTTAAACAAATCCTATAGCTCTTAGCAAGTATTCTAGCATAATGTATGGTATTCTTGCAATAGAAAATCAAAAAAAAGGATACCTTTTCACTCGAACAAGCCGAACTTTACCAGCAGTTCCTCAAGCTGATGATTAGATATAGATTTCGGAATGACAAAATCTGTATTGTGGTCAATTGCCGTTGCTAGGTTGCGATAGTGATGCGCCTGTTCACACTCAGGAGCATACTCAATCACCGTCTTGCGATGGAACTCCGCCCGTTGCACTATGTTGTCTCTGGGTATAGAGTAGATAGTTTGAGTGCCTAGTTCATCTGCCAGAGTCTTGATCAGATCATCTTCGTGATCGACTTTGCGAGAGTTGCAAATCAATCCTCCCAGACGTATACCGCTGATATGAGCATATTGTTGAATGCTTCGGCAGATATTGTTTGCAGTATACATTGCCATAATTTCCCCAGAAGTGACGATGTAGATTTCTTGAGCTTTGCGTTCACGAATGGGCATGACAAATCCACCGCACACCACGTCACCTAAACCATCATAGAATGTATAATCAAGTCTAACCGCTTCATCATAGGCACCTAACTGTTCCAGCAACCCAATCGATGTCAAGATCCCTCGACCTGTACATCCTAAACCTGGTTCTGGTCCACCCGATTCCACACAAAGCGTCTTTCCCCATCCTTCTTGGCGGAAGTCTTCTAGATTCACTTCTTCTTCTTTGCGTAGCGTATCGAGTACAATTTTTTGGTGGAATCCCCCCAGAAGAAGCCGGGTAGAGTCTGCTTTCGAGTCACACCCTACAACCATCACCTTACGTCCCATATCGGTCAGTCCAGCCACTACGTTTTGAGTCGTTGTGGACTTACCAATTCCCCCTCTTCCGTAAATAGCAATCTTCCGCATAAAAACTGATAATACATAAAAAAACAGTCCAGCCTACCCTATGGTGACGGCTTTGCCAAACAGAAAACCGACTTGTTGGCAGATTTGCTCCACTTCGATTAACGTTGTGCTGTCACCAATAATTGATGAGGCTGGTCTGATACTCGCTTCGTAGGAATCTAAGGATTATGGTTTAGATTCCCTATAGATAAAGAATATCATACATTTGGCAAATTTACTTGCGCTGAGCAAGTAATTTACAAAGAGTATTCATGGTTACAATTAGTTATTATCTATAGTTAGAATAGTCTGTTTATTTCAATTGATGAAAATCTTATTTATATAAGAATATGAATTGCTTTTAGCCTAGACAGAATTGTCTATGCATAACTGAATTTATCTCCATACAGCAGATTGCTTTTTAAGTAAAGTACAATGCTTTTGCCTAAAAGCTAGACACAAAGCCTTCTGGCATTTTGGCAACTTTTTCAATTCAAGAATTGGTATTGTGTTTAGAGTCATGCTGACTGTGCATAATTTGAGAAACAGTTGTAGTAGTCCACAATTGCCTGCTCATCAGGGAGTAAAAGAATATGATAATTAGCGCTCGTAATTCTTTCAAAGGAACTGTCAAACAAATCAACCTAGGAGCAGTCAATACAGAGGTAATTATAGAAATTACCCCAGGTGTAGAAGTGACAGCGGTTATCACCAAATCGTCAGCAGAAAATCTTCGCCTCGTTGAAGGTGGGCAGGCGATCGCCATAGTCAAAGCATCAGATGTAATGGTTGCTGTTTAAAGTCCTACTAGTAAATAAACGCATCCTCTAGCCGTCCCCCATTGATACAAGAAGTGACTATCTTCTCATACATATCATCAATGGGTGATTTTTTATTTTCTTTTATTTGGTGATTTCCCATGAAAGTGAAACTGATCACTGCGCCGCCCTCCACCGATAAGATTTCATCATCACCCGCTCCGGTGAACGGAAACAGTGCCATCCAAGGCGTAGAGTGATGCAGGCATCCCGTTACGGCATATCCAGTCCAGGGTAAAAAGTTAGGAAGATATCTGATTCTCTGTGGTTTGCCCTGTCGTTGAGACACGGGCATAGGCAAGGCGCAAAGCTAGACTGACCGTTGCTGTGTTAAAATCTGGTAAGCATAGTTGAAGTCGTCAGTAGTAATACTGATATCAGTAGGCTCTGTTTGCCCTTGAGAGCGAAAGCGGCGAATTGCCTCTACAGCGGCTTGATTAGAGAATAACACTAAATCCGCCCCATTCCAACCCTTCGTCATCTCTGCCCAATACTGTAAGTCCACATCCAACAGTGGTCTTTCTTGGTTATGAACTTGCAAAATTGCCAGCCGACTCCCTAGATCTGGTAGATCCACTTTCAGTTGTAAATCTAAGCGTCCTGCTCGCAATAAGGCTGGATCGAGGGCATCAGGTCGATTCGTAGCTCCAATCACCAAAATGGTTGATCCCACCTGTAATCCATCCAACTCAGTCAGTAATTGGCCTACTACGCGATCGCTCACTCCAGAATCACCATTGTAACTACCTCGGGCTGGAGCTAATGTATCAATTTCATCAATAAATACCACGCAAGGATCTGCCTGTCTTGCCTTAGCAAAGAGTTCTCGTACTGCTTGTTCGCTGGCTCCCACCCAACGGCTCAGCAACTCCGGACCATTAACGCCAATAAAATTTGCACGGGCTTGAGAAGCTACAGCTTTTGCCAATAAAGTTTTTCCAGTTCCTGGTGGTCCCCACAGTAAAATACCTTTTGGCGCGAGTGCTTTAGTTTGAAGGTAAAGTTCCGGATAAAGTAGCGCCCCTTCTACTGATTCGCGCAGCGTTTGCTTAATCGTCTCCAACCCGCCAATATCGTCCCAAGCGACATGGGGAACTTCAACTTCCACACTCCGTAGTACGGCTGGTTTGATTTCTTTCAGAGCCTGCAAAAAATCAGATTGATTAACGATCATGACGTCCGGAATTTGGACTTCGAGGGAAGGAATCTGGCGACGCAAGGCAGTATAAGCAGCTTTTTGACAGACAGCTTTCAAGTCAGCCCCAACAAATCCCACAGCCCGCTCAGCAATGAAATCGAGGTCAACCGTCTCATCCAAAGGCATGGCACGAGTGAGAATTTGGAGAATTTCTTTGCGTCCGTTGCAGTCTGGGATGCGGAACTGAACTTCACGGTCAAATCGTCCAGGGCGGCGTAGGGCAGGGTCGAGATGGTCAGGACGGTTCGTGGCAGCGAGGACAATCACACCTTGTGTGTGGGAGAACCCGTCCATTAGACTCAATAGTTGAGCAACCACGCGTTTTTCAACTTCGCCTTCCACGGCGCTACGGTCTGGCGCAAGGCTATCGATTTCATCAATGAAAATAATACAGGGGGTATTTTTGGCAGCTTTCTCAAAAATCCCTCGTAATTTTTGTTCGGCTTCACCATAATATTTGCTGATGACTTCAGGTCCGACAAGAGCAATGTAGTTAACGCCGAGTTCTTCAGCTAAAGCACGAGCAGTTAGAGTTTTGCCAGTACCTGATGGACCGACTAACAGTACACCGCGAGTTGGTTCTAGTCCAAGTTTTGCGAGAAGATCAGGGCGTTTTAACGGTATAGCAATGAGTTCTTTGAGTTCTTTGACAACCTCACTCAGTCCCCCGATATCTTTAAGAGAATGATCTGAAGGAGCATTAGGTGGTACGACAGAATCCGATGGTGCTTGATTCCCAGGATTATTATTGGGAGAAGGTTGAGTGCGGATGTGAGTAGTACCAATATCGTTACCCATATTATTAGGACGTGGAATATTCCCATAACGTGGAATATTACTTAAGGGACGGGAGTTGATCTGCATATCTGTCCTGATCTCTCCCTTATCCATTTTTTCTTCTAAAGTCTTCATCAATTCTACTAATTGCTCAAATCCCTTAAATAATTCACTCATAATATACCTCCAAAAATGGACTAAAAAAAGACTACATTTCCGATAGGAATTCAGAAGAACTCCTAACTTCTAACTCCTAGTTAATGCCTCAACTCCAAATAAAAGGTTTCCTGCACCTTGAATTCTGGCAAGCGGCTCCACAGAGCGGGGTAAGGAAGGTAAGCGAATAATTGATTGAGCAGGAAATAAATTTGCATCAATTTCCACTTTTGGACTGTAGCGATTCTGAACCACATAACGTTGATTGACCCCCATCGTTTTCAGCGACTCTGTTAATCGTATATGTTCAGCCACAATTGCAGCTTCAGCTTGAATGACACCAACAAATTGAGTATGACGTGAATCTTGCAACTTCTTTTGGGCTTGCACAAGCTGTTGGCGTAAATGCCGCAACCGCTTGATAAAATCAAGGCGACCTAAAACATTTTGATATTTCATCCACAGCTTCAATATCCATGATAACCAATCTGTTAAAGCTGATGGCATTTCCAAAAAGCGGAGGAGATGACCTGTCGGTGCTGTATCCAAAATAATTAAATCTTGATTGTTGCTCTCTAATAAATCCATTACAGTGATCAGGGATAATATCTCATCAATACCAGGTAAAGCTTGAGACATAATTTGCCGCCAAGCCTCTGGAAGATAGGCAACATCCACTGTTGTCTCTGTTTGAGACTCACCACTAATCATATCTGCTAATTCCCAAAGATAATCTTTCCGAAATTGTTCTAAAACTCTATTTGGGTCAATTTCTTGACAACTCAAATTAGAAGTTAAAAATACGGGTTCATGCCCTAGATTTTTTCCAAAAGAATCTCCTAAAGAATGAGCAGGGTCTATAGAAATAATACGTATTTTTTTATGTGGATAACGCTGAGAAGAAGCCCAACCTATAGCCGCTGCCACTGTTGTTTTGCCAACACCTCCTTTTCCTCCAACAATAATAAGTTGACATCCTTCAGCTAAAAAATCACTAAAACCAGGTAAAACTCTAGTAGGCCATTGAACCGATGGAGGTAGAACCAGTTCGACTTCGTTAATTTTTTGAATTTGAGACATGAGATGGTCTAATGCAACTCCGCCCAATGGTTCTACATTTTGCTGTGGTACGATAAAAACAGGTTGATTATCTGTAATTTCTAAGAATTTTTGTATAAAAATCTGCTGTTCAGCATAACGATCTGTATTTTGTTCTGAACTCAATAAAATCCGATTTATTAAGACTCCAGAGTACGATACATCTAAAGCTTTTAAACTTTTGATCAAGCGCTCAGTTTCCAAAAAACACATTGGTTCAGAAACAGCCACTACTAAACAACCAGTAAATTCTTTATCTTGTAATAGCCTTCTTCCTTCTGCCACTTGAAACTTCATTTCAAGCAAAAAATTATCGACTCCGTCAGGTATATAATTACCTGTAAAGCTTTTTGTAATTACGCGATGCTTTTGTTGGAAAAGTTCTAAAGAGTTTAAAAAAACATCTAAAAAATCTTTTAAGCCTAAGAAATTTAATGTATGACCAGAAGGAGCCATATCTAGTACCACACGATCTACCTGTTGTTCGGATAACAAGCGTTGAATTTCAAGCAACCCCATTAATTCATTTAAACCAGGCCAGTTTAAATCCCAAACTGGGTATAAATCTTCTCCTTCGGCTAAACTTCCTCGTTCAACAAGCAGTTCTAAAAAGTGACTGTATTTTGCTTTAAATTCCAAGAGTAGTTTTTGAGCATCCAATGCCCGAACACTCAAGTTAGGTAAATCTGCTAATGGTAAAGCATTATCTTTAACTTCTGTGAGTAATATGTCTCCTAAAGAATGTGCGGGATCTGTAGAAATCAATAAAATTGTCTCTTGGGGAAACTGTCTTGCCCAATGACGAGCAAAACTGCAAGAAACGGTAGTTTTACCAACCCCACCTTTTCCGCTAAACATGACTAGATGAAGTGAATCGTAGTGGTTCATAATAATCTGAAAAAAGTTAGAAAAAACCTATTATCAAGAATTAAATAAAGTGATAAGGAGGAAGACCTTCTCCCAAAATCAAATTCCAACGGGGACAAGCTTTTTGCCAAACACAAAGTTTTTCTAAAAGTAAATCTTTATCTTCATGATTGACTAAAATATAAATTTGTGTCTCTTCCTCAGCATGTTGAATAATAACGGAAGATTGATAAATTTGTTTGATTAAATCAATTAATTTAGATTTTTCATCAGATTGTGCGATCACAAATTTTTTTTGAGTTTCGTAGCGTTGTTTCTTTGCCAAAAAATAATCTTTGCCTACTCCGTTAAATGGCTTTTCTGGCTCCTCTAAATTCCGAGGAATTAGTTTGAGATTGTACTCGGCTTTATTATTGATTTTTTCTAGTTTGTTTTGATATTCTTTTGTATGTAATTCTAGATGCTCTAATAGGTTTTGAGTAGAATCAAAATAAGTTCCAAAACGCAGAGGTAAAACTGTAATTTGTTGAAAAAGTTCACGCAGGACTCGATCATGACATAAAACCATCTGTATCAGTTGTTCATCATTGTTTTGGAATTGCTCTAAGGATATCCCTGTCTCCACAATAGCTGAGAGTTCTATCCCATCAATTAAGAGTACCTGTGTGACAAAACCATTCGGTAAATTTAAAAGGATGTTAGGTTTTTTTAAAAAAGCATAAGTGTAAAGATTTCGCCCTTCCATATGTTCTATCTGAATTACAACATTTTTGGTTTGATTTACTAAGGTGTTGAATATCTATTATTTAAAATACACCGTCATTGAATTGAGTACAAGAATTATATTTACAATATTTGTTTTTTGGTTATAATACTATCTATAAATTACTTGGTGATTTTGATGAAAACATCTCGCAATAGCCTTACAAATAGAGCTAGGGTTAGTACAATGCCTCGGAATAAATCTGAGTCTTCCACTCAGTTAGAGCTTTATAAAAAGGTGATAGAGAAACAACGTATTCACAGAGAAATGCATTTAATAACAGATCAAATTGTGCTACTTCAAAAGCGTTTAGATTCTCTGGGTAACCAGATGCACGAAACTGAAAAAATTATTAACCAACTGCGTCAGTCTGATTTAAGCTATACTCACAGTACATCGCCTTCAAAGATCCTGAGTAGCTCAAAGAATTACCAAACTTTTGAGATTGAGTATTACTCTTAAAAGTTTTAACGAATTGGCAAACTAAAAGAAAGCGTAAAATCGATCTATAAACCCGCATCTGCGGGTTTATGTTTATATTTTAAAATCCAGTAGAGCATTGGTCAAGTCATTCTAAAACCTAGTTTTTCGATAGTTTGTTGATTAAACTCATGTCATTCTATGGCGACAGAACTAGATTTTCTTTTTCTGTCTGTGATTTATCTTCAAAATCTTCCTTTCCAACTAATACGTGAGATTGATATTCAAAGTCTTCAAATTCTTGCTCTAATTTGTATTGCTCTTCTAAAGCTTGGATTTTGAGCAGAAGTTCTTCCTCTTGAGACTCAAATTCTTCTTCAGACACTTCACCGAGATCAAATGAAAGCTGTAAATTTAATAATTGTTTATGCAAATTTTCTTGATCATTAAATTCACTATCAGTACGCTCTTGTATTTTTTCTCCGATCCACATAATTCCATTAATTGGTCCCATAATTGGCAAGAGTAAAAGGTTCATGAACATAGTATTAACTCCAATTAATAAAGTTGAGAAAATGTGTATGGTGCAGTAAAGTTGTTATAGCGAATGCGTAGGCGATCGCCAAATTTTTTGTCAATTTCTTCGACACGTTCGCTAAACAAAGATTCGATTTCCCAAGGTATCAAGAATGCAGCATTATAAATCATTTCTTCCATCATTGGCTCACTTTCTACAATCTCATCAGCTAAAGGATTTAATTCATCCAAGAAAACTTGAATTATAGATTGCTTGCGAGCTACTAAATTACTTTCGATTAACTGTCCAATTTGAATAACTTCCTCCATACTTAATACTTTTCCTTCCATTTGGTCGCGCTGTTGCTTCAAATATTGATTTGACTCCATCATCGCTTGTAATTCAGACTTACTATCCCAAAGAATTTTAACGCTAACTTCTCGTCGTCCTGCTAATTTTTTAAATAGGTCTTGCAATGACTCTCTATACGGTTGCATCAGTTGTGTAATTACCGTCTCCCAATTTTTTACAACTAATCCAAAACGCAGAGGGAGAAGCGTATGAAATCCTTCCTGCATCGCTTGTTCTAAAACTTTCTCATGAGTTATCAAATTGCGACGAGAAGCCAAATACTTCTCTTGTTTTGCCTCTGAATATAAAAAAGTAAATCCATCAACTACTTGACTATAGACAGGTTGCAAATCCAATCCTTTGAAAGGAAATGTTGTAGGCATTGGATCAGGAAAAATACCATAGAGATAAAGACTAATATCCATAAGCTAAAACATAAAGTTCATTACATTTGTTTAGAAGTCAAAACTAACCGCAACTTAGCGTGAATGAGATTGAGCTGCGCTATACCTAAATCTATTTCGCCGTCCACAACAATCCCAGTGTTTAAAAGACGGTCTAGTAGTTCTAGTACAGAAGGACAACTCCCTGTTTCTCCCGGATAATAAGACCCAGCTTGTGGTAAAAGAGTACCAAAATCTCCTAGATTGACATTCAAATCTGCTGGATCAACCTCAAAAATCTCACACAAATTTAAAACTTGTTCCTCTAACTTTTGTATACTTTCCGCCGCTCGTTCTAAGTCAGAGTCACTTAGAGATCCTTGTTCCATGCGCCGGATTACTTGAGCTTCCATCAGCTGACGTACCAATTCCACTACAGTCAACAGTAAAGGAGCTAAACCTGCCTGGCTGTTAGCTTTGGAAGTGGTAGGTAGCAAATCATTGACATTTTCAACTGGAGTGCAAACCATTTCCATAATGCCACCTACTTTTTTAAATTGACTGGATACGATTCAATCATTGAGATTGGAATACATTCAGCTTTTGTTTTAATTGAACATACGTTTCTATTTGATATTTATGGTCTCTAGGTATTGTGAAATTAGTTATGATTCTAGCTTTGAATCTATCAGCGTGACCGTCTCATCAGAGTCTTTTTTTTCTTCGCCTTCACTATTCAACTCTAGTGGGTCTTGCTCGTTCACATTCGCAGATGAAAGTAATTTTAGCTGTGCTTCTAGACTCTCAATCCGATGCTGAAGTTCTTGATTCTCTTCAGCTAAATGCTGAGCTTTGGTACTGAGATAAGGGTCATTTTCCCACCAATTAATACCCATTTCTCGTGCTTTATCAACTGATGCAATTAACAAGCGAATCCGAATATTTATGAGCTCAGTAGAGGCGATAGATATAGAAATATCACCAGCAATCACAATTCCCTTATCTAAAACTCTTTCCAGAATATCTGCCAAGGTGGAACCTTGAGTAGATGTAGTAATAGCTCGACTTGAGTTAGTCTGAGAATGTATTGGCAGTCTTGGATTAGTAGTCACGATTAATTCGATTCTACAAGAGAATAAGGACGGTTTTGTTTACTGACTAAGCATTTTTTTTCTAAAGCATCAAGAGCATTTATGATTACATCACGGTTCAGGTTTAAGTGATTCTGAATATTTGTTAGTGCTTCACTTTTTCGCTGAATTAAATAGTTATAAACCTCTTGCTCGAAAGGAACAGCATTTTCTACAATTGTTGTGGAACGCAAAAGTTCTTCCTGAGAGCCGCTAAATTGAGAATCCGTTGTAAAAAATCCATCGGTTAGTGTAAAAATATCATCGCATTGCTCTACTGATTGTACTTGTAGATTGTTGAGTACTTCTTGGAAAATACTGGTAGATTCGCTAATCGGTAAATTTGTGCGATTGAATAAAACATCTGCGCAAATTTCCTGGAAATCTGAGTTGTCTGATTCTACCAGAATCTCATTTTCCGTACATACCTTAGCAATCATTAAACAAGACCGCAAGCCTGAAGTCTTCTCTGCACCCGTAGCCAAACGAAATGTTTTAACTAAATGCACGATCAACTCTGCCTGTTCGGGATTTATACCTGTTTTCTGAATTAATATTTCAGTTTGAGTTAGCCCATCTGGTTCCGGCATATTAATGGTTACTAACCGATCCATTAAAGCATCCTGCGTAGAGTGAACTCCGCAGTATTCTTCAGGGTTAGATGTGAAAATAGCTCGGAAATTGGGATTCACATGTAGATATTCTGGTTGATTGCTGCTGGGAGGAAGCGTCAGAATTTTTTCTTCTAAGGCGGAGAGCAAGACGTTATTAACTTCAGGTCGTGAACGGTTAAATTCGTCATAGACCAAGGTGAAGCCTTCGCGACAAGCTGAAGTTAGCCTAGAATCAACCCAATTCTGTCTGAGTTCATCTTCGACCTTGCGGACATTGTGAATGTAGTTGTCCAATAATTTTTTGTGCGTGTAACCCGATTGACTTCCAATCAAATCAGAACTTTTGAATTCATCATCTCCGAAAATCAACATAATTGGTCTATCTAGACAATTAGCCAGATGCATGGCCAATGTTGTTTTTCCTGTGCCAGCAGGACCGCGCAAGTGAATAGCGAAACCTGATCTGAGATAACGTAACGCACGAATTGCTAGCTTCTCAATGGCAGGTGTGACAACAAACTGCCCAGGACGGACACGAAGAACAGCTCTTTTGCTATTGATTCCGGTGAGAGTCATAAGTTATTATGAGAAGAAAATTTTTTCACAAAAAAAGGATTTTCGATGCAATTCATGCATTGATGTGTTAGAATGATGTGATGAGCCTTAAGCACGTCGCTATCGAAAGTTCAAGATTCTGAACTTTCTCTAGAGTGTTCCACTGTTAAATGCTGGAATGCAAGCTAAAACCAGAACTTTGACGCTTGATTCCTCACCTGTGTGAATCGACTGTGTTAAGATTAAGGTTTAACCCTAAAACTCATTGTTGAATTTAATTGCTAACCCCCTAGCCTTACCAGTTTTTTATTTGGAAGATTTGGGGGTTTTACTATTTAGCCCCGCTGGACAACGGTTCAACCCCTTTTGTTAGGCATTAACGATGTACCAAATATGCTGACAAATAAATTGTGACGGAATTCGTGCAGCTGTTGCTTTTGTTCTTCAGCGTTGGTTGTCCTTTCTTTAGCCAGATCTGCCAAGAAGTCTTCAACTGTTTGCCCAAGTTCTTGGTGAAATTGATGCAGCCGTTCCGCTTGTTCTTCACTTTGAGCAATTCTTTCTTCAGCAGTCTGTGCTAAAAAATCTTGGTTGGTTTGTCTGAGTTGTTGGTGGAACTCATGTAAATGTTGCGCTTGCTGTCTAGCTTGCGCTTGTCTGTGCGCTGTTGTAGCAGACAAAAATTCGTGAGTCTCTCTAGCCCTTGCATGAGTCTCCCTAATCCGTGCCTGATGCTCCTGCCGTAGCCTTTCCATTAAAGCTGTCATGAGGTTCTCCGCAATCGTAGTAAATACTGAGTAAGTAACTACATTCACTGAATAATTTGTCTCTAATGAATGTAGTTGACCTAAATATCTTGGTAAGAATTCAGGAATCAGGAGTCAGGATTTATCAGGGCTTCGTAGCTGTTTTTACTTTTGCTGGAAGGCTCCTGTTATCTCCATGCTGACTCCTGTATTCTGGCTCCTGAATTCTTACTATTCTAGAATCTGCTTAATAATTAAGCAGGTACAGCAGCTGACTGAGTTAGACCTACTGCTTCTGCATACTTCAGGTAGGTTTCAACAGAAGCAACTACGATCCGTGCTTCGATAGCTAGTAGTTCAATACCAACAAGAGAAACACGAACCCATGCATCGATCACGATACCTTTGTCTAAGATACGGTCAATGACTTCGGCTAAGCTTGAAGAGGAATTGGTTTTTTCGACTGCCATTTTTTTGCTCCTGTACTTATTGCTTGTGTTGCGGTTTTTAGGTTTGTCTAGTCAGGAAGATAAGTATCAGAATCATAAACTTATACATCCTGACATTTTAGCTAGAATCTGCTTAATAATTAAGCAGGTACAGCAGCTGACTGAGTTAGACCTACTGCTTCTGCATACTTCAGGTAGGTTTCAACAGAAGCAACTACAATCCGTGCTTCAATAGCTAGTAGTTCAATACCAACAAGAGAAACACGAACCCACGCATCGATCACGATACCTTTGTCTAAGATACGATCAATAACTTCAGCTAAGCTTGAGGAAGAATTGGTTTTTTCGACTGCCATTTTTTTACTCCTTGACTCATTGTTGAATTTTCAGTAATTGGCTCTGCATTTGCTTTTTCCAACCACTGAATCAATAGTAACCAGTATTTTTTTGAATGTAAAGACTTTAACCGCTTTAAAATATAAAAAAATGTAAAAAGACCCAAAAAATGTGTGCTTTGTTAGTGGAGAATCCGCTGGAAAGCCTTTACAGCTTAGGTTTCACAAATTTTGAAGCTATTTTTACATTCAAACCATAGCTCAGTATTAATACGTAGCTACATTTTTTGAAATTACATAATTCAGCACTATTACGGAAGACATATAATTGTTGAAATAGGAAAATTCAAATAATTATTTTTTATCTTCTGTGTAAAAATCATGTCTATAGAAGCTACTTCTGATCCAATTCGACAAAAAGCCCTCGCTGGTCTAGTAGCTAATCTTACTGATCAAGGTCATCCACCTCAATATGCTCAAGTGATCGCAGCTTCAATTATTTTCCAAGCAGATCTAGATTTAAGGAATGCCCAAGTTTCTAGCCTCTTAGGTTGGCTGGAACAAGAACATAATCATATTTATAAACCTGCCCTTGATCTACTTGCAAAAACCCGCGAGGACTTTGAACGCCGAGTTCAACAAGGTTGAAGCTTGATTAAACCTGGGAAGTGGGAACTATTAACAGGGGAATCTCTACAATTAATAATTAACAGAAGTTGTTGGCGAATTAATGAGGGGTCACACCCCTATATCCGAATTTCTCACTCCGGATGTCAGGAAAGGAGGGGGAAGAAGGTGGGAGCATCCCAGTTTTGCAAAAAGACGATCAGTAGTGTGAGCCGGAAATTTCACGTGTACTACAAACGAGCTTTCCGGCTCGCACTACGAATTTACGCTCATTGGGATGTACCCAAGAAGGTGACGAAGATATTACTCCCCACACCCCCCACACCCTTTTTGATGTTGCTACGAATTGTTTACTTTTGTATCCTAGTTTTGATCATCAGCCTCTTATTTACCAATTCAGCCACGAATGCTGTTGAGGTAACTGGGATAGATTTTCTTGGACAAGCCACTTTACCCAAAGGTTTTTCTTTCCAAAAAACTCCTATGGGTGGACTATCTGGAATTACCTACGATGCCAAAAACCAAGTTTATTACGTCATTTCTGATGATCGTAGTGAAAGGGCTTCTGCTCGCTTCTACACCTTAAAAATTGATTTAAGCAAAGGTTCACTCAAAGATAGTGACGTTGTGCCTGTTGGTGTGACCACATTAATCGATAAAAGTGGTCACACCTTTCCTTTTGGTACTATTGATGCAGAGGGTATTGCCAAAACTTCCCAGGAAACTGTGTTTATTTCTTCTGAGGGTGATGCAGATCAATTCATTCATCCTTTTATTCGGGAATTTTCTTTGTCTTCAGGAAAGGAACTGACAACATTACCGATTCCAAATAAGTTTTTGCATACTCAGAAGAGTCAGCAGGGTATTCGCAACAATTTAGCTTTTGAAGGTCTTACGATCACACCCGAGAACAAGTATCTCTACACAGCAACAGAAAATGCTCTAATTCAAGATGGTCCAGAAGCAAAACCAACAACCAGTAGTCCTTGCCGCATTGTGCAATACAACCTGCTGACAAAAATGCCAGAAAAAGAATTTCTATATCTGACTGAACCAGTAACACCGTTTTTGAATCTTTTTCACAGATATGCTAGTGGGCTGTCTGATTTAGTTGCTCTTGATAATCAAGGACATTTCCTCAGTATAGAAAGATCTTTTACAGGCTTAGGATTTTCCATTGCCCTGTTTCAGATTTCCTTGGAAGGATCTGATGATATTCACAATATTGACAGCCTCCAAGCGATTAACTTTAAGAAGACAAAGCCAGTTCAGAAAAAATTACTGTTAGATTTGAGAAATCTGCATATTTTGTTAGACAATATTGAAGGTTTAACTCTTGGTCCTGTGCTACCTGATGGACAGCGCTCATTAATCCTCATCAGTGACAACAATTTTAATTTTATTCAACGTACACAGATACTTGCTTTTAGAGTCAGGAGTCAGGAGTCAGGAGTCAGGAGTCAGGAGTTAGGAGTTAGGAGTTAGGAGTTAGGAGTTAGGAGTTAGGAGTTAGGAGTTAGAATGCATAGACTGCGACTGTTATCGCTCGATTTCTTAACAATTCTGATTTCTGTATTCTGACGTTGTAATGTCTCTACAACTTCCAATCGGTGCATTTACTGACAGGATTACGTCGTTCAATTAGTCTTAATATTTTTCTTTCAGTGTAATTTCTCCTTTGCATTGCCCAATAAACATGTTAAAAAGTGTTTATTGGGTTCTTGATGATCAATCTTCACAATAATTTAACCACATGATGCTAGAAATAAAAAATCATACTATAAATCATTTAATGAGTGATACATTGAAATATGTCAATGGAAATGCAAAAAAACGAGTTGGATGTTTACATTGGAAAATTTTTAAATAATCGTTACTTAATCAGAGATTTGATTGGTAAAGGGGGCATGGGTAGGGTATATCTAGCAGAAGACATTGCAAAAGGGAATATAGCGGTTGCCGTAAAAATTCTATCGCTAAGTCTAGTAAATCAGCAAATGTCTCAACGCTTTGCCAGAGAAATCTTTATTGGCGCTCAACTCGGTCGGAAAAGTAAACAAATTGTCCGTGTGTTAAGCTACGGTGTTACGGAGGAAAAAATTCCCTTTTATGTAATGGAATATCTCCAAGGGCGAAATTTGAAAGCCTTTATCAAGGCACAGCCTTTCACAATCTCGACCTTTTTCGATGTATGTAATCAAATTTGTTTAGGTTTGCAATGTGCTCACCAAGGTGTCAGCCTCAAAGGAGAGATTTATCCAATTGTACATCGAGATATTAAGCCAGAGAACATCTTTATTACTGAAAATACTAAAAAAGGGGAGAGTGTTAAGATTCTTGATTTTGGTATTGCTAAGTTTTTAACAGAACGTCCCGGTATGACGATGACTGATTCTTTTATTGGTAGTTTACCTTACTGTTCTCCGGAACATATGGAAGGACGTAAGTTACTAGACGTGCGCTCTGATATTTACAGTTTAGGAGTGTTGATGTTTGAAATGCTAACAGGTCAGCATCCATTTTCAACAAAAACTAACTCTTTTGGCAATTGGTATCAAGCTCATCGCTTTCAAAATCCAACTCGATTTGAGGAAATTATTCCTAAGGTTAAAATACCGCATGAACTAAAAACATTAGTGATGAATTGTTTAGCTAAGGAAGTAGCTGCTCGCCCTCAAAGCATTCAGGAAATATTAGAAACCTTAGAAAATATTCGTCAGAGTAGGGATGGTGTTACTACTAATAGCAGCGACAAAACGCAACATCCATCTTCGATGCAATTAGTCCCATTGACATCTTTTTCTGAAAAAGCTTGTTTACAGAAAACTTGGCCTAAAAATAAGCCGATCGCACTCATTTGTTTTCCAAAAATACTACATATTAATCAAGGGATTGTACCAACTTTTTGGGCAATGTTGCCTAAGCAAGAAATAGAAAAATTTTTAGACAAAACCCATAGCACTGAATTTATGTACAAAATAGATTTGTACCCTGTGCTTTTATGGATAACAGTTTTGTGTGATGCTAAAATTGAGGTTACACGTTGGCTATCTTATTTTTTAGATTCAAAAGATCCTAGAGGGCAAAAAATATTACGAATTTTAGCAAGTACTGGTTACTATCATCTGCTTTTTTTTGCACTAGAAGAACCTAATTGTTGCGCTCATGTAATCACTTTAACTCTTACAGCCAGCCAACGAGAAGAATTAGCAAATTGGTTGGATATTTGCCATAAATCAACTGATATTGTTTCAATTTATGACAGCAAAAAGATTTTGAAAGCACATTATGAAAAGACTAAATCAAATATACTGCAAAAACTAATAACGAATCGCAATCTAAAAAGAATAGGTATAAAATCTTGGCTGTCTAAGTTATTTTATATTTTTTTTGCTTTTTTTTCTCGTCCTTTAAAGTCGGCTTGAAACATCAGCAGTGGAGGTTATACAAGTGAAAAAAAGTGCATTGTTGGCATCTTCAACCAGTACAAAATTGCTTGCCAATCGTTATCAATTGAAGAAGTTAATTGGTAGGGGCGGCATGGGTGAGGTTTTTTTAGCCGATGATGTTTTGCTAGGTAAAGTACCAGTTGCCATAAAATTCCTGTCTCAGACTCTTCCAAAGCCCTCCCTTCGGCAAGACTTTGCCCGCGAAGCTCAAATTTGTGCAGCTTTAAGTCAAAAAAGCCTACACATTGTGCGGGTGACAGATTACGGCGTGAGTCAAGAGGGTAAACCGTTCTATGTTATGGAATATCTATGTGGCAAGAGTTTAAAGAATTTAATTCCTATGCCTTTGCCAATGTTTCTAACTCTTGGTCGTCAGATTTGTTTGGGCTTACAATCTGCCCATCAAGGCATGAACATCAACGGCAAAGTTTATCCCCTTGTACATAAAGATATTAAACCAGCTAATATATTAGTTATCCCCGATCCCATATTAGGTCAATTAGCTAAAATTCTAGATTTTGGTATTGCTCAATTTATCGATTATTCAGCAACAATAAGCACGGATGAGGGATTTCATGGTACATTGCCTTATTGCTCCCCTGAACAGCTGGATGGTGATGAATTAGATAGTCGTTCTGATATTTATAGCCTAGGGGTAATGATGTTTGAGATGCTTACAGGTCAAAAACCCTGGCTACCAGAAACTGACTTATTCGGTGCTTGGTATAAAATGCATAAGTTTGAAACACCACGAGCGATAGCAGACGTTAATCCCAGTCTCAAACTCCCGAAGGAGTTAGATAATTTAATCATGGCTTGTCTTGCTAAAGCACCAAGCGATCGCCCCCAAAATCTTGCCGAAGTTCTGAAAGTCTTAGAAAGTTTAAAGGTAGGGGGAGATCAATTATCTACCACATCTCTCCACGTAGAACAAGCCTGTTGTAAACTAGTTTGGCCCAAAGACAAACCTATTAAAGAAATTGTTTTTCCTCAGGTGCTGGCTACGGAACAAGGGAATGTAGCAGCCTTGATGTTAATGATGTCTCAACAACAGACAGATCGCTATGCACTTTCTAGTTGTTACAACCATTTCGTCTTGAGCACATCTCCCTATCCCATGCTGCTGTGGGTGACTTTACTTTATGGCCTAGAACTAAGTCCTAGGTGGTTACCTTGCTACCTGGATATGCAAAACCCCCACCATCGTAACCTTGTTTGTTCATTAGCTGACAATGAAAGCTACTCTTTAATTTTCTTTACCTTGGAAGCACCCCATTCCTGTGCCCGTGTTATTAGTAGTCGTACTGATCAACATCGGAGGCAGATGTTGCATCGCTGGTTAGAACAAAGTAAAAAGCTACCACCTTCTTCTGGATTTCAGTTCAGCAAAAACCTGTTAAAGCAGCAGTATCAACACATGCAACCTCAGATACTGCAGCGTTTGGCAATTCCGAGGATAGGGGAGCAGGGGAGCAGGGGGGACTCGGGGTCCCCTCTGGGGATAGGGGGGGAAGGGGAGCAACCTACAACAAACATAAAAAAAGAACTTGACAACTCGCGATAGATTTGCAATACTAAGAAAGTTGCCAGTTGAGGGATCGTAGTTCAATTGGTTAGAGCACCGCCCTGTCACGGCGGAAGTTGCGGGTTCGAGCCCCGTCGATCCCGTCAGAAAATTTTGGATTTTAGTCTGTCAAGATTAAGTTGATGGGTAGTGGGAGCCGGAAAGCTTGCTTCGTGAGCGAGACGCTCACACTACCAACCCATCAAAATGAATTTGACAGACCACTAGGGACTTCCAAACCAAAAAATATCTAATTCCCACAGTTGACCATCAACAGTCAATAGTCAACAAACCTAACTGACAAGATTTATTTCTTGGAGTTCCCTAATTCACAACCTTGCATCAAGACTGTTTGCTAACTAATCCAAAATCCACGCATCCAAAATCGGTATGACTGTTAGAGTCCGTATTGCTCCCAGCCCGACTGGGAATCTACATATTGGTACAGCAAGAACCGCTGTATTTAACTGGTTGTTTGCCCGTCATCAAGGTGGTAAGTTCATCCTCAGAATTGAAGACACAGACAAAGAGCGATCGCGTCCCGAATATACTGAAAATATTCTCCAAGGATTGAGTTGGTTGGGACTGAACTGGGATGAAGGACCATTTTTTCAAACCAAGCGTCTGGAACTTTATAGTGAAGCAGTCCAAACACTTCTAAATCAGGGATTAGCCTACCGCTGCTATACGACCTCAGAAGAATTAGAGGCGATGCGAGAAGCCCAAAAAGCCAAAAATGAGGCTCCTCGCTACGACAACCGTCACCGTAACCTGACTGAAGCACAAGCAGCGAATTACAAGGCTGAAGGACGTAGCTGTGTGATTCGGTTTAAAATTGATGACGACCGAGAAATTGTTTGGGATGACTTGGTACGGGGAAAAATGAGTTGGCGAGGTAGCGATCTAGGCGGAGATATGGTGATTGCTCGCGCCTCAGCAGAAGGTATTGGTCAGCCACTGTACAATTTCGCGGTTGTGCTTGATGACATGGATATGCAAATCACTCATGTCATTCGAGGAGAAGACCATATCTCTAACACCCCTAAGCAGATTCTGCTATATGAAGCTTTTGGCGCAAAACCGCCAGAGTTTGCCCACACTCCGCTCATTTTGAACATTGATGGGCGCAAACTGTCTAAGCGGGATGGGGTCACATCTATTTCTGAATTTCAGCAAATGGGCTTTGCCCCTGAGGCTTTGGTAAATTATATGACATTGCTGGGTTGGTCGCCCCCAGATTCCACTCAGGAAATATTTACCTTAGAAGAAGCAGCAAAGCAGTTTAGCTTTGAGCGAGTGAATAAAGCAGGGGCAAAGTTTGACTGGGCAAAACTGGATTGGCTCAATAGCCAATATCTCCACGAAATGCCAGTAGATAAACTGATAGATTTGCTCATACCCGAATGGGAAAAAGCTGAGTATCAATTCACTGGAGGACGGGATCGCCACTGGTTAGAACATCTGGTGGTTTTAATTCAGCCCAGCCTGACTCGCTTGGTGGATGCTGTTGGCATGAGTCAATTGTTTTTTACAGAAACAGTTGAATATAGTGACGAGGCTATTGCACAACTGAAGCAGGAAGGTTCTGCCACTGTACTCAAAGGTATGATATCGGCTTTGGAAAAGACGCCGCAACTGAGCGAAAGCATTGCCCAGGACATGATTAAACAGGTGGTTAAAGAGCAAAATGTGAAAAAAGGCTTGTTAATGCGATCGCTGCGGGCAGCCTTAACTGGAGACCTCCATGGTCCTGACCTGATTCAATCGTGGTTACTACTCAATCAGATTGGCTTAGACAAGTCGCGTTTAACTAAAGCAATAGGTGACTGGTGACTGGTGACTGGTGACTGGTGACTGGGTACGAATTCCCAATCCCCAATCACCAGTCCCCCCAATCCCCCCACTCCCCCTTCCGGAACCTATTGTGTAAAATTAATGTCACTTATCACACTGAGACATATATGTGATCAGAATGCCGGTAAAATTGGTAACCCGAGAGATAAGATTAGCGATGTGGATCATAACGTTGGCGATCGCCTCAGCAATTAATCATGCCCAAGCCCATGGGCAGGAAACACCAACACCAACACCATTGCCATCGTCCATGTTTTTTGGCGATGTCACTATTGAGCGGAATTTTTCCCCAGACCCACTGATAGTTCGTGGTATGAGTGGCGGTTCAATCCGAGGAAAAGAACTCGCTGGTAGATCTGAAACTCCCACAGGTCCATGCATCGGATATTTTGATGAACAACCAGACCACACCTTGGAGTTAACCACTAAATTCACCTACCTGAAACTGCTAGTAGACAGTCCCGAAGACACCACCCTGATTGTCACAGGTCCTGGCGGTACCTGGTGTAACGACGATTTTGAGGGCAAAAATCCAGGTATTGTCGGTGAATGGCTGCCTGGAACCTACAGTATTTGGATTGGTTCTTACAAAAAAGATCGCTATTTTCCTTACACTCTAGAAATTACAGAACAAAAATGAGTGAACAAAGCACTAGTAACCGGATCATCTGTAGGGATTGGAAGAGCGATCGCCCTCGACCTAGCTAGTAAAGGATTTGATGTAGCATTTGATTATAACCGGAGTGAGCAATCAGCCAAACAAGCTTGTCAAGAAATTTATAATCTTGAATTGGAGCAACGCGAGTGACCTCAATTTTTGAACAATCTACTGCACAAGTGTATGTATCTCCTTTAGAAACTTGGGTAATTGGCAAGGAGTTTAAGTTTGAGGCTTCCCACCAATTACCTAATCACGATGGTAAATGCGCTAGATTGCATGGTCATTCTTGGCGCGGTGTTGTATACGTTGCGGGGAATGAATTGATCAATTCAAGTCCTAAACAGGGTATGATTATGGATTATGGCGATATCACAACATACCTGAAACCCTTGGTTGACAATTATTTAGACCACTACCACTTAAATGAGACTACGGGGTTACTGAACCCAACTTCTGAAGCGATCGCAAGATGGATTTATGAACAACTTGAACCCCAAATGCCAGGACTTGTCGCAGTACGAATTGATGAAACCTGCACCAGCCAATGCGTTTATTCAAAGGGAAAAGGTAATTTATTCATTGGATAACTTCAGAACATCTAATCTTTGAACAAGTTGGGAAATTGTCACCCCTGAAACTGGTTCTACCCAATCAGGAGCAATTTCCGCCAATGGCACCAAGACAAAGGCTCTTTTTGTCATCCGTGGGTGAGGGATTTGCAGATCAGGTGTCTCTAGAATTAGATCATCAAATAGAAGTACATCCAGGTCTAGGGTTCTTGCTCCCCAACGTTCTTGACGTACTCTACCAAAATCTTGTTCAATTCCTAGCAGCGTCTCTAACAATTTCTGGGGACTTAGTTGCACCTCCAACAGGGCACAGCCATTAAGATAATCCGGTTGTGATGGACCTCCTACTGGTGCAGTTTTGTACCAACTTGAGCAGGCTTGTACGGTTATACCTGGAGTTTGCTCAAGGCTTCTGATGGCGCCTTCTAGAATAACTTGGGAGTCACCAAGGTTACTACCGAGAGCGATCGCACTCAGTGAACGCTTTGTCGTTGAAACTTCTTCACAATCATAGACCATATCAATCTTAGCTAATCAAATTATTGTGCTTTTTTTCGGGCTTGTAATACAACCATTCATTATGTTTATGGACTGCATTCATGTAACAGGAATTCGTGCCTATGGCTACACTGGCTACTTGCCAGAGGAGCAGTCGCTAGGACAATGGTTTGAGGTAGACTTGAAGTTATGGCTGGATCTTTCCACGCCTGGGAGAACTGATGGGATTGAAGATACTCTAGATTATCGTGGTGTGGTCAGCTTGGTACAAAATTTAGTCAAGACATCCAAATTTGCTTTAATCGAACGGTTAGTTACAGTAATTGCCGATTCTATTTTGCGCGAGTGCAATCACATCACCCAAGTCCAAGTCACTTTAAGTAAACTCGCAGCGCCCATACCAGATTTTAGCGGCAAAATCAGTGTGGAAGTCACTAGAAGCAAATCCCAAATCTAAGAGAACGGGGTCTGGGGTGGGGGGTTCCCTTCCTTCGTAGTTTGCGCAGCGCTCTTGGAGTTAAGGACTAAAGTCCTTACTACGAACTTCTCAATCCGTGAGAATTAATGACATGGACTACTAGTCTCTACCCAAATTTGTGAAAAATTGGGGTATATATCAGCTTTGGTTGACCGACCCGCAGTGAAAAGTATTAGAATTAGGTTAAGTTTAATTAAGATTATTTCTTGCTGGTGTCGGAACTCCTAACTCCTGACTCCTGAGTTCTTCCCGTTACATAGTTGTATTGGCATTTAGAGGCAAATAGTCATGAAATTTTCCTGGAGAGTCCTACTACTCTGGACATTCCCCGCTTTAGTAATTGGCTTTTTCTTTTGGCAAGGGGCATTTGCAGGTGCTCCTGCTGATATGAGTAAAAATACCGCCAATACTCGCATGACCTACGGTCGCTTCCTGGAATACTTGGACGCTGACCGGGTGACCAGTGTGGATCTTTATGAGGGTGGTAGAACAGCAATTGTAGAAGCGATCGATCCAGAACTCGACAACCGTGTACAACGGGTACGGGTGGATCTGCCTACCAGCGCTCCTGAGTTAATTAACAAGCTCAAAGAAAAACAAGTCAGTTTTGATGCTCATCCAGTGCGGAATGATGGAGCAATCTGGGGGCTGTTGGGTAATCTGATTTTTCCAATATTATTGATTACTGGACTGTTCTTTTTGTTCCGTCGTTCCAGCAATCTCCCTGGTGGGCCTGGTCAAGCGATGAACTTTGGTAAATCGAGAGCTCGCTTCCAAATGGAAGCAAAAACCGGAATCAAATTTGACGACGTCGCAGGGATTGAAGAAGCCAAAGAAGAACTACAAGAAGTCGTTACCTTCCTCAAACAACCAGAAAAATTTACCGCAGTTGGTGCGCGTATTCCCAAAGGAGTGCTGTTAGTCGGACCACCGGGAACTGGTAAAACTCTTCTGGCAAAAGCTATTGCTGGCGAAGCAGGTGTTCCTTTCTTCAGCATTTCAGGTTCGGAATTTGTCGAAATGTTTGTTGGCGTTGGTGCATCCCGTGTGCGTGACCTGTTCAAAAAAGCTAAAGACAACGCTCCATGTATCATCTTTATTGATGAAATTGACGCTGTCGGGCGACAACGGGGTGCGGGGATCGGCGGCGGGAACGATGAGCGAGAACAAACTCTCAACCAACTGCTCACCGAAATGGACGGTTTTGAAGGCAATACAGGCATTATTATTATTGCTGCAACCAACCGCCCTGATGTATTAGACGCAGCATTATTGCGTCCCGGACGTTTTGACAGGCAAGTCATTGTCGATGCACCGGACATCAAAGGTCGTCTGGAAATTTTAAAAGTTCATGCCCGTAACAAGAAACTAGACAAGAGCGTTTCTTTGGACGCGATCGCCCGTCGTACACCTGGTTTTACCGGCGCTGACTTAGCCAACCTGTTAAATGAAGCTGCTATTTTGACAGCGCGTCGTCGTAAAGAAGGCATCACTCTGACGGAAATTGATGACGCTGTGGATCGGGTTGTCGCCGGGATGGAAGGGACTCCCCTAGTGGATAGCAAGAGCAAGCGCTTGATCGCCTATCATGAAGTAGGACATGCTTTGGTGGGCACACTACTTAAAGACCATGACCAAATGCAGAAAGTTACCTTAATTCCTCGGGGACAAGCACAGGGGTTGACGTGGTTCCTACCCAGCGACGAACAAGGGTTGATTTCCCGTTCGCAGTTAAAGGCACGGATAACTGGTGCTTTGGGTGGTCGCGCTGCAGAGGATGTGATTTTTGGCAGCGCAGAAGTCACAACGGGTGCAGGAAATGACCTTCAACAGGTGACTAACATGGCACGGCAAATGGTGACCCGATTTGGCATGTCTGATTTAGGTCCGCTGTCGTTGGAAAGTCAAATGGGAGAAGTCTTCTTGGGTCGTGACTGGATGACACGTTCTGAGTATTCCGAAGCGATCGCAGCCCGGATCGATGCTCAAGTTCGCACCATTGTCGAAGAATGCTACCAAAAAGCAAAACAGATTATGCGTGAACATCGCTCAGCGATGGATCGCTTAGTAGATCTGCTGATTGAAAAAGAAACCATTGATGGTAACGAGTTCCGGCAGATTGTTGCTGAGTACACCGATGTACCAGAAAAGCCACAATACGTACCAACTTTGTAATCTTTATTCTCAGAATTCGATTCTAGGATATGGTGGATACACCATATCCTTTTTAAACTATATATATCAACCCTACTGAGTGTGATCAATTCTTTTCATCGGCGTACAACCAATATTTTTGTGGGAATGCTTGCAGTTTTTCCAATCGCATTGACATTTCCTGTAGATGCTTTACAAGTTAAGGTGTCTCCATCTACTCCTCATTTGGGGGATACACTATCGGTTGTGATCAATCTAGTAAATCCAACATCTAGTAGTAATGTGAAAGTGGCTAGTGGTGAGAACACTTATCCGGCCTTTGAAATTGCTCCGAATCTGTATCGGGCTTTTATCCCCACAACGCCACTAGAAAAGCCTGGAACTAGATCAATTCAGGTGAAAGGAGATGGGAAAGTGGAGAACTTGTCAGTGCTTGTGCGCGATCGCGATTTCCCAGTACAACGTATTAATTTACCCCCAGGAAAAGCTGGGGTAGATGCTACGGAATATGAACTCAAGAGAGTGGCTGCTTTCAAGGCGTTGCAAACACCGCAAAAGTATTGGAGTGGTCCTTTTATTAAACCAAATGCAGGGCCAATTACGACAATCTATGGTGTTCGTCGCTACTATAATGGTAAATTTGCAAAAGACTACTATCATCGTGGTATTGACTACGCTGGTGCAGCCGGTTCGCCCGTCGTGGCACCAGCGGCTGGGCGGGTTGCCTTAGTAGGAAGAGTATCTCAGGGGTTCCGGATTCACGGAAACGTTGTTGGCATCGACCATGGTCAAGGAGTAACAAGTATTTTTATGCATTTAAGTCGCATTAACGTAAAAGTTGGGGACTTGGTTCAACCTGGTGAATTAATTGGTGCAGTTGGTTCAACAGGCGCGGCTACTGGTCCTCACTTGCACTGGGGTCTATATGTCAATGGGAAATCTGTTGACCCAGTACCCTGGCGATACCAAGAATTTAGATAGTCACTTTTTGTAAACGATAGATATTGGGGCAAATAAATTGGATTGGTACCGTCCCTACCTTGATTGGTTGGCTGAAAGATCATGAGCGTTATGAGTATAGAAAAAATTGTAGAACAAGCTCTCCAAGATGGTTATCTGACACCATTGATGGAAGCAGAAGTTGGGCGGATCTGTGACAATGCTTCGGAGCTTTCGATAGAAGAGTATATGGCACTAGATCGGCTGATGGGAGCACTATTGACTGGGGAAGTGGTGGCGGTACCACGCAAACAGTTTATTAATGTGATGGAAGAATTGGTACTAACAGAGGCGATCGCCCGTGTAGCAGAAATTGAAGCCACCAGCGAAAGTTCGCTTGATGTTGGAGATATTGCCGCTTACGCCCTCAACCGCTTACCACCTCTGTATGCGACTACAGAGGAAGGTGCTAATTACCAGCGCCAACGTGCCAAGGCAGATCTACAGGAATTGATTGCCCAGCAAGTGGGTGAGGCGATTTCCCGTAACCTTGACCGACCTAATGATGAAAGAACTCCTGTCGGTGGGGGTAGAGGTACTGGTAACGAAGTTCTGCGTCAAGTCAGTGCCTTACTCCAGGCTTATGCTCCTCATTTTGAGCAAAAATCACAACATTAGTCAGGAGTCAGGAGTCAGGAGTCAGGAGTCAGGAGTCAGGAGTCATTGGTTAAGTAGTATTACAAAATAAAAAAATACAAACAACAACTCATGACCAACAACTATTGACTATTGACTAATGACTCTCAAGCTCGCACCTCTACGGGTGTTCCCATTTTTATCTGCTTGTACAACAATCGGATATCGGGATTGCGCATTCTTAAACAGCCGTGGGATATAGCACTTCCCACGAGCTCAACATCTGGCGTACCGTGAAATCCGATTTGATTACGTCCATCTGACCAAAAACCAATCCATCGATCGCCCAAAGGACTCTCTGGTCCTGGACCAAATACTTTGCCAGTAATTGGGTGACGCCAGATGGGATTATTTAGCTTATTCAGCACTTGGAAAGAACCTTTGGGTGTCTCCCAACCCTTCTTCCCAACAGCGATTGGATAGCTAGCTATCACCTGATCCCGGCGGTAAACATAGACGCGGCGATCATTCAAATCAACCACGACGCGCATCTGGTTGGATGCCGCGCTATTGGATGACGAATGTTTATCTGAACCTTGAGCCAATAAAGATTTTAACGGGTTATTTACAACTGCATTTTGAATCTTTGTTTGTACAGCAGATCTTGACACCTCCGATACCGAAGCTCCCATCGCTATTGAACTTCCAGATGTCCCTGTACTACGATCAGGCGTGTCAGGAGGCGGTGTTGTTGGAACATTCGCGTGCCCATGAACAGCCAGAGATAGAATTGCTGTACCAAAACAGAGCAACATGACTATCCGCGCTACAGATTCATTTCTTACCATCACCATATTCCATAATCTCCAGCATATCCACCTGATACTAGGGCATTGGGGGGTCGGATTGTTTACCGCGCCTTGGGAACTTGCTCCCAATTCGCTACACTCCAACGTATTTTCCCATCTCCTCAAGCCCCAGTAACGATCTTTGATTACAACTTGATGTCAGCAATTGGATATTATTTGTGCAAAATTACTAAAAATTCACACATTTTTATTAGTTCCCTTATAAATTTGCTCATACCCACGGGCACACTAAGGCTATAACGATTGTGCAACTGTAAGCAATTGAAAAACTCCAAGAGAAAACCCCGACTTCTTGGAACTGTAGAAGTGCAGTAACAATCAATCATTATTTGTGTGGGTGAGAGAAAAATTATGCTTGAAAAACTATTGTTAGCCGTCACAATTACATTTTCCCTGAATCTATTTTTACAAGTTCGTACACCCAATCAAACTAACATTGATGCCAGTTACCAGCAACAGGTGGCAAAGGGTGAGTGGGGGAGTAGGGGAGCGGGGGAGAGATTGAATCATAAATATTATAATTTGTCAATTGTCAATGGTCAGATGTCGGTGGCTGCACAACTATATAGGGGGGAAAACAGGGAGTAAATCTCTTTGTTTTGCCAAAAATTGAGCCACACCTGTATATTCCAGTGTTCCAGTCATAAATCCGTCACTCACCAAGGAAACTTCCGACCCATTAGTATGTCTAATTGATAGGGATGTTATAGAGCCAGTACGATCCATGAGTCAATCGATTACTGTATCCTGGTCAACGGTTGATACGAGGCTTCCGGAAGCGTCGGTGCAAGTTGACAAAATCTCCAACCACGACCTCATCTTGCGTTGTCAAGTAGGTTTGCGCCCTGATCGTGCTGCATTTGCAGAATTGCTGCGTCGTTATCAATCCCAAGTCGATAGAGTTTTGTACCATCTGGCTCCAGATTGGCCTGACAGAGCTGATTTGGCTCAGGAAGTTTGGATTCGAGTGTATCGGAATATTAACCGATTACAAGAGCCATCAAAATTCCGGGGCTGGTTAAGCCGCATTGCCACTAACTTATTTTACGATGAGTTGCGTAAACGCAAGCGGGTTGTTAGTCCTCTTTCCCTAGATGCTCCCCGCTCAGTAGATGATGGTGAGATGGATTGGGAAATTGCTGGTGATACTCCCGGTCCTGAGGAAGAACTGACGACTAGAGAGTTTTACGAGCAACTCCGGGAGGCAATTGCTGATCTACCAGAGGTGTTCCGTACTACTATTGTCCTCAGAGAAATCGAAGGTTTGGCATACGAAGAAATTGCTGAAATCACTGGTGTTTCATTGGGAACGGTAAAGTCAAGAATAGCCAGAGCTCGATCCAGATTGCAAGCCCAGTTGCAAAATTATTTAGATACGTAAAGTATGTCGATAGGTAAATGGCAAAATTTAATAATTCATTAAGAATATTAAAAAAAGCGCGGAGTGCTTATGCCGAGGAGAGAATAATTGATTAGACTCTCTAGGCTTGTCCACTCCCTTTACCCGTGTAGGAATTGGTAATAATGTTAAGATGACTACTGATTCTCAGTTTGACGACCGTTCCCACTTGCAGTTTCATTTAGACTTTCTAGATGGGAAGGATAAGCATACCCATGAATCAACGGGTGCTATGGATATGGTGAAGCGCGATCGCTTTGAGTTATTGAGTGCTTACCTTGATGGTGAGGTAACAGCTGCCGAACGCAGGCAAGTTGAAGAATGGTTGGCACATGATCCAACAATTCAACGCTTGTATACCCGATTGTTAAAGCTCAGGCAAGGTTTGCGGACTATGCCAGTTCAACAGCCACAACAGCCAGTAGCAGAAACAGTCCAGCAAGTGTTGGTCAGATCCCATCGTCGCTCACGGATTGCCTGGGCGTCTGGAGGTGCTGCCATTGCGGCTTGTGCCATTGGCGCGTTTCTTACGCTACTACCAAATGGCAAATCACAAATGCCTCAACTGGCTCAAAAACAATCAACACCACCAACAGAACAGCTACAATCGCCGTCTCCTCCCCCTGTTTCACCACTGATGATTGCCATCAACAACTCAGTGGTTCCAATCCCTAAAGCAGCAGAATCCTCTGTTGAATTGTCTCCTGGAAACGAAGAAAATAAACAGAATCGAGTGCTGCCTTTACCACAAAATGGGGAAAAAGACATCAACTAAAGACCCGCACGGCTATAATTCAAGCACCGGTTTGTTGGGTTGTACAGCTTCAACGTGAACCAGAATACATGAGGTGAATTGAACGAATAACTAGCGACGAAGTGATAGATGCAGCTTATGAGTGGCTTTGTGTAAAGATGTTCTGCGTAATGCCATCTAGGACGGGACGTTAAAGGCTAAGGCAATTGGTAGGAGTTGGCGGTACAAGCGTAGTGACCTTGATGAGTATGTAGCAAGCTTGTTTTGATTTTCGCCAAATCTCGCCACGAGTTACCCATGATTGCCCAAGACTGCGTTATTTTTGGTTGGGAGTTGTGTGGGTTTGAACCTAAAACTTGTATTCTTTGCACAATGAGGGTTTCTGGATTCCGAGTAATTTTTATCATGGGGATTGGCTTTTTTAATAGCAACAGTTTTGATCATAAAAACCCCGATCTGTGAAGGCACGGTCGGGGTTTTGAGCTAACTTGGATGAGTAAAGTGATATGAGAAAACCAAACCAAAGTGAAAGGAGGCTACGCGGTGATAAGAGAGTAGAGGAAACGCAGTTCAGTATAAAGTTTCTGTATATATTTTATCCATAGTAACAAATTCAATACGTGTTGCCCACTTCTAACCAAGGATTTTAAAGAAAAAGGATTTTCATGATATTTTTGTCCAGACACTCCAATGAGCCACCTTACCATACAGATGATCCCTGTATATTTTTTTTGTAAAGCCGAAGACCCATAGGTTGTGTTTACTACCCCACGCATGATACATACATAGCAACACGTTCACAGTTCTGTACTCGGAACGCAATTCCAGTATCATACTGGAGCTTCTACCACATCTAGTGCGGTATATATCGTTACATTGCACTATAAGTTTGTTTTCGAGTCGTTTCAACTTTTTCCTACACTCCAATAATCCTCTACAATGTTTTAGGACAAGATGATGAGAAAGCGCCAGAAATTAGCTATTGCTGTTACCGCAGTCACAATCGGAATCGCCGGTGTATTAAGACCTGCGAGCGCGGCTTCCGTGACATACGATCTTAACAGTGTATCGACAGCATACACAGGAGACAATTTCTCTGGATCGATCACATACGACACAGTTCTTGGTCAAATTACGGCGGCGAACATTACTGCTAACATTAAACAACAAGATTCAACATATCAAGTGGAACAGCTAACAACTGCGGCGTACAGTCAAAGTTATGGAGCTACGTATTTCACAGCGACGAACCAAAGCACAGGCGACTATCTGGCCCTTTATTTTGACCAACCTTTAACCGGAACGCTCAATGAGACCGTCAGTATTGAAGGTAACCAAGCAGCCTATGGGGTGCCGCGTTCATATTTCCATGATTCATTAGCCACTGATAGTGCAAACACATTATCACAAAGCGGTTCAGTTACAGCAGTTGGATACAGTCAGCCTGCCCCAGAGCCAGCGACTATCATGGGGACTGTTGCAGCGATAGCGATGGGAGTGGCACTAAGAAGGAAGAAAAGGATGATATCAGTACTGGAAAAGGCTCACACAGCAGTGTGACGACCAGCACAGCGTGCTAGGGAGCGGGGGGATGGCACGGTAGCCCATAAGGGAACAGTTATATCAATTTTATTTTCATACCAAAAATAAAACTGCTGTGTCTCTTAATTTTTAAGTCACCTTTGTGGTGGACTGCTCCCACCATTGCGATCTCGTAAATATTCCCAAATTTGTCGAATTTCAGTTCGGAACTCTTGACGGTCGATGGCTGCTTGCTGACGATCTTGTGCTGCTTGTTGACGGTCTTGTACTGCTTGCTCTGCCAAAGAATCTACTCTTTGGTTTACTGCTGCAACATTTTCCGTTAATTGTTGGATATTTGCAACCAAAACATCAATTGTCGCGCTTTGTGCGTTGACATTAGCATTCGTAGCAGCAATGGCATCATTCTGACTGAGTACTGTTTCATTCAGATTTGTAAGTACCTCATCATGACGTTGGATGTTTTGGATTGTAAGTTCAGCGAATCGCCCTAGTGCTGTTTCAAGTCGGTCTAGTCGGTCAATGGGTGTTTCTGGGGTTTGGGTCATGGTTTGGATCTCCTGAATCTAAGTAATCTACAACTATTTTCTGTCAAAACTAATGAAGCCACAAGGCTCACTGGATAGCGACACAAGCTAAGGCGGTGGTTACTTAGCTTACCGGAGTGCCCCATTCTGAACCAGCCCGGTATCCCGCCCAGAACTTAAGTTCTGGGCTAATAGCTTAATTCCATTGAAATGGACTGAAATCCTTGCTCAGTCCTCTAGATATAAACTGAGACTTGTTCCCACGCTTTCCGTGCGCTGAACAACCCTATGTATTATTGCATAGCCTACTTTGACATCATTCATGCAATAAATCTTAGATCCAACAGTAAATTTACGCAATCTTCATCAAATATTCACTCAATTGGGATCATTGCGTTCTACGTAACATTAAACTACACGCACTGACTCCACCAACCATCAGTTTGGATAACGCCTCCTAGTTGATCAACTAACTCCTTGCTCATTAAGTAGACCCAAGCAAGGCAAAGGGATCTTTGTTGGTCGTAAATCTCGTAAACTTCGATCTGTTGTCGATAGTAGAGGTTCGCTGAGTCAGGTCTTGCAGGTTGGTAATCTTCCAGATCGTCCAAATCGATTAAGATTTCTGAGTTAGCAAAAGAGAGTAAATATCCGTGGACAGGGCTCTTACCTGGCGTCATTGCTGGAAAACCCATCGGTAAAGCAAACAATTCACCTAGTGCTAGCGCTTTAGTACTATCTACGACTTTGCCAGCACAGTATTTTTGATAGTTTGCTTCACCTGGTTTGAGAGTGCCATAAACAAAGACCCGCACTTGTTCATCTATAGGCATTTTTTCGATCGCAATCCAGCAAAACTATCTGAATCCTACCGTAGTTGGGATATGAATTCAAAGTCCAATTGCCCCTAGTACCGCTGCGCGAAAGTCAAAAGTCAAAAGTCAAAAGGAATATATATCAAGGCTTTTGCCTGTTGGAAATGGTTACTTTATTTCCGCCGCACTGTACTAGTTTTACTACACTTAGGAGTCATCAAACAGTTTATTGCCGTTCCCCTGCTGCTAAAACTTGGGCTGTGGTCAGTTTTAACTCCGGGAAAGTAGCGGAGACGATGTAATGACTCCCTTGAAACACAGCTTCTTCGTATAATCCGTCTACCAGGGTCAGCACCGTAACTTGTTCCTTACCAGGATCGATAATCCAGTATTCTGGGATTCCCCGTGCGGCATACTCTGACCGTTTGTAGCGGTAGTCGCGGTCTTGATTAACTTTGCCAGGAGAGACAACCTCAACCACCAGTGCCGGAGATGGCATATCCTGAGTAATTGTAGCTCGTCCACCACCGATCGCTGCAAATAATTCCTCAGTTAAGACCATTAAGTCTGGTAGGCGGACACGAGTGCGATTACCCGTAACCACAATTTCCGTATCTTTATGACATATGAGGTATAAAGGTATCAGTTTGAGGAATTCTGACAGCAGGTAGAGGGCAATGCGGTTATTCCTATTAGTCTCTGGTGGCATTTCCACTAACTCTCCGTCCACGAGCTCATATTTGGTGTCTGTCCCATCGTCATAAGCGAGGTATTCTTCTAGGGAGAGTTTTTTGGTTGCTATTGTCATGGCGATCGCCCTCTCAACCCCTGCGGTTAAAACTACTTCAGGTATGCATCTGAATTATAGCCTTTTACAGAATTGTGAAGCGCAATGAGGTCTCGAACGCGACCAATACTAATACGGAATTGGTCAAGCGCTGACTGCATAGGTAGAGGTAGAAGTTAGTGCAATAATCTTGTCTGCTAAGTCTGAAAAAGTTTTCCTAAATTCTTCTTGTTTTTTTCGGTTATTTTCTAATACTATTCCTTCTTGGTCTAATTGCTCAGGTGTAAGGTCATAAATTGGGGTTCTGTGTTTCTGAGACAGGGCAATTAGACTATTAAAATTTGAGATTTTCGTAAGAGAGAAGCTACCGTTAATTAAGATCTCGGTGTAGACTGTTGCAGGTAGCATCATATCATTCTGGCGTAAAATAGGAACTAACTTATCAGAAACAGCTTTCTCAACTTTCTGAATCCATGTTTGAAAGGCAGCAGTCTCTTTTCCACGTATAATTCGATAATTTTGAACAATACTTCCTAAAAAACGTAATGTAACGTTAGGAAATGGGTAGGCAGCATCTCTCAGAATTAGGAGAGAACTTGCTGTTTTAGCCCAAGCGCACCATCTTGGTAAAACTTTAGCTAAAGAGTCTATTGCCATTACCGAGAAGAAATCAGCAGTGGTTGGAACAAGAAAAAAGTCGCTTGTCATTAATAAATTCTGATTAATCGAGCCTAAACTTGGACTCATATCAATCAAAATATAGTCTGCATTAAACTTAGTAGCTGTTTTCTCAAATAAATCAGTGATGGACCCTGGTAAGTTTTTAAGGGCTTGAATTGAACCACTCAATTCTTGAGCAATACCTAATGTCACCTCGTATTCAGCAAATCCAACATGACCAAGCAATAAAAATAATCCATCTCGACCTTTTACTGGGATACAGTCTATAGCCTCAATAGCCCTTGGTTGAGACTCAAAAGCAGGAGCTAAACCCGTTTTAATGTTTGAAGTTGTATTATATATATTTTCTATTCTTGCTTCATCATCCTCTGTTTCTTCTCCCAGAGCCATTCCTGTGAGATTACATTGCGGGTCAGTATCTGCAAGAATTACTCTTTTACCTTTTGAGGCAAGCATCCATCCTAAATTAAATGTAGTCGTTGTTTTGCTAACTCCGCCCTTGTGATTAAACAAGGCAATTTTTTGAACCATTGTAGTATGCCCGCATAAATAGGCTTTCATGTTTCAATTTTAAGCATAGCTTGGAGCTTTTCTCCAATATTGTGTCGAACTCAGGTCAAGCTTAGTCGCTTCTTGAAGATGCAAGCGCATGCAGAAGTTGATGGTCAACTAGCTGCTGAAGGCAAAGTGCTTTTTTCTAGTATGATCAACTTTAGCCTTGACGAAGCGATGCGCAAGTGCCAAATCTTGGGTAATTGTAGGTCGGATTATGACAACCGCAGAAACATTCAACTCCTGGATTAAATCCCCCAAACCAAATCCTCAGGCTTCAGTGCGTTTATTCTGTTTCCCCTATGCAGGTGGTAGCTCTACAATTTTTCGTACATGGTCTGACAGTCTACCGACAACTGTCGAGGTTTGTGCCATTGAACTTCCAGGACGCTTAAGCCAGATCAGGTTAGCCCCATTCACTCGGCTAGAACCGCTTGTGGGTGCGATCGCACAGGTTCTCCTACCATACCTAGACAAACCATTTGCGTTCTTCGGTCACAGCATGGGTGGACTGGTCAGCTTCGAGGTCGCCCGTCTACTCCGCCGAGAATATAAGAGAGATCCAGTTCACCTGTTTGTGTCTGGTAGGCGTGCGCCTCAAGTTCCCCCACCATCTCCACCCATCCACGCCCTACCAGATCGTGAATTTATTTCAGAAATCCGCCGCCTCAACGGCACACCTCAAGCTGTATTAGAAAATACCGAACTGATGCAGCTACTTAGCCCTATCATACGGGCAGATTTTGCCGTTCTCGAAACCTACGTTTATACGGAGGAACCTCCCCTCGACTACCCCATTACTGTCTTTGGTGGCTTACAAGATCAGGAGGTGAGTTACCATAATCTCCAGGCTTGGGAAAAACAAACAAATTCTGCCTTCTCACTACAGATGTTTGAGGGTGATCATTTCTTCCTGCACTCAGCCCAATCACTCCTGCTGCAATCCCTTTCTCAGGAATTGCATCATATCACCCAGGTTTACGAGCAATGAAATACTTGCTCATAAAGTGGACTTGTATATCAATATTCTCAAAGCCTGCGTTCTCTAAACGCTCTACCAAATTATCAGTCGTGTAATGCTGATAGTAGGGCTCATGGTAAGTTTTGTAGAAGTTTTCCATGATCAGCGCCATTTCCGGAAAATCACTCATCTGAATTGAATCACAAATGATCAAGGTTCCTCCTGGTTTTGTCACCCGGAAGCATTCATCTATGACATGTTGACGTACCGCCCCTGGTAATTCATGGAATAGAAAAACAGAAGTCACAGCATGGAAATAGTTATCCAGGTAGGGTAACTCTTCAGCATTAGCTTGTAAGAGTTGTGGCAATTCTCCTGGAATTTGGGATAACAGTTCGTTTGCCTTACGCAAGTAAGCCGGTGACAAATCTGTACCATAGAGAGAAGCTTGAGGTAAAGCTGCCCGAATAAACTTAAGAGTGCGACCAGTTCCACAAGCCACATCTAAAACACGTATTTGTCGCGGGTGTAGAGAAGGTGCATGCAAAGTCTCTTTCAGGAGAGCAAGAATTCGCCGCCGCATCGGGTCTGCTGATCCGCCAAAGAGAATTTCCACCTGCAAGTCGTACAGATTGGCTGATAAATCACTCAAGTAGCCATCCGTCTGGTGATGGAAGTTCTGTACATAGTAGCTAGGATAACCAAAAGTCTCAATATCTGGAGAAAACTCTTGATATCTCTTGTGCTTAATCCGATCCCAGACTTGAGGTAGATCCAGCCATAATATTGGATAATACCGGAAAAAGTCTTCCCAAGGGTTATCAAACAGTAAGCTTTTAGGATACACACCCCGCTCAGCATCCTCCCAATCAACTTCCAGCAGATGATTCAGTTTTTGCTGAAGTTTAAGTAAAACCTCATTTGGGATGGGTTTGGTTTGCCGCTCACTAGGGGAGATGATATTCATTAAGCGTACACTTAGCATCTTGTGAGTAAGACCAAAGTAGTTTTTGCCCTGCTGAAAAGTCTGATAAGTCAGCTTGGTTAAGGTGTCAGACATGATAATGGCTTGATTCTATTGTTCGTTACTTAATATTTGTTTAACTTAAACAATTTTAACAAAGAAATTATAATCCTTGGGCAGGTCGCATCTTCAGAAAGATGTATGGGAAGTGTGAGCGTCTCGCTCACGAAGCGAGCAAGATGCTCGCACTACTGACAGCCTAGGTGCAAGATATCAGATGGGGTCACTCCAGCATGAATTATAGAAAAATTTAATTATTTTCTTCGTTTTCGTAGCCTTTGTTACAGAAATTTTGCTATATTAGTCGAAGACAGAAAGAAATCTAATCAAATATCACTACAGTGAGAAAAGATATGTCTACACAAGAAAAAGCGCGTGCCTTAATGATGCATCACTATCAACTGGTCAAGAATCGTCAACAATCGATGTTGGGACGTACTGGCGAGGAACTAGGTCTTGCTGGAGAAGTGTCCCACTACTGGAATCCCATTCAAGGGAAAATAGACCCGATCGCTCGGATAACTTATGACCTCAGCAATGCGACGATGAGTTAGTGGTTAGTAGTGAGTGGTCAACAACCAACAACTATCAACTAACAAAAAAGCCACCCTATCTGAGTGGCTTTATGTTCTTACTGCCTTCAAAAATTACCTAAATCTCCCTAACTCAGATCTCTGTGTCCTCTGCGCCTCTGCGGTTAATTAGATAGGTAATCTAAAGGGCGGTTCGGGAGTAAATTGAGCAGAAATTAAGCATCGTAGTAGAGAGCAAACTCGTATGGATGAGGACGTAACCGCAGTGGGTTGACTTCATTGTCTATCTTGTAAGAAATCCAAGTTTGAATGAAGTCTTCAGTGAACACACCTGGTTCGACCAAGAAAGCGTGATCCTTCTCCAGCGCTTCCAATGCTAGTTCCAAAGAACCAGGAGTGGAAGGAACTTTTGCCAATTCTTCTGGAGAAAGTTCATAAATATTCCGATCTAAAGGCTGACCGGGATCGATTTTGTTCTTAATGCCATCTAAGCCAGCGCACAGCATAGCAGAAAAGGCAAGGTAGGGGTTACAAGTTGCATCAGGACAACGGAACTCTAAGCGCTTAGCTTTAGGGTTAGTGCCAGACAGAGGAATACGAATAGAAGCAGAACGGTTACCTTGGGAGTAAGCTAGGTTAACTGGTGCCTCATAACCAGGTACTAGACGCTTGTAAGAGTTGGTGGAAGGGTTGGTAAGCGCTAACAGTGCTGGTGCATGTCTGAGGATACCACCAATGTAATACAGCGCTATTTGACTCAAGCCAGCGTATTGATCGCCAGCGAACAGAGGTTGACCATCTTTCCAAATTGACTGGTGGGTGTGCATACCAGAACCGTTGTCCTGAAACACTGGCTTGGGCATAAAGGTAATAGTTTTGCCGTGTTTCTTACCAACGTTCTTGATGACGTATTTATAAGTCATTAACCAGTCCGCTGCTTGGATCAGCTTCCCAAAGCGGAAACCTAGTTCACACTGACCACCCGTAGCAACTTCGTGGTGGTGCTTTTCAATTGGCACTCCGCACTTTGCCATAGTGAGGAGCATTTCTGTCCGTATATCCTGTGAGGTATCCGTTGGAGAAACTGGGAAGTAACCTTCTTTGTAGCGAGGTTTGTAACCCAGGTTGGGACTTTCTTCTCTACCGGAATTCCAACGACCTTCTACCGAGTCTACAAAGTAGTAGCCTGCGTTCTGGGTTTGGTCAAAGCGAACATCATCAAAGATGAAGAACTCAGCTTCTGGCCCAAAGTAGGCTGTGTCACCAATACCAGTAGAAACTAGGTAGTCTAAGGCTTTCTGGGCAATAACGCGAGGACAACGGCTGTAGGGCTCACCAGTTCTGGGTTCTTTGATGCTGCAAATAAGCGAGAGGGTTGGTTCTTGCATGAAAGGATCGATCCAGGCAGTGTCTGGATCGAGTACCATTGACATATCTGATTCGTTGATAGCTTTCCAACCCCGGATACTGGAACCATCGAAAGCTACGCCGTCAGTAAATGAATTCTCGTCAATTTGGTCTTTGTGGACTGTCAGATGCTGCCAGATACCTGGGGTATCGATAAATTTCAGATCGATCATCTGAATGTTTTGGTCTTGAATCAGCTTCAAAATTTCTTGTGGGGTTGTCATAGTTACTCCTTGGCTCCGTTTACTGACAGTAGTAAGACCACAATGTTAAAGCATGTTAATTATGCTTGGTTCAACAAAATTCTGCTATTTCAGGAAGATCCTAAGAAGGTGAAATTAGCCTATTCTGTATCTTTAGTTACAGAAAGTGTCGTTTACAGGTTACGTTAACCTTTCTTTAAACTGAGCGAACAAAACTGGAATGTTCATCTCATAGGGACAACTTTGGCATAAGATCCTTAATTAGCAGATGGATTGTTTTCGTTGTGTTGGTGCTTCTTTTTTACAAGTGGCACAAAAACTGGCACCTTTCATAGAAGCAGTCAAATAAATATCAAACCATAAATAGAATTAATTGGGGGAAAAAACATGCGCGATGCAGTTACAAGCTTAATTAAGAATTATGACATTGCTGGTCGGTATTTTGACCGGAATGCGATCGACAGCTTGAAATCCTACTTTGAGAGCGGCACAGCACGAGTGTACGCCGCAGGGGTGATCAATGGCAATGCAGCAGCAATTGTCAAGGAGGCAGGGCTTAAGTTATTTGAAGAACTGCCGGAGTTGATTCGCCCTGGTGGAAACGCCTACACAACTCGTCGTTATGCGGCTTGTCTGAGGGATATGGATTATTACCTGCGCTATGCGACTTATGCTCTCGTTGCTGGTAATATGGATGTGCTGGATGAACGAGTATTGCAAGGACTACGGGAAACCTACAATTCTTTGAGCGTGCCCATTGGTCCGACAGTTCGCGGTATCCAAATCATGAAGGATATTGTGAAGGAGCAAGTGGCAGCGGCAGGTGTTGCTAATACTAGCATTGTGGATGAGCCATTTGATTACATAACTCGTGAGTTGAGCGAACAAGATATTTAGGTTGCTTCTAAGTTTAGAATTTAGCAAGTCTCTGTTGGGGCTTGCTTTTTTTATGAACTCCGAAGACGCGAAGAGCGCAAAGGCAAGATTGGCTAAGCAAAGATTGGATATTTTGTTGGTAGAGTTAGATTTGTGTTCGTCCCGGCAACAAGCACAGCGGTTAATTCAGGCTGGGGAAGTGATTGTCGATCGCACGGTTGTTGATAAGCCAGGGACAGAGGTGGAGGTTTCGGCTCAGATTCAGATTAAAGAGCGATCGCGTTTTGTTTCTAGAGGAGGAGAAAAATTAGCGAAAGCGATGGAAGTGTTTGCTATTCCTGTGGAAGGGCGCATTTGTTTAGATGGTGGCATCTCTACAGGAGGTTTTACTGATTGTTTGCTACAATCTGGGGCAAAACAAGTTTACGGTGTTGATGTCGGTTATGGACAAGTTGACTGGCGTCTGCGAAATGATACTAGAGTGATCTTGCGGGAACGGACAAATTTGCGGTATCTGACGCCAGATAATTTGTATGGTGCACCACCGAGTAGAGTTTATGCTGATTTTTCAGTGGTAGACGTGTCGTTTATTTCTTTAAGTAAGATTTTGCCTGCTCTATGGCAGCTCCTGCAACATCCTCGTGAGGCTGTGTTGCTGGTGAAGCCACAGTTTGAAGTGGGGAGAAGCCGTGTTGGTAAAAAAGGCGTTGTGCGTAACCCTAAGGACCAAGCTGATGCTATTTTTCAAGTGTTGCAAGCTGCTGGTGAGTTGGGATGGCGTTACAAAGGTTTAATTTGGTCGCCTGTGACTGGTCCGGCTGGAAATATAGAATACCTCTTATGGCTAGGAATGGAAAGTGAAACACCATCACCAGATTTAGAGGCGATTATGCAAGTGACTCAATCTGCGGCTTCCAACTTTCAAAAGTTGTAGCAGGGAGCAGATCCCTATTCCCTACTCCCTACTCCCTACTCCCTATTCCCTGCTCCCTATTCCCTACTCCCTACTCCCTATTCCCTACTCCCTACTCCCTGCTCCCTATTCCCTACTCCCTACTCCCTACTCCCTACTCCCTACTCCCTATTCCCTGCTCCCTACTCCCTACTCCCTATTCCCTACTCCCTACTCCCTGCTCCCTGCTCCCTGCTCCCTGCTCCCTCTTCCTATTTCTTGTCGTAAACGATACAGAATTGTACTTGGTTCCACTTCAGAAAGAATCTCTTGAATCACTGTACTAGCTCCTAAATTCCCCCAAGTTGAGCCTTTTTCTAGATACACTTGTGCTGCTTTACCCACTGCGTATGCTCCGTAACCTGCAATACTAGCTTGTGCGATCGCACTCCCAGCATAACCGGTCAGATTTGTGGGATTTTCACCAGCCGCAATTGCAGTTGCACTCTTGCCTAAACCTAAAAGTAAACTGCTGCCTAATTCTCCTAGTAGCAAGCCACCAGAACTCAATAAAATTGTTTTTAAAATCTTCCCGGCTTCATAGCTTGTCATTGGCAAGCCGTACAACCGTGACATAGAACGAATTAAAGCCAAGTCTGCCACAGCGCCTCCTAAAATATCTAAGAAGGGGATAGGGTTTAACCCTACGGCTAAGGCTTTGTATTTAGTAAATTGCCAGATCAGGTTTTCTGCTTGAGATGATCGTAAATTGATGGTTTTTTGTGCGATCGCCTCTTCTGCATCCCGTGCTTGGATCAGTGCGTTTAAAGCCAGAAGCGATCGCCCTTCACGATTAAGAATCTTCAGAATTGTCTGTTTAAGTTCGTCGATTTGCGGTGGTTGTGTTTCCCATTCATAGGTTACATTACCATCTGGCCACTCAACCCGCACTTCCATTGCTGGTGGTTCCGCCGCTACCATGACAATTTCATCTGGTTGTAAAGGCTTGGCTTGCAGATTTCCTGCACCTAGCTGTTGTAAATTTTTGTAAATTGCTGCTTTATCTGTCTCTGGATAGAGGTCTATTTTATTAAAAACTAGAATGAGTGGTTTTTGTGCCCTTCGCAATTCGCACAGTGCTTGATACTCAATACCCATGATGTCACCAGACACCACAAATAAAATCAAATCAGCTTGCTGGACGACTTCTCGCGCCATTTGCGATCGCGCCTCCCCCGCAATTTCATCTAATCCTGGGGTATCGATTAACTCTAAAAGGACTTTGCTGCTAGGATTCCAGCGGACAGAACGAGGGTACTGAGTCACACCGTGAAGGGGCCCAGTTTGCAGTATTTTCTGTCCTACCAAGGCATTTAACACTGCTGATTTGCCACGGCTGACTAACCCAAAGGCGGCAATGCGAATCACATTGTAGTCTAACTTGTTAAGTGTAGAGGTCAAGACCTCCAATTCGGGTTTTACTAAACCTGCTAATTGTAAGTTTGATGGCGACTGTCCCGGTTTACGAAGATTGCCATACCAAGACAGCGCTTGTCTAAGGCTAGCACGAGCGCGGTTTAAGTGGGTTTCTTGCAGATTACGCACGCTTTTTAGGTTCAGTCAGGGAGGTTATATCAATTTTATATTTTGAACCGCAGATCAACGCAGATGGACGCGGATAATTTTTGGTTTTATCTGCGTTCCGAAGTTCTGAGCGGCGGCTTCCGCCGCTCAGACTTCTCTCCATCTGCGTACCCTTCTCCTATCGGAGACGCTGCTGATCACGCTTGCTTCCCCGAACGCGTAGAAGGGGTACGGGTCTACATCTGCGGTTGCAATTTTGGAGGTAGAAATGTGTATGACAGCTTAGAATTACTGCACCTTAGGTGTCATATACAGAAAGCAAAAAGGGATGATTTGAGCGACTTGCCCAGATCAGTTGGTAAAGTTGACTGCTACGAGACTTTTAAGGCACGAATGAGCCTACTGTTGCGAGAGCGGTCTTTGATGATTTTTTCATAGACTGCTTCGTAACCATTCACCATTTGGGTGACGCTAAATCGATTTTCTACATATTCTCGGCAGGTTTGGCGATTGAGTTCTAAAGCAGCAGGGATCATCGCCACCATCTCTTCATAGCTTTGGCAGACAAACCCTGTTTTACCGTGGGTAATAACTTCTGGTACAGATCCTAAATTTGTGCCTATCACTGGTGTACCAGCTGCCATTGATTCTATCATCACTAAACCAAAGGGTTCTTGCCAGGTAATGGGGAAGAGAGTGATAGCTGCATTGCCTAGAAGTTCAGCTTTTTCGGCATGGTTAACTTCCCCGAGGAATTCAATTTGCTGACCATCTATATGAGGGGCAATCTCTTTTTCAAAAAACTCAGTGTCTACCACATCAACCTTTCCAGCCATCTTTAAACGCCAACCTGCTTGCTTTGCAATGGCGATCGCCTGCTGTGGTCCTTTTTCTGGCGAAAAACGTCCCAAAAATGCCAGATATGGTGGGTCTTGGGGTTGGGCTATAAATGGGTATTCTTCTGGATTAATCCCGTTGTAAACGGTGCTGATGTAGTTTAGGTCTGCTTGACGCTGTGCGTTACTAATACTAACGTATGGTTGCCTTTGGTATTGGGTAAATATCTTTCTGCTGTCCCTCGTAAATTTGCCGTGCAAGGTATGCACTGAGGGTGTTGATACCATACTTGCTAAAGACAATGCCCAGAATCCCACGTGGGAGTGGATTATATCGAATTCCGCCGCTCGTTGATAAGCTAGGCTAGGTGAAAGCGTTTCGTAGATGAAATGCTCTTTGATCTCTGGATCTAAGCGTATTGGACGAGGATAAACCGCCTCTAACCGAGCCAAAGTTTGCGAGTCGCCCGAAGCAAACAAGGTCACATCATGACCTCGACGTACCAGTTCATCTGTCAAGCGACTCACCACCAGTTCAATTCCTCCATAAGCAGGAGGCGGAACTCGTTCCCACAAAGGGGCTACTTGCGCGATTTTCATAAGTTATTTTGATTCAGCATGTAAATCGGTCTTTGGACTAGGGTTATGGACTTTAGACAAGAGTCTTGAACCCTCTTTTTCTGAAGTTCTAATTAATCAAATTTGCTCCTAATATCGCAATTTTGATTAACTTTACCCTTTAAGCTTCTCACTCCAAATTTACACCCTTTGTCACCCTGATTATAGTGCAGTAACTTCCAATTGTAAGGTCTTTTTTTTAATATTCATCTATCTTAAGTATTATCTAATCCTTTTTTTGGTCTGATTATAGGATAAATCTCCAAAGTGTTAAATTTTAGTTTGAGGAAAGCAACTTGAGACTCATAACTGATTAACTAAATGACCAATAAATCTAGTTGACAATATCTGCCAAATCTGGTAGGTTATACCAATTAATAAATATGAATTTTGGTCTTCATTCGCTATAAAATCTCAATTACATACTGTTAAATGTTAACGGTTGACAGTCAATAGCCAATCGTTAACAGTCTTAATATAGAAATTTACCGCTTAGAAATCAAAATAAATATAAGGCAAGCTGCCTTCAGGGGCTAGTAACCAAACACAGTAGAAGCACAAGGGTGCGAACACAAGCTTCAAATGCCAGCTAAACTGTAGCTTCAGCATCCGGTTTAAAGCATAGAACACAGCCATGAAGCTAACTAAAGCGGTCAGTAGTATTGCCATTTGGGATTGACTGAGATTTAGGGCTTCAACATAGACTTTTTGCACAAACTGGACATCAGCAGGATGACCCCAAAGGTGTCCAAAAACATTAGAAGAGTCTTGGAGATCAGGTAAGCGGAACCAAATCCAAGAGGTAAAAACCATAAGTTGCGTCAGTAGCCAAGCGAAAACTATACCTAGAGGATTTTGCCAGAAGTTTTCCAGACCCTCAAAGCGATCGCTGACGACGTCAGTCAGCCGATGCACCGCCAAGGCTAAACCATGTAATGCCCCCCAGACTAAAAAACCTAATGCCGCCCCGTGCCAAATACCAGCAATCAGCATCACAATGATTAAATTCATGCAGGTGCGGGCTAAACCTTGACGAGAACCACCCAAAGGAAAATATAAGTAATTACGTAGCCAATCACCTAGAGTGATGTGCCAGCGTCGCCAAAAGTCAGCTATACTAGTACTGAAATACGGAAAATCAAAGTTTTCTGGTAAAATAAAGCCGAAAAGCATTGCACTGCCACGAGCAATGTCTACGTAACCATTGAAATCCAAATACAACTGTAAGCCATAGGCTAATGTCGCTAACCATAGATCGACACTACCTGCTCGCTGTAGGTTACCAAAACATAAATCAACAAAAATTCCCAGATGGTCTGCTAAAATACCCTTTTTAACTGCACCACGAGCAATCAACCATAATCCCTCGGCCACAATATCAGCTGTAGGCAAGCGCGAATTGTGAAACTGATTTGCTAATTTATGGTAACGAGTAATCGGACCTGAAATGAGTTTGGCAAAGAAAAACTTGTAAGCTGCAAATTTAAGGAATTCCTGTGCAGCAGGCGCACCGCGATAGATATCAACTAAATAGGCAATGCACTCAAAGGAGAAAAATGAAATCCCCAAAGGTGCAATTAATTTAAAAGAGTCAGGATTTGAGTTTGTAGGATTCGATAGAAAAATAAACCTTAATAGAGGTGAGAGATATTTAAAACTTAAAAGCAGCAAAACATTTAAAATTATACCCACCCACAACAGCTTCAATCGGCGGCGATTCCAATCAGCTTCAGCAAACTGCAACTCGTGGTTAGAAATCTTCTTGTCCAGAGAATAGTTTTCTGATGGGATGTTTTCCCCAATCTCCAGACCAAAACGAAAGTTGATAAAAACGAGTGCTAAAAGTAGCGGAATATACTGGTACTGCCAAGATGCATAGAATACTAAACTGGCCAACAGCAGCGTCCATAGCCGCCACTTCTGTTGTGCCATTGACCAGTAAATTCCCAACACACTCAGTAAGAATAGCCCGTATACAATTGAGATAAATTCCATTTGTTATATCTACTTTGTCAGCCAAGGAATCATTGGGTCATTAGCCAGCTTTTTCGAGACTTCGTATGCACCGTAGCGATTAAGGTGGCTAGGGTCAGAAAAGTAGTCATTGGCGTTGGGCCAAATCCGACTTAGATCGCGATAAATAAAGTTTGAACCATTAGCTAGATGCAACATATACTGCTGAAATTCTTGCTCATATTTTGAGCGTACTGGATCGAGATAGTCTGCGGTCAGGGGCATATTGACAAAGACTAGAGAAATTTTCTGAGCCTGGGTGAACTCAATGACGGCTTGTAAGGCGGCGTCTTGCTCACCTCCAAGTTGGAAGGATTTGTAGTCGTTGTCGTAATCGCCAGAAACTTTAGGGTGTTTTTGGTAATATATTCTAGGTTGAAAGCGGATTGGTAAAGGTAGAAATCCATCAAAGTCAACGGCTTGCAGCGAAGCATCATCTTCTGTATTTGTTTGATTTAGTTTTGTGCTATCTGATCTTCCGCTTTCGCCAACTATAGGCAAAAATTTTACTTTTTGGATCAATAGATTCTTGAGATTGTCACGCTTTTGATATGTAGAAGAAGCAGTAGCTAGCGATTGATTTAACCAATGATTAAAAGTTTGATAGCTGTTCGTTTGCTTTTCTGGGATCGCCATTGCTGCTGGACTTGAGACTTCAGTATGACTTGTAATCGATAGTGCTTTTGGTGAGACCTGTTTGTACCCTTGTGATGCAGCGATCGCTTTAAAAGTAGTATCTTCTCGACCACTATTAAAGGCGCGGGAACCATCTGCCCAGATCATGACTTTTGGTAGTTCCGATGGCTTAAGAACCTGGCGAATGACAAAGTCTACAACTTGAGATGTCGCACCGTTAATGCCAAAGTTAAACACGTCAACATTTAAATAACCCTGAGTTGCTAAAGCTTGAGAAAGTGCTGCTGGATCTATTCCTCTCAGGGCGCGGGAGGAGCCAATAATCAATACATTTGGAGGTTTGCCAGTTGTTAACAGCCTCCGTCTATAGAGTGCCAGTTGCTCTTCTAACTGCCTTGTATTAAAACTTGGTATCTGCGATCGCGCAGCTAAAAGAATAGCAGTTGAGGTTGCTTTTTGCTTTAGGGGTGCGGCTGCTAAACTTGTTGACTGAGAATCATCTGTTCGTGTAAACCCAGAAGCATTGAAGACAAAACTTGAATCAAGAGAGGATTTTGCAGGAGTTGTCTTGGCAAAAGATGTCGTTCTATCACGCAAATCTCCGCTGTTGTTCAGCAATGTTCCCTGTGCTGATGAGATAGTTGGTGTTGATTGTGTCGTCTGAGCAATCATTTGACCCAAGACCCAATCAGTTTGTAAGGTGAGCAATAACCCCAGGGTTCCCCAGACTAATGCAACCCAACGACCTTGATGAGTAGGGGTTTGTTCTGGTGATTCGCCGCTGGCGACAAAGATCTGCGTTCCTAAAAGAAACCTTCTCGCTGTTGTGATCCAATCTTGAGCAACTTCTGTGACAAAACTATGAATTTCTTCAGCAGTTAGGTCGGAACGCAATACAGGTTCATCAGTTTCGGAAACTAGAAGTTCGCGAACGTGGGTATAAGTAGCAGCAAATTCTGGAGTTGCTTCTGGTACTAAGAATTGGCGATGCTCAAAATCGACACCATAATTCCAAAAAGGCTCCTTATTACCAGCACGACGACCGTAGACACGCACTCCTATAATACCGACAATCTTTAATTGTCGCACAAATTGGGTAACTTTAGAGGCAACTTGTTTACGTCCTGGACAAACAGGAGCATCACACATAATGTGTAACAAATCCTGTTTGCGTAGCAGGAGTACGCGAATGCCACCTGTGATCAAACGTGACTCTAGGTTTGGGTTGAGTAAGCGTTCCAGCAGAAAAACCAGCGCAGGTTCGTCACCAGCTTTGGCTAACTCTAGTGGTGATGTCGCTAAAGCTGGATGGTCTGCAGCAGGTAACGACTGCCAGTCAATCCAATCTGGTTGGACATCACCTGTTTTTTGTCCGTATATGGCGGTGCAAAGAATGCTTTGGGGGGCGATTATTTGCAATTGAGGCACAATCACCTCTAAGCAAAGTGCCTTATCTGGCGCTGGAGCATTTTTTAATGGGTCAAAAGCAGGGGTACAAAATATATGTAGCGTTGATTCTTTGAGGGTTACCCCTACTGTCACTTTGGACTCTGACAATGCTTCAGTTAACAACCAGGCGATCGCTTGTATATCCCCCCAACGCGCCCATTCTTTGAGCATCACTTCTGGTGGGGTCAAATCTACCCGCAGTAGCCAGTCAGGTGTGCTTTCGCCACTGACTCGAGCAGCAATCACTGCATCTTGGTAGTCAGAAAGCTTAAGGGATCGCAACTTCTTGGCTACCGATTCCGCGACTAGTGATGGATCGGGGCTATAACTTGACTGGCAAAAAATCCACAGGCGATTTTGAATGTTGTAGCTGCTTAAAGTTGGCGGTTGCTTCATCACCTTTACCTGCACCGCCACACCCAAGGTACTTAGCATTTCACTAAGATAGCGAGCGATCGCATCTGGCTGTCCCTGACGTGCCAAACTCTCATTAGAGACGATGAGTGCCCCACCAGGTTGTCTTGATTTTGCAGCGTCTTCTATCAGGGCGCTTTTCACCTGTTCCAGATGACGTTCCAGTTGATTCAAGTAAACCCGATGACACCATTTTGGTCGATTCTCACCTTTTTTCCGACCGTAGACAAATACTTGATATATTGAGATTTGTCCGCTGCTGGTCAGTATATCTAAGTTTGTTTGCTGTAGAGCTTGCAGCAAATCAGACAGAATTCGCCATCGTTGAGGACATTCTGAACCTTCACAAAGAATATGTAGGTCGTTTCCCTGCAACCGGACTTTCACCCCGAAAGTGCTAATCCCTGTTGCTTGACTTACCCACTGCACTAAAGATTGCTGGCTATCTGATAATAATGTTTTCATGGGGGACTGGGGATTGGCGATTGGGGATTGGGGACTGGCGACTGGCGATTGGGCATGGGGGATAGGGAATTATCAGTCTTTTATTGCCCAATACCCAATCCCCAATACCGAATCCCCAATACCCAATCCCCAATAGCTTGTAAACTAGAACCATAGAGTCATCACACTAAAAGTTTTTTAACACTTTTGTCACCTTCTAAGCTTGCAAAATCAGCCAAGATAGTTTTGTAAAGGTGTAAGCTTCTTCTTTTTTCTTGTGAGTGTGCTCTGTTCAATCATCTTTCAATAACCAAAAATTACTTATGCCCTCTGTCACTACCCAACCTTCATCAGCCGCCGGATTAAATTTGGTTTTATTTACCATTCCTCAATCTCTCCTCTTGCAAGTTGGTACAGCATCTATCCTACTGCTGCTGCTGGCAGAAAAAGTCACTGTTGAAACTCTACAAGTCTTTGGGGAAGGAAGTGAAGAATTATTTCGGGGTGAGCGCTTACCTATCCTTGACTTTCCTAACGATGAGGAATTAAGCCCAAGTTAGAAAGTATACGTTTGATGAATTCTGTGGTCATATCCATATTTAGGCTCCTAGACAGTAATCGGCTTTACTACAACAGACGATATGAGTTCTCTTTTATATTCTGATGCTCAGGCTGTAAACATCTACCCTGCCTCCGATCTATTTTTGCGCCATCGCCTACAGGTCATGGAGGAATTGTGGGAATCAGTTCTCCGACAAGAATGTGGTCAACAGATGGTGGATCTCCTACGACAACTACGGGATCTGTGTTCACCAGAAGGTCAAGCAATTGATGACCAAGGCTCCTCTGTGTTCAAGTTGATTGAACAACTGAATATTAATGAAGCAATCAGGGCTGCTCGTGCTTTCGCGCTGTATTTCCAGTTGATTAACATCATAGAGCAGGACTATGAGGAACGTCAGCAATTAACTCGCTATGGAGCAGCAACAGAATCAGAATCTGAGAAACCTTTCCCAAATATTATCAATTCATCATACCAAGAAGAAGCCGGAACCCCGACCAATAAAGGATTGGAAGCAGAACTGCTGGTAAGAAATTGGCAGGCAACCTCAAACAAAAAACAAAAAGGTACTTTTGCTGCTTTGTTCCCTCAGTTACACAAACTTAACGTACCACCCCAACACATTCAACGCATAATTACACATCTAGACGTGCAGTTAGTGTTCACTGCTCACCCTACGGAAATAGTTCGCCACACCATTCGCGAGAAACAGCGACAAGTGGTTCAACTCTTACAACATCTGGAAGTCGTGGAAAAGCGTACGCTAGGTGGAACATCCTGGGAAGCAGAAGAAATACGGGAGCAATTGCTAGAAGATATTCGTTTGTGGTGGCGCACTGACGAACTACACCAGTTTAAACCTTCGGTGCTGGATGAAGTAGACTATGCCCTACACTATTTCCAAGAAGTCTTGTTTGATGCTATTCCCTACCTGTACAAACGTTTCAAGCATGCTTTGGCTGGCACATTTCCCTGGCTGGAACCACCAAGCAAAAACTTTTGTAAGTTTGGTTCCTGGGTAGGTGCAGACAGAGATGGGAACCCATCGGTAACACCAGAAATTACCTGGCAAACAGCCTGCTATCAACGCAATATGGTGTTGGAAAAATATATCAAGTCGGTGAAACGGCTGATTAACTTGTTGAGCCTATCGCTGCACTGGAGTGATATTCTGCCAGATTTGCTGGAATCTCTAGAACTAGAGCAGTCTCAGTTAAGTGAAGTTTACGATGAACTGGCTTTGCGTTATCGCCAAGAACCTTATCGGCTTAAGCTTTCTTATGTACTCAAGCGACTGGAGAATACCCGCGATCGCAATTTAGCTTTATATAAGCGGGAAATACTAAAAAACAACAACATCCCGATTTACCGTTCCGGGTCAGAGTTTTTGGCAGAACTGAGGCTGATAGAACGGAACTTGACAGAAACAGGATTAAGTAGTAAGGAACTAGAAAATCTCATCTGCCAGGTAGAAATTTTTGGCTTTAACCTGACGCAACTAGATATTCGCCAAGAATCTTCCCGCCATTCAGACACTCTCAATGAAATTCTGGAATACTTGGGAATTTTACCCCAACCTTACAACGAATTATCAGAGTCTCAAAGAGTCGCTTGGCTAGTGGGGGAACTACAAACCCGCCGTCCGTTAATTCCTACCCAACTACCATTTTCAGATCGAACTAACGATGTCATTGAAACCTTACATGTGGTGCGATCTCTACAACAAGAGTTTGGACCCAATATCTGCCAAACTTACGTCATCAGTATGTGTCGTGAAGTTAGCGATGTCTTGGAAGTGTTGCTATTGGCAAAGGAAGCAGGACTTTATGACCCTGGTCTCGCTGTTGGGACTATCCAAGTCGTTCCTCTGTTTGAAACGGTGGAAGATCTGCAACGCTCAAAAAGCGTCCTGCAGCAGTTGTTTGAACTACCCCTATATCGCGCTTTGTTAGCTGGAGGCTACGCAGCAGGAGGTGCAGAGGGAGTTTCTTCCTCCGCCTCCCCATCTTCCTTAACTCCTAACTTACAAGAAGTCATGCTGGGGTACTCTGACAGCAACAAAGACTCTGGTTTTTTAAGCAGTAACTGGGAAATTCATAAAGCCCAAAAATCTCTCCAGGGAATAGCCGAAAAGTATGGCGTGACTCTGCGGATTTTCCACGGACGTGGTGGTTCTGTTGGGCGAGGCGGTGGACCATCTTATGAGGCTATTTTAGCTCAGCCTGGTCATAGTATTAATGGGCGGATCAAAATCACGGAACAAGGAGAAGTTTTGGCTTCCAAATATTCCTTGCGGGACTTGGCTTTGTTCAATCTGGAAACTATCACCTCTGCTGTTATTCAAGCTAGTTTGCTACGGACTGGGTTTGATGATATCGAACCTTGGAATGAGATTATGGAAGAAATCGCAGCGCGATCGCGTGTTCATTACCGCCACCTAATCTATGAACAGCCGGATTTCATTGACTTCTTCCACCAAGTTACCCCAATAGAAGAAATTAGCCAGTTGCAAATTAGCTCCCGTCCTGCCCGTCGTCCATCTGGCAAGAAAGATTTGAGCAGTCTGCGGGCGATTCCTTGGGTGTTTAGCTGGACGCAAACCCGGTTTTTGCTACCTTCTTGGTATGGTTTTGGCACAGCTTTGCAAGAATTTGTGAACCAAGAACCAGAAGAACACATGAAACTTCTGCAATATTTCTATCTCAAGTGGCCTTTCTTCAAGATGGTGATTTCTAAGGCAGAAATGACCTTGGCAAAAGTAGACATGCAAATGGCACACCAATACGTTCAGGAATTGTCAAGTACTGAAGATAAATCTCGCTTTGAGAAGGTTTTTGAACAAATTGCCAACGAGTTTTACCTCATCCGAGGTTTAGTTCTACAAATTACCGATCACCAACGACTTTTAGATGGCGATCCTGTCTTACAACGTTCGGTACAGTTACGTAATGGTACAATTGTACCGCTAGGCTTCATCCAAATTGCTCTTCTAAAACGCCTGCGTCAGTCCCGAAATAATGTCACTACAGGCATTATCCACTCTCGCTACAGTAAAGGCGAGTTGCTGCGAGGAGCATTATTAACTATTAATGGTATTGCCGCCGGGATGAGAAATACAGGTTGAAATTTTAGTGGTTGGCTTTTCTTTTTGAAACCAACCACTAATATAGGAATCATATTTGATTTTTGAACAAGGTTAAGTAGGGTGCGTTAGGACGAAGTCCGTAACGCACCGCCGAGGGCTTGGGATGGTTCGTTACGCTAACAATTAACAACCAACAACTAACAAATGAATCGAGTTTTAACTTGCACCTTTTCATCTCTACTGGCAGGATTTCTTGGTGGTTACATCGGGAGTCAAATGACTTTAATTCTCCACAGTCAAAAGTGTCAAAATCAACCTTGGGGTGTCAATGAGATTTGTAATGTTATGGTCACACCAGGGGCAATATGGCAAGGTAGTACAACAGGAATATGGACAGGGACCGTGTTAGGAGCATTTGTCAGTGGTTTTGTGACAAACCAAAATAGGGAATAGTTGATTGTTAGTGGTTAGTGGTTAGTTTTTCTTTTTGAAACCAACAACTAACAACCAACAACGAATGACTAACTAATCAGTTGGCGCAATTGGCTTTTGCGGATGACTCAGGGTTTTCCAAGAGTTAGTACTGGTGTCGAAACAGTACCAAGCTCCCTTAGAAGGTTCGTGGTAACAAAATAAAGAGCGATCGCTAGCGTTTAAATTATCTGTTAAATAGTATACAAGCCCCCGAAAAGGATAGGTTTTTCGACTCAAACGCTTGGCAACAGCTTGATTTGGACACTCTACGACAAACACAGGTTGTCCATTTAGGTGAGCCAGCGAGAAGATACACATCCGCAAAATGGCTCGCAGCCAGCTTTCTGAGTTTTCAAAATAGTCATCTATGATTTTGTTAGTTAGAGCTTTTTCCAGGGCACGTTCTTTTTTATGGGGAGTTTGAGGTTCAGACATAGCGCACCTATTGCTATACCATTGGTTAGAGATTAAACTAAAAACTCTAACGCTGACAAGGGTGTACAAACACATCCGAGGATACAACACCAAGGCTTGATAATCAAACCCGAATGTGAGACGATATAATTGCTTGAACCGCTTGTGACCAAGGGCGGATAGGAGCTTCATTAACGGTAACCTCATATTACTATGACTGCTGAAACTACACCAGGGACTCAAACCACTACAGGTGCTGATGCTGTTGATCAAGCGATCGCACAGGGAATTGATTTTGATGGTTCTCCTATTCCGCCTCAAAAGCTAGAACTTTATCATCAAGTTATGGCGCTAGAAGGGAATAGACAGCGTAGCGGCGTCTCAAATACTATGCGATCGCGGATAGTGCGAATCGGGGCAAAACACATTCCCCAATCAGAACTCAATCAACTGCTGATATCAGCTGAATTCGCACCGCTGAAAGACAAAGAAATTGCTTTCTACTACAACAGCAAGTAAATTTTTATTTGGGGACTGGCAATTGGGATCAATCTCCTACCCAGTCCCCAGTCCCCTGCTCATCTCAATTCCAGAAATCAGTGACCTCGTACCCCAGTTCCGCTAACATGTGCCGTAATAGAGGTAAACTGAGTCCGATCACGTTGCTATGACAACCTTCTATTCTTTCCACGAATAGACCTCCTCGACCCTCGAGAGCAAAGCAGCCAGCACATTTGAGCGCTTCATCACCAGAAACATAGGCTTTAAGGGCGCGATCGCTCATTTGAGCAAAATAGACTCTTGTCACCTGACACTTTACTAAAATCCGGCTTTGTGAAAGATCAATCAAGGTATGACCTGTGTAAAGGTCACCAAAACCGCCTTGCATTTTCTGCCAACGTTGGTAAGCTTCCTCGGTGTTTGCAGGTTTGCCATAAATCTCCCCCTTAACAGCTAACACTGAATCACAACCCATGATCAAAGCCGATTCAAACTGAGGGGCGACAGCTTCTGCCTTATGCTGTGCTAGAGTTTGCACTAACTGTGCAGGATCACTGAATTGAACTTGCGACTCATCAAAGTCACTAGGGCAAACTATTGGTTCAATTCCAGCAGATTGTAATAAGCGGCGTCGTGCTGAAGAAGCTGAGGCAAGTATAAAGGATGGAATGCCCATGGGGAGTGTGGGGGGTGTGGGGAGATAAGTGAACAATTAAGAACTAACTAATACACAAAGAATGAACTTACAGATTCTTCCATTATCTGTTTAACTTTGGGCCAACGTCTTTCGGGAATTGAGGCGTTGAAAGTAAAAAGCTTACCACGACTCGTGGCGACACTGGCGAGGTTGTGACGTTCTTGATTGTTAGGGAGTTTGACTACATACTCCAGAAGATAATATATTTTACCGTTTCCTTCGCGCTTTTGAGCATTGACTAATTCAGCTTCGCGACCTGAACCTTGAGGAGCTAAAGCAACCTTTCCCAACTTGTATCCTACTTCTGTTGGTGTCCCTAGCTGTACCAAAGTTTTCCCTTGCGGAACTGGACTAATCACGACAGAGACATTTTCCGTGAACTCAATAAAATCATGGAAGACGACATCGGGCCCATTGGCTACTTTAACTTGTACCCAGCCGTTAGGATATAAGAATTGATAGCCGTCAGTAGTATCTACAAAGCTCTTGAGTCCAGCAGCTGCTGCTACACTAGAATTATTCAGACTGAAGCTAAACACTAATAGTAAAATCAATACAATTCGTTTCCACATTTTTCAAGTTTCCTTTAATCTGGAAGCAACACAAGGCAAGCGTAATTTCTTGTTTTCATTGTCCCATCAAATAAAGCTCCCAGTCAGAGACTGGGAACGAGAATCAGAATAAAAGGAATGACTAGAAAAATTAGCCCTTAATTAGGGAGTTCCTTTTTCAGAGCTTCCAAAGAAGCCCAACGGCGGTCAACTGGCTGATCTGAGATGCTTGCAGCGTTTGGTTTAATCCCTTGACATTTAGAATCACACAGCTGCCGTTGGGGTATTTCCAAGCACATTTGCTCGTACAGCCATTCGTTGGGATGAAAATATCCCTGAGGTGATAGGGTTTCGACTAAATCCTCCAGAGGTATTTCCCGTTCTAACGGTAGATCATCTGACTCATTAGCTGCTTCGTCTAACCAGATGATTTCCTTTGTATCAACAATTACACGATAATTATAGTTTTTCAAGCAACGGTTGCAGGTGCAAGTCACAATTGCTTCTGCCTGACCGGACACTTCCAGGTAATTGCTATGATGCTGCACGCGGATGAGACCACGGACAGGTGTTAATGTTTCTAAACCTGGTAGAAACTCTTCAACCGGAATCTCCTCTGTCCGCTCCGGGGCTTTAGTTAGCTGCGGAATATAAATCGCGTCCATAGGATTTGTGAGACATTTTCACTAGTATCTGAATATTTAACTGTCGGGCAGACTATTTTCCCACTATTAACTCGTATGTTTAATTATATATTAAATCATGAATTATGAGTTATGAGTTATGAGTTATGAGTTATGAGTTAACTTCTCACTCCTCACTCCTCACTCCTCATTTTTACTCAAGCATGGCTGGGCGTACAACAAGATGACGATGAGGTTCTTTCCCTCGACTGAAAGTTTCCAAATCGCTAAACTCCTTCAAGAAGGTATGGACTTGACGGCGTTCAGCGGAACTGAGGGATTTAATTTCTACTTCTTGACCAGATGAGTGTACAAGCTTTGCAGCGGCTTCTGCCATCTCACGAATTTCTGCTTGTCTCTTGACGCGGTAGCCATTGAGTTCAACGGTGTAAGAGGCTTGCTCCTCCTGTGATTGGTTCAAGTTGAGAATAGAATTTGCTAGATACTGAATAGCATCTAGCACCGAACCATCGGAACCAATGAAAATCTGAATTTGTTCTGGAGTCAGGTCAGTTTCATCTATCGTCAACCACAAACTTTCTGGTTCTCGAGACTCGCTGTCTTGAAGAGCAGTTGTTTCTAACTCACCCTGTACATCAACAGATACCCCAGTTAGTTGCATGAGTGTTGTCAACCACTGCTGACCACGTTGCATCCGACTGTCGGTCATCATCACCCTGTAGCCTTTTTCTTAGAACTTTTTGGTTCAAAAGGTAGCGCCTTCTGTTGCGTGCTTTCTGCTTCTTTCTCCTGAATTTCTACAATTTTTTGCAGTTCCTCTGGTAGAGGTTCACGGGAGAGAATATAAGTTTGCAGAGTTTGGAACATATTACCAATCACCATATACATCAGTACCCCTGCTGGTAAGGGGAAGAACAAAAACATCCCAGAAAAGATGACGGGAGTGATTTTGTTGACTGTATCCTGCTGCGGGTTGGCATTAGTGGAATTTTGCCCAGAAAGTACTTGGCTAACGTAGAGGGTAATCCCAAACATCACCACCATAGCAACGATATCCCAATGGATGACGCCATCTGGGTCGATCGCGCCAACTCTACCTAAGGCATCAATGAATAAAAAGCCTTTATCCGATGCGAGTCCAGGAATTGTTCCCTGAATAGTTACATCTCCTGGCTGCAAAGCTTCTACATTACCTTCAGCATCTATTTTTACCCGTTCTTCCCCTTTGGTCACTTTCCATTCGGGGATTAATTTCGTGTCAGGATGAGAAGCCAAGAGCGCTTGAAAGGGTTTGCCTTCGAGAGTCTGATATTCAATCTTGGTATGTTCCCCGACTGCTAATTTGTTACCTCCAGGAAGGATAGCAGTTATCTTCGTGTGATCCCCTTCAGCAATATAGATGTTTTGGGGGGGAGTAGCAAAGGCTTGCGGTTGAATTTGTTCAATTTGGTCTTTGGGAAGGATTTGTAAATTTAAGCTGTAGTTAACTGAAGAAAAAGGCGAACCCCGCAAGGTAGCAAATAGAGCTAATAAAACTGGCATTTGCACAACTAAGGGCAAACAACCAGCCAGTGGGTTACCAAATTCTTTTTGGACATTCATCATTTCCTCTTGCTGCTTTTGCGGATCGTCCTTATGGCGCTCTTTGACTTCCTGCATCCGTTTTTGCATCAGCGGCTGTACAATCCGCATTTTCCTCATATTGCGGATAGAGCCAGCACTCAGGGGATAGAGCGCGAAGCGAACTATCAATGTCAATGCCACGATCGCCAATCCATAGCTAGGAACAATGCTATAGAACACATCTATGATTGGCAGCATCACGTTGTTCGAGAGAAACCCTATACCAAAATCCATTATTCTGAATTTAACCTGAGCAACTGTAAATTAACTGAATCTAATTTATCTAAGATCATGATTTCTATGCGACTAACTTTGCACTACGGATAGCCGCACATTAGAGAGTGTGGGGGGGGTGGGGAGTGTGGGGGGTGGGAAGTGTGGGAGGTCTGGGGAGTGTGGGAGGTCTGGGAGGTAAGAAAAACATTACTCCCCCCTCTCCCCACACTCCCCACACTCCCCCCTCTCTCTTACTTCTCCCCCCTCTCCCCACACTCCCCACACTCCCCCATCTCTCTTACTTCTCCGCCGCACCGCTATAGTTGGGATTTTTGGCTGCCACCTTTTCGTTTATGTAGTCATAAACTTCGCGAAACTTAGGAATAGCCCGCATTTCCAGACGAGTACCATTTCTGAGAGTTAGCACCATATCTCCCCATAAACCAATGCCACGGGGAACTTTAGCAATTTTGACAATTTCTGAATAAATGACGTCGGTGCGATCGCCTCCCTTCCAACCTCCTATGACTGAGATCCGGCGATCAGTGATGCGGAAGCGTAACCACAATGCCCTGACTATCGCGCCAACAGTTAGTGGTAGGCCAACTATGGTTAGCCCAATCAGTATGTTTATGATTAAATCCCCAATATGGGGACCGCCTTCAAAATAAACCTCTTCACGAATGCCCATTGAGCACCTCAACTTTTGCCAACAACTGCTCTAATTCTTGCAGAAATTGTTTGGTTACGCACTCTTGTTCTGCTACTGTTGGTTTCACAATGATCACTAATCGCCATCCAGGTGATAATTTTGGCAGTAATTGATGCAAAGCTGCTGCAATTTGCCGTTTAAGGCGATTGCGAACTACTGCCCTCTTACTAACTTTTGTACTAATGGAAATGCCAATCTGGGCTGGAGGCAGATGAGACTCATCTGTTTGTTGTGGAGTGTTGGCGGCGGTATCTTGATGTCGTAAGGCTCTCAATGTGAAATGGGAACTATGACGACGAACCCCTTCCCGGAAAACTGCTTGGAAATCTTTTCTAGATCTTAACCGATTTGCCTTGGGCAAAGCCACAGCCGTTTATGATTGCTCTAAACGCTCAAACGATAACGTCCCCTTTTTCTCCTAGCCTTGATCACATTTCTTCCGGTTGGTGTGTGCATCCTAGCACGAAAACCAGAGGTTCTTTTTCTTTTTCGGCAAGTGCCGCCTAGCGTTCTTTGCATACTTTTTGTTTTCCTCTCAGACTTTTTCTATAAAAAAATCACAGCTTATCACTCTATCAGTTTAAAGGCTATCTTGCAACAGCGAGTTTTTTTAGAGTCGGAAGTCATAAATTATTCCTTAACTCCCGTAAGAGCGGGTTCACCCCGCCCTAACTACCCTTGATTATTGATACTAATAATCCAGGTCCCAATGTAACGCGATAGAGGTACATCGCCAGGAGATTGAATCGAGCAGTTGAAATAGTATACACCACCAAAACTTGGATTTCTCACGTTAGAGAGAATCACCTCAACGTCCTTACCTGCTGGAATTGGCTGTTGGGGATAAATTTCAATCACATGATTTTCTTTATCCCAGTTCGCCTCGGACACTGGAACTTTTGTGCCTTTAACGTTTAGCTCTATTTGCTTGGGGTCAAAGCTTCCTTTGTAGTACTCAGGATAATTGATGACAAAATGCGCCACCGCTATTTTCAACTTTTTGTGGGAAATCCTTAGTCGATAACGATCCACGTTACCGGGTTGCCCACCATAGTCTAAGCGGTAAGACAGCTGCTCGTCGTGTTTGACACCGCTAAATATTGTCAGCCCTGGATTCGGGTCTGCCTGGCTAGTGGTTGGTAACCCAGCCAGTAAACAGCTGGTTACAGCTAAAGCAGAGAGAAATCTAAGTGGTGGAAGTCGCCGCTTAGAACTCTGGAAAAGTAAACTTCGCATGGTTAAGCTCATTTGGGCGGAAATGGATTTAATCACTAGGAGTGAACGTTTTTTACCTATACTTTACTACTGAACTTTACGAGAATGGACGTAGAATCCTTACAAAAAGTGTCCTTATTATGTTAATAATTGCTGGGGCATTAGTGGGAACATCTGGCATCATCCTCTCCGAAATTATGTGTAAAGCAATGAACCGCTCCCTGATTAGTCTGCTGTTCGGTACTTTTGGGTCAGGTGGTAGTCAGAGTGAAGATATCAATCCCCAGTTTGAGCAGACGGATGTAGCACTGGTGATTGGAGCAAATGATGTGGTCAACCTAGCAGCGCGAAGTGATGCCAATAGCCCGATTTATGGGATGCCTATTCTAGAAGTGGATAAAGCTAAGCAGACAATTGTGAGCAAGCGTGGTATTGGTACTGGTTGTTCTTCGGGAAAGTGCCATTTTAGTCTTACCTTCTTAGAAAAATCACATAGTGTACTATTTGTCAAGATTGAGAGATGTGGTGTGGGAACCCCATTATTAAAATGATATTGTTGGCCAATTAATAGGGAGTCACACCCTTGAGTATAAATAAATTTAGATGCTTGAACCCCTTCAGGTAGTAAAGTTCTCAATTCAGTCTTCTAGAAAGCTTCCCACTAGAAATATCTCGCACATCTTCAGTCATTCTAGGTTAAATAAATGTGTAAGTAATTGTGTATAAACACTTGTAGCCTTCATCAACTATTCGTAAAATAAAATATTTCTTCTCTTTTCTTGGCGTTCTTGGAGATTAGTTGATTTTTGCCAATCAAATAGAACGGGTTATTGACACGATACTTTAAACATGCAATATTGTTTTTGTATCAAAGATTAAGTTTCTGGTGAAGTCTTCTTTTCTTTCAAAATATTAGTTTTTCTCATGATAAAAACGTCTTGAGAAGGCTTGATATGCATCCTTAATTTAGATAACAATCATGGAGGCAAAGTCTTCTACATGAATTGCATTTTATCTGGGTGAATTAAATTTTTTATGAAGAGATAGAGATCAGAAACCCAGGGTAATTACGTCTCAATCTTTGTTCAATCTGGCACAAAGAAATAGCGAAAGGAGAAAATAATGGCAGTAACAGAAGGAAAATGGCAAGTCACAATTGATGCCAAAAACAATTCCTCGACAGCAGCACAATTTATTGACACAGGCATTGAAGTAGCCATAGGATATTTACTAATCATTAATGTTGACCCACAACAAACATGGACTCCATATGCGTCTTACCCACAATCGACGGTAGATGCTAACGGTATATCTGTTCTCACTAAAAAGATTGATGGCATCTATAAAGAAGAGCCTGGAGCAAGATCCCAAGAGGTTAACTTTCAATTTCCGTTCGGTAGTCTAGTTGGTACTGTAGATGGAGGTAGAACCTATTTTCCTGTAGGGACTCATTTAGAAATGACCCTTTTATACCAAGTAACAACTCCTAAACTCACCTTACTTTTTTGGGGAGGTGACAAGAATACCAATTCTGGGTCTATCACAGTTAATGTTGAACTGAGAAAAGCACTAAACTTTGACGATAAAATTGACCCTAAATTTCTAGATGCAGATTATTTTGATGTTCATGCACAAATACACAGCCCAGGCACAAAGAATTTTCTTGATACAGGCATCAAATTACAATTAGGGGATTTACTTATCGTTAATCTAGATCCCAAGGATTTGTGGAACTTGTCCAATACTGATTCAAATTGGAATCTGAATGCTAACGGTGTACGTGCATCTAACAAAACACTTGTTGATCCTACGTCAAACGGCAATTTTCCAAGTTTTGTGCTGGCAAGAGGTAGTTTGATTGGTACTCTAGACGGAGGTCAAACCCTTTTTCCTGTCGGAACTCATTTAGAAATGACAGTTTTAAACCCAGGCTCGCTCTCTTTAATGTTATGGGATGACAATAATAACAACGATAACAGAGGTTCTCTGCGAGCGTTTATCAAAGTAGTTCGCAGAGCAATTCCTGTTGCAGCTTGAGTTTATAAGTTTGAACATAGCGAAGGCAAATAGAATTTATCGCCATAACATCAAGCATTGGAGTCAATGCAACGATGATTAAGTGCAGCGATTGCTATGACAACAAAAGCAGATTAACAGACAAGATCGCTACCAGTAGAAAGGAGAAAAAATGAAAACAGTACAAACTAAACAAATCACAATTCAAGCGGATAAAAACTGTTCAACAGAAAAAACATTTTTGAACACAGGTATTTCTTTAACCCAAGGGCAATTACTGATAGTTGATGTTGCATCACCACAAACATGGAGTCCATTTGCTGTTTCCCCAAGATCCCAGGTAAATGCCAATGGTATATCAGTGGTTACAGAAAGAATTGATGGTATTTATCAAGAAAATGTAGGAGCAGGAGCCAATGCTAATTTTGAATTTCCGTTCGGTAGTTTGATTGGGACTTTAGACGCAGGACAAACTTACTTTCCTGTAGGAACTCATTTGGAAATGACTGTTTTAACTCCAGGCAATTTCTCTTTAGTCTTCTGGGGCGGTGATAGCAATACAAATGCTGGTTCTCTCACAGTAAAGATCGATGTTCTACAACCAGAAAGCTTTGGGGAGAACTTTGCCAAAGATTTTCTTAAGGGAAATTATTTTGACGTTCATGCCAAAGTGCATAGCTTGAGTGGAGGGGCTCTGTTAGATACAGGTATCAAATTACAAATCGGCGATACGCTGACACTCGGCGTAGACGCCCAAGATTTATGGAGTATTATCTGGAATGATTCAAATTGGAAAGCAATCAATGCTAAAGGTATTGCCGAGTCTAATGGGTCTGTGTATGGTTTGCTTTCCGCTAAAAATTTTGCATTTACATACGGCAGTTTAGTTGGTACTTTGAACGGAGGTACGACCTATTTTCCGATCGGAACCTATTTAAAAGGGACAGTTTTAACCCCAGGTACCCTCTCTTTGCTATGCTGGGATTCCGATAAGGGAAATAATATGGGTTCTGTCAGGACATTTGTCAACGTAGTCCGGCGGGAACTGATCACACCTGACGGTATCATAATCACTGAAGCTGATAGAACATACAAGGTTCAGATAACTGTCGATGTTCCACTCAATATAGGCTATAGTAATACATTTGGTATTTTCGCCATGAGCGCTGATGGAAGTGTCGCTGGAGTCCAACCAGGTGCGCCTAATTATGCAGAAACTGTGGTCACAAACCGCATTCAGATACCAAAAGTGGATGAGGGTGGCTACAAAAAAGGAGATACATTTCAATGTGATTTACCAGGTGGACCCAACTATGGAGTTTTCCTGATTGCTAACGGAACTCCAATCCAATTCTTAGCTCAAAACCCCACAAATCAGGGAGGACAACCGCCCTTAGCTTACTTCTTCAATCCGGTAGCCAACCCCGATAAAATATCTCATGTTAGGGCGTTATCGTCCAATCAATACGGCTTTGAGGATCAGTATGGAGGAGGAGATAAAAACTTTATGGACCTGATTGTTAAGATAGAAACTTTGTCAGTGAGCTAAGGTCAAGGATTACTCACATCAGAAGTACCAAGTAAAATCTGGTCTCGCGAAATTTGATTAGCTTCAAATCTTGAATATTCAAAATTTCACCGTACGAGAATGATTATTATTCTGGTACGGATATTTTTCTATATTTTATTTTTTGTAACGATGAGCAGCGTTCTAATCCACATTATTGCCTCTCAGTTAGATGTAGATCTGCGGTGTATTTCTCATAATATGCCTTGCCCCTTGAATTTATCCATAGTCATTGTAGAGTTATCCTCTAAGCAGCATAGGACGATCCCCAGCAAGTTATTAGTTAATCCGCTTTTCTAAGCGCCACATAACAAAATGTAAAACCTTTGTGATCCCTTTAAGAAATGTTGCGACCTCTTAACACCTTTGTTAACTTGTGAATGAAACCAAATCAATGAAGATTTGTACTCACAGGAGGTTCAATTATGTCAGGTTCAATGATGATGGTTTTGGCAGTTTTCATCCTTGGCTGGTTTCTAGCTTCTACTATTGGTACTTGGGCTTACTTTGCTGGACGAACCAGAAAAATTGACCAGTAATCTCTTCCTCTGCCTATAATTCGTGACCAATGAATAGGCATAAAAGCGAGCTGAGTTCCGAAGTGTCCCCCAGTGATGAAACTGCTGGAGGGCATTTCCTGCTTGCATCAGAACTACGTGATAGGAAATATTGGTGGCTAGTAGTTAGCGAGCAAAAAATATCACTAACCACTTTCCACTTGAAGTTACAATGAGCAATCAATGATCTACAGAGAAACAAGTAAAACGCGGCGGAAATAAAGCAGCCATTTCAAACAGGCAAAAGCCTTGATCTATAATTTGACTTTTGACGAACGCAAGAGCGGTCCTAGGTGCTTTATCGACGCTTAGGAGTGGTTCGTCGTCGGGTTTCGCGTTTTTCCTGATCTCGGAGACGGCGATCGCCCCATTCTGCCACTGTTAAATAACCGATGCCTCCGGTGACTACTACTAAAAGTACCAAGGCAAGCAAAGCTAAAACGCTTAGAAATGGATTTTCCACGATTCTTTTACAGTCCGTTGCGACCCCAAACTACCATTGCAATTGACCAGGTAAAAACAACTAGTAGAGAAACCCAACCCAGTGTCAAAATCTCCATAACCTTACTTTTAAACTTACTTTACAGAACGACTCTACTATTCATCATACTTTGAAATTGGCACACCCCAAAGCTAAAGCCAGGGAATTCTCTAAGATGTTCTCCTGTATCTCCTAGATAGATGCATAGCAGATCTAACAAGTATACATTACTTTAACCCGAAAGATAGGTGAACAGCAGTGGTCAGAAAAACTTAACATGATTTAAAGAAGTTATGCTGATACAGATTCATGAATGACTACATATCTCCGCGCTTTCTAGATAAAATTGCTGTTCACATTACCAAAAACTTCCTAGAACTTCCTGGTGTAAGAGTCCCGCTGATTTTGGGTATTCATGGACGTAAAGGTGAAGGAAAGTCTTTTCAGTGTGAGTTAGTCTTTGAGAAAATGGGTATTGAAGTGACTCACATATCTGGTGGAGAACTAGAAAGTCCAGATGCAGGAGATCCAGCACGTATGATTCGGTTGCGCTATCGCGAAACAGCAGAACTGATTCGCGTCAGGGGCAAAATGTGTGTGCTGATGATTAACGATTTAGATGCGGGTGCAGGACGCTTTGATGAAGGCACTCAGTACACTGTAAATACTCAGATGGTGAATGCTACACTGATGAATATTGCGGATAATCCCACCGATGTGCAACTTCCTGGGAGTTACGACGCAACACCTTTACATCGTGTGCCCATTATTGTGACAGGCAATGATTTTTCTACCCTCTACTCGCCATTGATTCGGGATGGTCGGATGGAGAAGTTTTACTGGGAACCTGACCGAGACGACAAGGTAGAAATTGTCGGCGGAATTTTTGCTGAAGATAGACTTTCGCGCCAGGAAATTGAACAGCTTGTTGATACTTTTGTCAATCAGTCAATTGACTTCTTTAGTGCTTTGCGATCGCGTATTTATGACGAACAAATTCGCAACTTCATTCATCAGGTAGGAATCGAGCATGTATCGTTAAGTGTAGTTAACAGCGTTGCTGGACCACCAGAATTTAAAAAGCCCAATTTTGGCTTGTCCCATTTAACCGAGATCGGTAACTTGATTGTTGCTGAACAAAGACGAGTAGAAAATTCCCAATTGGTTGATGAGTACAATCGATTGAATAGAAAAATTTACAAAGATGCTCCTGTTCCCTCCACTGTGATAGAAACACCTAGTCAAGCAACCAATGGCTCAAACCAAAGAGCAATAGCTAATAGCGTCCAGCAAATCAAGGTATCAAGTACTCACTTGACCTTAGAAACGCAAGAACAGATCCGTCAGATTCTATCACAGGGTTATAAAATTGCCGTCGAGTCTGTAGATGAGCGCCGCTTCCGCACAGGTTCTTGGCAAAGTTGTATTACTGGTCTCATTGATGCAGAGTCTGATGCAATCTCAACAGTGGAATTCTGTCTTGCTGAGAATAGTGGTAAGTATGTACGTCTAGTAGGAATTGATCCAAAGGCAAAGAGGCGGGTTGTAGAAACGATTATCCAACGCCCGAAAGCTGTTAATCCTAGTTGAAACACAATCGCGCTGAGTAGCGGTGGGCATGTAGCGCCACCGCTACTCAGACTCAATCAAAAAGACATCTCCAAAAATTAATTATGTGTTCCTTGAAATCCTTGGCAATACTGTTCGGTTAAGGGGGAAAGGGGAAAAGTGACACCACAATATTTTCATCCTCATCTACCTTAATAATCCGTGTAAAATTTTAATCTTTTAGCTTGTTTAAAGTGGCAAATTCAAAATTGTTAACGCTTTGTTAAAGAGACATTTCTATCTATTGGCGAATTGCTCAAGAATCAGATTTAGAATTGGAATCTGTGATGTGTTGTAAAATTTGTTCAATTTGTTTGACTTTATCAGGTCGATCTTGGGCTTGAAATATTTTTAAAGCTTTTTCTAAAGATGCGCGAGCTTCCTGATGAAAGCCTTGTTCCCAAAGTGGCTGAGCAAGATTGGTCAGGGCATCGCCATAATCCGGATTAATGCTGAGTGCCTTTCGATACTCAGCAATAGCGGAGGACCATTGCTGTTGACTGGCATAAACTTGTCCAATTGCATTATGTGCAAGCGCATATTGAGAATTTAAGTGAATGGCAATCAGATATTCTTGAATTGCATCTTCGTTTCGACCCTGACGAAACAAGACATTCCCTAAGTTGTAATGAGCATCACTATCTTGTGGGAACTTCTTAATTAACTTGCGTAAGACTTCTTCTGCACCGGTTAAATCGCCATTGTTAGCTAAGGTATTTGCGTTGAGAATCTGTTGTGAGTTTGCACTCTGGCTATTTCCGTGCTGAGAACCTGAATGGTGACCAGACCCTGGGATCTGTGCCAGTACTTGTGGTTGTGTTTGTTCTTTGGGGAATGCAAAATCACTCAGATGAGACCCCACCATTGGTGGTATATTCGTGACGGTCAACATGCACAGCATCAAAGAACTAGCTGTGGGAAAAAAGGCTGAATCTGGAGTCAACTTTCGCTTCATTGCTGAATAATTTTTCTCTATTAGTAATTTGTCAGCCCAATTCCCCACACTCTACCATCTTCCTCTGTAGAACCCTCTACCACATCCGAAGTTGAGGTCAAAAACAGGAGAGGACGACCCCTAGACGACAGGGGGGTTGTAGATGTAAGCGGGAGGAGGTGCTCCTTTAAGGTTAATGCTCTAACCCCTAAGAATAAAGTTTGCGGGGTTTAGTTCCCCAGTTGCGATCAATTGGTTGAAATTTAAAATGCCTTCTGCCTTGCCCACAGAGCTTGTCACGGATTCACCTCAAAAAAACGCCGCCGCCAGAAAACTTCTAGTTTTCTTAAGTGAATTTGTCATTTATCTATCCATTTAAGCGGGAGATAAATATTAATTATTAAATCAATGAGAACATAACATTTTTTTAGGGGGAATACTGATGTTTATGAATTATGTTGGTAACAATTTCTTGTCTAACAACGGTCTAAATATTACTCCTCTGCCCTCAGATAATTACTTGGATCTCAACAATAACTATGATTGGAGCTTCAGTAGTTCTAGTAGTTTTAACCCAGCGATGAGTGATTTAGAGACGGATACGAATCAGCAGTTCACTGGGACTTCTATCAGCACGAGTGGAACGTATAACGCAATCTCCGGCTATGGTCTAATCGATGCCGCAGCAGCTGTGGCTCAGGCTATGGGTCAAAATACCTTTTCTGCGGTTCCTAATATTGGTGGCAATAATTGGGGAGATGACCTAGTAAAAGCTCCAGAGGCATGGGCAAAGGGATATACAGGTCAGGGTGTTGTCGTTGCCGTTCTCGATACTGGGGTAGATTATAACGATACACAACTGAAAAATAATATCTGGACAAATCCCAATAATGATGCGGCGCAAGGGTATGCGAATGATATTCACGGATGGAACTTTGTGGACAACAATAATAACACCCTAGACACATCCCAAATTGGTCATGGCACCCATGTTTCTGGCATCATTGCTGGAGAGAACAACGGAACTGGGATCACTGGTGTTGCCTATAATGCTAAGATTATGCCAGTCAAGGTGTTGGATAACTCTGGTTCTGGCACAGACTCTACCATCACAGAAGGTATTGACTATGCCGTGAATCATGGGGCTAATGTGATTAACCTGAGCTTGGGTGGTGCGTATCCTGACAGTGCTCTAGAGTCAGCTATTCAATATGCCAGTAGCAAAAAAGTTGTTGTGGTGATGGCGGCGGGTAATGATAGTGCCAACACCCCCGATTATCCCGCAAGTTATGCCAAAAACTGGGGGCTAGCGGTGGGAGCAGTGGATCACAATAATCAGATCGCCAACTTCTCTAATCTTGCGGGATCTAACAGACTTGACTACGTTACAGCACCTGGAGTGAATATTTCTTCTACAATTCCAGGTAATCAATATGCGACTTATAGTGGTACATCGATGGCAACACCTTTTGTTGCTGGTGTCGTGGCTCTGATGCTAAGTGCTAACCACAATTTGACTGATAGTCAAGTCCGTCAGATTGTCACACAGACTGCACAAAATAGTACACAAGCTGCTACTTTTAGTTTGAAAGCCAGCCCTACGCTCAACAGCACGATCGCTAGTACTAGCTATCGTGTTCAACCTCTAGCCGAGACTCGGACTGAAATTTCTGGCTCACAGGTTAGCTCTATAGTCAACAGTACGGTGAACAGTCCGACAATTGAAAACAACAATATGTTAATTAACTCAGATATTTGGTCACAATTAGTCAGCAACGAAAACAATCCGTTTGACGATCATAGTAGTGGCTATAGCATTAGTAATGACGGCGATACTGATGACGAAAATATTGCACTACTGAAGCAGCTTGATCAACGCTTTTGAAGCCGATAAATGTTGGGTTTCTTTCCTCAACCCAACTTACATTAACGTAAATTTTTGGCACTGGCACAGTTAGAAGATATGCTACCGCGACTGACTGGTAGAGGTCAAGCAATTTCCAGGCTATAACGCACCAAGAGCTTTGGATCTGACCTTCAGGGTGCGTTTGCCACAGCGCAGCTGTGGTCGAGCAACTCTTCCCCATGCCCCCTGTCGCCATGCAGCGAGTTGGCCGTATCAGCCAGAAGGATAAACCCCTCGTTGCCATTCTCGAACTTCACCCCCACTATGACGAGCGTTTGGGCACGCATGTTATTTTGCGCCTCATGGTTCTGCGCCAGAAGGAGAAACGGATTGACGTTTCTCAGATCTGTCGAGTAGATGCGCCGTCCCCGGTAGGTATGCCCATTCAGCTTGATTGGCAGCGCCACCCAGTCCGTGCCGATGGCGCTTAAGTGTTCGAGCAGTGCCGATCGCGTCTCAGGCGAGATGCAGTCGATATGGATATGGAGCTGGTTCTGGCTGCGCCCGTAAGCTGAGTTGATTGCCAGAGCAGTCTCGTCGCGCCGCAGCTTGCGCCGCAAATGCTGCGACATCAGATCGCGTGCCTCCCAGGCATATCTCCAGTATTCGGGTGCGTTTTTCTCCAGCAGAGCCGGGCTCTCGATCCCGGAAATGGCAACGGTTGGGAGTAGTAAATATTGCGCCACGCCTACCTTATCTTTGAGAAGTGCGTAGCCGTCCTTCAGGTCAACGCTGACGCAAGGCGCGGGATTGCCGCTATGCTCCTGACCAGAAACACATCGGTTATGTACGATATGCCACAACACATCGCTTTTAAGTTCCATCCCCATAGAGCCCGCGCAGCCGACGAGTAACCCTATAGATAGCGTGATCGCCGGAGTTCCTATCCAATGCTTAACCATTGTGTTCGTTCTGCTACAATAGTGTCTATTTTAGACCAGACGATCACTGCCCAAAATATACTCATCAAGAACTATAACAACCCCCATAAGAAAATAAGAGTGTTGTAAAATAAAAACAGATGGATTCGGGGGACCATATTACTGGTCATAAACGCCTATAGAGACTATCTTTGGTAATCTCCAAGGTCTAAAGTCCAGCCAGCTGAAACAACTGCAGCGGCTGTATCACCAGCGCTTACCAGGCGATCTCATCACTACGCCTGAATTTTCCCAGCGACTGGCAGCAATTAGCACTGAAATTAATCAACCCATATGTGCCTACCTTAACCGACGCGGACAGGTGATGCGTGTCGGGGTAGGGACTCCGCGTCAAACGCAAATCCCACCACTGGAACTGCCCCGCTATGGTGCAGAACGACTCAGTGGTATTCGTTGTATTGCCACTCATCTAAAGCCTGAACCGCCTAATGAAGTGGCGCTGACGGCTATGGCAATGCAACGACTAGATGCCCTGGTGATGCTAAATGTCACTGGGTCAGGATTTCAACGGCGGGGTGGTGGCGCTACTGGGTACGTTAAAGAAGCTTATTTAGCTCATCTTGCACCACAAGACTCTCGACCTCTGCTGGTTAGTCCAGCGATTAAAAAAGGTTCTCCTGATCTCTCAAGCACTAGCGGGGGAGATGGAGGAAGTAACGTCCTATCTCCAAGTTGGAGGGTATCACCACCGATGAGTCTAGACATGCTAACAAAGCAAGACTTGACTGAGTTGGTGGAAGGATTAGAAACCGAATTCCGGCGGGAATTTGTTGCCCAAGAAGTAGACACTGATCATGATCGCGTTCTCATTGTCGGAGTGATGACCGATAATCTGACTCCTCAACAATTCCAAAACATCTTGGCAGAATTGGGGCGATTGGTGGATACTGCTGGAGGAGAAGTCTTGCAGATGATGTGGCAAAAGCGATCGCGCATTCATCCCCAAACATTAGTTGGTGAAGGGAAAGTCCAAGAAATTGCCCTCACCACTCAAACCTTGGGAGCTAATCTCGTCGTGTTTGACCACGACCTCTCACCTGCCCAAATCCGCAACTTAGAAGCCCAAATTGGCGTCCGAGTTGTTGACCGTACCGAGGTCATCTTGGATATCTTTGCCCAACGCGCTCAGTCTCGTGCTGGTAAGTTACAAGTCGAACTGGCACAGTTAGAATATATGCTACCGCGACTGACTGGTAGAGGTCAAGCAATGTCCAGGCTAGGTGGTGGTATTGGTACGCGTGGTCCTGGTGAAACCAAACTAGAAACCGAACGCCGTGCTATTCAGCGCCGTATTGCCCGACTACAACAAGAAGTAGACCAGCTCCAGGCTCATAGAGAACGGTTGCGACAGCGGCGACAACATCAAGAGGTTCCCTCAGTGGCTTTAGTTGGTTATACCAATGCTGGTAAATCTACGCTACTCAATGCTCTCACTAATGCCGAAGTTTACACAGCAGACCAACTCTTTGCGACCCTTGACCCCACCACGCGCCGTCTTGTGATTCCTCATGCGATGAATGATGAACCCCAAGAAATTCTACTTACTGATACAGTGGGGTTTATTCATGAGCTGCCTGCATCTTTAATGGATGCTTTCCGAGCTACTTTAGAAGAAGTCACGGAAGCTGATGGTCTACTTCATCTAGTAGATTTGTCGCATCCCGCTTGGTTGAGTCATATTCGCTCAGTTAGGGAAATCCTAGCGCAAATGCCAGTAACTCCTGGTCCAGCGCTGGTTGTTTTTAATAAAATTGACCAAGCTGATAGCGAAACATTAGCTTTAGCGCGGGAGGAGTTTCCCTTAGCAGTATTTATCTCGGCAAGCAAGCGTTTAGGATTAGAAACCTTGCGTCAGCGTCTTGGTCATCTGATTGAATATGCTGTCTCTGCTTGACAAATAAGTAGGTCTATCCAGATCATTAAGCTACTCCCCCGATTTTTAATTGGGGGATTATTGCTTGAAAACAGAAAAATGTATGCCAAAAAAACGTCACCGCCGACCTTCGACAGAAAATAAACTCTACACCCAAGAGTTTCACCACCAACCAGGGACAATACCTGGAACTATCATCATTGATGATAATGCTCCACCTCCGATAATTTTCTTGTTCGACTATGACCAGAGTAATCTCATCCACAAGCAATTAAACACACCAGAGGAATGTGCTGTTTATCTAGAGAAGGAATCTGTTTCTTGGGTCGATGTGCAGGGTCTAGGCAATGCAGATATTTTGCAAAGATTGAGCCAAGTTTTTGATTTGCATCCTCTGGTATTAGAAGATATGGTCAATGTGCCAGAGCGTCCAAAAATCGAGGATTATGAAAACCAGTTGTTGATAATTGCCCGCATGGTCGTGATCAAGGAAAGAACATTTGGCTTTCATAGTGAGCAAGTCAGTTTTGTGTTGGCAAAAAATTACTTGCTCACAGTACAGGAGGAGCCAGAACATGATTGCTTGAACGGTGTAAGAGCACGAATCTCCCACAACAAAGGTATTATTCGCAAGCAAGGAGCCGATTATTTAGCTTACACTCTGTTAGATGCAATTGTAGATGGTTTTTTCCCAGTACTAGAGTCTTACGGTGAGCGACTTGAAGAGTTAGAGGAGGAAGTCATGGTCAACCCTAACCGAAAAACACTACAAAAAATCTATCAAATTAGGAGAGAATTACTGCAACTACGTCGCGCTATATGGCCCCAGCGTGATGTGATTAATGCCTTAATTCGAGATGGCTATGAACCTATCAGCGAGGAGGTAAGGGTTTACCTGCGAGACTGCTATGACCATGCAGTGCAAGTGATGGATATGGTGGAAACCTACCGGGAACTAGCCTCAGGGTTGATGGATGTTTATCTTTCGGCAGTAAGTAACAAAATGAATGAGATTATGAAAGTGCTGACGGTCGTTTCGACAATTTTTATCCCACTTACTTTTATTGCCGGTGTGTATGGGATGAATTTTGAGCGTATGCCAGAACTGAAGTTTTATTGGGGTTACCCAATTTGCTTAGCAGCTATGGCAGCGATCGCAGTTGGGTTACTATTCTTCTTTTGGCAACGGGGTTGGCTTGAAAATTCTTCAACTATTAAGCAAGATTAAATCGAATATTTAAAATCAGGACAGGAGGGTCATATTCTGAGTTATGAGAAATAGCGACAATAATTTAATTATGATGACGCTTTATATAATTGGCGTCAGTTATGTCTTTAATCAAATGGTGGAATCAATTGACAGTCAGATTAAGCTGGAATTTAATAAACTTTCGGTTGAGGAACAACTTAAAAACCAAGACCTACTAGATAAGATTGAGATTAGTTTTTCACTAAAATCTTCGTATCCAATTGAAGACCCAAAAGAGTTGTCAATCAGTATTAAAAATAAAACCCCAAGTACTGCAGTATATGTTGACTGGGACAATTGCGCTTTTGAGGAATTTGACGGGTCTTCAAAGCGAGTTATTCGGAGATCACCAGACTTAATACGCGATTTAGCTGTACCCCAAACTCCCAGTCTGATTGTTCCTGGCAAAACACTTAAAGAAGCCGTAACCTCTGAAAGTGCTTTACAACGTGACCAGGAATCTGGAACATACACACTAAAGAGAGCAGTTGCCGATGTCCTCAAGTGGAAAACCATCCCTGTTAAGGCACTAAAAATACAGTTTAACAATTTTATGGACAGAAAACAGAACTTTGAGTTTTCCCTAGATTTGGTTCTGCGGTTAGCTGAGACGAATATAGGTATAGCTCAAGGGCAAAATACACCTCCTTTATACATTGTCAGGTGTCCCTTCACTGTCAAAAAACTACCTTGGACATATGCTCTGCCTTGGAATAAGAAGAGATAAAGTTGGGCATTGGGCAATGTTCCGGAAAAATAACCAATTACCACTTGCCTAGACTCGATACCCCATGCCCGATGCCCGATGCCCATTGCCCGCTTTGGTCATCTAAGACTACACTAAGTATAGGAGAAAGTAGGCGCAGGCGGTTGCAGATCAGTCTCAATGGGACTGGTTTGAGGAAAGTCCGGGCTCCCGAAAGACCAGACTTGCTGGGTAACGCCCAGTGCGAGCGATCGTGAGGATAGTGCCACAGAAAGATACCGCCTTCTGAATTATGAATGATGAATTATGAAAGGTTTTTAGAATTCATAGTTGGGAATTCATAGTTTGGAGGGTAAGGGTGCAAAGGTGCGGTAAGAGCGCACCAGCAGTGTCGAGAGGCGCTGGCTCGGTAAACCCCGGTTGGGAGCAAGGCGAAAGGAACTACGGTTGGTCTTTTACCAGTTCCGTGATTTAAGAGCCGCTTGAGGCATCTGGTAACAGGCGTCCCAGATAGATAACTGCCCTCGAAAGAGAACAGAACCCGGCTTATGTCTTGCTTTCTCCTCATTTTTGTTGTTTGTTAGTTGTTAGTTGTTAGTTGTCACTACTAACAACTAACAACTAAGGACTAACAACTAACAACTGACTAATGTCTATAGCCTACCCACGCCGTCAACGGCAGCTTGAAAGTTTAGTAAAAAAATTAGGTCTGCCAGTGGTTGCCCCAGTGAAATGGCAACTGCTGGATTTGGCGTTGACTCATCCTACTGTCTCTGAGTCAGCAAATTACGAACAGCTGGAGTTTGTTGGTGATGCAGTTGTGCGGTTGGTCTCGGCTATTGTGTTATGGGAAAATTATCCAGATTGTCCAGTAGGGGATTTTGCGGCAATTCGTTCAGTTTTGGTGAGCGATCGCATACTCGCCAAAATGTCAAGAGAATATGGCTTGGAGTTATACTTATTAGTGGCTGGCAGTGCTACTGCTGATCAAGTTGGTGAAGAGTCACGACTGGCAGATGCCTTTGAAGCAGTTCTGGGTGCGCTTTACCTGAGTACTAACGATTTGCAACTTATTCGCCCTTGGCTAGACCCTCACTTCAAACAACTAGCGACAGAAATTCGCCTAGATCCAGCCAGATTTAACTACAAAGCTGCTCTCCAAGAATGGACTCAAGCTCACTTTAAAGTTTTACCTGAGTATCGGGTTGTGGAAATCAGTCAACCACAGCATAATCAAGAGCGTTTTATTGCTGAGGTGTGGTTACATGAACAAAAGTTAGGTGAAGGTAAAGGACGCTCGATCAAAGCTGCTGAACAAGCAGCTGCAAAAGTGGCATTTTTTGCCCTAAATACTCAAGAAAAACCCTGATTTTTAGCATTACTCAATTTTCAACTACCACATTTTTTCAGGGTCATTCAAATCATCGCTCATCCAAATTTTACCTTGATGTAAACCCAATACCCGTTTTTTTGGTGTTCCTTGGGCTTGATCATTACTTCTGTGCTAAAAATTCCACAAAATCTAGTACTTGTTGTTGTTCCGGCGGTAGGGTTTGTAGCTTAATACCAACTACTAGAGCGCAATGTAAATCTCTCGCTCGGTTTTTTCAATGATGTGAGCAAGTTCTGCAAGAATTAGCCCAGAGTAAGTCAAAGTTGCACCCCTGGAAAGTGCTGAAATGAGATAAGTGGAATACTCGCGGATCTTATTTGACTGGAACGTGATATTAATCAGTGTACCACAAAAAATAGTACATATGTTCTCCTATTTAACTACATTATCGCTTATATTGACGTATCCATCATTACTGATAATGGTAAGATTTCCATGATTTTTCCTCACAAATTCTTGTAGTAAGTTTAAGCCAGATCCCCTAGATACTATTAAGTATTGACAAATGATTAAAATTGCTGTAGCAGGAGTTGGACGTTGGGGTGTGCATTTGCTGCGAAATTTTTTAGAGCATCCCCAGGCAGAGGTAGTGGCGGTAGTAGACCCGAACCCAGAACGCTTAGCAGTAGTGAAGCAGCAGTATAAATTAGATGACAGCGTACTACTGACAACTGAGTGGCAAAAGATCAGGCACGTAGTGGGGATAGAAGCGGTAGTCATTGCTACTCCTGCCATCACCCATTACTCATTAATTGTCGATGCCTTAAGCTGGGGATACCATGTTTTAGCCGAAAAACCCTTAACTCTGAATCCAGTAGAATGTCAGGAAATTTGCCAACTAGCAGAAAAACAGCAACGGCAACTCATGGTTGACCACACCTATTTGTTTCACCCAGCTGTTGAACGAGGGCAGGCTGTTGTTCAAGAGGGTAAATTAGGTGATTTGCGCTATGGCTATGCCACTCGTACACATTTAGGTCCCGTCCGTCAAGATGTGGATGCATTGTGGGATTTAGCAATTCACGATATTGCCATTTTTAACTTCTGGCTGGGTCAGATGCCCTTAATTGTGCAAGCAATGGGTACTGCGTGGCTACAGGGATTAGCAGACCTAGTCTGGGTGACACTCACTTACCCGGATGGCTTTCAAGCATATATTCACCTATGCTGGCTTAATGCCGATAAACAGCGACGACTTGGAGTTGTTGGAAGCCTAGGGAGCTTAATTTTTGATGAAATGTCACTGTTGTCTCCTTTAACTTTATTACAGGGTGAATTTGAACACAGAGGCAATCAATTTATTCCTATCAATCAAAGGCAAGAAGTACTGGAAATAGAAACAGATGAACCATTGCGACGGATGTGCGATCGCTTTATTGACTGTATCCTCATGAATACTTCTTCAGTCATTTCATCTGGTTGGGTAGGCACAGAGTTAGTGCAAATTCTCACCGCTTTGACCGAATCTCTCAATCAAGGTGGCAAACCTGTTTTTCTCCAAAAAAATTAGCTCAACAGGCTAAGGCGAGCCTGTCTTGAGCAAAAGTCCCTTGGTTGTGTCCGTGCATATAACTAATAAATATGCAGTTTAGATACGGGGATGCGTGTAGGTGTGGGTGTGGGGACATTTTCCTCTGCCTCATCTCCAAGCTTTATCCCCCTTGTGCCCTCATCAACAGAGGGAGAGGTAACTCCAAGATTAAGTGAACTTTCTTGATCCTCTAGGTTAGGTAACATCGAGACATCAATTAACGGCAAACTAATCGCAATAGTCGTGCCTTGGTTAATACCAGCACTCTCAAGTGTAATGCTACCGTTCATCAGTTCAATTAAGTTCCGTGAAATCGCCAGTCCTAGTCCTGTACCACCAAACTTGCGTGTGTTTGCCTCCTCCACCATCACAAAAGGGCGAAATAGTTTTTGCTGCTGGGCAGGATCAATTCCCACACCTGTATCTGTGACCTTAACAATGACCTGAGATTTGCCGTCAATAATTTGAACTTCTATAGTAATAGTGATGCTTCCCTCGTCAGTGAACTTAATTGCATTGCCGATGATGTTAATCAGCACCTGCTTGAACTTTGCTGGGTCAGCATTAACCATCATCGGTTCATTCATCTGGGGAATGTTTAACTGCAAACCTTTTTGCTGAACATTAACTGATTGTAAATTAATGACCTCCTTAAGTACTTTTTGCAGGTCAATAATTTCTAAGGATACTGAGAGTTTTCCTGCTTCAATTTTAGAAATGTCGAGTAAATCATTAATAATACCAAGCAAGTGAATCGCGGTATCATCAGCACGCTTGAGGAACTCCATTTCTTCTTCCCGATCATCACACAAGTCATCTCGAACTACGCGAACACAGTTAATAATAATGTTGAGAGGGTTTCTTAACTCATGAGAAGTCGTAGCTAAAAATTGACTTTTTACCTGGTTAGCAGCTTTTGATTCTTTCCAAGCTATTTCCAGTTCTTCTGCCCAAGCTTTTAGTCGTTCAAGCATTTGGTCTAGTGCTTGCGCTAGTTGATTGAATTCTCGGATTTGGAAGTTGTGAGGAACTGGTTGTGCTGATTGGCTGAGGTGGAGATTTAGAGCATAGTCTCGCAATTCTTCCACGGGACGCGCCAAGTAACGAGCTACATACAGCGAGGCTAAAACACTCGCGCCAATCAAGCCAACTGTCAGAACAATCAAGATCAGTTTAATGTCCCTAAGACCATAGAGAGCATTATCCAGAGTTGTAACAGCTAAGATGACCCATTTTTGCCGCTTTCCTGTTGTTACAGGACTATCGATCGCGCTGTAGCCAGCCAGTAATTCTTCCCCCTCCTTCTCAAAAAAGAAATGTAGAAAATATTGTTTCCCCGCAATCGCCGTTTTGACAATTTTTTTTAGTCTAGAAGCATCTGCATGCTGTTCAATGTTAGTACCGATACGGCTGGCAATGGGGTGTGCTAAAATTGTCCCATCCTGAGCGATAACTACTGTAGAGCCTGTTAACAGACCTGGCTTAAGTCTTGTTCTTTCATGGGACAATAATGTTGCTTTAAAACTCAAGGCATAATGCAATTCCCCCCAACGGTCATAAACTGGAGCAGATAAGCGCAATTGCAGTTGTTTACCTGTATCCCTTCTGCCGGTGATTCCCATCCTTGGGGGTAAGATGATTTCCGCTTCAATTCCATCGTCAGGGAAAGGTAATTGCGGCTCGCTAATTGGTTCGTCGTCACAAGTTGTGGCAATGACCTTCGCACTTTCCACATTTGTCAGCTGTATGCACTCGATTTGCCTTGGCAGTTGTTGCGCTAGCTGAATGAGAAATTGTTGTGCCTCCTCACGGGAACCTGACTGCAGAATTTTTGTTTGGCTTGCATTTAGCAAGTTAGTTTTTAAGGCAGCGATCGCATCTGCAATATTCTCTCCCTTGATGATGGCGCTTTCTGTTAAGTTTTGACGAGCAGTTTCCAATAGGCTAGAGCGTGCCCTCTTAAAGGCTACAATCTCCCCTATCAATAAAACAGGGATGGACAGTAGCAAGATTCTCGACACTAGTATACGACGAAAGGATGATTGACGGGGTTTAGCCATCGGCAGTCTCTCTTGATATTTGCCAACTGGAATAGCAAGGGTATGTGATTAAACCAGATAAAGTGATTGCGTCATAAGAATTCCTGTGGGTAACCATCTTAAAATATAAAATACTTTAATAGCAAAAAAAAGTGCAATATACTATCAATTCAACAGATTACAGACTGTGGTTGCATTCCAAGTATATTAGACGAATTTATCCACTGTGGTTTTCCTGCATAGCTATTTTTGATGTTTTATTCGGTGCTGGGACTCTGGATGCCCACGGTACGACAAAAATCCAAAACTTTTACAACATTGAATACAGGTGGGTAAACCCCCCTAGCTAGTCCATATAGTAGTTACACACTCTGCCAACCTAAATCCGGAAATTCACTCTTTGTAAGAAGTATTCCTACCAGACGGGTGCAACGCTCAACAGATTAGATTAGGCTAAAAAAGATGAGCGCTAACTTCTTGGATCTCAAAAGCCTCGGATGCTGAAACAACTAAAGCCTCGCTACTCAGTCACTTGGATCAATCAAATTGCTGAAGTCCCCCAAGATGCTTGGGATGCTCTGGCATTACCATTAAAAACCCCCTTTTTAGAGTGGGAGTGGCTCTCTACTCTTGAAACCTCTCAAAGCACTACAGCTCAAACTGGCTGGTTACCCAATCACTTAACTATATGGCGGGATAGAACTCTCATTGCTGCTGCGCCACTTTATCTTAAAGGACACAGTTCTGGCGAATTTGTGTTTGACCACCAGTGGGCAGAGCTAGCGCAACGCATTGGTGTAGATTATTACCCGAAAATGCTGGGGATGTCGCCGTTTACCCCAGCGGAAGGTTATCGATTCTTAATTGCCCCAGGGGAAGATGAAGATGAGATCACAGCAATGATGGTGCATGAGATTGATGCTTTCTGTTCAAAGCATCATATATCATGCTGTAATTTTCTCTACGTCGATCCCGAATGGCGTCCCGTCTTAGAACGTCATGGCTTCACCGCTTGGCTTCACCATAGCTTCATTTGGCAAAATTCTGGGTTTAACACTTTTGATGACTACTTGGCGGTGTTCAATGCTAACCAGCGTCGCAATATTAAGCGTGAACGCAAAGCTGTGGAAAAAGCTTCTTTGCGCCTACAACCGTACTTTGGTGATGAAATTCCCAAGTCGTTGTTTCCTTTGATGTACCAATTCTATGCTGATACCTGTGATAAATTTGGCTGGTGGGGTAGCAAGTACTTGACAAAACGATTTTTTGAACAGCTACACACCCACTATCGACATCGGGTGTTGTTTTTTGCGGCGTACAGCGAGCAGAATCATCAACAGCCAATCGGAATGTCTTTTTGCCTATTTAAAGATGACAGGTTATATGGGCGCTATTGGGGTAGTTTTCAGGAAATTGATTGTTTGCATTTTGATGCGTGCTATTATACACCAATAGAGTGGGCGATCGCTCACGGTATCCAAATTTTCGATCCTGGTGCTGGCGGACGTCACAAAAAACGGCGCGGGTTTCCTGCTACCCCTAATTACAGTTTGCACCGCTTTTACAATAGTCGTTTAGCACAAATTTTGCGTCACTACATCACTCAAGTGAATGAGCAAGAACAGCAGGAAATTGAGGCGATTAATGCGGAGTTGCCGTTTAGCCAGAAGGAAGATTGAGAAAAGCACACTGCTTTGGCACTTAAGAGGGAGCTCTTAGCAGGGAGCTCTTAGCAGGCAGAAGGGGTATGGTCAAGGAACAGAAGAACTACACTAGATAGGATAATGGGTGAAAACTCGTAAAAAAGTTGATTTCTATGGTGATTATGGGTTTGATAGTTGAAGATTTAGCAGCAATTGATGATAAGCTTTCTCAGCGTCATATTGACCTTGACATCGGTGGGTATTTTATTATTTACCTGAATCGAGAGGAAGGATTAATTTGTGCCAAGCATTTCACCAATGTCATTGATGACCGTGGTTTAGCTGTCGATCCAGAAACAGGAAAGGTAATTCCAGCGAAGGGAAAGGTGGAACGAACTCACACAACCTTGTTTAGTGGGAGAACTGCAAAGGAACTGTGCGTGACAATTTTTGAAAAACAAGAACCCTGCCCAGTGACTTTGTTAGATCATGCAGCCTATTTAGGTCGTGAATTTGTCCGCGCTGAGTTGGCGCTACTCACAGGGCAAGAGTATGTCCAAGATTAAAAAGTGAGGAGTTAAGAGTTTAACTCATCACTCCTAACTCCTAACTCCTAACTTTTTTGAAAGACTAGGTAGATGTAGTACGTCGCCATCGGGATGATGGTGGCGGCAATTAAAAGTCCGATGACCCAAACAGTAGCGTTACCTTTGTCAGTTTCTTGTGCTTTCTTAAAGGTGCCTTCTACCTGCACATTATCAACGATATGAGGAGGGCCTGGATCTGGTTGACCAGATAGAACGGCGATCATGCGATCGCTTGCATCTAGAAACGCCTGATTGTATTTGTTGCCGTCCCGCAATGGTGCCATTATGGTTTCGGACGCGATACTGTTAGCGATTTTATCTGGGAGCAAAGACTTGACTTTCTCTCCACTGATGATGGCTGTCCCGTTGGTGACGGTGTCAATCATTAATATAGTTTGATTTGCCTGGGCTTCTTTTGTCGGAAACCATTTTTCAAACAATGCTTTGGTGAATGTCTCTGGGGTTTCACCGTAGTCAAGTCTACGAACAGTCACAATTCTGACTTCGTTTCCGGTTTGCTTTGCCAAGTCCTCAAAGGCGCTGCTAATCTTAGCTTCATTTAGACGGCTGATCACTTCGGCTTGATCCACAACCCAGGTGCGATCGCCTGGTGCTATGTTAGGTATTTGATCCACGCCTGTCGCAAAAACAGGTGTAGCAAATAGCGAAGAGGCTGCAATTATTGTCACTAGCGGCAGCAATAGCCATTGGAGGTATCTTTTCAAACTCAATTCTTGGTTAAGGAGCGATTTCATTTCTATTCTCCAAAAGACAGACTTTCACCAAAAATACTATAAAAATAATGGCAAAATCTTGCTTCTTGCTTGGGTTTTGGTAAGCTGTTGCGCAGTTAATTTGTATATGGGACGCGGGCAAGATGCCTGCACTACAATAATTTTACGTTTTCGTCTTATACAATCTAGCTGGGCATCAGCTTACTAGACAGCATCAGGGTATTTTCTGGACTTGAGGAAATCCGAAAAGATACAATCTACGATAGTTTGATGGGTTTATGTAACTATGGAAAAAGTAATTTGCCACAAATTTTTCTCAAAAGTAAGTATTCTTCTTTAAGCATGTCAAAAAAGTTGCAGGCTGTCTCCTACCTAGCTCCCAATTGGTTCGAGTTTTACAAAGCAGTTTTGGTGGATCTGGGTCGTGTGTTAGGAGTTGAAACGCAACTCATCCAGGGTAAACGCGATGCTTTGGAAGATCCGATGCTGTTACAAGATGAACTAGACTTGGCATTCATCTGTGGATTACCTCTGATTCGGCATTTTCAGGTTGCACCAAACCAGTTGCAGACCTTAGTCGCTCCAGTCATGCAGGCATCACGCTATCAAAATCTTCCCATTTACTTTTCAGATGTGATTGTAAATGCTACCAGCAATCTGGTGACTTTTGCAGATTTGGGGGGTAAAATAATGTGCTACAATGATGTTGGATCTAACAGTGGTTATAATCTGCTGTATCACCGCTTAATTGAAGGCGGATATTCCAAAAACTTTTTTGGTCAGGCAATAGAATCAGGATCTCACCAGCGATCGATTCGCTGGGTAGTTGATGGACTCGCTGACTGTGCAGCAATTGACAGTGTCGTTTTGGCGCAAGAACTACGTGATTTCCCTGATTTGTCCACTCATTTGCGAGTCGTAGAAGCACTCGGACCCTCTCCTATGCCACCGTTAGTAGTAGCCCAGCGTCTCGGTATTTCTCTAATTCAGCAGATGCAGTTGACTCTACTTCAACCCGATGCAGAACTACAAGCCGCGATGGCACAAGTGGGAATTCAGCGTTTTGCAGCAGTAGAGTTAGAACAGTATGGAGAACTGCTCAAGTGGTATCACGACATAGATGTCAAGAAATATGGGGAGTAGGTCGTAGGGGCGGGGAGACCCCGCCCTAACATTCGTGTGTTTTTTCCATTCATCACGGATAGCGCACCGCCTGTCGGTCGCTTTTAAGCAAGTTAGTATAAAGAATAACTGAATTAGAAAACTGTATAGTAGATGCTGCTAGAGGAATTGACCAAAGGAGCTACAGTTAAAGGCATATTGCTGAACCAAGTCAGCATAAACTACAATTGGCAGGAATTGTGGCAACACGGGGTTTGTAGTAAGGACTTTAGTCCTTAAAATGAGCATAAAATATTAGGTGTAACAACACAGGTGGCGAATCATGAAAATCTTTACTGCTTATATAGAATACGACTTAGAGACAAAATTATACGTGGGAATTGTACCTAGTATTCCCGGTGCCCATACCCAAGCAGAAACATTAGATGAATTACAAACCAATCTTAAAGAAGTTTTAGAACTTTGTTTGGAAGAATATGGAGAAAATAGAAAAAATTAGTATAGCCTAGACGATTTATTTTCTCCCAAGCAATAGATAATTTGTAGATGTTATGTTTTTGGAGTCTAAATATGAACGCTCACAAGATAGAAGTTGTATTAACTGAAGATGGAACTTTGACATTGCAAGATTTACCCTTTTATGCAGGTGAAGCTGTGGAAGTGATTATCCTGGAAGCTAAAACTCCACAGCACCAATCAGCGACAAAACCCCAATCAGATAACAATCGTTATCCTTTGCACGGTAAAGTTATCCGTTATGATGATCCCACAGAACCTGTTGCTTTGGAAGATTGGGAAGTGTTGCAATGATTTTACTTGACACTCACATCTGGATTTGGTGGGTTGATGACAACACAAAACTTACTCAAAAATATCGAGGATCTAAAATGTACGCGCCCATATACTTGGTTACTACCGACACTAGAACTATGGATCAGTTGATTTAGACCCTCTGCGCGTGACACGAGATGCCGGACTTATAGCTAATGAAGTTCTGCAACACCTGGCAGGTTTAGTAGGTGCAGATGTACAAGTCACTTTGGAAGTTCAGGTGCAATTACCTGATGGAGTACCAGACCATGTGATTCGCACAGTGAGTGAAAACTGCCGGACTCTGAAATTTAAGACCCACAACTTTGAAGAAGAATAAAATCAACCGATTCGGTGATTGGTACAGTTCCAATCAGTGTAACAATCAGCATTACTAGTGTCAGCAACTGACTGTTTACGTTAAACCTTATTTTTACTGATGGCAGCAGATCTAGTTTGTATTGAGGCAGCATGACGATGGGTTGCACTACGCTTTTTCAGGAACGGGGTAGGCCCGTGAGTTTGTCCTTCATGCAATTGAGCATCTAGATACACCTGCTCAAACAAGGCTCGCTGAGCATGGCTACCACCAATCTGATGTAATCTTGGTAAAAGAGATTTTAGTTCAGCGATCGCCGTTGACCAATCCCTGTTGGCGTGGGCGACCATCCCTCTTGCTGCGGGAATGGCAACAACAGACCAGCTTTGTCGGAGGGAAGGGTGAACAATTTCAGCGTGTTTCTGCATACTGATCTCCATCTGAGTTGCCCAGTCACTGTGTCCTGCTTTTGCAAATGCGTAGATAAAGTGCAGGTCTTGAAAAGCTAATGCATGTTCATGGAGTCGAGGGAGAAGATAAGCACTTAACTTCTGCCAGCGTTCACCAACGTCAATCCCTCGTAACTCCAGTCGTAACAACAGCGAAATTGCACCCACCTGATCTTTAGGAGATTCTTTTTGGGCTCGTCCCCAAACGTGTGTATCGTAGAGATCCAAAACCTTCTGTTCGTCACCTTGCTCTAAATAATAGAGGGCTACATGCCACCAATTGTGCGTGTATAGCATGGAGTTGCAGTTTTCCCAGGTATCTGCGAGACTCTCCATCCAAGCAATGCCTTCATCCACTCGCCCTTGAGTTTCTATCACATGGGCAACAGCATGCTGCGCCCAAGGGTCGTGGCGATTCATGGCAACTGCTGTTCTACCCATGATTTCTGCTTCTACAAGCCGATGGCACTGTTCCAACCCAAACGCCACCATGCCATACACGTAATGATTTTCCCGATTGGCAGGCAGAACTTTCTCGGCAATTTTCAGCAATCTCTCTTGATCACCTAAGTAAAAGTAGTGATACTGTCCCTGCTGAACTGAAATGAGATCCCGAGGAAATTTATCGGCGATCGCTTCGTGCAATGCGATCGCCCGGTTTATCGCTTTCACAGACCAAGCTGCGATCGCATGTACGTACAAACGCTCTCGGTTTGTGATCTCGGCTAAATACTGTTGGGCGGCTTGCAAATGCCGATTGGCTTTCTTCCATCCTATGGCATTTTCCTTTGAGAGGAAATGAGCAGCTGCATAAGCATGGATCATTGCACAGGTAGGATCTGCCGCAATCCCTTGATTAAGAGCAACTTCCACATCTTTACCGTAACTGAGGGCTTGATCTGTAAAGCAGTTAATTGCTGCGATCGCCACTGGTGAGTCTGTTGTGACTTCAAGTCCTTGAGCGTCTTCTAGCATTGTTGATTCCTGGCAATCATGATCTATTGCAGTTCAACACCTGTTAAACCGCAAAGTGGAACGAATTTATAAAACACAGCAACCCTATCAATTTACCGTATTTTGTTCTTCTAATTATCTCATAGTCCATCTCAAAATTGCAAGGACAATCTCACATCCAGGACTAGCCCTCGTTTTTTTTGTTTTGGGTTTGAATATACAGGTGGGCAGAGTGCCCACCCAACCTTTCAAATTACTCCCATTCAATAGTTCCAGGCGGCTTAGAGGTGATATCGTAAACCACTCGGTTAACACCTTTGACTTCATTAACAATGCGATTGGAAATCACTTCCAGCACCTCATAAGGCACACGCGCCCAGTCAGCGGTCATCCCATCTTCACTGGTAATCATCCGCAAGACGATGGGATAAGCATAGGTACGTTGATCGCCCATGACACCAACACTGCGAATTGGTAATAACACAGCGAAAGCTTGCCAGTAATCATGGTATAAGCCGCGTTGGTTAATTTCTTGACGCACAACTAAATCGGCATCACGCAAAATCTTTAAACGTTCAGCCGTGACTTCACCGAGGATGCGAATTGCCAAACCAGGACCGGGAAAAGGATGTCGCTGCACAATTTCTTCTGGTAAGCCAATAGCACGCCCAACTTTGCGGACTTCATCCTTGAACAGTTTACGCAACGGTTCCACCAGTTTAAATCGTAGGTCTTTAGGTAAACCACCGACATTATGATGGCTTTTGATTTTCACCGCTACCCGTTCTCCAGTTTGCGGGTCAACATTGGTATTAGCAGATTCGATCACATCTGGGTAAAGTGTACCTTGAGCGAGATAGTCAAACGGACCGAGGCGTCTAGACGTTTCTTCAAATACACTGATGAACTCATGTCCGATAATCCGGCGTTTTTCTTCAGGATCACTGATCCCATCAAGCGCAGATAAAAAGCGATCGCGGGCATTCACATATTCAACCGGAATGTGAAACTGCTCAGAGAAAAGCTTAAGCAACCGCTCTGGTTCATACTTTCGCATGAAACCTTGATCAATAAACACGCAACTTAGCTGATCTCCAATTGCTTTATGGAGTAAAAACGCCAATGTAGAAGAATCTACACCCCCAGAAAGCGCCAATAATACCCGCTTTTCGCCAACTCTACCACGAATTTCACGAATTGCTTCTTCAACAAACGCAACAGTTGTCCAGGTCGGTTCACATTTGCAGATGTGGTAGACAAAATTGCGGATGAGCGCCAGACCACCAACAGAATGTACCACCTCTGGATGGAACTGGACACCGTACATTTTCCTTTCGTGATGAGCAATAGCAGCGCAAGGGGTATTGTCTGTATGTGCCAGTAATTCAAACCCAAGTGGCATCCGAGTGACTGAGTCTCCGTGACTCATCCACATAGTTGTGCCATCTTCAACATTAGTCAGTAAGTCCGTTGGGTCGTCGATATATAGAGACGCTTTGCCATACTCGCCTCGGTCAGCCTTTGCCACTTCCCCACCTTGAGATTGCACCATGAGTTGCATACCGTAGCATACACCTAGAATGGGAATTCCCAAGTCCCATATTTGTGGATTACACTGAGGCGCACCATTGTCATAAACTGAATTGGGCCCACCAGAAAGGATGATCCCCTTAGGATTCAATTTACGTATTTGTTCTATCGTGGTGCGATAGGAAAGAACTTCAGAATAAACTTGAGTCTCACGAATCCGACGGGCAATGAGTTCGGAATACTGAGAACCAAAGTCCAGAATTGCAATAATTTGACGATCAAGCCGCCCCAAAGATTGTACTTTTTGAGGAGCTTGTTCTGTTAGTAGAGTCACCGCTGTATTCATGATGGGCGAGAGTTTGGGTGTCAGGATAAATTGTCTTTTAGGGTTTAATTGATACCACTTCTATGCCTTATTTAGGCTTTTCACCTAATCAAATTTCTGGCAAACGCGCTTCTTGAGAGCGTCTGTTTAATCCATAAATGTGGAAATGGTCTTAAATAGACAAACTTAACCTAGAGTGGTATCTGAAAAAATGCTTGATTCAGATAATTTTAAATTATTTATAATAAATTAACATAATTTTGTAATTTACAAACAAGCAGTTTTTCTTTTAACGATAATTTTATAATTGCCTTCAAATTGGATAGAACCGCTTGTAGGCAAGATTTCTACCATGATCATGCACTTTCACCTTCCGGATAGAATCTGGAGGATCACCTATCAAATCAAGCAGAAACAGTTTAAAATCTGCAAGAAAGTGGAGCTCTTTGACAAAGAAGACTTTTACCGTTCCAGGTTCAAAACTAAAAAAGCTTTAGCCAGAGGAGAAATCAATCCAATAACAAGGCTTGCATAGCGTCCCAAGAAAGTCCTTGTTGAAGATATCGGGGTGCTTCAGGGTTGTAAGGACTCGCTACACGGTCAACACTAATAATTTTTGCTTCATCTGATAACACCGGTACATCTGGATCAAATGCAGTTGGGTGCATCAAAGAACTGGAAAAGCCTTTGAAGATGGCAATTTGGTCTTCTTCACCCAAAATTTCTACCTTGACAATTAGAACTTCTTGAGGGCGTTTGGCGGTATATTGTTCCAACCGCTTGCCAATAGAATTATTTATCATCAGTCTTGCATCAGAATACAGGAGTCAAGAACGGGGTGTGGGGTGTGGGGGAAGGTAACATAGTAATTATTCCTAACTCTGTAACCCGTAACTCCTTATTGTGTAGCTGAGCGTCCTTGCTTACCCAGTTTTACTAGAACAAAGTAACATAAGCAGAACACATAAACGATTAAACTAATGATGCCGATAAAGCCAAGGAAACCAGGCTTAGTATTGGGATGGAAATATTCTTTAAAGAGTAACGGTGGCTCAAACCAGACACGACAGTAGGAAGTAACGTTTCCATGTCCGGGAAAAGCACAAACCAAAAAAGGTACAGCAGCAATTGTGCCCAAGACACAATAAACACTTGTCGCCCAACGCCAAGAAGTAAAAATCAGCTTCAAAGGGCCACTGGACTGATAATCAATTTCATCGTTCAGATCAACCCAGAACCATAGCGAAATGGGAATCAAGATCAAAGCCATGAACCCTGAGATAAAACCTACTGGGAACTGGGCGATCATTAAGTAGACCGTAATTGCCAGCAAACTTGATACTCGCCAGTAAATGATTAACAAGCGTTGTATCGCTTCGGCTTTTTGCACAAAAGCCCAAATTAGTAGAATCAGGGGAATAACTACCGTAAATAATAGTGCCAGTCGAAAGTCCATCCAGACTAGAGGGCGAAACCAGACTTCATTGTCCATAGCTTTTTAATAGGGGATAGGGCGTAGGTAGGTGGTAGAGGGTAGGGGTTTAATGGTGCAAAAGTCTTAGGGAGATCCGCAAATAAATGATGCTGAGGCGCGAATTAATCTAGGGTAAAGTTTCCCACTTTAACTAGTTCCTCAGATCTGCCTAGGAACGCAGTCTATAAGGCTCTGACTCCTTTATTGAACGGAGGCAGAGCCTCCATAGGCTAGGAACGAGCTTGGAGAACGTGCAACCTCTTACTAATTGACCAACAACATCATGAATTTGCGCTCTGTTAACAACGACTTTCGCCCCTTATCCCCCGACTCTCTTGCTTTTCTAGTCTTCGTAAAGCCTGCACTCATCAGCATCTGGGTTGGCATCGCAGTACTGCTCTAGAGAGTTTTTGGGCTTAGTTTGCTTCCGGTGAGAAGCTTCTGCTTGTAGTTCTTCCACTGCATCCCATGCTGCCGCGCATTCGGCAGAGTTGCTACCTGAGACATCACAAACAGTGCGAGCTTCTGTAAGCTCTTGTTCGATTTTGTCTTCGATGGTGTCGCCGACGACTTTATCTTGGATGTTGTTGCTCATGACTTTGTTTTGTTGTGTATTGTTAATTCTAGTATAGAAAAATTTCAAAAATTCCAGTTTTTCGTACTATAGCACCCCATTCTATCGACTTAGCTGTTAAGCCATTGTAGATTTTGATGCTGCATAACCATTCTAGGGATTATGAGTATTCATACTCAATCATACCTAATATTTGGAAATTTGACCAAGAACAGGGTGTGGGGTGTACCTCACTCCTCATGTCTTAAGCGAGAATTACCTTCTGCAAACATAGAACCAATGGCTTCAGAGTCTTGATGAATAGGATTGTCAGTAGATTCCAATGACTTATTGGTTGAAAATACCTGATTTTTTAGAGAAACGAGGCGTTCAGGGTCAATACCACTGAAGGTTGGCGGTAACCAAACTCGAACTATTAGCAATATCGCCATAACCAGTAAGAAGGCACATGCGGCTAAAATCTGGCTCCACTCTGCTTCCAACACTCCCCGCACAATCACTTCTCGCAGAACAGAGACAATGGACACTTCCACAGCTACACCAATAGATACTCGTTGCTCTTGTAAATAAATAATCAGCAAGCGGAATAACTCGACCAAAATCAACAGGAAGAGGATATCTGAAGTGACGGCTTTGAAGTCAAGGGGAGGTAGTAGCGAGTAGAATAATGCTCGCATCTGGATTGCCATGACGCTGAATAAACCAATACATAAGGAAATGATAATCAAGTCTTGGACGGTTTCAAGACATTGCACCAGTCCATTCCGACTTAACCATTTGTACCGATTCATTGACTGTTTGTTAACGGACTCGTTCATTTCTGACTCCTTATATATTTTTGAAATCTGACTCCTGACTCCTGACTCCTGACTCCTGGTTTAATATTGCCCACCCGATTTGCGGTGGTACACTGCCGTCATACCCCCAGGCTGTAGTACTTTGCCGTTGTCTACAACGCCATAAATTACCCAGTGATCGCCACACTCTACCCGGCTTTCAACGGTGCATTCCAGATAGGCGAGAGCATGACTGAGGATGGGACAGCCATTTTCAGCTTCTTGAGTTTCCAAACCAGCAAAGCGGTCTGATCCGGGAGCAAAAGACTTGAGGAAATGTCGCCTCAGGTTCATACCTTCCTGCAAGATATTCAGGACAAATTTATCTTTGGTATGCATCAGAGGTTCAATTGCTCGGTCTTTGGCAACTGCGACCGTTATTCCTGGAGGATTGAAGCTGACTTGGGAAACCCAAGAGGCTAGCATAGCGCTGGAGACAGATCCTCGCTTGGCGGATACCACACACAAAGGACTAACAATCCGCCCCACAGCTTGTTCGGTACGGTCAATTTGGGAGTCACTCACTGGTTGTCGGATGTTGCGAATTTTTTTCGCCTTTTTTAAAGCTTGAGCAAAATCAGTCCCAGCTTCTTTACATTGCTGGAGAGTCAGATCATCGGGTTTAAACTTGACCCGAATTGTGTCAAAGCCAAAACAGTAACCAGCATCTTTGAGCTTGCTTTCAATTTCATCAATTGCTTCGCCACTCCAGCCATATGAACCAAAGACACCTGCTAATTTGGTTTTGGCAGCAGTGGAAAGCACAATCCCTAAGGCAGTTTGCACTTGGGTAGGCATATGACCTCCAAGGGTGGGAGAACCAATGATAAATCCATCACATTTTTCGATGAGTGCTTGAATTTCAGATGGTTCGGTGAATTCGCAATTAATTGATTCCACACCTATGTCAGCTTTGGTGATGCCTTTGGCTATAGCCTGTGCCAAAGTTGCTGTGTTACCATAAGCAGATGCATAAATCAACGCTACGGTTGTTTCTTTATCCTTCTGCTGCTGACTCCACTGCCGATAGTCGTGGGTGAGTCGGCTCTTACTGTAGCGCACTAAGGGACCGTGACTAGGAGCATAGAGCTTAATGGATAAAGAAGCAAATTTGTCAAGTGCTATTTCCACCTGTCGAGATTGAGCAGCATGAAGGCAATCATAGTAGTGCCGTCGGTTTTCATCTAGGAGCTTCCAACCTTCATCAAAGATTTGCTCACCGCAGAGATGGACACCAAAGAGCTTATCGGTAAATAGAATACGAGTTGCAGGATCGTATGTATAAAGTTCATCCGGCCAGCGTGGGGTGGGGACAGGCATAAATTGCAGTTGATGACCTTTGCCTAAATCCAGAACTTCTTCCCCCCTTGCAATGTTAATTTTTAGCTCTCGTTCTTTAAAAGCTGTACGTAGAGCAACTGCACCAGGTTTAGAGCAGATCAAGGTGACTTGAGGGGCTAAATCTAGCAGTGCCTTCAAAGTCACACAACGATTCGGGTTGACATGACCCAAAATCACGTAATCCAGATGCTGTAGATCAATCTGCTGCTGTAATTCGTGTAGATAAATTTCTGTAAACGACTCCCCAGGAGGATCAACAAGAGCTATTTTTTCAGCCTGAATCAAGTAAGAATTGGCAGTAGTGCCTCGTTGTAGAGAGTATTCAACTTCAAATTTAAGTCGCTCCCAGGTGCGCGATCGCAGTATAGTCGTATCGGCATCAATCAAAGCAACCTGCACATCCCGTGGTTTAATGTCTGACATAGATTGATTTTGTCGATAGGTTGACAGTTGACAGTTGACGGTTAGCTGTCAACTGTCAACAAATTAATAATGATTCCCAACTTGGCGATGGTGGATCGCAGGTGGGGTATCGGGCTTGGAAACGCGACCTGCGGAGACAGTGCTGTAGATGAGCCAGTGATCGCCACACTCTATGCGTTTGGTTACTTCACACTCCATATAAGCAAGGGCGTCTGCTAGGATGGGAGAACCATTTGTTGCTGGATAGGTTCTGACTCCTTCAAACCGATCAGCACCAGGAGGGAAGCGCTTGAGGAAGTGCTTCATCAGGGACTGATAATTACCTTCTTCTAGGACGTTGAGGACGAAGCGATCGCCTATATGTAGTAGTGACTCAATGGCACGGTCACGAGCAACAGCAACTGTCACACCTAAGGGTTTGAAGCTGGCTTGCGTTACCCAGGAAGCTAGCATGGCGCTGCTGAGATGGCCTTGGTGAGTGGTGAGAATGTACAACCCACTGCTCAGCCGTCCTAAGGCTTTTTCTAAGTTGTTATCCAGGGCTTTTATCTGCTTGATACTGCGCTCACGGGACAACCATTGGCCCAAGTCAGTTCCGGCTTCTTCACACAACTTGTATGTCGTTTCTTCTGGTGTCTCTTTAACCAGAATTGGTGCAAAAGCAGGGTTCAACCCTAAATCTCGGAACTTGGATAATAGTGGGTAAACAGATTCACTATCCCCAGACCCAGACTCAAATACACCAATAGATTGCTTGGCTTTGGCAGCCGCTAAAATAGTGTTGATCGCAGTTTGAGCATTAGCAGCGACTGAGCCGATAATTGGTGGAGTGCCAATCACTAGTCCAGCGGCAATGCTAACGAGTTCCTTGACATCTTGGAGGTCAGCCGACTTCAAATCCATCATTTCCACCGCCACACCAGTTTTTGTGATGCCGTAGGCGATCGCCTGAGAAAGACGGTCACTAAAACCATAGTCGGACACATAAAAGACAGCAACTGTCGTTTCTGCCTTCGCCTGTTCTTGGCTCCATTGACGGTAGCGATTTACTAGTTCAGTAACATGATGATGGAGCAGTGGTCCGTGACCTGTGGCAATGGTCGTAATCTCAGGCAACTCGTTCATCCGCTTGATTGCCGACAACACCGACCGAGCATTTGGGCCCATCAAACAGTCGTAGTAATACCGAAAGTCCTCTTCAATCAGGTCTAAATCTTCATCAAAGATATGGTCATCACAATAGTGCATCCCAAACGCATCACAGGTGTATAAAATTTGCGTTTTGGTATCGTAAGTAAATATGGTGTCGGGCCAGTGCAGATTAGGCGCAATTACAAATTCTAGAATGTGTCCGTTACCCAGGTCTAGGCGATCGCCATTTTTCACAATCTGTTTTTTAAATGGCTTATGTACCCAATTTTCGAGAAACTGGATTGCGACTTTTGAACCAACAACAGTCACCTGAGGTGCAAGTGCTAGGAGGTCTTTGACCAATCCACTATGGTCAGGTTCGGTATGGCTGATAATCAAGTAATTCAGTTGTTCGGGGTAAATCAGCCCCTGTAGCATGTCGAGGTACAGTTGGCGAAACTTTTCGTGGGAAGTATCGACTAAGGCTGTTTGTTGACTTTGAATCAAGAATGAATTGTAGGTGGTGCCATTTTGTAGCCCAAATTCAATGTCAAAGCGATCTCGATCCCAGTCTAATGAGCGGATTGCCGTTGTATTAGACCCAATCTCCATAGATTGCAGCGTTAACCTACGTTGAATCTCAGCAAGTGCTACCATCAGGAGCCTCCTTGTAAGTTATTTTACTTAAGTATTAAGTATCAAATTTCTCGGTCAATCCATGCTTAGAGATCAATATTGATCCCTCAACAGAGCTCAGTAAATTGAGTTTGGCGATATTAGCCACTTATTGTCAGTTTTTTTGCCCTTGACTTGATGGTACTCTGAAATATCTATAGTGAAAAGCAATTAATTTATATCTCTGCTATAGGAATTTTCTATATATCTAATTTCAACAGATCCTAGTAGTGACAGCAATAAGTCAGACTCTTGAACCCATAAAAAAACCTCAGCTTTGTAGCTGAGGTCAAAGAGGTTGATTCAAGCGAGATACAAATCAGATGTGTGTTAACTGGCGAAAAAGGCAACTAAAACGACAGAGGTAATCAATGATGCAGCGAATAGACCTTGAACAACGTATTTGCGTTGTTCCCAAATTGCTGGGTACTGAGCAAAATAGACTTTGGGTTCTTTGGGGTAGTTGTTCAGAATGCCGTCTTCGTTAACTGTGGTATACATAGCTTGTTTCCTTTCTGTGTTTATTAACTTATGTAAATAAATATAACTTTATCGTTACAAAATGGCAAGATAGCTTGACACAGAAAAATAAATAGTATCCATAAGAGATGGTTATGGGAGTGAGGGGATGGTACAGCACACTAAATTTTGACACGCATATAGTCCGCGATCGCATCAGGTGCGATCGGGAGAACGTAGAACATCCAGGGAAGAAACGGGAGAAACAATAGAGAATTTGCTATTCTAGTAAACGTGATCACATAGTAATTACATGGAAAGCGAACCTATTAAGACACATCTCGTCAGAATCGGAAATTCTAAAGGAGTAAGACTTCCAAAAGCGCTTCTTGCAATCAGTGGGATTGAGGGAGCCGTAGAGATTGTTGCGAGCAAAGGTTCAATCCTCATTCGCCGATCGCCGAAGGTTCGTGCAGGTTGGGAGGAGCGATTTCGGGAAATGTCAGATCAGAGTGACGATATGCTCCTTCTTGGCGATGAACCCTTAACCCAATGGGATGATGAGGAGTGGGAATGGAAGTAGCACGGTTTGAGGTATATCTTGTCGCCTTGGACCCTACACTCGGAAGTGAAATTCAGAAAACTCGCCCCTGTGTGGTGGTTTCCCCTGACGAGATAAACCGCCACCTACAAACTGTGATCGTTGCACCGATGACTACGAAGGGACGATCATACCCAACGCGAGTTCCGTGTACTTTTCAAGGAACGGAAGGGCAAGTAGCACTCGATCAAATCCGGACAGTTGATAAAGTGCGCCTTGTGAAAAAATTGCGAAGCCTCGAAAGCGAAACCCAAAGTGAAGTACTCTCGATTTTACAGGAAATGTTCGCCGAATAAGGCAGTTTCTAGTGTGTTGATTCCACCTCAAAATCCTGATTCATTTCCCAATCATCAGGGGAAATAGCGGGTTCATTAGGGTCTGCCAAATAAGCATAGGGTTGCATATTTACAAGGGGATTAACGGTAAATGTACCTTTCTTTTCAAAAGAGTTGTTAATTTTTGTATTTTTTTTCGATACTTTCTCTCAAGATTGAGGTTGCTAGTTCTTCAACAGATATTCCCTCTAAAGCCGCAGCTTTAATTAGAGACTCTTGAGTTTCTTGACTGATGTAAATATTAGTTCCAATCATGCTTAAACCTTGTATCAACAATGATAACCTCGAGTCCGCGAAATCCATTCTTGAGCATCTTCACCCAATATTCGAGATACCTTCAAATGCCCCTTGAGGAAACTGATAGATGAAAACACCATCCATTTCATGTTTATCAGGACTATAGATTTTCGATAAAGTTATCATTCATTTTTTTGATTCCTTATTGCCCTAGAATGTACTATAAATTCGTTCCTTTCCAAGGATTATATAGGAATGGCACGGTTGTTAAGAGCACCCCACTGGCGGTGCACCACCCGTTATGAATGAAAGAAACTCCTCCTATTCCCTATTCCCTGCTCCCTGCTCCCTGCTCCCTGCTCCCTGCTCCCTCTTGTTTCTTGAGAGACCGCCCTTGCCCTAACTGGTTCTCAGCCTGGAGGCTGGGAAGGAGATGATACAAGACTTTGGGCGTGAATTCGCGTGCCATTCGACTATAATGGTAGCAAACTTGTAGAAGGGTATCGGAGACTATACCAATGTCAGAGGTTGAAGATTTGGGAGTAACTGTAGAGGAGTATTTGGATGGATTGGCATCTGGCATTGATGTTTTGGAATTGAAGCGCCTTACATTAAAGGGAATCCCAACAAACTTAGCTTTGGAGGTGATGGAGATTGGGAAAAAAGCGATCGATGGGGTCGCTACGCCTGAAGAGATTGTTAGAGGATTAATGATTCTATCACCCTCCCTTAGAAAACAACTCGAGTAAGGGAAAACAAAACACGCTCAAGTTCTGTAGCACGGTCAAGTATAAGTGGATCAGGTAAACCTGTTCGCCCGTCTTCTTGTACTGTCAATACATCTACATTCCGAATCCGCAATCCATCTGTAATCCCTCGATGGACATTCTCATCCATGTAAAGAGCAATGCTCATGTAATTAATCCTTGCACACGGAGTCTTTTTGCTAATTGGGATTCTCCTGCTTCTAAACGTAATCTCTCCGCATACTCAAAGCGTCGCTTCATATCAGCGTCAATTTCTTCTCTATGCTCCCAGTAATAAGCTAAAGCAGAATAAATCTGACTCATGCTCAGATGAGGATACTGAAAATGCAATTCCTCTGGGCTCCAACCATAAGCATGGACAGAAGTAACTAGTTCCACAACTTTCATCGAAGTTCCTTTGATGAAAGGAATATTGTACTCATCAACTAAGATATGTTTATATTCAGTGGTTGTTGTTTGATTCGTTAGATAAAAATAGATGATTTTTATCTTCGATTGTAGCATATATAATGCTATATTTGTGGGAACATAATTTGTGTGCAATCAGCCTTCTCTCGATTGACGAAGTGTGCTTAGGAAACCCCATCAACGATCGCTAATGTTTGCATTAGCCGATAGCATTCCTTGAACATTTGACCTTCTGATAAAAGCCGATACCATTGCTGTAACTGTTGCTTAACCACAGCGCGATGCGGATGATCAACATCTAGGGCTATAAGTTCCATAATTGCGGATCTTTGAGTGGGTCCCCGTCCCAGAACTCTCAGCCAGAGGGTTGAAGCGTCTTTCTTCAGTTCGCTAGTAACAACAATAGTTGTGCAAAAAGCAGGAGGTAGCTCGTAAACACCCGGAATATTGATGACAGATGCCTGTCCACCAAATCCTTCAATCTCTTTAGGGTCGATGGAGGGCACGATGATAAGTAGGATTTTATCATCATCCTCTAGCTGATCATTTTCCTGTTCATCTGTAGGGACTGGATTTTCCTCTACAGGAATGATACTGCCCCTAGCTTCAGCTTTCCAGGTCAACCCATGGCGCATACAAGTTCGTAACTCCCATGTATCCGGTGCCCAACGCAGGATTTCAATAATACACGGAGCTGATACGAGTTCTCCTAATAGCCCTAAAGATGTTCTCGATTTTTCCACGTTGGGTTCAAACAGAACATCTGCCAGTTCTGCTTCCGCAATCACCTCTGGGCTGATCATGATCTGAGGGTTAAGAGCAGTGATTGAACGGAGGTACTCAGTTCCCCAATCAGATCGAGAGGGGTGCTTAAAGATTCTCAGCTTTGGATCGCGGGGAATGGGTTCGTTGAGGTAAACATTTCCATAATCACTGAGTATAGCGTTCAGGTACTGCTGAGCAAAGATAGCAAAGGCTGGGCGAAGCATGAGAGTTAGGAGTTAAGAATTAGGAGTGGGAAGAGGGGGGAGAATTGATCACCGAATAATTTTTATTTGGGTGATCAGAGTTTCTATGCGAGTTTTACCGCAAGGTTCAGCACTTTGGCAATCGTTGACTCGCGCTTTACCATACGTTAATCGCACTTTCTTATTTAGAAATGTTTTTTCAAGAGCGCAAATTTCAAATTTTGCAGGAACTTGTTCATATTTTTTTCCTTTTTGATCCACTAGTGTAACATAGCAACTAATGTCACCATTAACCATACTTTTAACAGTAGCAACAGTTGGGCTTTTAACTGACTGATCTCCGTGTACAGGCGAAGTAAATGTGAAAAAAGTTACTGTGTAATCAGTAACTATTCAGATACCTAAACACAAAGAGAAAGACAAGCGTGTGGTTCTCATTGAAAATTAGCCTACCATATTGAGATGTTGCTAATATAACTCTTGAAAATTAACGCGACGATAGATTTCAGTCAGAGGAATTTCTACGTTTAAACTGTTCAATCAAATCGCGGATGTGATTTTCATAGCTGGTGCTAGAGGTACGACCCCATCTGTCAAAGCAAAAGGCAACACTAAATTTGAGAAAAATATTACTGCACAATAAATCAAAATACCTCTCCTCCGTATCCCATGTGATAAAATAAATATCACTTTAGAATCGCTAATCCCATGACGACTAATAAGTTACCGAAAAAGAAAGATAAAAAACCTCAGATTTCCGAACATCCCCTGGCAAAGCTTGCTGGCAAATTTGAAGGGGAATTTTGGGAAAATACCCTTTTAGAAATTAAAAATTTGAGAGATATAGAAAAGCAAGAAGTTAACAAAAATTTAGACAACAAATAATTTGTATATTTTTAGACAAGTGTACTTGCTAGATACCAGTATCGTTAGTAATTATCTTGACCGAAGACGTAATTTTCCTCAATTGGTAGAACAGATTTTAAGCACTCCACCCGAACAGATATTTATTAGTATCATTACAGTCGAGGAAATAATCCAGAGAGCTTTATCAAGCATTCAGAAAATGAGGCAAAAGTCATCTATCACAGATGCTTACAGATATTTTGAAGAGCTATTTGCAGCATTACATTACTTTCAAATTTTGCCTTATACGAGTAAAGCAGAAGAAATTTATCAATCCCTATCTGCCAAAGTAAAACGTATTGGAACTCAGGATTGCCGCATTGCTGCTGTTGCTTGCTCAAAAGGATATATTTTAGTAACGCCAAATGTGGCTGATTTTGAAAAAATAGGAACCGTTCAAATAGAAGACTGGACGCAGTGAGATTTTGATTTCTAGGTAGACATTTATCATGCCAATCGAGAAGTTGAAATTTGGCAACGTCCATAAACTTTATCGGGAGAGGATATTTTACCAAATTCTTAAAAATTAATGCGACGATAGATTTCAGTCAGAGGAATTTCTACATTTAAACTGTGCAGAACGATCGCCCGTTCTAGGTGAGAGTGAACTTGCCATAGCCAGCGGTCATTACTGTTACGATCAAGGTTGTGATACTGCTCAATGTAGGGTTCAGTTTGGCTGACAAGCAGATATTCACAAAAGCTGGCAAGAGAGCGATATTTTCTGAACTTTTCGCCTCGGTCATAGGCTTCGGTAGAGGGCGATAGAACTTCGACAATGAGTAAAGGATTGAGAATTTCATCATTGCGGCTGCCACTGAACTCTGGTGTGCCATTAACAACCATCACATCGGTATAAGTACCACACTGATATTCAGGAATCCAAACTCGCAAGTCGCTATTATACAAACGAAAATCGGTGTCTCTCAGCAAAAACCCCAAATAAATTAATAAGTTGCTAGCGATCATACTGTGGGCTTCTGAACCTCCCGACATAGCAATAATCTCTCCGTTGCGGTATTCATGGCGTTCTGGATTGGCTTCTTCCATAGCCCGATACTCGTCTAATGTCAGGCGACCTGTTATTATATCTGGGGGACTGGTTTGAGCAAAGACCACAATCAAACCTCTTGAATAATTAACTGTGAACTCCTTCTCATGGTACAAGACGAGTGCCGACAGGGAATGCAAATATCGTAAATTATGAGTAAGAATACAGGAGTCAGGAGTCAGAAGTCAGAATTTATCTTTCTTTTGGTATCTGTATTGGCGGCTCTTGAGACATCCTGTTATCTCCCGATAGTTTAACAATTCTGACTCCTGTATTCTGACTCCTGTATTCTGACTCCTGTATTCTGACAATTATGGACACCGTTAAACGCCTAGCTACTCTCAACCGAATTCGTAAACTTAGCGTGCTCATGGATACATCTATCGGTATTCCAGGAACACCCTTTCGCTTTGGACTAGACCCAATTATTGGTCTTCTTCCAGGTGGAGGTGATTTAATCAGTGCAGCTTTCTCGGCTTACATTATCTTTTTAGCTACCCGATTCGGCATACCACGTGAAGACTTAACCAAGATGATTTTCAACGTTGCTTTAGAAGCAGTCGTTGGCACAGTGCCTTTAGTAGGTGACTTATTTGACGCTTATTATAAGTCCAACATCCGCAATTTGGCAATCTTGGAAAAGCATTTAATGGCAGTTGAACCAGAACTCGAAAAAGTTGCTAATGAATTACTACAGGAGGTTAACCGATAAAATAATTAGTTTGTAGTTGCGCTGTCTTCGCTCTTAGCAACTACAAACGTAGTGTAAGTGTTCATCGAAACATGATATTAACCCATCAAAATCACCGTGTCAATCACATGGATGACACCGTTATCAGCCTCGATATCTGGTGCAATAACTGTAGCATTTTTCACCTCAAATCCATGACTCAGATCAATCCTGATTGCTGAACCTTCAACGGAGGTTAGGCAATTGAGTTTGGCGATATCAGCCGCCATTAATCTGCCTGGAACAACATGATAAGTCAATATTCTCGCTAATTGGGGAATATTCTGCACCAAAGTGTGTATCGTTCCTGGTGGTAACTTGGCAAACGCATCATCATTTGGTGCAAAAACAGTAAAAGGACCAGGGCTTTTGAGTGTGTCCACTAAACCAGCGGCTTGGACAGCTGTCACTAAAGTTTGGAAAGAACCAGCGCTCACTGCAATATCAACAATATCCGCCATGTATTTCACCTCGGTTACCTATAGTTTTGTGACTGCACATCCCGCAAGCGAGCTTCAGGACGTTTGAATCGGTCTATTTGGCTTTCAAAGAAAGCCCGATTCGCTTCCAGATGCTTCGGATTAGGATCATCTAACGGATAGAGAAGCGCAGTCCGTAACGCTTGAATCACCGCAGAAGTCACAACATACATCGAGCGTTGGAAACTGATACCGAGTTGGATCAGCATGTCATCTTCACCCCGACAGTGTTGATGATAGTAGTCCACGAGATACGTTGGCAAGAAGTGGAGCATATCCTGCATCAGGAGTGTCGGTGGAATGCCAGCCGTACCCACAGGAAACACATCGGCATAGAGAATCCCATAGTGGAAGTCTTTTTGGTCATCAGGAACTTGCTTAGCCTGAGCATTGTAGGATTTTGTCCCTCGGAATGGAGCTGTGCGATAGAAAACAGCTTCTACATAAGGTAACGCTGCTTCGTATAACCACATAAAACCACAGGATTTCGGGATAATTTCGTAGACTTCACCCCGAATGTGAAGATGGTGGTAAATCGGACGACCCGCCATAGCAAAGATGGCGTTGACAAGAAAATTCATTGCTTCGGGGACGCTTTTGATATCTCCAGCATCATAGCGATCGCTCATTTCAAAGAAAACCGGAGCCATCACCTCCCAGAACAATCCCAAGTTACTGTAGTAAGATAGTTGCCGAACTTGTTCGATAAACATTTCTGGGAACATCTGATAAAGTCCCAACATCACCGGATTACCTTTGAAGTAAGCCTTAATCGCCCGATCCGCGTTAGCTTTATATTCCTCAGTATCTAGATAAGGGTCAAATTTCCCCCCCATTCCTCTATGCCACAGCATAGCTCGCATACAAGCTTCAGCAAATTCCATATTGATCCGATCATGCCACAAGTGGTGCAACAACTTGGGCATTTTGAAGGTTTCACCCTTCTCCATAAATGCCAACAGTTCAGGATGAGCAGTGGCTTCACCACGCCACATCCGTAAATCTGCATCGTCTCCGGCGTAATGGTTATGCAGATCCAGATACTCTTTTGGCAAGAAGTACTTAAAAAAGGGAAACGGGTTCAAAAAGACACGCTCAGCAATGTAGAGTAAGTCACGCCAGTAGAAATCCATTGGCACAGCATAAGCCTTGTAAATCCCGATGATTTGCATCAGATTTTCTGGGGTATCCGGTAGCATCGCGCCACCGGCTTCCAAGCGGTGAATCACTGGGGCAAATTCATGGCTTGAAGGGGGTAATTGAATTGATGGGGCGAGAATAGTTGCTGTCATAGTTATTAGGGAGTGGGGAATGGGGAGTTGGGAGTGGGAATTGTTGCAACCAATCCTGTCGTAGTTGGTTCACACCAGCGAACAAGCCAAGTGGGTTGTACTCCTAAGAAGAAGATTAAGGCTGCTAAGATGAGGGCTGGTATTTTCTCTGACCACAGGACTTTGGGATAGTACGCCAATTTGTTGTCGAGTCTGCCAAAACAGGTGCGATTCAGCAGGATAACAAAGTAAACTGCAGTTAAACCACTAGCCACAACACATAACAGTGTGGGTATAGGAAAGGCGGAGAAACTGCCCTGAAAAACAATAAATTCAGAGACAAATCCGATCATCCCAGGAATACCGGCGCTAGCCATACCTCCTAAAACGAGTAGGGCACTTATCAGGGGTAAACCGCGTACAGGACTCATTAAGCCATTGAGTTTATCCAACTCACGGGTACCAACCTTGGTCTCTACGACTCCAATCAAATGGAAGAGGATGGCTAAGATGATGCCATGGCTGAACATTTGGGAGACTGCACCGACAAGTGCTAGGGGGGTGCTGGCTGCGGCTGCTAGCAATATATAGCCCATGTGACCGATAGAACTGTACGCCACCATGCGCTTGATATCTTTTTGCGCGATCGCCGTCACAGCCCCATATAGAGCACTGATTGCTCCCCAAGTTGCCAAACTTGGTGCGAGAATACTCCATGCCTGGGGAAACATTCCCATCCCAAACCTTAAAAGACCATAGGTTCCCAACTTTGCCAGCACTCCACCAAGAAGAATGGCAATAGGCGCTGAAGCTTCAACATAAGCATCTGGTAACCACGTATGAAAAGGAATCAGGGGAATTTTGATTCCAAAGCCTAGTACGATTCCAAACAGTAGGATGATTTGCAGTGTTGTTGACAGGGTTTGGGTAGGCAGTGCATCATAATTAAAGTTGGTTGAGCCAGTCAGCCACGCCATACCGAAGAATGCGGCTAGAATCAAAATTCCTGAAACAGCAGTGTAGAGCAGAAACTTGATACCAGCATAGGCTCGCTTTTCACCACCCCAAATCGAAATCAGCAGGTAGAAGGGGATTAATTCTAGTTCATAGAACAAGAAGAATAACAGTAAATTTTCTGTTACAAATGCTCCTGCAACACCACCGCTTACTAATAAGATCAGGGAGTAAAACAACCGGGGGCGTTCTGTCTGGTTGCTGCTACTATAAATAGCGATCCAAGTCAAGAGACTATTTAAGAGCAGCATCAGTACCGATAGACCATCAACCCCTAATTTATAGCTCAAGCCAAGGGTTTCATTCCACGGTAAATATTCTTGTAACTGCATCCCTGGATTGCTAATATCAAATTTCAGCAGGATGAAAAGATTCCACAAAACAACCAGTCCAGCAACCATTAGAGACAAAAAACGAGTTCTAGCTGCAGGGATATTACTGGGCCAGAAACCAATAACAGCGGCGGCAACAATCGGCAGCCATATTAAAGTACTGAGCATAGATAAATTGACTCCAAAATAAAACTTGTTATCATAAGCTAATTTCTAATCAAAGATTGGTGTTTATTATTAGCTTTTATTTCCAAAGTTGTTAGCAGTAAATACAGATGCCTAAGAAAATTAGCGAGCCCTAGCCAATGAAAGTGACTTTGCCATTATCTAAATCGTAGTAACTAGCTACAATTTTCAATTTACCGGAATCAATTAACTGAGAGAGAACCGTTGATGATTTCAACTTTTCCACTTGCGTCAACACATTTGCTTTACACGCATTTTCTAGCGGATCGCCCGGCTGATTTTTTGACTTGTCCACACTAGGTTTAATCGCAGTCATTAAACTGCTGATTTGACCGGGAACTTGAGCCCCTTTTATCGTAGCATCTACTGCACCACATCTTTTATGTCCCATTACCATGATTACCTTTGAACCTAATACCAGACTGCCAAATTCCAAGCTACCAATTTCCTCCTGTGTAGCAATATTACCAGCAACGCGGCAGACAAATAAATCCCCAAATCCTTGGTCAAATATAATTTCGGATGGAACCCGTGAATCAGCACAGCTAAGAATAGATGCAAAGGGCTTTTGGGCTTTAGCCACTTCGAGAATACGTACAAAATCTTGATGGGGGTTTTGACGTTTTCTGGTGATAAAGCGTTTATTTCCATCCATTAAATTTTGTAAAGCTAGATCGGGGGTCATGTCATTTTCTGCTAGGGCTCTTTCAGAAAAAACCAATTTAGAGCCAAGTCCTGCTGTCAATACCCCTGTTCCTATTACCCCCGCACTTAACTTGAGTAAATTTCTTCTAGAGAGATTCATTTTTTGATTTCTGTTCATTGCTTTTCTGTAATATTTAAAGGTTGAGTGCTAATTTTTTCATAGCTAATTGTTAATAGCTATTTTTTGATTTATAGAAACCATTAACTATTAGCTATGAGCAAAACTAAAGCATCAAACTCAACAACTGATTTCCCCAGTGTTGCCAGGTGATGGTTATTCCTAAAACACTTACTCCAAGTAGTACTGTAAATGCGTAAAATTGGGTTTTTCCAGAGGTACTGTACTTAAGACCCTCCCCACCTCCAATGGAAGCTAAACCGATCATGTTAACAATGCCATCAATGACTAAGCGATCAACAATGTCGGCAAGTTTTGAAATGAGGTCAACGCTCAAAACTATGCTGATTCGGTACAGTTTTGGAGTGTAAAAGTCATAAGCTAGCAAGTTTTGCAAGGCTTTTACAGGGAGGCGAACAGGTTTGGAAATGATATCACCCAAGTAAATTATCCCACTAATGGTGCAACCGAAGATACTCGACAATATCAGTAGTAGTGCGACCTCTTGATTGAGGTTTGCCCAACTGGGGAGGAGTGATAAGCTTTGTAACACTAAGGGTAGATGAAGAGTAAAGCTGAGCAAAATAATCATGGGCAGAACCATTTGCCAACTCACTTCGGGCGATCGCTCACTCATTTGCTTGGCTTTGCCACCAAAAATTGAACTAAACTCTCTGGTCAAGCTAAAAGCTGTCAAAGCGTTGACTGTGATGACCACTCCCACCAGCCAAGGTTGGTTTGTCCATAACCCTGAAGCCAATTCCAGTAATGCCCAAAAGCTACCCAAGGGGGGAAAAGCAATTAATCCTAGAGCTGCGACTATATATGCTAGTCCCGATATCGGGCGGCGCGACCAAAGTCCGCCAAGCTGGGTTACGTCTTGGGTGATGCTATTCCATACAATTGTACCGGTACTCATCACCAATAGTGCTGATGCTAGGGCATGGGTGAGTACCAATAACAATGCTGCTTCGGAATGCTGTGTTCCTACAGCAATGAACACCAAACCCATGTAGGCACTCACGGAATAAGATAAGCAGCGTTTGATGTCAATTTGAGCGATCGCAATCAAGGAAGCACCTACTGCTGTCACTGCACCAATAGCCACCATGGTGAGAGAAACGATAGGCGATAGGGAAAGAACAGGTTGCAGCTTAATCAGTACCCAAGCACCGGTTGCTACGACGACAGAGTTCCGCAAGATGGTGCTAGGAATTGGGCCCTCCATCGCTTCATCCAGCCATAGATGCAGTGGGAACTGGGCACACTTACCCATTGGACCAGCGATGAGTAAAAGACCTACCAGTGCAGCTATTTTCGAGTCTAAGTGAGCTGTTTGCGCCCACTGGGCAAGTTCGGAATAATTCCAGGTTCCTGCTAGGGGAAACAGGACAAGCACGCCCATCAACAGCACTAAATCTCCCACCCGCTTAGTTAAAAACGCATCTCTAGCACCCGTGACAACTAAAGGCTGAGAAAACCATAAACCCACCAGCAGGTAAGTCCCTAAGGTGAGGATTTCCAAAATCAAGTAACTAAAGAATAAAGAATTGCACAGAACCAAACTACACATCCCTGCCTCAAATAGTCCTAGCAGAGAATAGAAGCGTGCCCAACCCCAGTCCATTTCCATGTATCCTAAGGCGTAAATCTGTGCTAAGAGATTCAGCCCGGTGACTAAGACTATGGCTGCGACACTCACCTGTGAAATTTCTAGATCCAAGGAGAGGTCTAAACCGGCAGTACTGAGCCAGCTAAAGGATATTTGTTGCGGCGGCATTTTCCAAGTGGCTTGCAGGGCGATTAAGCTATGAGTGAAAGCCAAGCAAGTCATGACCAAGTTTATGTATCCTGCTGGTCTTGGGCCAGTACGACGAATGACTGTCGGGGACCAAGGCAGGGCAAAAAGCGCACCAATTAAGGCATAGCAAGGTATTAACCAGATGCTCTGAAGGAGGAGCTGGTTCATTCGGATAACCTCAAAGATTTCAGAGGGAGCAGGGAGCCTTTTTTTGTTATTGATACTGATGGTACTACTAAATACCTATAGTGAAAAGCAATTAATTTGTATCCTTATGATAGAAATATTCTATAATTTTACTTTCTAGGATAATGGTATAGTGAAGCGCGTAACTCTTCATCAATTGGAAGTCTTCGAGGCGATCGCTCGCTCTGGTAGCTTTACCCGTGCAGCAGAGGATCTATTTTTGACTCAACCTACCGTCTCCCAGCAGATGAAGCAGTTGACAAAAGCTGTTGGTATGCCGTTGTTTGAGCTAGTAGGTAAGCGTCTCTACTTAACAGATGCGGGGAAGGAAGTTTTGACGGTGTGCCGGGATATTTCCGAGAGATTGTCCCAAATGGAAATGACTTTGGCAGATTTTAAAGGTCTAAAGCAGGGAAATCTGCGGCTAGCAGTGACGACAACTGCCAAATATTTTGTACCGCGTTTGTTAGGTCCGTTTCGTCAATGTTATCCTGGGATCAAAATCTTCCTCAAAGTAACGAACCGCGAGCGCTTAGTAGAACGCCTAACAGAAAATCTTGACGACCTCTATATACTTGGACAACCGCCAGAAAATCTTGATATCAACCTTTGTCCATTTCTGGAAAATCCCTTAGTGGCGATCGCACCACACAACCATCCACTAGTTCAACAGAAGAATATTTCCCTACAGCGCTTTGCCGAAGAGCCTTTTATTATGCGTGAATCTGGTTCTGGGACTCGCATGGCAGTGGAAAATCTCTTCGCCCAAAAAAAGGTTTCTCTCAATGTTGAAATGGAAATTGGTAGTAATGAGGCAATCAAACAGGCAATTGTCGGGGGTTTAGGAGTGTCGGTCTTGTCACGCTATGTTTTGGCACTTGAAGGGATCAAAGGTCCACTCACGATTCTCGATGTGGAAGGCTTTCCACTCCAACTTCATTGGTATATCCTCTATCCAGCTAGCAAACAACTGTCTATTGTCGCTCGCACCTTTTTGGAATATTTGCTGGACGAAGGTAAGCGCATTGTCGATCAAATAGATTTAGAATTTAGAAATTCTGACAGTTGAGAAATTTTAGGCGTAGATGATATCAAATTTACAGTATCAAAGCAGAAAGCCCACAAGGTTGAGAGTTGAGCGGGGCGAAACTTTCAACCGTCCTTCAGAGGGTGTTTGAAAAGTTGTTGGCTGTACCTTCGCACTTATTTATCCCCCTTACCCCATTAAAAAGGGGGGAGGTAGAATCAAAGTCCCTCTTTTTAATGGGGATTTAAAGGTATTTTATACATCATTAGGGACTTTTCAAACATCCTCTCAGGTGTGGGATGAATGCGATGCGGCTTCAGCCGCAGTCAAAATAATTCGTAATTCGTAATTCGTAATTGTTATTCATTCTTTTCCTTCCTTTTTTTATTGCTATATTTAGTATTAGTATTCTATATCGTATAAAAGATATATGAATCATGACTTCTGTTAGTGTTAAATCGTCTAATCCCGAACCAGATAGCATCGAACATTTGAATCCGGTGGCAGCAAGAATGATGTTAGCGGCATTTCCAACTCACATTCGAGAAGCATTTGAGCGACGCGCCCAAGAAATTGATTATCCAGTCGAAGCAGTTTTAGAAATGGCGATCGCAGGTTTTCTAGATCGGGAGGCTTTGAGTTTTGTCGATTGCCAACCGCGCTATTAGATCGGAAAGTCTCGCGTATAGGGAAATAAATAGTCGAGTATCAACTTAAGGCCAATACCCGTGAATGAAATTAATCGGAGCCAGAGACCCTGATTATACAGCAGATAAAAGTTTTAGGTTTAAACGGCAATTATTAACCCACATAAGTCGCAGATGAGAATACCATACACGGTGATCTGCTTGCAGCAGCGCTTCATTCGCTATCGCCTAACATTCGGTTAAAAACCCTAGAATCGTACCATTGAGAGGGTTCCGGAGAATTCATTCACGGGTATTGGATTTAAACCCCAAAACGTCGGAAATAAAAAGTCTTTACTTCCGACTTCCGACTTCCGACTTCCGACTTCCTAAATGTCTCGTTCTTCAGCCTTGTTGTCCTCTGACGAAGCTGATAATTGGGGCGTTTTTGGGAGTTTAATCCTCTTTTAGAAGAGCTTTGAGTTCATCTTCCGAAAGTTGTTCCACAAGCTCCAATTTCTGGGCAATTTTTTCCCAATCATCACTAGAAGCTATCAAATCAGCTTCGTTTTGCTTAAACTCTGAGAGTGTCTGAGCCAGTTGAGCTACTGTGGGAACTTCAAACAAGCGGCGTAAGGGTACCTCTACGTTAAAAGTTTGCAGCAAACGAGAAATGACTTGAGTAGCCAGCAGAGAATGTCCTCCGATTTCAAAGAAGTTATCGTGAATACTTACTTGTTGCAGTTCCAACACAGAGGTAAAAATGTGGGCGATCGCTTCTTCTGTCGGCGTTCGGGGTGCTACAAAGTTAGCTTCTCGACTTAATTCCCCATCTGGTGCTCTTAGTGCCAAGCGTTCTATCTTGCCACTAGGAGTTAGAGGCATAGCTGCCATCATCACAAATGCAGAAGGTATCATGTACTCTGGCAGTTTCTGTTTCAGAAAATCGCGCAACTGGCTGCTACTGAGAGACTCTTGATTAGGAATTAGATAAGCAACTAAACGCTTGTTTCCTGGTTGATCTTCCCTAGCAACGACGACGGCTTGTTGCACTTGCGAATGAGTATTGAGGACAGTTTCAATTTCTCCGGGTTCGATGCGAAAACCACGGATTTTTACTTGAGCATCGCTACGACCTAAAAACTCAATGTTACCATCAGGAAGATAACGGGCTAAATCCCCGGTTTGATAGAGAATATCTGGGGATTGCTGGCTCAAAGGATTAGGAATGAATTTTTCTTGGGTCAAATCGGGACGGTTAATATAGCCGCGAGCCACCCCTGTACCGCCGATATAAAGTTCGCCCGCAACGCCAAGGGGAACTGGTTGCAACTCGTCATCCAAAATATAGGTTTGAGTATTGGCGATCGCTCGCCCAATCGGCGGAATGCTTGGCCAGTCACTTGCGGAACCCTTGAGAGTATAAGTAATAACTACATGAGTTTCCGCCGGACCGTAATGATTTTGCAATACACAATCTGGAAGTTTGTTGAAAAAGCTGACAAGGCTGGGAGTAATTTGTAACTGTTCACCTGCAGTAATAATTTCACGCAGATTTTGCGGCTCATGTGGAGAACTCTCAGCGACTTGAGCTAACTGCTGCAATGCAACAACGGGTAAAAACAACCTTTCGATTTCTTGTTCTATAAGGAACCGCAACAAAGCACGGGCATCTTGTCGCATCTCCTCCGAAACTAAGACTAGAGTACCTCCTGAAAACCAGGTCGAGAAAATTTCTTGAAATGAGACATCAAAACTAATGGGGGCAAATTGCAGTGTTTTCGCTTTTTTGTTGGTAATGGCATTTTCAATTTGCCATGAGATCAAGTTGACTAGGGAATTATGCCTCATGGCAATTCCCTTGGGCTTTCCAGTAGAACCGGAAGTATAAATCACATAGGCAAGGTTAGTTGCACTTACTCCACTGATGGAATTTTCTGAGCTTTGAGTACTAATGACCTCCCAATCGGTGTCCAAACAGACTACCTGCGCCTGATGGGAGGGCAATAATTCTAGCAACTGTTGTTGTGTCAACAGCACCGACACAGAAGCATCCTCCAACATATAGCTCAAACGCTCTTGGGGATAATTGGGATCTAGTGGTACATAAGCTCCACCTGCTTTGAGAATTGCTAACAACCCCGCAACCATTTCCACAGAACGCTCAACACAGATTCCTACAAGTACTTCTGGAACTACACCCAGAGATTTGAGGTGATAGGCTATCTTGTTGGCATGACAATTTAACTGGTGATAGGTTAACTGCTGCTGTCCAAATGCTACGGCTATGGCATCGGGTGTTTTCTGCACTTGCTCCTCGAATAATTGAGGAATTGTTTTATCAATTGGATAATTAGTAACTGTATTATTCAACTCTACTAATAACTGATATTTTTGAGAATCAGTCAGGAGAGGCAGTTGACCGATAGATTGTTCAGAATTGGCGACAATTGCTTCTAACAACACCCGGAAATGTTCTAACCAACGTTGAATTGTAGCCGCCTCAAATAAATCTGTATTGTAATCAAAATCTACGACCAATTCTTCATTCATTTCAATTACATTTAAAGTTAGATCGTAATGAGAAGAATTGATATTTTGAGAGAACAATCTGGTTTCTAATTCAAACATCTTGGCGACAGTTGCTGGTCGATCCATATTAAATATTGCTGTGAGCATGGGAGGCTGACTAAGATCCCGAGTTAAATTCAACTTATTGAGCAATTTTGCAAACGGATAATCCTGGTGTTCGTAAGCTTCAAATAAAATATTTTTGGTTATTCTCAAATATTCTGAAAAGGTTACATGGCTAGCAAGACTGCAACTAATTGGCAATAAATGAGAACAGTAGCCAACTAGCTTGTCACTGCCTTCACAAGAGGGTCGTCCTGCGGTGGGAATACCAACTAAAATATCCTCCTGACCCGTGAGTCGTCCTAGTAAAGCCATGTATGCCGCTAGGAGCATCATGAAAGGAGTACATTGTTTTTTTGTACTGATTTTTTTAATTTGACTATAAAGATTAGTATCAATTTTTATCGTTTGCCGATTTCCTTTATAGGTTTTTATTCGTGGGCGAGGCCGGTCAGTTGGGAGATTTAGAACAGGAATTGAAGTAGCAAATTTTTCCAACCAGTAAGACTCATGAGCGCTCGTTTCCTGAGTGTGACTTTGCTGATTCTGCCATGCTATGTATTCCCGGAACTGCATAGGAGAGTTGAACTGGCAAATCTTCCCTTGACACAAGGCTGAATATAAACTGCTTAATTCTTGTAGAATCACCATCATTGACCAGCCATCAACAACAATGTGATGCGCCTTGAGAACCAGCAAATGGCATTGTGCTTCTAATTTAAGAATGTAAACTCGAAACAGAGGTTCTTGAGTAAGATTGAAAGGCTCTTGGCTAATTTTTTCAAACCATTCGGATACTTTAGACTCGCATTGTCCGCTTTCCAAATGGGAAAAGTCAATTAAAGGAACCTCTATTTCGTGTGAAGCCCAGATTTGCTGACAATCTCCTTGAGAACTAATGGTTGTTCGTAGTGCTTCATGGCGAGCAACAACTTTTTGGATTGCTTGCTTCATGAGCGAACTGCGAAACTGTCCCCGCAACTGCAAGCTGATAGAAATGTTATAGGCTAATGAGCCACTCTCTTCCAGTTCTGCCAAAACCCATAGTTGCTTTTGAGCTTCTGTTAAAGGAACGGTAATTACCTGTTCTTCGGTTGTTAGTGTGGCGCTTGCTGTTTTCTGAATTTTGGGGGGAGAAAGTAATTGAGTTTTGCCATTCTGCGATCGCCCATGAGAAAATTCGAGAAAAAATCCCCCTTCACGCATTTCTGAGATACTTTCCTTAACCGCCTGAATTACATAGTCAATATCTTGTTCGGTATGAGCGGTAGAAAGAAAACAGGTACGTCTTTCCCAAACATAGACTCCTCTGACGGTGAGATTATGGAAAAGTAAATCCATTTCTAACGGTTGAAATAGATAGCTATCATTCCCTGACCAAACAAAACGGAAAATAGAACCAAAATTGACCAACCGAATCGGTACACCCTCTTGTTGAAAGTAATTATTTAATGTAGTGACTAACTGTGATGTGCGTTGATTTAAATCCTGTTGTAGAGATGCTCCTTGATTTTTGAGATGTTTTAAAACTGAAGAAGCAGTAGCCATCGTTAAGGGGTTTCTGGAAAAAGTCCCCCCAAAAAACATTGTGGTGAGTTGAGGATAGGATTGATCGCCATAAGTCCACTGTCCACCATCTATAACATCCATGTACATTGATTTACCTGCCACAACCCCAATTGGCAAACCACCGCCAATGCATTTGCCGTAGGTAGCAATGTCTGCTTCGATCCCGAACCAAGCTTGCGCTCCTCTGGGATGGACGCGAAAACCAGTAATCACTTCATCAAAAATTATAGGAATACTTGCTTGTTGAGTTATTTGTCTAAGTTCTTGAAGAAAAGCTTGGGGTTGTAAATCTGGACGACGACTTTGTACAGGTTCAACTAAAACAGCCGCTAATTCATGGAGGTGATATCTAATATTCTCTAAAGATTGAGCAGTTCCATAAGTGAGAACAATCAGATCGTCAACCATATTTTGCAGCACACCTAGAGTCATGGGAGCAGCTGTAAGGCTATCGCCGTCAGGTGTTGGTGAAATGGCTAAAGTTCCATCGAATTGACCGTGATAAGCACCGTTAAAGACGACAACTTTAGCACGACCTGTTGCAGCACGAGCTATACGCAAGGCTGTCATTACTGCTTCCGTGCCTGAATTACAGAAAGCAACACGCTCCATACCTGTCAATTCGCGGATTAATTCTGCTACTTCCCCCCCAAGTTGAGCTTGCGGACCTATATGCATCCCTTGTTCGATCTGATTTTTGAGGGCTTCAGTAATAAATGGCGGATTATGCCCAAAAAGATGCACCCCAAACCCCATTGTTAGATCCACATATTCATTACCATCTATATCCCAAAATTTTGACCCCTGAGAACGTTCTGCCGTAATGGGATAGAGCATTTCCTTGGTTTCAAAACGGAATCCTATGGTTGGCCTTTTATCAACCATGACTGAGCGAAAGGTTTGCGATCGCTGTTTGGATTTTTGAGTCCGCTGAGTATAACGTTGAATTAGTGCTTCTAAATAGCGCTGTTGTTGTGGTTTAAGTTCTCTAGGTTTCAGGATTTCAACAGATTGGATAGCAGAGGGAGCAGCGGGTTGAAAAAGGGTCGATTTAGAAGAGGAAGGTACTGCTTGTACTATTTGCTCCTGTTTTTCTTTTAGAACAAAATCAACAGATGATTCTGGTGTTAAATTTGCTGATTGGGATTGCTCTTTTTGGGTTGAAACAAACTGCTTTACAGATAAATCTTTGCCTTGCAAAATCTCTAACTGCCGAGACATAACTTGGGAAAAGTTATCCATTGTCTTCAGTTGTTGCAGCATAACTCTTTCCAGAGCCGTGTCAGCAACTAGGTTTGAGATTGTTGTTTCTAGTGAGTTAACATTGGGATCTAACTGGTCTAGTTGTTGCGGTTGTACTTGGGATTCTAACTTTGGTTGTTCAAAATTCAGTTCATCCCATTCGCGAGCTAAATTTTTATCTATGTGAGTGGCTAGTATGTCAATAGTTGTTAACTCTTCAAACAACTGACGAATAGTAAGTTTAAGTCCATAGATGTTGGCAATTTTATCTATAATACTCGTTAGGATGATTGAATCAGCACCCATTTCTAATAAAGAACTATGGATATCTATTTCATCTGGGTTAAACCCAAGTAAATTAGCAATTAAAGAACGTAGTTGGAAAATAACCTTGTCATATCTTTTTGTTGTTTGAGATATTTCTGCCAAATTTTTGATCTTCATATTAATATTCTTTTCTGCAATCTGGTCTTGTTGAAATAACTCCTTAGTCTGAGAATTAACTCTTGAAGTTGAAGTATGTTTTTGAGGGGTTTCAATCCAATAGCGTTTGTACTCAAAAGGATAAGTAGGTAGTACTACCTGACGACAAGAATCATCCTGGTTCATCCCCAACCAATTTATAGCGACTCCGCTTACATATAGCTGAGCTAAACTTTGTAGCATTTGTTGCCAATCATCCTGGTTAGGACATAGACTGGGCAACCACACTCCAACTCCTGCTGGTAGGCATTGGCGACCCATTCCTAATAAGATGGGTTTAGCGCCAATTTCCAAAAAGATTTCGTAACCTTGCTGATGCAGGGTTTCCATGCTTTTAGCAAATTGAACGGGTTGCCGAATCTGACGTACCCAATATTGAGGAGTGATTATCTCATGATTTGCCATTTCTCCAGAGACATTGGAAATTAATTCAATCTGAGGGGTGGAATAGGTGACATCTGTTGCTACTGCCTCAAAAGGCGCTAGCATTGGTTCCATTAAGGGAGAGTGAAAAGCATGGGATACTTGCAATGCTTTAGTCGTCACGCCTTGGGCTGCTAAATTATTGCAGATGATTGCGAGCGCCTGACTTTGACCAGAAATGACGAAACCTTTAGAACTATTACAGGCAGCTATCTCTACATGTTCTGCATAGGGAGCGATCGCCTCTCGCACTTGGTTCTCCCAGGCCAACACAGCCACCATTTTACCCCGTTCGGGTAACGCTTGCATTAAACGCCCCCGTTCGGCAACTAGCTTCAAACCGTCTTCCAGGCTAAACACCCCGGCTACGGTAGCAGCTACATACTCGCCTACACTATGACCCATTACCGCATCGGATTCAATGCCCCAAGATTTCCAAAGCTGGTACAGTGCATACTCTAGGGCAAATATGGCGGGTTGGGCATAAGCAGTTTCATTAATGAGCGAGCTTTCCCCTGGTTGCGGATACAAGATGCTCAACAAGGGTTTGTCTAAATATTGGCGGAGAATCACATCACATTGTTCGAGCGTTTGACGAAAGGTCGGCGCTTGTTCGTAGAGTTGCCGTCCCATGTCTGCATACTGGGAACCTTGCCCAGTGAACAGGAAAGCGATCTTGGGTTGAGTTGTCGTACTTTGTAGTTGTCCTTGATATAATCCTGCAACTTCTTCTTTGGCACTAAAAGCAGCAAGTTTTTCCCTCAACTCAGTCGATGAAGCCGCGACTATACCCAAACGATATTTAAAGTGAGCTCGTCCTGTATAGGCACTAAAGCAAATATCTCCTAAAAGTAAGTCAGGATGGGTGGTTAGATGGTTTTGATAGCGAATTGCTAGTTGTTTGAGGGCTGTTTCTGTTTTTGCTGAGAGAGTCAGTAGATAAGCAGGGGAGGTTTTTGTTACTATGGGGCGAGGTTTTGGGATGGGTGCTTCTTCCAAAACTACATGGGCATTAGTACCACTGATACCAAAAGAACTGACTCCTGCAATACGTGGTTGGGAATTTCTTAGCCAAGGGGTAAGTTGGGTTGGCACTACTACTGGCAGTTCATCCCAGTTGATGTAAGGATTGGGCTGTTTAAAATGCAAATGAGGGGCAATTTCTTGGTGCTGTAGTTGTAAAACTACTTTGATTAGACCCGCAAGACCTGCCGCAGCTTCTAGATGACCGATGTTCGTTTTGACTGCACCTATAATTAAAGGATTTTCTGAGGTACGTCCTTTTCCCAAAACAGCAGCTAAAGCTCTAACTTCAATCGGGTCTCCTAAAGAAGTTCCTGTTCCATGTGCTTCCACATAACTCACCTCGTCAGCCTCTACCCGAGCATTAATTAGAGCTTGCTCAATCAATTTCTGCTGTGCCAATTTATTGGGAACCGTTAGACCACTACTAGCCCCATCATGGTTAACAGCAGAGCCTCGAATTAGTGCTAAGATGCGATCGCCATCTGCTATGGCATCTGAAAGCCGCTTGAGAACTACAACTCCACATCCCTCCCCTCGACCGTAACCGTCAGCGGCAGCATCGAAGGTCTTGCAACGACCATCGGCTGAAAGAGCGTGCATTCTGCAAAGACCAATAGTAATTTCCGGTGAAAGGATCAGTTGTACAGCCGCTGCCAAAGCTAGTTTGCATTCCCCTGCACGTAAACTTTGACAAGCTAAGTGTACTGCTACCAGCGAAGAAGAGCAGGCGGTGTCTATTGTTAAACAAGGCCCTTGCAGACCTAAAAGATAGGATAAACGACCCGAAGCAAAACAAGAAACATTTCCTGTTAAATCGTAAGGGCTAATTTGCGTGACATCTCCTGCGTTAAGTTGGCGTTGTGCGTAATCGTTTTGACCTATTCCTACAAAAACACCTGTTTGTGTGTCTTTTAATTGCTTGGGTGCTTGTCCTGCTGTTTCTAAAGCTTCCCAACTCACCTCCAAGAGTAAACGCTGTTGGGGGTCAAGGCTCTGGGCTTCTCTGGGTGAAATGCCAAAAAACTGAGGATCGAATTGGTCTACTTGGGATAGTAATCCAGCATGACGAATGTATATTTTTCCTTGAGTATCGGGATTGGGGTCGTAATAAGCATTAGTGTCCCACCGTTCGAGGGGAATATCCGCGATCGCATCAACACCATTGCGTAGTAGCTGCCAAAAAGTCTCCGGGTTATTGATTTCACCAGGAAAACGACAGCCCATACCAACAATAGCAATTGGCTCACTCTTTGAACGCTCGACCTGCTCTAGTTTGGCTTTTACTTCTTTTAGAGCAAGAAACATCTGTTTTGATAAAGGCAGTTGATCTACTTGTTTTGAGATGTTGCTCACTTTCCTTTACCTTCGAGTAAATTTTGTATTTCTGCTAATTCCTGGGCAACTGAGGCTGCAAACTCCTCTTCTGAGAGTTTTTCTAACTCTGATAAAGCATCCGTTTCTTGCTCTTCTAATTTAGGGACTTTACTATCCGCTTTCTCAACAAAACCCCATTTCATTACTTCCTCAGATAAATATTTAGACAATTTATTGATGGTCGGATACTCCATTACTAATGTTGCCGGGAGGGAAATTTCCAAATCAACTTGGAGTCGATTACTGAGTTCTACTGCCATTACAGAATCCATACCCATCTGTGCAAAACCTTGTTCCAAATTTGGTAATTGGGATGAATTTAGCCCTAATACTTTAGCTACTTCCAATTGAATATGAGTTATCAAAATATTTTGGTGTTCGCAAAGCGTCTTTGCTGGAGATTCGCTTTCAGTAGATGCTTTTAATTTTTCCAAAAATGAGGAAATATTTTGTGCTTTTGACTTGACTTTTACTTGATATTCTGTATTGCTGATTAATTCTGAAAGTAATGATAATTGATGGGTCTGGCTCAATTGCTGCTCGTACATTGACCAATCTACTGACAAAACTCCGACCTGCGCCTGGGATGACTTCAATAGCATCTCTAGCACCTGTAACCCTTGTTTTGGATGGATAAAACTTACCCCTCTAGCTGCAAAACGAGCTTGGTGATGATGATTAAGGTTTGCTGCCATCCCTGCTGTCTCCCACGGTCCCCAGTTAATACTCAATCCGGGTAAACCCATTGCTCTACGGTGATAAGCCAAAGCATCCATAAAAGCGTTAGCTGCGGCATAGTTGCCCTGACCTAGAGAACCAAGCAAAGAAGTTATTGAGGAAAAGCAGATAAAGAAGTCTAAAGACCTGTTTTGGGTCAAGGAATGGAGATTCCAAGAACCTAATACCTTGGGTGTCATGACTCGCATCAAGCGCTCCCAGGATATCTGTTGCAACACACCATCATCCAATATACCAGCAACATGGATTATACCCGATAACGGTGGTAGGGATGAATCAATCTGCTGGAGAATTCTCATAAGATCTTGTTGATTTGATACATCCCCAGGCATTATCTGCACTTGCGCTCCCACTTTTTTTAACTGACTGAGAACTTCTTCGGCAGCTTCGGAGTTAGCTCGACGTCCCATTAATACCATATGCCGTGCTCCTTGCTCTACCATCCATTGAGCTACAAGTAATCCTAAAGCTCCCAACCCACCTGTAATTAGGTAGGTAGCATTTGACCGTAGAGATCGACGATTGAGTTCCAATAGAGGCTGCTTAACTAGGCGAGCCACATAGCGTTGACCTTCTCGAAAAGCGAGATGGTCTTCTCCAAGGTTATCTTCAATTTCTCTGAACAGTGCCTCTATCTCGTTTTCCGCAACTTCAGGAGCCAAGTCCACCATTCCTCCCCATAGCTGGGGGTGTTCTAAAGCCACTGTTCTACCAATTCCCCAAAGAGGAGCCTGAGCCACTGCTAAAGGATTTGCATCAGACTTGACCGCCTGTGTTCCACGAGTGACTAACCATAACCGAGGCAAAGGAGAGCCACTGTACTTGAGTAGTGCTTGCACTACGAATAATACGCTACCACATCCCCATCGCTGCGCTTGTTCTAAATCAGAGATAGTTAATTCTTCTGAGGAAGATGCTTCTAAACTCCACAGGTGGATAACTCCTTTCAAAGGAAATTGGTTCGTTGTGACTACTTCTTGAAACAAACGTTCAAAGTTTTCTAACTGAGCCGGATTAAGACTCCAAACGCTATTTCCTAATCTTTGATAGCAATCCCCAAGGTAAACTAAATTACAGCAATGACCTTGCTGCTGTAAATACGTAGCCAGAGCTTGTCCCACACCATTAGAGTCAGCAAAAATCAGCCAATTATCAGGTTTTGGATTTTGCTTTTCTTTGGTAGCAGTTACAAGTTGACGAGGTTTAGGTTGCCACTCCACTTGGTAAAGCCAGTCCTTCGCAGTAGCAATTGTTAATTCCTGTTGGTGTTGCTTCACTAAAACTGACAGGAGTTCAGGCAATAACTGTAGCTGCTCATATGAAAATTTCCCGACTTTTTCTAGTTGCTGAGCTAGTTCCTGGGTATCACCCTTCTCAATCAGGTTAATAATTGAAGTCGAGGAATTTGCTGTGGCTAAAAACTTAACCTGTTGAGCTTGTCTGTGAGGTGTTTCAATCCAGTAGCGTTGACGCTCAAAAGGATAAGTGGGTAATACAACCTTACGGACACCATCTCCTTCAAAACGTGACCAGTCTACTACCACTCCCCGCACATACAACTGCGCCAAACTTTTGCTCAACTGCTGGGTGTCGCCTGTTCCCGGAGACAAACTAGACAACCACATCCCTGTATCAGGTGGCAAACACTGACGCCCCATCCCCAACAGAATCGGTTTAGGCCCAATTTCCATGAAGATTTCACAACCCTCTTGATGCAGACTCTGTATACCTCTGGCGAATTGCACTGGTTGTCGCACATGACGCACCCAGTATTGAGGAGTAGCAATCTCAGACTCAGACACTAGTCCAGTAACATTGGAAACTAATTTGATTTGAGGAAGAGAGTAGTTTATTTGTTGTGCTACTGCCTCAAAAGCAGCTAGCATTGGTTCCATTAATGGTGAGTGGAAAGCATGGGAAACCTGTAAGCGTTTCGTTTTGATGCCTTTGGCTTCGAGATTTTGGCAGATATTTGCGATCGCTATACCTTGACCGGAGATGACGGTACTTTTGGGTGCATTGAGGGCTGCGATCGCTACTTCACCTGTGTAAGGTGCGATCGCCTGTTGCACTTCGTTCTCTGATGCTAACACTGCTACCATCTCACCTCCTAGAGGCAAGGCTTGCATTAAACTTCCCCTGGCAGCAACTAACTTCAAACCATCTTCGAGGCTGAAGACTCCTGCTATACAGGCAGCTACGTATTCCCCAACACTGTGACCCATGACTACATCTGGTTTTATCCCCCAAGACTGCCATAGTTGCGCTAGGGAATACTCGATGGCAAAGAGGGCTACTTGGGTATAGGTTGTCTGGTTTATGAGTGCGGAAACATTTTCTAGTTTTGAGCTTTCTTGGTTTTCTGTTTCTTGGGGATAGAGTATCTCCAATAAAGGTTTCTCTAAGTAGGGGCGCAGAATTTCATCACAATGTTTTAGTGTTTGCCGGAAGGTAGGCTGTGTTTGGTACAGTTGTTGCGCCATCCCCACATATTGCGAACCTTGACCTGTGAACAAGAAAGCTATTTGAGGAATTTTATTGGTGACTTGTCCACTGGTTAATCCTATAGCTTCGCTACTAGTAACAAAAGACTCTAAGTGAGAACAAAGCTCAGTACTAGATTCAGCAACAACAGCTAGTCGATAATCAAAATGTGCACGCCCTGTGTTTGCCGTAAAGCAAACATCAGGTAGAAATACCTTTGGATGGGATGCTAGGAAATCTGCATAACTTCGTGCTAGTTCTTGCAAAGCTTTCTGGCTTTTTGCTGAGAGAGTTAGTAAGTAACAATGCCGCTCGCTCCCCCTGACTCGCCTTGGTGCTTGCGCTTCTTCCAAGATAACATGAGCATTGGTACCACTGAAACCGAATGAACTTACTCCTGCTAGACGGCGTTTGCTGAATGCACTTTGCCTCCACTTCATGCCTTCAGTAGGAATCACTATGGGAATCTTGCTTGGGTTTATGTAAGGATTTAATTTCTTGAAATGCAGGTGAGGTGGAATGTATTGGTTTTGCATAGACAAAACCGTTTTGAGCAGCCCAGCAATTCCTGCTGCTGCTTCCAAATGACCAATATTAGTTTTTACCGATCCAATCACTAAGGGGTTATCTAATCGCCGTTGTCCATACACTGCCTCTAGAGCTTCTACTTCAATTGGGTCTCCCAGTGATGTGCCTGTACCGTGCACTTCCACATAAGATATCTCATTAGGGTTGACAGATGCTACAGACAATGATCTGCGGATAACGGCCTCTTGGGACGATGCATTGGGTGCAGTCAGACCATTACTGGCTCCGTCCTGATTAATTGCTGTTCCTCGCACCACTCCTTGAATATTATCATTGTCAGCTAAAGCCTTTTTCAAAGACTTTAAAACAACAACTCCACAACCTTCACTCCTAACGTACCCATTAGCTGAGGCATCAAAAGTTTTACAACGTCCATCTGGTGACAGCATCCCAGCCTGAGAGAAAGCAATACTTAATTCCGGCGACAATATAAGGTTCACGCCCGATGCTAGAGCTAATTCGCATTCCCCATTCAGCAAACTTTGGCAGGCTAAATGGACGGCAACCAGTGATGAGGAGCAGGCAGTATTGACAGAAATTGCAGGTCCAGTGAAACCAAAAAAGTAGGACAATCGTCCAGCAGCTAATGAAGCTGAACTTCCTGTCGCGTAGTAGGTATCAAAGTCCTTATCCTGGTTGTGCTTGACTTCTAAGAGTTCGTAGTCGTGAGAAAAGATCCCCACAAAAACTCCGGTTTGTGTTCCTGCCAAGGACTCTGGGTTTATTCCTGCATTTTCCAATGCCGTCCAAGTTTCCTCGAGTAGAATTCGCTGTTGTGGATCGATGCTGGTGGCTTCGCGGGGAGCAATTCGGAAAAACTGAGCGTCAAACTGGTCAACCCGATCCAAAAATCCCCCATACTTGCTTGATATTTTCCCTGCTTGCTTTGGCTGTGGATCGTAATAGCGTTCAATGTCCCAACAAGTTTTAGGAACTGTACCAATGGCGTCAATACCGTTACGCAAAATAGACCAGTATTCCTCCGGGGTGTACACGCCTCCTGGAAATCGGCACGCCATGCCAACGATCGCGATCGCATCTTCTGCCTGGGCTATCAAAAACGAAGAATCGGCTTCATTCCCGTTACTAAAATCTTGAGTATCAAAGACGGATAATACTTTAGAATCCGAGTCCTTTTGACCCTTGAAGTAACGAATAATAGCTTCTGGTGTCTTATACTTAAAGAAAAAAGTTGGTTCCAGTTCCACTTCCAGGCGAGACTCTAGAAGCGCTCTCAGTTCCAAAAGCTCCAAGGAGTCTAAGCCTATCTCCATCAAAGGTTGTTTCAAATAAACAGCAGCTTGGCGTTCCTTGCCCGTAACAGAGCGGATGCATTCTTTGACGAGACTGTCTAAGCTTTCAGTGTTTCTTAGCTCCGTTTCTTTTGTTACCTTATAGTGCTTCCTTTGGCGGTTATGGAGATCATATTCAATCAAAATTCCTATCCCCTGATTGTCCGCATCTTCAGGCCGGTAGTTAGGAATTATACCCTTAATTGCCGCTCCTCCTTCTTCGTGAAAGCGCAGAATTGGATCTACGAGCTGCCCTAGCTGATTGCGGTGGTGAATGTACTCTTCCATTGGAATCAATGCACCCTGAAAGTTTTTACAGCGGGTTACACCTACTACACTCTCAATACCACCTTTCAAAGCACATAACTGGAGCATAAACTCTCTTAAACAATCACCCAATCTTTTATCCTGCATTTGCGGAAGTATATTCAGGCTCAACAACTGAATAACTGACCCATCTGCAGTATGTAGAGATGGAACATCCACATAAGTCACATTCTTTAGCGCTTTAGCACTTTTAATCCTTTGGGCATATATAACGCCGACAATTTGCCCGTCCATCTCCAGCACACAATTCCCATTGGGAAATTTTTCTATACGTTGGCAGATTTCTGAGGCGGCTGTCTGCAAATGCTCTGGCCAACATTGAACCTCTATATTCACTAACGCTGGTAGGTCTGACAAATACGCATGACGGATCGTATAAGGTCTGTTCTCAAAATAATTTAAAGTAATACGGGTGAACGGAAACGTCTTAGGGTATCGCTTTGAAAACTCAAATTTCGGAAACAAACCCACTTCCGCTGCTGACATCAGAAAAACATCTGCTTCTACAAGATGCTGCATTGAGAATGCTTGATAGGCATCAAAATGCAAATTCTCACTTCTGTCCAAAAAGCTGTGAACAACCTTTGGTTCAACACAGTGAACTTCCAGAATAATTAGACCATGCTTGCCTACTACAAAAGACCATCGCTTCAGATGTTCTACTAAGCTTTGCACCATAATATGGGGAGGAATTGACTTTCCCTCAGTACTCACGTACACCCCATGGTATGGGAGATCGGCATGAAGTTGTGCCCGATCTAACTGCTGCGGAGGAATAAAAGGACGGTCATGGTCAAGAAAGGAGCGGATGTGAAGGATGTTTTCTCTATCGTAAATACCGTGCCCCTCCAGATCTCTGACCATTTGCTCTGGATTGCCCACATCTCCGTGAAGAACAAGATACGGAATATCAGCCAACGTGCGCGTCGTCTCTATTAAGGCTGCTTTGTTGTAATCTACACCAATCATCCGTAGGGGATACTGTTTTAAGACTTTCCCTCTAGCAGACTTTAACCGAATAGTTTCATAAACCCGCTTCAGAAGCGTTCCATCTCCACAACCCATGTCAGCAACATATTTTGGTTGCTCTTCAAAAGGCAACTGATTGAAAACAGAGAGAATAACCTCTTCTATATGTACGAAATACTTTTCATGTTGAAATCCACTTCCTAGTACATTTAGTGTTCTATCGATGTGGTTCTCATAACCCGAAGCATTTCTCCTAAACACTGCTTGACAATCGCCAAACAACACCTCAGATATACGAGAGAACATTGGCGCATAGGAAGCTGTAACTCCAGTAATTAACGATCTCTGTACCATGAACCGACCTATATCGGTAAGACATAAATTATCTTCTGAGAGTTCCGCCCAACCTTTACTTACAAACAGATTGCACAATTCCTCACGCACCAAAGGATTTAATTGGTGAAACAACTGTTCTTCTTGAGCTTCCTGAAGTAGTTTATGCTTATGCAAAGCTAGCAAAATAGGAATAAGCAGGATTCCATCTAAAAAGTCTGCAATCAATGGATTGTCAACATTCCACCGTCTTTTGGAACGCTCTATCCAGTTTTCGAGAAGACCCAACTGCTGTTCCATTAAGTAGGACTCTATCGGCAAGCGATATAATTCAAGGATGTCCTTTGGAATCTGCTGATGAATTTCGGATTCCTGCGTAAGAGAGTATTCACCAGCATCATTACGCTCAAGCCAGTTGAGTGACTGCATCATCCTTAGAGCTACCTGAAGGTGTCCGCCATTGGCTCCTAGACGCTCAATTATTTGTTCTATGCTCATAAAACCTTCACGCTTTAGGAAGGCAAACAGACCCTTTTCTTTACAAGCTAGAATTACAGGTACTGCTACAAATCCGTGAGCATAACGATTGATTACGTCTAACATAGCTCTCCCAAATTAATCTCTACAGCAAATATGTTTTTCAAAAAATAATCCATATATCTCTGCTGTGCTATTGTAATATTGATCAACCATTTATACTACATGATTGTTGAACGTTGCGGATACAATGTCGAATTTTGCAGTCTCTATGATGACTTTTGCAATAGGCATTCTGGCTTTAAGCCGATCCACCAGCTTTATGTGTGAGTCTAGCTTGTGCTGAATTGATGGGGCTAACCACCCTTGAGGATGCTTCCGGTGATCAAACCTTTTTATCCGATGACGTAGGCGATTACGACGTGTTCTACGGTATTTACTACGATCTGTAATCCGTTCTGACACATCTTCAAGAAGCTCCAACTCACCACCGATTAATTCTTCTTTTTCGGTTACTGCACTGAAACCAATATGAGAATACCCTGCGTCAATCCCTAACGTGATTGGTTGTGTATACCCACTGGTTCCGTAGTTAAGTTGAATGGTAAGTGGGTCTCTACCTACTATTTCTGCGCTGCCTGACTGTAAAAGAATTCTCGCCTTTCTAGGTGTCGTGGGCATCAATGGTCTTCCGTGCTGATTAATAACTAATACGAGCATGTTTTTTTGAAAGAACTATTAATTAAGTTCTACCCTCGTGGGTGGTTTCCTTCGTCAATGTTTTCCGAGGTTTCAAACTGGCAACACTTCCCCTCTCCTGTAGGGATGTTTAATCACCAGCCGCATTGTCCGGAACTAGGAAACGGGTTGCTAACCCTATATCCCGGAGTGGCTATACATTCTCGGAAAACGTAGTAACCCTCGCACGGGCGGATTACTGAGACTAATGACACTTGCTTCTAATCCCCAATCTCATAGAAGCCCACACTGACAAGCGAGCTTTTGGGGGGAAGCTTCCCCCCAAAACGTCGCGCCCGAAGGGCAGTGTGTGGAGATGTCACTCTTAAAGACTACTAAAATTTTGTCCTCAATACTACATCTACCATATTTACTATTTTTTTTACCACTAATTTAGGATTGCTATAGTTCCTTTACTTAAATTTAATATACATTATAGATATACTTTCCTATTAAAAAATATCAATTATACCTGGAGTTTGGGCGAAAAGATTTGTTTGCGTATTATTTTTTCAAAATCCAATTTTTTTTCAAAATCCATTTTTAAAACACTATTTTATTACTCTGTCAATCCGTAATTTCTATATATTTGATACATGCAAGGAATTTTGTAGATGGTGGTAGTGTTACAGCCTTTTGTAAATAGGCAAGAGGAAGCTTCTAGCGTACCAAATAAGTTATGAAATATTGACAAAAAAGCAAATACACTTATTGTACTTATATTTAAAATTACTTTATTTAGTTAATTTGATGGTATGCCTTGAAAGATTAATCAAAACTGAGCGCAGGTGTTTTTTATCGGCACACACTACTAGGCTTTTGATTGAAGGCTTCTTCAGTGAAAGGAACTTACTTTTGCCTTTAATACTTTAAATTTCTCTCATGTCTCTACAGATGGATACTGACTAAATTTTATTTTTTGTATATATTTATACATTGTATAATCATAATTTATAATTAAGTATAATTACGCTTTATTTAAAGATCTGACCACAAATACAATTTCACTCATTCCCTTTATTATGCTTCATAATCTGTATTTTTTAAAATTTAAAGCATTGGGATAACTGCAGCAATGTTATAATCCAGACCACGTCATAACTTTTGATTTGACGTGGTAAAAATAACTTAATTTATTGATAACCATATGAATTTTCGATCTAACCTAGATAATAAAGACTTAAAACAACGAATTGCCAAGCTTTCGCCAGAGAAACAGAAAGCCTTACTAAAATTACTTCAGCATGAAGGGATAGAAAACTTAAAATTACCTATCGCTCCTACTCAGAGAACATCAAACCAATTTCCTTTATCTTTTACTCAAGAACGACTGTGGTTTCTCAACCAACTAGAGGGACTCAGTAACAAATACAACATTCCTATAGCGCTCCAGATTCAAGGAAACCTCAATATTGCTGTCCTAGAACAAGCCTTAGCAACAATCATTCAACGTCACGAAATCCTGCGTACCCGCTTTACAACCAACAATGGAACGCCAGTACAAGTCATTGACTCCAATACCAATTTAACCATGCAGCTGGTGGACTTGCAGGAGTTTCCTCAAGACCAACGTTACGATCAAGTGCAACAAAAGGTGAAGGAGGAGCTAGAAACTTCCTTCGATCTCTCTCAAAATTCTTTATTGCAAGTAAAGCTGTTGCAAGTAGCGAACCAAGAATTTGTGCTACTTGTTAACATGCACCATATTATCTGCGATGGTTGGTCTATTGGTATCTTTATTCAAGAATTATTCACTCTTTATCAAGCCTTCTTATCTAAGAGTCCTTCTTTTTTACCCAACTTACCCATCCAGTACGCCGACTTTGTAGTTTGGCAAAGACAGTGGTGGCATGGGGAACGTTTGGAAACTCAACTGAATTACTGGAAGCAACAGTTATCTGATGCAGCACCTATTTTAGAATTACCTAGCGATCGCCCTCGACCGCCGGTGCAAATTTTCAAAGGCAAAAGCCTTACCTTTACTCTCAATTCTGGGCTAAAGCAGCAACTACAAACTTTGAGTAAAAATACAGGTACTACCCTGTACATGACCTTGTTGGCAGCCTTTGCCACCCTACTTTATCGTTATAGCTCTCAAGATGATATTAGTATAGGCTCTCCCATTGCTAACCGCAATCGCTTTGAAAGCGAACCTTTGATTGGCTGTTTTGTCAATACCTTGGTGTTACGCATCCGCATAAAAGATAATCCTAGCTTTGCCGAATTACTGACTCAGGTGCGACAGGTAGCTTTGGATTCTTATGAACACCAAGATACACCTTTTGAGAAAGTGGTGGAAGCCTTACAGCCAGAGCGCAATCTTAGTTACAATCCACTGTTCCAAGTGATGTTTGTCTTGCAAAATACGCCTGTGGGTCAACTAGAAGTGCTTGGTTTAAGCTTAACTCCCTTAGCACTAGAAGCTGTAAGCACCAATTTTGATATAACCCTGTCAATGGAAGAGACGGAAGAAGGATTGACAGGAATCTGGGAATACAGTAGCACTTTGTTTAATAAAGAGACAATTGCTAGGATGGCGGAAAATTTCCAGGTGTTGTTAGCAGCGATTGTGACAAATCCCGATCAACTGATCGCGCAACTGCCTCTACTGACTGATTCCCAAAGGCAACAGCTATTAGTAGAGTGGAATAATACGGTAACAGAGTATCCAATTGATAAAACAATTCCTCAGGTCTTTGAGGAGCAAGTGCAAAAAACACCTGATGCCATAGCCGTGGTGTTTGGAAATCAGCAGTTAACCTATCAACAGTTAAATTGTCGAGCCAACAAGATCGCTCATCACCTCCAATCCTTTGGTGTGGGTAAAGAAGCGCTGGTGGGAATTTGTCTCGAGCGTTCTGTTGAAATGGTAGTAGGATTGTTGGCAATTCTCAAAGCAGGTGGTGCTTATGTACCACTAGATCCCAATTATCCCCAAGAGCGTTTGAGCTATATGTTGGAGGATGCTGGTGTAACGGTGCTATTGACACAACAGCAGTTGGTGGAATTATTACCCCCCCACCGAGCTCGTGTTATATGCTTAGACTCTGACTGGGAGGTTATTAGTACTCAAAGTCAAGAAAATGCTGTCAGTGGGGTAAGTCCAACTAACCTCGCATATGTAATCTACACTTCAGGTTCTACCGGAAAACCAAAAGGGGTAATGATAGAACACCGAGGTGTAGTTAATCTAGCAAACTGGCAGGTACATCGCTTCAAGGTCACAGAGAAAAGCTGTATTGCACAATTTTTTTCCTATAGTTTTGATGGTGCTGTTGGAGAAACATTCATGGCACTTCTCAATGGAGCAACCTTGTTTATGTTAGACAGAACTAATTTGACTCCTGAGAGAATGATACAAGCTATTAACTATCATCGAGTAACGAATATAGTTTTAGTTCCGTCTATTATTAAACAACTCAATTTAGAACTTTTAAACAATTCAACTAATTTAAGCCTTGTCTCTGTCGGAGAAAAGTGTCCAATTGATTTAGCTAAAAAATGGGCTAATAAAAGCAATTTCAATTTCATGAATGCTTATGGACCTACAGAATACACAGTTTACTCTCATATTTATCAGATAAATAAAAATCAAGAGACAAATACAAATATTGTTTCAATCGGTCAAGCAATTCACAATACTAAAACGTATATTTTAGATTCCAATCTTAACCCTGTTCCTGTGGGAATTATTGGAGAAATATATATTTCTGGTATTGGTATAGCAAGAGGATACTTAAATCAAGGACAGAAAACACTCTTAAAATTTATTCCCAATCACTTTTATTTAGCTGATAAGTTTTATGAACATGGTTTAGTAAAAATTCCAAGTAGTTTACAAGATATTTATCAACTAAAAATTAAAAGACAATCAGAAAATATAGGTGGGAAATTAAATAAAGTTAACTTAATGAGTATTTCTGGTGAAAAAATATTATTTTTAGTAAAAAATTTAGATGATGATTTAATAGAATATACTTTGAATTTTGTGATATCAAACCAAAATCATCCTATTACATATAGTGCATTTTGTCGATATTTACTTGAAGGCTATCATCAAAATTATCATTCCTGTGGAATCAATCAAGATGTCTTGAAATTATTCTTACCAGAAAAAGATTTATACAGCATTAAAGCTATAGACTTTGGTTTTGGTAATGCAGAAATTATTAAAACTTTATCACAGGCAGCATCTCAGGTGATCGGTTTAGACATTAATCCCTTCTTTGTTCATCAAGCAAGGAAGCAAGGTTTAGATGCAAGGATGGCAAAGATAGATGTTAAACCAAGCCAATTCGTAGAAGAATTTGGTATAGCTGAATACTCGCAGGATTTTGCTATTTCAACTCTGACATTAGATCGGGTAAATCATCCTAGAAATTTATTAGAAAATCTCTTTAAGAGTCTTAAACATGGAGGTCGGTTTGCAATTCAAACCCTGTTACCGATCATCCCCATTGAGGATGGTGACATTGAAAATCCGGTTGTTTATACAGCAGAAGAAAACAGAATTACTCCTGGAAAAAGTGTTGAGGAAGATAAACTCTATCTTATTTCTTTGTTATACGAGCTGGGTGCAAGAGACATAAATATTTGTCAAATTCCCTATGTAGTGACGAGTAGAGATGGAATTCAAGATTATACAGTTTGGTGTTTTTTTGGTCAGAAAAGTATTAAACAAAATGCAGAAATAGCCAACAATTATTACGCCAGAATGTATAAAACTGGCGATTTAGCTCGTTACCTACCTGATGGCAATATCGAATTTGTGGATCGTGTTGATAATCAAGTGAAAATTCGTGGTTTTCGCATCGAACTAGAGGAAATAGAAGCCATCTTAATTACACACACCCAAATTCAAGAGGCGGTAGTTGTTGCTAGAGAAGACCAACCCAATAACAAACGTTTAGTGGCTTATATTGTTCCTCACTCAACTGTAAGTAGTAGCCAGATCCGTAATTTCCTCAAACAGAAACTGCCAGAGTACATGATTCCACATGGGTTTGTGATGCTAGAGGCTTTGCCCTTGACCCCTAATGGAAAGATAGATTTAAAAGCTCTCCCCGTACCAGATTTGGAATGCGATCGCCAAGTTAGCTTTGTGGCACCCCGCACTGCAACAGAAGAAGTCTTGGCGGCTATTTGGCGGGATGTTTTGGGGTTAAAAGAAGTAGGTATCCACGATAACTTTTTTGAATTAGGGGGAGACTCGATCATCAGTCTTCAAATCATTTCCCGTGCAAATCAAGCAGGTTTGCAACTGACCCCCAAACAGATTTTTCAACATCAGACTGTAGGAGAGTTAGCAGCAGTTGTTAATCCTACTCCTTCTATCCGCGCTCAACAGGGATTAGTCACAGGATTTATCCCCCTAACTCCAATTCAGCATTGGTTCTTCGAGCAGAATTTCAGCGAACCTCACCATTTTAACCAAGCGGTGCTACTGGAAGTTGCCCCAAATTTGAAACCAGCGTTATTAAAGCAAGCTCTGCAACATTTATGCTTACATCATGACGTGTTGCGGCTGCGGTTTACTTGCTATGAATCTCAGTGGCAGCAAGCAAACCGCAATGAGCAAGATCCTGTACCTTTCCAAGTGTTGGACTTGTCAACGCTTTCTGAAGAACAGCAAAAAGCAGCGATAGAAACAACAGCGACTGCACACCAGAGAACACTCAACTTGTCGAAAGGTCCTTTAATGCAGGTCGTTCTGTTCAATTTAGGAGAATCTTTGCCCAGTCGCTTGCTGATCGTCATCCATCACCTAGCAGTGGATGGTGTATCCTGGCGAATTTTGCTAGAAGATTTGTCTGTTGCTTACCAACAACAAGCAAATGGCGAAACTATTCAACTACCTCCTAAAACAACTTCCTTCAAAGAATGGGCTCATCGACTGCTAGATTATGGGCGATCGCCAAAACTTAACTTTGAGTTAGACTACTGGTTAGCTCACCATAGTGCGAACCTTCCTCCTTTGCCCGTAGACGATGGTGATCGCTTGGAGTCCAACACCGTCGCCTCTAGCCGCGTTGTCTCCGTATCCCTAAGCGTGGAACAAACCCGCGCCCTATTGCAGGAAGTCCCTTCAGCTTACAATACTCAAATTAATGACGTATTGCTAACAGCATTAGTACAGAGTTTTGCGCAGTGGACTGGTTTCAATTCCCTACTGGTTAATTTGGAAGGTCACGGAAGAGAAGCACTATTTGAAGATGTAGATTTGTCCCGCACAGTGGGCTGGTTTACTAGCTTATTTCCCGTTCTGCTACAGCTTGAAGAAAATCGCCCAGGAGTTGCCCTGAAGTCAATTAAAGAGCAACTGCGACAAATTCCCAATCGCGGAATCGGCTATGGCATCCTCAAATATCTGAGCCAGAATCACGAAACTCGTGAGCAACTCCAGACGCTTCCCCAAGCCGAAGTAAGTTTTAACTACTTAGGTCAACTTGATCGGGGACGTTCAGAATCGATTCTGGGTCGGTTTGCTTCAGAGTCTTGCGGTGCGCTCATGAGTAAGAGTCAAAGTCGTAGCCATCTGCTAGATATCAACGGAGTTGTGGTTGAAGGCAAGTTGCAACTCGATTGGACTTACAGTGAGAATATCCATCAACGCTCTACCATAGAACGTCTAGCGCAGGGATTTATCAAAGCGTTGACTACCCTGATTGCCCATTGCCAGTCTCCAGACGCGGTAGGATATACGCCTTCTGATTTTCCTGATGTTCAGTTAAGTCAAGAAAAGCTGGATCGAGTTTTAGCAGAAATCAATTTGGCTAACACCGAAACTCAAGTCAGCAAAAAAAATCAAAATATCGCCGCAATTTATCCCCTTTCTTCCTCACAAAAGGGTATGCTCGTTGAAACCCTAGCTGCAAAAGAAGCGGGAATCCATCTAGATCAGATAGTTTGGACTTTTCAGGGCGATTTAAACCTGAAAGCCTTCGTTCAAACCTGGCAAACTATTATAGAACGACACTCTTCTTTAAAAACAGCTTTTATCTGGAAGAATCTCAATGACCCCCTTCAGGTTGTGTTGAAGCAGGTGAAAGTGCCATTAAAACAACAAGATTGGCGCAAGTTATCCTCATCAGAACAGCAAGAAAAATTAGAGGACTATCTCAGGACAGATCGCATTCAAGGTTGCGATCTATCCCAAGCACCGCTTATGCGTTTGGCAGTTTTCCAGTTTGGTGAGCAAGTCTATCAAATCGTTTGGACAGTTCATCACATTCTCATGGATGGCTGGTGTCTGCCGTTGATCGTGAAAGAATTGCAAACTTTCTACGAAGCCTTCAGTAATGGTAAAAATATAGCAATAGAACCTAGTCCTCCCTACAAAGACTATATCACTTGGCTCAAACAACAAGATTTATTCCAAGCTGAACAGTTTTGGCAGAAAACACTTCAAGGTTTTACTAAGCCAACTTCCTTGGGAATACAGGAAACCGAAGATGGTTTTTCCCATCAAAAAGAGCGCTACAACCAACAAAAAGCCTATTTATCCGCCTCATTAACAGCAAAATTACAGTCTTTGACTCGGCAACATAACCTGACCGTAAACACTTTGATCCAAGGAGTTTGGGCTTTGCTCTTGAGTCATTATAGTGGAGAGTCGGATGTCGTCTTTGGTGCGACTGTCTCTGGTCGTCCACCAACCTTGCCCAAAGTTGAGTCCATAATAGGACTTTTCATTAATACTTTGCCAAGGCGCATTAAAGTTGCTCATGACACATCTGTTTGGTCTTGGCTTCAGGATATTCAAACCCAGTCCCTAGAAGCCCAAGCTTATGAATACTGCTCAAGTGGTCAAGTCCATCAATGGAGTGAAGTTCCTGGTCAGCTACCCCTGTATGAAAGCATTCTAGTGTTTCAGAATTATCCAGTAGATTCCGCAATACTACAGTCTTCATGCCAAGGCTTCAATCTCCTTAATACTCGCTCGGTAGGTGCACAAACTAAATATCCTCTCACCATTATCGTTAGCCTGGATTCCGAGCTAGAGTTGAACATTATTAACAATACTTACCGCTTGGCAAGTTCTGAGAGCGGAAAAATTATCGAGCATTTTCTAACTTTGTTAAAGAGTATCATAGCTAAGCCAGAGCAAGAACTCTTAACAATCATCAGCCAAATTCCAAAGGATCGGATTCCAAAAATTAAAGCGTATCCTCAACAAGAGCAACAAGATTTGAGAGAAGGCTTCGTACCCCCCCGTAATGCTTTAGAATTACAACTAGCAAAAATCTGGTCAGAAATTTTAGGAGTTTCCTCAGTTGGCGTTCAGGATAACTTCTTTGAGTTGAGTGGTCATTCTCTGTTAGCTGTTTATCTAATGCAGCGAATTCAGCAACAGTTTGGAAAAAATCTGCAACTGGCAACACTCTTCCAAAGTCCGACAATCGAACAGTTAGCCAATCTTATTTGCCAAGAAACCGATTCCTTACCTTTGTCCGCTTTAGTCCCCATTCAGCCAAGTGGATCTAAACGTCCGCTTTTCTGCGTCCATCCAATAGGGGGTAACGTGCTTTGCTATATGAATTTGGCAAGCTGTCTGGGACCAGAACAGCCATTTTATGGACTACAATCACTAGCTTTAGATAAAAAAAACACACCGAACACGCAAGTAGAAGAGATGGCTGCTCATTACATTGAAATGCTACAAACGGTTCAGCCACAAGGTCCCTATCTTTTGGCGGGATGGTCTTTTGGTGGATTAGTTGCTTTTGAGATGGCTCAACAGCTTCAGGAGCAAGGTCAACAGGTGTCTCTGTTGGCTTTAATAGATACCTATCCACCATCTCTACTTAATAAAGAATTACAAAACCAAGAAGGACAAGATGATGCTACCCTATTCATTGATTTATTGGCAGATGACATTTCTCCGTCCTGGGAAGATATCAAACAGTTTGAACCAGATGAGCGTTTGTCCTATATTATCGAGCAAGCTAAGCAGGTTAATCTGATTCCTGCCAATTTCGGACTAGCTCAAGTAGATACTTTACTGAAAGTTTACAAGCTCAACCGTCAAGCTGCACAAAGTTACATTCCCCGATCTTACCAAGGTCGGCTCATCTTATTCCAAGCCAGCGATAATAAACAAGACTTAGCTCAAGAATGGGAAACTTTAGCAGAGCAGGTGGAGAACTATTTAGTTTCGGGTAATCACCACACTATGGTTCGCCAACCCCATGTTCAGATTCTAGCTGAAAAACTACAAAACTGCCTTGAGCAAGCAGTGTAAGTAGGGCTATGCCTTACACATCCAGGTTTTGTACGGCATAGCCCCGCCCCACCTACGTGTTTTTCAAAAATCAAATCGGATTGCTATGGATAAAGATAGACATGATGATAAATACCAATTTAGATAGAAAGGTTATCAGGAAAAAATACGAGGCAGACTCAGTTATACTAATAGAGAATTTTTTGTCAGATGACTATGCAGAACATTTGTATAATTTTTTTTATAACCAAATACCTAATGATGGTTGGTACTGTTTTACATATCCCAATGCAAAAGAAGAAAAAACTTTTTCTAAAAATAGATATTTACCCATCGAGCAAGACAATATTGAACTGAGCAAAAAGATAGCTAGAGATGTATTTAAAACAAATTTATTTGCCACTATATTTGACGTGACGCTAGATAATCATCAAGAAGAATGTAATTGTGTTGAATGCCAATTGAGGCAATATCTAGCCTCGGCTGGAGTCCTTGAATTTCTCTACGATGTCACAGGAGAAAAAGTCATCCAACCCAAAGAAATATTAGCAACTAGATACGGTGAAGGAGATTTTCTCGCTCCTCACAAAGATCCAAATAGGGGTAAAATTGGCTTTGTATATAGCTTAACAAAAGGATGGCGGGCAGAGTGGGGAGGCAATCTTCATTTTCTCAATGAGAAAAACTGGACTTTAGTTGAGCGGGTAATCGTGCCTAAGCATAACCTTCTCACAATATTTAGTTTAAATAACAATCAGGGAAAGCCGCATTTTGTTTCTGAGGTCAGTCACGCAGCGTCAACTAAAAGAATTTCTATTTCAGGCTGGTATAAATAAGGATCGTGAATTAAAGAAAGTACAAAAAATATGAAAAAAAATATGAAAAAACCAAATTTATTTATTGTTGGCGCTCCTAAATGTGGAACGACATCCATGCATAAATATTTGGCTCAACATCCAGAAATTTTCATGTCTTCCTTCAAAGAGCCTCATTATTTCTCTCCCGATGTTAATTTCTTCTGGCGACTTAAAGAGCTTCCTGAGTACTTATCGCTTTTTGAATCGGCTGGTAATGCTAAATATCTTGGGGAATCTTCCCCTGGCTATATATATTCTGAAGTTGCATCTCAACAGATAAAAGCGTTTTCTCCTGATTCTAAAATAATCATTATGCTTCGCAATCCCCCCGATATGCTATATTCTTTACATGGGGAATTCTTGCTATGGAAACTCGAAGATATTTTAGATTTTAGCGAAGCTTTAGCAGCTCAAGAAGAGCGACGACAAGGCAAGCGGATACCAAAGTCTTCTAAAGAACCAAACTTATTGTTTTATTTTGATTGGGTAAAATACTCGATTCAAGTGAAGAGATATTTCGATATTTTCAGTGAGAAAAATGTCCACATCATTCTCTTTAATGAACTTGTCAAGGATACAGCTAATGTTTATCGTAAAACTCTTGAATTCTTAGAAGTTGACCCCAATGTTCAAGCAGAACTCAAGGTTCGCAATGCTGCTAAGCCACTTCCTAATCTTGCTGTTCGGTCTTTTTGGTGTAAATATCCTTATTTTGTCAAAATATTACGAGATTTCTTTTCCGATGCCTGGGTAGATTTCATCTTGTATGATATAGGCAAATTAACACAGCCTCAACGACCAAAAAATATAGACCCTGAACTACGATTAAGACTCATGAAGCAATTTCAGCCAGAGATAAAAGAACTAGCCCATCTCTTAAACTGGGATGAACATACATTACAACTGTGGCTACAGTAAATAAAATACCTAACTTGACAATTTATTACTTTTAAGAATTTTAAAGGATTTTATGGGACTAACAAATGACAAAAGCCAATTACTACCTTCTGATGAAGATTTAAAATTTTATCAAGAACACGGCTGGTACATCTCTCAAAAAATAATTTCTGATGAAGAAATAGAAGAAGCTCTTAAAGGTTGCCAAAAAATTCACTCTGGTGTACGAGATTATCAATTACCAGTCCAACTACCAATTCAAATAAATTGGACACCAGAACAAAACCTTGATTCCTTTCGATGTAATGACTTTATCATACAACAAAGTATAGAAATTAGGAAATTGGCATTGAATCCACTTATTGGAAGAATCGCATCTTACCTGAGCAGTAGCGATCAAATTAGACTTTTTATTAGTTCACTTTTGTACAAACCTCCTGGAGAATTTGATGATAGTGTGAAGGTAGGTTGGCACAATGACCGTGCTTACTGGAAAACTTGTACCTCTCTTAATATGCTAACTGCTTGGATTCCGCTACACGATTGTAATGATTCTATGGGAACTATTATGATGATTGATGGTAGCCATAAATGGTCAAATAATCCTACGTTATTAGAATTGAGACAAGAAAAAAATTTTAGTACTACAAAGATGGAATCTTTAGAAAGAAGATTAGAAGCAACTGGATTTTCTATAAAAAAAATTCCCATGAATTTAAAGAAGGGACAAGTAAGTTTTCATCATTGTCTTACTTTTCACGGAAGTTATCCAAATCAAAGTCATTTACCACGTATTTCAGTTGTTCTTCACCTGCAAGACAAAAGTAATAAATATCAGATAGCAAAGAATAAAAATGGAAAAATTTTTGTTAATAACCTAGACGAATTATGTCGAAAGTTACCTGATGGTATTCCTGACTACTCAGATCCTTTATTCTGTCCAGTTTTATGGGAAAAAAAATGAAGTACAAGTTGCATATTTGTAATAAATTTGGTTCAATCGAGCATTACTACCATTTCATCATGGGCTGCTTTTACCCTCTTGTAGAGTGGATATACCAGCACAATATAAAAAAAAATGACATACTTTACTTTAAAAAAAGTGGTTTTTTAATGGAAATATTGCGGCGAATTTTAAAACATAAAATTGTAATTTTAAACGAAAAAGAATTTGAAAATATTTCCTCAGATAATGAAGTTATTTTACATGGTTATGATGATTTGTATAAACCGAATGAAGGACTAAACGAATATTGTTTGAAAGTATTCCGAGAACGGGTGTGGTTTATGTGCGGTGTATGTAATGACAAGCCAAGGCATAAAGAAATTATTCTTGTTCAACGGGTTCCACCTCATTCTTTTTATCTTTCGGAAGAATGCGATCAACGTTTTAAAGGCGGTGGGTCAGAACGTCGTAGCATACCAAATCATGAAGAGTTAAAAACGAAACTTACCGAGAAGTTCGGAAATCGTTTTAAAAATGTTATTTTGGATAATATGCTGTTTGAGAATCAGGTAAAGCTATTTTATAGTGCCGAAATGGTAATAGCACAGCATGGGGCCAGCCTTACCAATGTTTTATGGATGGTTCCGAATTCAAAAGTCATTGAAATCAAGCCCCTAAGTTACCAAGAACAATGCTTTACTTTCATATGTGAATTTGCTAATCACCAACATATAATTTTCCCGCAAGACTATAATCATGCTCCTATTAATGTCAACAAATTTATGAATCAAATATTTAATAATTAATAGATTTGTTATGAATCAAGAGAAACAGGCACAAATCGTCAGGCAATCTATCCCCATTTGGTTACGAGTTGTGGTAGTCGGTCTAATAGGGTTAGGCATTTTCTTTCGCTTTGCCCATTTAGGGCAAAAACCGTACTGGCTAGATGAAAGCTTTACCTCCTTGGCAATTTCCGGTTACACGGTAGCGGAGGTACAACAAGAAGTCTCTAACGGTCATATAATTCCTGTGGAAGCGTTAGATAAATATCAGCGGATTAACCCAGATCGTGGAGTGGAAGACACAATTCGCTATTTAATCACCTCAGACCCACAGCTTTCCCCTTTGTACTTTATATTGGTGAGACTATGGGCGCAAGGAATTGGGGATTCTCCTGCCGCCGTCAGAAGTTTATCAGCTCTACTCAGTTTGTTACTATTTCCTAGCATCTACTGGTTATGTTTGGAATTGTTTAAGTCCCCTTGTGTTGGATGGGTGGCGCTCGGTATCATAGCTGTCTCTCCCTTACATCTCCTCTACGCTCAAGAAGCACGTCCATATTCTTTGTGGAGCGTAACAATTGTACTATCGAGTGCTGCTTTATTACGAGCCATACGATGCCAAAACCTTGCCAACTGGGGTCTGTATGCCCTTAGTTTATCATTAGGATTATATACTCATTTACTTACCGCCTTGGTGGCGATCGCTCATGGTATTTACGTTTTAGTATTGGAACGCTTTCGACTCAACAAAGCCTCGATCAATTATCTGCTGAGTGCTCTAGTTGGATTCTTTCTTTTTCTTCCCTGGCTGATAATACTCTTCACTAATATCAACAAAGCTAAAAATTTCGTATCCTGGACATCATTAAAATTAGTGTCTAATCCTTTTGATTTGATAGCTATTTTCCTGACTCGGGCAAGCCGAATATTTTTTGATATTAATTTAGCTTCAGATTTTAGTTTTATTACTAAGTTTGCTTTAGAAAGTCCTTTATGGTATGGTATCTGTACAATAATATGCTGTTTGCTTTTAATAATTTATATTTCTTATTTTTTGATTAAAAAATCTGCTTATGAAATTAGTTTGTTTATTGGTTTATTAGGTGGATTTCCTGTTCTATCCTTGATGTTGCCAGACTTAATTTTTGGAGGAATTCGCTCAATTCAATTTCGGTATGAGTTACCTTTCTATATAACCCTCCAACTTGGCGTTGCTTATGTTTTAGCTTTTTGTATCGCTTTTGAGAATCGCTGGCAGAACAGAATTTTGCAATTTATAATAGTTGGATTCTTCTTGTTTGGGCTAGTTTCCAATGTGATGATTTTTAATTCTGATACTTGGTGGACAAAAGCATATGGCGTAAAAGAAATACAAACGACTCAACTTATCAATCAATCCGATAGTCCCTTGCTAGTGGGGATCGGCGATAGGTTAAGCTTGGCAAAAACTCTCTGCTTAAGTCGTTATTTAGAACCAAAAGTTCACTTACTCCTGGGACAATTTAATCCTTTACCAATGACTCAAGAAGGGGTTAGTAATATTTTTATTATAGATGATATTTTTACTTTAGATGTCTTGGACGAGAGCAATAAATAAGTTATGTATTGTTTTGGGTGGGAGAAGTGAGTATGTCGGAAACTGTTGAAGTTTCAAAAAAGCTAAATCAAAGAGGTTTTTTATGAACATCGATTCTTATGATGTTGTGGTCGTAGGATCGGGGCTAACTGGTGGTTGGGCAGCTAAAACCCTCACAGAAGGAGGAGCGCGTGTTCTGCTTTTAGATGCTGGTTCGGAGTTAACACTTAATAACGATATTCCCGAAGACAGTAATGGAGAGTTGGTAGCTCCTACAGATCCATCCGTGCCAGTAATTCAAGCACACCAGCCCATTCAATCAAAACATAGAGAGTGTACCGATTGTAACAGACATTTGTTTGTGAACGATTTCGACCATCCATATGAAACCCCTTCTGAACGACCGTTTTTTTGGATTCGTGGACGTCAAGTTGGTGGGCGATCTCTTACTTGGGCAGGTCTAACCTTAAGATATTCTGACCTCGATTTTCAAGCTCCAAAACTAGACTCATATGGACAAGCATGGCCATTTACATATAAAGAACTAGACCCTTTCTATACTAAAGTTGAGCAGTTTATGGGGGTTTATGGTAATCAAGATGGTATTGCAGTCGTTCCCGACGGCGCTTTTCTTTCTGCCAAGGAGATGTCAAGAGCAGAAAGTTTCTTTAAGAAAGTCATCGAAGGAGCATGGGCTGAACGAAGAGTCATCATAGGGCGAGGAATAGAGCGGCGACCTAGAGATATTTCTGATACAACAACACATTATTGGCCAGCCTTTTCCAGCCAAGCCTCTACACTTAAGGCTGCGTTTGCAACTGGGAGGTTAACATTACGTTCTAATTGCATAGTTGAACAGCTATTAGCAGATCCAACTTCTGACCTTGTGACTCATATTGTGGTCGTAGATCGAACTTCTTTAGCACGCACGGCGATTCCATGTCCTTTAGTGGTATTATGTGCCTCTACTCTAGAGTCAACCCGCATTCTGCTTAATTCTTCAACAGATATTTACCAAGGGGGGCTTGGGAATTCTTCTGGTGTGGTTGGGAAGTACTTGATGGATCATCCAACAATCTCTGTTGAAGGAATTGTTCCAGGTTTCCCACTACCAACACTTCCTTTTGGAGGTCCCCACAGTATTTACATTCCTAGATTCAGAAATCTAGGTCAGCATCAGCAAATGTTTCTGAGAGGTTACGGGATTTGGGGTGGAATACAACGGCAATTCAAAGGATGGCATAATTTTCCAAATCCTGAGTTTGGACTGTATGCAAGTTGTGAAATGCTTCCTGAATCAAAAAACCACGTATATCTTAGCCCCACGCTTCGAGATCGATACGGTATTCCAGTTTTACACATTGATTGTTCTTACTCTAGTAATGAGTTCGCGTTGGCAGAAGACGCGCTTACAAGTATGCGTGAGATGGTTTCTTTGGCGGGATTTGAAATTACTAATGAGCGGTCCTTAACTGTGCCTGGTCTTTTTGTTCACGAAGTCGGCACCATAAGAATGGGTAGCGATCCTAAAACTTCAGCGCTTAGTCCCTTTAATCAATCTTGGGATATTCCAAATCTTTTCGTAACGGATGGTTCTTGCTTTGTATCTTGTGGAAGCCAGAATCCATCTCTTACCATGATGGCTATTACAGCTCGGACTTGTCAATTTATTTTGAAGGAAGTAGGGCGTGGAAACAGATTCGATAGAAGATAGCGGGCTACTTTGCTAGGTAATACTGATTTTTGGTAAAATACCTTACACTGCATTGGGTAGCGTCATGGCAAACAAATATACCATAAACTTGAATGAGGTGGAGATTTCTCGATTGCACTTGCTAAGAGTATGTTTGTTGCCTTTTGTCGAAACTCCTGAAATTCCGGGCATTTATGGATTGTGATTAAATTGAGGCATAGGCTGCCAGTATTTCCCACACGATGCTTTGTCGTTGATATTACTATTAAGTTAAGGAACTGGTGGTTATCCTTTTTTTTGCCTGTGTTATGTTCGCAACAAATTTGACTGTGTTGACGAATTGCAATCTCTATGCCTATAGTGCTACCAAAGCATCTGTCGATGCAGTAACGAAATCGCTAGCCAAAGAGCTGGGTTCCCGCAACATCCGCGTAAACGCCATCAATCCTGGCATGGTGGAAACGGAGGGTACGCACGCATTAGGACTTTTTGAGAGCGATTACCGCAAACAGATTGAAGCGCAAACCCCCCTGGGTCGCATCGGACAGCCACAGGACATTGCACCTGCTGCTGTCTTTCTCGCGTCTGCCGATTCATCCTGGATTACGGGTGAAACACTGCTCATCGCGGGTGGTCGTCGTTAGTACACACCCTAGAGAAAAGTCTAATACAATAGTTAATCATGAAATTGTTTGTAAGGACTAAAATTTGGTATTCTGCAGGCCTGGTTGCCCTTGGGATCATCACTGCTCTCTTCTTTTTTAATTGTCAACCTGCGTGGAAACTACAAACGAGTCAAGTGCCGCAGGTCGTTGGCAGTATCCCAAGTGACATAAAGACCTTCAATTATGCCTTGAGTGAGAGTGAACCAAGTATCTTTGCTCTAACTTATGAGGGATTAGTAAAAGAAAACCCTATAACAGCAGAAATTGAACCAGATCTTGCCGAGTCTTGGAACTTTTCTGAAGATAAACTACGGATTGTCTTTACTTTACGTACAGGACTAAGGTGGTCTGACGGGAAGCCATTAACAACAGAGGATGTTGTCTTTACTTATAACCAGATTTATCTCAACAAAAAAATCCCTACTGTTGTCAGAGATAGCTTTTTAATAGGCGAAACTCGAACTCTACCTAAGGTAAAAAGACTTAATGACTTACAAGTAGAATTTACCATTTCAGAACCTTTTGCTCCCTTTTTGAGTCGAACTTCTGCAGCTATTTTACCAGCCCATGCCTTACGAGCATCAGTGGAAACAAATAATAAAGAGGGAAAGTCCAACTTTCTTTATACTTGGGGAACTGATACCCCTCCTGCCCAAGTTGTCGTTAATGGATCTTACTTGCTGGAGAGTTATATTCCTAGTCAGCGAATCATCTTTCGGCGTAATCCCTACTACTGGAAAAAGGATGGGCAAGGTAATCAGCAACCATATATTGAACGTGTTATCTGGGTAGTTATTGAATCAAAAGACACAGCTTTATTACAGTTTCGCTCTAAAGGATTAGATTATATTGAGGTATGGCCAGAATATTTTTCTCTGCTCAAGAGGGAAGAAAAGCGAGGAAATTTTACTATTTATAACGGTGGTCCTCAGTATAGAATACTTTTTATGGCATTCAATCTTAATAAGGGTAAAAGAGAAGGAAAGCCTCTAGTTGAACCTTACAAATCTCGCTGGTTTAATAACATTAGGTTCAGAAAAGCAGTTGCCTATGCCATTGATCGGCAGAAGATAGTAAACAATATTTATCGTGGACTGGGGCAGGTGCAAAATTCACAGATTTGTATGCAAAGTCCCTATTATCTCCCCTCAGAAGCTAGCTTAGAATATAAGTACAATCCTCAATATGCTAAAGAACTCTTATTGGAAGCAGAATTCAGATATGATGACAAAGGCAAACTTCTAGATAGGGATGGTCATGTTGTGCGTTTTACTTTGTTCACTGACGCTGGAAACATCAGTACAGAAAGTATAGGAGTGCAAATTAAGCAAGATTTAAATCAAATCGGAATTCAAGTAGATTTTCAGCCTATTGCTTACACGGCGTTGGTAGATAAGCTAATTAATTCTCTTGAATGGGAAGCGCATATTATCAGCTTTACTGGCAGCAATGAACCGCATGCTGCTGCTTTATGGTATCCTGAGGGCAATTTTCACCTGTTTAATAAAAAGCCACAAGTGAGTCAGCAACCTTTAGAAGACAGGGAGGTAGCAGATTGGGAGGAGAGAATAGGTCAGCTTTATATTAAAGCTGCAAGGGAATTAGATAGGGGTAAGCGCAGGGTCATTTATGCTGAAGCTCAGCAGATTATTCGGGAATATTTACCATTAATCTTTCTTACTACTCCTTACTCTTTGACTGCTGTGCGTAATCGCATACAAGGCGTCCAATACTCTGCTCTAGAAGGAGCATTATGGAATATTGACGACCTGAGAATTACATCAAATTGGTGATAAAGACAGTTTCAATAGCGCTTGTTGAATCTGTTCTTAAGAGTAGATATCTCCAAAATAGAAGCGTTTTGTGGTAAAAGAGTATAAAATTAGCTTTGTCACCACAAGAATATAGGACTAGTATTTGATTTTTGAAAAAGCGCTAAATCGCAAGTCCTCTCTGGCAACCGGTTCAACCACTTTATAGCGCCAAGACGGTAAATTAATTTCAGAAAATAAGTTTTATCATGCTTAATTTGTTGAATTAAACTATTCTCTAAGTCAAAAAATAAGATATTACTGTACCCTGGAAGGAGCATCGGCAGATGGTCATGGTGTACTGGGAGTAAGCGTGCTTTTGGCTCTAAATAATGACTTAAAGTTAGGGTTGCGAACCATCTTCAGGAGTTGCAACACTACCGTTTTTCACCGCCTCAAGTTCTGGCTGATTTCTCAAGCTAAATAAACCTGAAAAAATCGAAGGGTTAATTTCAATGTTTTTGATCACCAAAATATTCAACCAAATATTCAACACCACCATCGTAAATGTCGTTGCCATTGCCGCTCCAATTGTGCCAAAAACTGGAATGGCGATCGCATTCAAAACCAGATGCATTAAAGTTGCCCACCCAAAGGCAACAACAGACTTGTTTTGATGACCCGTCATCGCCGTCAAAAAGTAAACCGGACCAGATAAAACATTCACCAATTGCCCCAAAACTAAAATCTTGAGTTCCCAATCAGCCACAATAAACTCTGAACCGAAAATTCCTAACGCTGGTTGAGCAAACACAATCAAAATGAAGGCAATAGCAAGCGAAGGCCAAAAAATCCTCAATGCTACAACAGACACAAGCTGTTGCAAACCCTGGCGATCCTTTTGGGCATAAAAGCTAGCATACATCGGTGCTGCTACCATATTCATGGTCGGCAACATGAATATGGTCCACGTAGAGGTTCTGATGGCTGCACTGTAAATTGCTGCATCCTCTGGTCCAAGTATCGAACCCACCATCACAATATCGGTTTGACTCAAGATTATCGAAAATGCCCCTTGCAGAAACAAAGGCAGCGCAACCCCTATCCACTCTCGGATAGCATAAACTGGACTAGCTGGTTCAAACTCCTTGTTAAACTGCTTCCACAATACCCATAATTGAAATACAATTACGAACAACAACGCCAAGGATGCTGCGCTAATCATGGGTATACTGGTAAGGGAATGGTTGGTTTGCCATAGAAAAAATCCACCAGCAAGCACTAAAGAAGGCCAAATGACTCTGTAGGGTGCAAAAGCCAGAGTGAGGTCATCTACAGCCCTAGCCATTTCCAACTGCACCCCCGACAACGCTAAAAGTGGCACTAGCCCTAGCCCAATCCCAACTAGCATTGGCGTTGTGTAAGTAAAGCTGCGGTAATGGTCGAGCAGCAACACTATCCCTATTGCAGCTAAGCTCAGCACCACACCTGCTAGCACCGTCAGCAGCCAGCTAATACGAACAATCCCCTGCAAATATTCCCACTGTTGTTTAACTCGATACTCTAAGATAAAGCGCAAAACAGTATGTGGCCAACCAAATTCCGCCACAATTGCCAACAACAGTGTCCAAGACATGACATATTCATAGATGCCATACTCATTCTTGCCCATCCATTGTGCTAAAAACACCTGCATTAAGTAGCTCAAAGCCATCCCAACAACTTGTAAAGTTAAAACAATAATCGTGTCTCTAGATAAGGTTTCTATATTGAGGTTTACCTTTTTTTCTAAAACAGAGGTTTGACTCATAAAAATTAATTAAGTTACGCGCTTACATCGCTAATTAAAACATGTTTGCACAAGGCGCAAACGATTACCCGTGGAATCAACTAAATATACGACAGAAAGTTACAATACCTTTGCCAAAAATAAAGAGCGCTTTTTGTAGTAGAGTTGTTGTTTACCACAACGCCAACTCGAAACTAGCAAAAAGCCCAGCAAAACGCTCTGGAATGTTGGGTCGTAAAGGAAAGCTGGAGATATCCCTCAAGGACGTCACTTTAGTGAGTGGCGAACGAGTCTCTCTTCGAGCCGAGCAAAAAGGTGGCGGCGGCACATCTGGAGGAATCATTGCCCTGGCAGTCGTGATTACTCCTTTGGCTTTACTATTTAAGGGCAAGAATAGAACCTATGAAGCAGGCACCGAGGTTCTGGCGTTTGTAGATGGTAATTTTAAGCTTGAGCCGGATAAATTTAAACCGAGATTCAGGTAGAACATTACAAGCTATTTTCCCTTAATATTCAATTCCGACTCCTCATCACTTCTGGAATTTTGCCCTCTGCCTTACCCCAACCTAGATCACGTTTGGTTGTGAGATTTTCTCATTGACTTGATTTTGTCAAGGCTAGCAGGGTAAGTTTAAATGTCTACATATTGGTAAAAAAGCCCTAAAAGAGAAAATATGGACAAAACACAAGCCTTTGCAATTCTTGCAGCCGTCCCGGAGATACATTTACTTTCTGGGGTAGAGACAATAGCGAAGCTGAAAGATGAATCAAGCGATGAAGTCAAAATTGCCTTTGGGAGCATGGCTTTCGAGTTATTTCGCCAAATCGATCAGTTACGAAACAATAAAGCTGTAGAAATGTTCATTTACGCTTCCAACCCAGCCGGAGATCAACCCCTCAACTCGAAGGTATCTTGGCAGGGTTTATATATTGGTCATTCTCCTTCCCGAAACGGCAGATATTCAGGTAAAGCTAGGTTTCGTCCACCCTCTACTGCAACTGACAAGCCAACTTGGGCAATCTTTTGGGAATTGCAAGAATTACACCCCCTCAGTTCGCCGATTGCTATCGCTTCTTTGAAAGGATTGGGCAAAAAATCTAATCTTACTTCCCGCTTCATTCCTGAAGATCCACTTTTAATAGAATATCTGTGAAAAATAATTAAGCTTATCGGTCAAGAATGGAAGTAAAATGCTGTTGCTAAAACGGCATAGGTGATAAGCAATAAAACTCCCTCTAACCAGTTGGTTCTACCATCGCTGCTGATTGAATTAGTACTCACCACAGCCATAGCAACCGCCACAATTTCAAAAGGATTGAAGCTCAAATTCATTGGTTGACCAATTGACCAACCAACTAAAACTAGAACCGGAGCTACAAACAAGGCTATTTGCAAACTAGAGCCTATCGCTACAGCAACAGCTACCTCCATTTTGTTTTTAACTGCGAAAGTAATACAAGTGATAAACTCGACTATGCCACCAAAAATGGGAATAAGAATGACACCTGTAAATAGTCTGGTTAAACCTAGAGTAGAAATAGTTTTCTCTAGACTATCAACAAGAATTTCAGACACAAATACAAGCACTAAAGTACAAATTAGCAGCGCACCCATCTGTAGCCATAGATCAGCTTTTGCTGAAGGAGATTCATCAACATCATTGCTCTCAGCATCATCTATTAAATAGAGGTGTTTGTGAGTTCTCATCGAGAACAGTAACATTAGAAAGTAAAATGTAAGTAACAATATTGAGGCTGCATAGGAAAAATTATTTAGAGTTGATATTTCTAAGCCCCTAGAAGTTAATTGTATCGCAGTAGGTGTGATTAAAACAATGACTGCTAAAGTCAAAGAGGAAGCATTAAGACGAGCAACAATTGGCGAGAAACTTTGTTCACTAAAACGTAACCCACCAAGGAAAATAGCCAGCCCCAAGGCAAGAAGCAAATTTGCAATGATCGATCCTGTTAAGCTGGCTTTAACGACATCAACCAAACCAGCCCGGAGAGCAACAATTGAGACTATCATCTCTGTAGCATTACCAAAAGTTGCATTGAGTAAGCCCCCAAAAGTTGGCCCAATAACGGTTGCGATCTTTTCAGTAGAATTAGCTATTAATGCCGCCAATGGAACAATTGCCAGACCAGAAGTAATAAAAATGACTAAAGGATTTAGATGCAGCCATTGTGCGATCGCTGAAATTGGCACAAAAACCAGCATCGATAACAAAATTGCATTTTTCTTTGTCATCTTTGTCCTCAAAAATGATATTTTACCAGGAGTCAGGAGTCAGGAGTCAGGAGTCAGGAGTTAGGAGTCAGGAATCAGGAGTTAGGAATCAGGAATTATAAGGGTTTGGGATCTGTCTCCACATCTGACAACGGCTCTTATTATCTCTCGATTCTTTAATAATTCTGACTCCTGAACGACAGTCGCTCATGGGGGAAACCCCCAAGACCGCGCTACCTCCTCCTGACTCCTGTATTCTGACATTAAAACAAGTCCAAATCCGTCACTGCGCCAAGACTGCTGGAAGATACTAACTTAGTATATTTTGCCAGCACACCAGTAGTGTAACGTGGTGGGCGCGGTTGCCAATTGGCATGACGGCGAGCTAACTCTTCATCGGATACTTGCAGTTGCAATAACCGGGCGTGGGCATCAATAGTGATGGTGTCGCCTTCTTCTACTAGGGCGATCGCACCCCCAACGGCTGCTTCTGGTGCAACGTGACCAACCACCATCCCGTAAGTACCGCCGGAGAAGCGTCCATCGGTGATCAGTCCCACAGAATCACCTAAACCAGCACCGATAATAGCAGAAGTGGGAGCTAGCATTTCCCGCATACCGGGACCACCCTTAGGCCCTTCGTAGCGGATCACCAGGATATCTCCAGGGTTGATTTTTTTTGCCAGAATTGCCTCTAAACAGGATTCCTCAGATTCAAAAACTCGTGCTGGCCCACTCATTTTCGGCGTTTTGACTCCGGTAATTTTTGCAACAGCACCTTCTGCTGCCAGATTACCTTTGAGAATCGCTAAGTGTCCTTGGGAATACATCGGATTGTTCCAAGGACGGATCACATCTTGATTGATAGGTGGTTCTTCTGGCACTTCTGCCAAGACTTCAGCAATAGTTTGACCTGTGATGGTGAGGCAGTCCCGATGTAACAAGTCATGCACAAGTAGCATTTTCATGACTTGAGGAATACCACCAGCTTGATGTAGATCCGTGGCTACGTACTTCCCGCTTGGTTTTAAATCACACAAGACAGGGACACGGGCGCGGATAGCTTCAAAGTCATCGAGGGAAAGTTCGACACCAGCCGCGTGGGCGATCGCCAGGAAATGTAACACCGCATTCGTAGAACCACCTACTGCCATCACGACAGAGATAGCATTTTCGATAGATTTACGGGTGATGATCTGGCGGGGTAAGATTTGATGACGAATTGCTTCTACTAAGACAAATGCTGATTTTTCAGTACTGTCTGCCTTTTCAGCATCTTCTGCTGCCATTGTAGAAGAATAAGGCAAACTCATTCCCATAGCTTCTATCGCACTAGACATGGTATTTGCCGTGAACATTCCACCACAGGAACCGGCACCTGGACAGGCGTGACGTTCGACTTCTAGGAGTTCTTGCTCATCTATTTTCCCGGCGCTGTATTGACCTACAGCTTCAAAAGAACTAACAACTGTCAGGTCACGTCCTTGGTAGTGTCCAGGTTTGATGGTACCACCGTAGACAAAGATGGCGGGCATGTTCAGGCGAGAGATCGCAATCAACGCCCCAGGCATATTCTTATCGCAACCGCCGATCGCGATCACCCCATCCAAACTTTGCCCATTGCAAACCGTATCAATGGAGTCAGCAATGACTTCCCTTGATACTAGGGAATATTTCATCCCTTCAGTTCCCATGCTGATACCATCACTGATCGTAATTGTACCAAACATTTGCGGCATTGCTCCCGCGTTTTTAATCCCAACTTCTGCCCTTTGCGCTAGGATGTTGATCCCCATGTTACAGGGGGTGATAGTGCTGTAACCGTTGGCAATACCCACAATGGCTTTGGCGAAATCTTCATTTTGAAAACCAACCGCACGCAGCATTGCTCGATTGGGCGATCGCTGTACACCTTGTGTGACAATTCGGCTTCTGAAATTATCTGACATTTTGATTCCCCTGTCGCTACTAGCGTTTTTCCGTGATTATTTCAAAGTATCAGATATTTTGAAAACTTGCCATTTTGGCAACCAAGCTCTTAATTTCTCAGTTACTTTATAGAAGGTAAACGACTTCAAGGGTGTTGTTATCGGGGTGTATCACAATCATAATTTTAGCTTGTGATACACTTTTTAAAAAGTGATTTTCAGGTAAATAATGAAGTATATCTAAAAATTAGATGCCAATTATTTATCTGAATACATAAAAATAAATAATTTAGATTTGCATTTGCTGCACTAGGAATATCAAATCAGTACAGACGTTGTCGTTGACCTACACGTTAGCCCCCTAAATAACGGGCAAGGTCTGTATATATTCCTGACTCTTCAGCAGCAAATGTCTGGGTGGGAGCGATAAAGCGATTGATATGCTTGCTCCCACCCTTTCTTTTTGATTTGTTTAAACAATTTGGAAAGTTGCCAAAATGGCAACCAAGCTTTGATTAACTCAGCTAAATTGTAAATGTAAGCGAAGGTTAGGAGTTAGAAGTATAGTCATTCCAGAGAAAGGCTGTAAGAATTTTCTAGGCAAACAAATATTAATCATAAGTTTGTCATTTCCCGCTCAAGGAATATTAAGTATGTACAGACATTGTGGTTGACCTACACATTTACCCCCCAAATAACGGGCAGTGTCTGTAGATAGTATATTTCTGATCGCTAAGTGCGGTAAATGGCATAGTGGGAGTTGGAAAGGCGCATGGTATGCCTCCTCCCACTTTTTATTTATCATTTTTAATTAAAGAATTGGTAAGGAAATGATAAATTCAGTTCCCTGACTAGGTATAGAATTAACAGCGAGGGTTCCGTTGTGTTTTTCTACTATAATTTGCTGAGCGATCGCCAACCCTAACCCCGTGCCTTTTTTCACGGCTTTAGTAGTAAATAAATGGTCAAATATTTTTTGTTTGACTTGTTCATCCATACCAACTCCATTATCAGAAATAGTAACTTGAAAGAGGTTATCTCTGACTGAAGTCGTGATTGTAATCCGGTTAGGATTGGCTTTAATCTCCTCAAAACTGCGTTCTATATTGGATTCTTCTAGTGCATCAATAGCATTTGCCAATATATTCATAAAGACTTGATTTAATTGCCCAGGAAAACATTCAATTTCAGGTAAATTACCATAGTTTGTCGTGACTTCAATCACTGGGCGTTGGTTGTTAGCTTTGAGGCGATGTTTCAGAATAAGAATTGTGCTATCAATGCCAGAGTGGATGTTAAATGGTACTTTATAATCTTTATCATCACGGGAGAAAGTGCGGAGACTCGTACTGATATTCTCTAGGCGCTCGCACGCCATAGTCATGGAATCAATCATATTGGGCAAATCCGCTAAGCTATATTTCAAGTCAATTTTTTTGGCATGTTTGATAATTTCATCACTTGGATTTCCTAGAGTTTGTTGATATAGGTTTAAATGTTCAAAAATATCTGCAATCATGGGTTTAGCTTGTTCAAGGCTGGCAGAAATAAAGCCTAAAGGGTTATTCATTTCATGGGCAACACCTGCAACTAAATTACCTAAAGCCGACATTTTCTCACTTTGGATGATTTGTAATTGAGCTTGCTGTAAATCTTGTAATGCAAGTCTGGCTTGTTGATAAAGTCGAGCGTTTTCTAATGAGATTGCTGCTTGGGAAGAAAGTAGATTTATCACTTGTAGGCGTTCGGTCGTAAACACCCCGCAAGTGAGCCGATTCTCTAGATAGAGAATCCCTACCAAATGCCCCTGGTTAATAATAGGTGTACATAAGACACTTTGGGGTTGATGTTGCAGCATGTATTCCCCAATCACTCCAGGAATATCTGTTTGACAATTGTCTATAATAACGGTTTGTTGAATATTCTTAACGTAATTGATCAGTTTTATAGGAATATCTTGACAATCGTCTACTATTTGTGTTGTTAGGGTAGTTTGTATTTGACCTTCAGAATTGTCTTGATGATTAATCAAGGTAATTGCTCGGACTTGCCAGGTATCTTCCTCAGGGAGAATGAATACAGATTTTTTTGCACCGGAATTTTCAAGGATGATTTTGGTGAGATTGGCGACCAGTTCATGTAACTCAATACTGCTGGATATAGTTTGAGCGGCTTTAAGGATGGAAGTTAAATCTAGGGCAGTAGATGATAAATTTGACTGGGCTATGGTAGGTATGCTTTCATCCTGTGTAAGGTTGATTTGTTGCTGTTGTAGGATGGGTTGAAGGAGTTGGGGATAGCGTTTTTCTAAGTCCTCGGTTTTAGCATATGCGCCCCACTTAGCATAGCAATAGTATGCTTCTTGCATATATCCTTGAGCAACTTTTTCCTTCTCCCAGTTGAGGTAGAATTTGGCAGCAAGTTTGTTTGCTAAAGCTTCTTCTTGGATGTATTCGTTAGCTTTGGCCCCAGAAATGGCGCGATCATAGAAGTCGATAGCTTCACTGGGCTTGCCTAGTACACGCAGGTATTCAGCTTCTAGCAGGAACCGCTTATGGAGATAATTGGTGGGAGCCCTAACAGCTAGCACTGCAAGACGATGGCGATGAGTATTGACTTGGGCTAGATAAGCTTTTTGTTGAGCTTTAGTCAGATTGGGATACAGTGCCAACCTGACCAGCCCATCATAAAAATAGAAAAGAGTTTTGAGAAAAGTTCCATCTATTTTGCTCAAAAGCTTCTCGGCGATCGCAATTTGTTTGGTGGCTAGCTCGTAGCGATCAAACCAGAAAGCCAGCATAATTTTCTGTAAACTAATATAAACTTGGACTTCCGGCTCCCAAACAAGAGTCTCATCAAAAAAACGACCAACCAATTGGCAAACATCGTCGGTTTGTGTCGTGAGATTTTCCAGAATCTGACAGAAGAGGTCTTGCAAATTAGTCATAACCCGCTGCTGAAGTTTTTCAATAGTGGGACGACTTGCGATCGCCTCCTGTTTTAAATCCACTAGATTTCGACCGATAAAATAGCATTGTCCAAAATAGACAGTGAGATTATAGGCAGCATATTCGAGATCTCCCACTTCTAAGCTCACTTGATAGGCTTCCAACAGTAACGGTAACAACCTGTGTAGAGATTCCTTGCGATAGCCAATAAAGCGATGCCACAGAAATAGAGTCGAAGCCAATGCTGCCCTAGAAGAAGCGGTCTGATGGCATAATTCGATCGCGGCTTTACCCAGGGCATAGCCAGCATCGATCCGACCCAGCTTCTCGCAGAGCAAAAAAGCATAGATCATATAAGCCATGGATGATTTGGGAATATTGCCATACCGCAAGTACAGAGAGATACCCTGAAACGTCATAAATGGTAGTATCTCCGGCATTCCAGTGCTAGCAGCAGCGCCCATTGCACTTATCAAGTTGCAAGCGGCTAATTTGTAGGGATCGGACATGGCGGGCAATTTCAGCAAATCTCTGGGGTTTTTGCCTAACATCCGATAGACGGTGGCAAAGAATCCCAGCATAGTTTGCAGTTTGGAGGGTTTCTGAGGAAGGCGAACGCCGAAGTTAGGTAAGACATTGCAGGCGTATTCCACCGCAGCACGAGCTTGGTTTTGCGCTGCTAGTGCTAGAATCTGAATTTCGTAAAATTTCGCCCGATCCAATAGGTGGTGGGTCTGTTGTAACCCAATTGCTAGAAGCTTTTTCAGTTGGTCATGGTTACCAGAAAGATAGGTCACTTCAGCAGCTAGTTGGTGGAGTTCGAGGCTGAGTTCGTACTGGTTTTGCCAACACTGAGGCGGTAAAAGTTGTAATCCAGTATCGAGATAAGTCATAGCCACATCGTAGGCGGCGGATACCCGCGCCTTTGCTCCTGCTTGCTTGTTGAGATGCGCTAGTTCTTCTCGTTCCCTAGCATCATCAATCAGAGATATACCGCGATTGAGTTGATTGACGATCTCGAACAGTTGCAAATCAGGTTCGTCTCTCTTAGTGTGTCTTTGGAGTAGCCGACCAATACTCAGATGTACTGCGGCGGTTTCGTCTGGAGGAATTAGGGAATAGGCGGCTTGCTGAATGCGATCATGTAAGAATTTATAATTGACAATCTGCGAGTTTTGCTGTAAATTTTGGGTTGATTGTTCAATATAAAACTTGTAAATTTCACTAGTAGGTAAAATCAATCCTGACTGCAAAGCTTGCCATAAACCCGCAGATGTTTCTATCTCAGATTGTTGTGAAATGATCGCCAAATTTGCTAAATCAAACTGATTACCAATGCAAGCGGCTAACTTTAAAACTGACTGAGTTGCTTCAGGCAATTTTTGCAATTGCAATGCCATAAACTCTACTACATTATCTGTCAGTGCTAACGCCTTAACTTCACTAGTATTGCACTGCCAATTTCCCTGTTCATAATCAAATTTAATCAATCCATCTTCATAAAGTGCCTTGAGGAACTGCGTACTAAAAAATGGATTGCCACTCGTTTTTTGATATACTAGTTTACTTAATGGTTGAGCAATTTCTGTTGCACAATTTAATGTATCCGCTATCAATTGATTTAAACTATCGTTACTCAGAGGGTCGAGGGTAATGGTATTGACTGTAGCTTGAGATTTGATGATTTTTGCTAAACTTAATATCAAAGGATGAGCGGCTGAAACTTCATTATCTCGATAAGCACCGATTAATAATAAATATCCCTTGGCTGATTCAGTCATCAGCATCTTTATTAATTTCAAAGATGCAGAATCTGCCCACTGCAAATCATCTAAAAATATCACTAAGGGATGTTCTGCAGTGGTGAATATCTGCACAAACTTCTGGAATAATAAATTAAAGCGATTTTGTGCTCCAGTTCCTGATAATTGCGGTGTTGGTGGTTGTTGACCAATAATTCTTTCTAATTCAGGGATGACTTCTATAATAACTTGTCCATTCTGCCCCACAGCGTCTAATATCTGGTTTTTCCATTGCTGAATGTGAAAATCGCTTTCTGTGAGTAATTGACCCATTAAATCGCGGAATGCTTGTACAAAAGCCGAAAAGGGAATATTTCGCTGAAATTGGTCAAATTTCCCTTTGATAAAATAACCTCGTTGCCGGACAATGGGTTTATGAACTTCGTTGACAACCGCAGTTTTACCAATACCTGAAAACCCAGCTACTAGCATCATTTCTGTTGTACCTTTACTGATGCGCTCAAAGCCTTGCAGGAGGGTTTCTACTTCGGATTCTCGTCCATAAAGTTTGTCGGGGATGAGGAAGCGATCGCAGACATCCCTTTGTGCTATGGGGAAGTCTTCTATTTTTCCAGTTTCCTCTAATTGAAGCAAGCACTTTTCTAAATCATACTTTAGCCCCAATGCACTCTGATAGCGGTCTGAGGCATTTTTTGCCATCAGTTTCATCACAATATCTGAAAGCACATGTGGAATTTCTTGCCGATTTTCTAATGCCATAGGCGTTTTCGCGATATGATAATAGACTAATTCCATCGCATCTTCTGAATGAAATGGTAATTCTCCCGTTAGTAATTCGTAAAAAGTTACACCCAAAGAATAAAAATCTGTGCGATAGTCAATTAAGCGATTCATCCTCCCTGTTTGTTCGGGGGAAATATAAGCAAGTGTCCCTTCCAACACATTGGGACTGATAATGGTTTGAGTTTCTCGTGGGAGTAAGGATGCAATACTAAAGTCAATTAATTTAATTTGGTTTGTTTCGGGATTAATGAGAATATTACTAGGTTTAATATCTTTATGAATAATGTGATGCCGATAGAGTGTATCTAAGGCGTTGCAAAGTTCGATCGCAATCTGTAAAAACTCTTCTACAGACATTGCTGGTACAGCCTCTGTAGCAGCAAAATCCTTCAGGGAAATTCCCCCAAAGTCTTCCATCACCAACCCATAGCCATTTTGGCACGGTTCCAGGCTGTAGGTTTGGATAATATTAGGTGATCGGAGATTTTTGGCGATCGTGTACTGATTGCGAAACGACAAGAGTTCCCTGAAACTAGGATAAGGATTTTTTAGAACTTTAATGACTACATCTCGTGAGTCTGCCTCCCTAATCCCACGATAAACTAGGGTTCTGGCACTAGAGTAGAGTTGTTCTCTCAGATGATATCCGGCAATACTCACTGTATTCATTATCCTGCCACTCAATCTTAACCATTTCTGGATTTATTTTTCCCAAACCCCGCACACAATATCAACCTGGAGTGAAAAATCCGGGGAGTGATGTCTTCCTTCCCATAACTCCTACAACTCCGATCTTCCCTACACTTTGTACACAATAAATGAAGTTATAAGAAATTTGTACCCCGCAAGAATTCAATAATTGCTGCATTAACCGCCTCACAAGCGCCAGATGAAGCATCATGACAACAGTTGTGCAGAATCTGTAACTCAGCATTCGGGAGGAGTTGACGTAATTTTTCCCCGTCGCTTGCAGGAAACCAACTATCTTGTTCACCCCATAAAATCAATGTTGGACACTTGATAGCATGAAGGTGATCTTGAATTAACTTCAGCGTATTTGGTTGATTGACTTGCGAATGCTCAATTTCCCGCGCTGCTATTTGTAACTCTTCGGCAACTTTTGTGAGAGTACCAGGAAATTCAATAAATGGGTAAGTTATCCAATAAACATCTTCTTCGGTAAGAATTGATGGATCAAAGAGTACCGCACGTCTTTCCACTGCCATAATTTCTCTTACCAGTGGTGCTAATAAGTATGCCAGACGCAAAGAGTCAATTGTTTGGACGATTTCCAGTGGCATTTGCGAAAGCAACCACATTCCCCAATGAGGGAGACGTTGAGGGAAAATAGGGACATTGAGTACCACTAAACGTGCGATCAAATCTGGATGTTTTTGAGCAAGAGCAAGAGCAATTAATCCTCCTAAAGATTCTGCCACAAGAACAGCAGGTTCATCACACAATCCCTGAATAATTCGCGCTGATTCAATTATTTGATGACCGCTTTGTTCTCGACGGGATAACGGTTTTTCTGAAAAACCGTAACCTTTAGCATCAAAACAAATGACTCGACAATATTTAGATAACGGTTGGACACTATGACGCCAATTATAGCTCCAGCTACCAGCACCATGAAAAAAAAATAAGGGTTTACCTGTACCTTTTTCACCATAAGCAATTTGTACAGGATACCCATTTGCATCAGTGATTATTAAACTTTGCCGTCCTTGAGGAAAATAAGCTTGCCACCAATCTTTCATTACTTTTATCAGTCACTATTTAACTGCCAGTTAAAGCTGTTAGCAGCAGTCTAATTACTATGACAGCAACTGCCACCAATACAATAGCAAAAACCAACAATCCAGCTAAAAGTATTAATATAAACCAACTGTCTGCTTTCTTCCTACGGCTGGGAAACTTTAGGTAATCTTCTAAGAGTTTAATATTATACTCGTTGGCTGTCCAAGCAAAATCAAATAAGTCTCCAAATATTGGTATTGATCCGACTGTACCATCCACAATGACATTCAAAGCCATTCTGCCTAAAGTAGGCCCCGGCGCACCTAGCCGTGCAGCTTCTAGGACGATGTAAGTAGAAAGCAGCATTCCTAAAAAATCACCAGCTATCGGCATGAGCCCGATAATTGGATCTAGGCCAATATGAAGCCTTATTCCTGGAATGGTGACGACTTTGTCCAGTAGGCGGCTCATCTCCCGTAGCCGCCTCAAAGTAGGTGCTTTGGCATCTGGTTCAATAGTGGGAAACTCAAAACGACGTTCAGACATTTGTGCGATCGCTTTTGAATAGTTGAATCCCTAAATATTTTACTCCAGAATTCAGGAGTTAGGAGTCAGAAGTCAGGATACAGATGGGATATTATAGATGAATCATAATTTGAAGCATAACAAAAAATTTTTAAAAGCTTGAAACCTCTGACTTGACTGCTTCGAGTATTCTGACTCCTGACTCCTGACTCCTGACTCCTTTACTAATATGAATCAAGAATTAACACAACAGTGGTTGACGGAAATTAAGGCACTTAAACAGCAGGTAGCTGAATTAATCTCAGAACGAGATGCTGGTTGGAAAAGTGCGGAAAAATGGCAGAAACTTTACAGTACTGAAGCAGAACAACGCCGTACAGATGCCCAGATATCCGCAGGGGCGATCGCGTCTTTGAAGGCTGAAATCCAAAAACTTCTCTTGATTGAAGAAGTCCGACTCGATGACACCACAGCAGCAACTGCGCTTCACCAAGAAATCTCAAGCCTAAATTCTGCAGACGAATTAAAAGCTAAACTCATTGCAGTCATGAAAGAACGCGATCGCCTACTATCATTGTTAAAAAGCGAGCAAGATAGCCATGCCCAAACTCGAAAAAGCCTGACTACCGCTTTGGGTGACGCTATTGATAGTTTAACGCGAGAGCGGAAGGGGGAGTAGGGAGTAGGGAGTAGGGAGCAGGGAGCAGGGAGCAGGGAGTAGGGAGTAGGGAGTAGGGAGCAGGGAGCAGGGAGCAGGGAGTAGGGAGCAGGGAGTAGGGAGTAGGGAGCAGGGAGCAGGGAGCAGGGAGCAGGGAGCAGGGAGCAGGGAGCAGGGAGCAGGGAGCAGGGAGCAGGGGAGCAGGGGAGCTTAGAAATAACTTACCAGTTCACAGAAGTCACGAATTTTTACACCCCACACTCCCCACACCCCACTTTTTACAACCCCATTGCTTTGGCTACTGTCAGTAGTTCTGCCTCGATACCTTGTTGAAATTGACTGTGATTGTGTTTAATGGCGGTATCTGGATCTTTCAGACCATTGCCAGTGAGGACACAGACTACCGTTGATCCTGTAGGAATTTGATCCTGTAAGAGCAACATTCCTGCGACGGAAGCAGCGCTGGCTGGTTCACAAAAAATGCCTTCTTCTGATGCTAAAAGTCGATAAGCATCGAGAATTTGCTCATCTGTGACGGCGGAGAAACTTCCCTGACTTGCTGATTGGACAGCGATCGCTTTTTGCCAGCCGGCAGGGTTACCAATGCGAATTGCTGTGGCTAAGGTTTCTGGATGCGCTACTGGCTGACCTATGACTAAGGGGGCTGAACCTGCTGCTTGAAATCCCATCATCCGGGGTAGGCGATCGCACTTTCCAATCTGATGATATTGACAAAATCCCATCCAATATGCTGAGATATTTCCCGCATTACCTACTGGAATACACAACCAGTCTGGGGCATTACCTAAAGCATCAACAACTTCAAACGCTGCTGTTTTTTGTCCTTCCAGACGGTAGGGATTGACCGAATTCACCAAAGTTACCGGATAGCTTTGTGCTATTTCGCGCACAATTTCCAATGCTTGGTCAAAATTACCTTTAATGGCAAGTACCTCTGCCCCATACAATAGCGCCTGCGCTAACTTACCTAGCGCTACATAGCCATCTGGAATCAAGACAAAAGCACGCATCCCAGCACGCTTAGCATAAGCTGCGGCTGCGGCTGAGGTATTGCCTGTGCTGGCGCAAATGACTGCTTTTGCCCCTGCTTCCTTTGCCTTGGAAATTGCCATTGTCATTCCTCGGTCTTTAAAGCTCCCAGTGGGATTAAGACCGTCGTATTTGACAAAGACACGCACTTGTCTGCCAATCCGCTCTGCTATTGAGGGCACTGGGATTAGAGGTGTGTTACCTTCTAGTAGAGTGACGACTGGCGTTTGTTCACTGACGGGCAGATATTCGCGATATTGCTCTATCAGTCCAGGCCAAGATTGGCGATGAGATTTAGCTACAGACAGGCTCAAAGTCACGGTGTTCAAAACTATATTTTTCTATGTAGTATGGCACTGATGTTTTCTTGGGAACAAAACCTCTATGCTTGCAATCTTATAATACAAAATTTGTATCGATGCCAGCGACTCATGAAAAATACACAATATTTTAATTTATCTTAAAATTACTTTATTATAATATCTCTAATGGTGTACGAGTTGAGTACCAAATCAATATACAGCTAGCAATGTCCACATCTACTATTTCTAATCCCGATTCCCAAACTTCCTGGGCGAGCCAGTTAACTAAATCTTGTTATCAAGGCGATCAGCAACTCAAGTTCATGAGCCTGCAAGCCGAGGTTGAATCTCTCTTGCAAAAGTTGCAAAAGTTGCAACGACAACGGCTAGATGTGACCAAGGAAGATTAAGCAAAATCTATTTAGGATTTTGGAAGGAACACTTCCACTCCTCCTCCACTCTCCACCGCCCTGCGGAAAGTCAATGCTTCGGCTACGCTCAGCAACCGAAGTCAAAAATCACTCATTCAAAAAAACAAAACTCCCCATTTTTCAGGCTGGATTCGTACTTTTATCATCGACCTTAACTTGTGTACAGTTTAGGGTTATGTTTGTATGCAATTTAAGATGCTTCAACATAGATATACTGATGAATACTGAGATCCAGTTCTATAAGTAGAGACCGTACAGTACGGTCTCTATATGATCAATGACTACTAAGCATTATCTAAGGCGGCAATTCCAGGCAATACCTTACCTTCAAGTAACTCCAAGCTAGCGCCGCCGCCAGTGGAGATGTGGCTCATTTGATCGGCTAAACCCACCTTTTCCACAGCGGCTACAGAGTCGCCACCGCCAATGATGGTAGTAGCGCCTGTTTTACCGATATCGGCTAAGGTGCGGGCGATCGCTTCCGTACCTACGGCAAACTTATCAATCTCAAAAACACCCATCGGACCATTCCAAATCACCGACTTGCAATCAGCAAGGGCTGCTTGGAAAGTTTTGACCGAGTCTGGACCAATATCCAATCCCATCCACTCATCGGGTATCTTGTCAATTTTGACAATTTCTGAATTGGCATCAGCCGCAAATTTATCTGCCACCACCACATCTGTAGGCAGCAGCAAGTCTACACCGCGTTCTTTTGCTTTTGCTTCTAAAGACTTCGCCAGTTCTAGCTTGTCATCTTCCACCAGCGACTTACCGACACTCAAACCACGGGCCTTGTAAAAGGTGAAAATCATCCCACCGCCTAGCAGAAGCTTGTCGCATTTCTCTAGTAGGGTTTCAATCACGCCAATTTTACTGGAAACTTTGGAACCACCGATAATTGCTGCCAAAGGACGTTGGGGATTTTCAATTGCGTTTTGCAGATACTGCAATTCTTTTTCAATCAAATATCCAGCAACACAGGGACTCAGGTAATGAGTCACTCCTTCTGTAGAAGCATGAGCACGGTGTGCTGTACCAAAAGCGTCATTAACATATAAATCGGCATTTGCTGCTAATTTTTTAGCAAATTCTGGATCATTTTGTTCCTCTTCTTTGTGAAAACGGACATTTTCCAGTAACAGAACTTGTCCATTTTGTAAAGCCTTCACTTTAGCGGCAACTTCCTCACCAATGGAGTCATTAGTCTTAACAACTTTTTGTCCCAGTAACTCTGAAAGGCGATCGGCAACCTGAGTTAGGCGCAGCTTCTCATCTACACCCTTAGGACGACCAAAATGACTGACGAGAATCACCTTAGCTCCCTTCTGCCTCAGATCGTTGATAGTTGGTAGAGCCGCACGAATGCGAGTATCGTCGGTGATTTTGCCAGAATCATCCACAGGTACGTTAAAATCAACCCGTACGAGGGCGCGTTTACCAGTTAAATCTGCTGCAGATAAATTTGCTAAAGTTTTCTTTGACACTATACAAGCCTCCTGATTACCTTTTTGTTATGTTTTTTAAGTAGACCCATCCAGATTTTACCGGAGTCAGGGGTGTGGAGGTGAAACGAATGTTCAAGACAGTTCTATTTCCAGTTGATCACAGTCGAGAAGCACGGGAAGCAGCCGAAGTGGTTGTCAATGTCGTGCAAAAGTACAGCAGTCGCCTAGTACTGCTGAGTGTAGTGGAAGAACCCACTGCAGACTCGCCAACACAAGATGCAATGTCCTCACCGGAGACCGTTGCTCAACTTCTAGAAAGTGCCAAATCTCTGTTCTCACAGCAAGGCATTCCAACCGAAGCTATTGAACGGATAGGCAAGCCAGCTTTTACCATCTGCGATGTTGCAGATGAAATCGGGGCTGATTTAATCGTTATGGGTTGTCGAGGATTAGGCTTAACAGAAGAGGGATCACATGATAGTGTTACTAACCGCGTGATCAATCTTTCCCCTTGCCCAGTGCTGATTGTGCCCTAACTTGTAGGGTGCGTTAACGCCGTGTAACGCACCTTCATTAAACTTATTTAAAAATCCTTGCTTATTCAGCAGTATTCAAATCTCTTTCCTTGATTCCAAGTCAGGAGTCAGGAGTCAGGAGTCAGGAGTCAGGAGTCAGGAGTCAGGAGTCAGGAGTCAGGAGTCAGGAGTCAGGAGTCAGGAGTCAGGAGTCAGGAG
>CAIVAU010000260.1 GCA_903903925.1 uncultured cyanobacterium
CTCCTGACTCCTGACTCCTGACTCCTGACTCCTGACTCCTGACTCCTGACTCCTGACTCCTGACTCCTGACTCCTGACTCCTGACTCCTGACTCCTGACTCCTGACTCCTTCTTCTTATTCATCTGCTGCGGTATCAGCAGCAACAGCTACAGTGATGTGACACGTTGGCTTGCGAATCTGATAAGCGCGACCTTGAGCTCTAGGCTGGAATCGTTTCAGTACAGGGCCTTGATCAGCGTAAGCCTGCGTAATTTTCAACTCAGATCGATTTAGTCCAGCGTTGTGTTCAGCATTAGCAGCAGCACTTCTGAGAACTTTCAATACTGGTTCGCAGGCTCGATAAGGCATAAATTCGAGGATAATCAGCGCGTCCCGATAAGATCGCCCCCGAATTTGGTCGAGTACACGACGCACTTTATAAGCAGACATACGTAGATAACGAACGCTTGCTTTCACTTCTTTAGTATCAGTAGCCATAATTTTCTTCTACCTACCTGCTTTTTTGTCACTCTTAGCGTGACCTCTATAAGTGCGTGTGGGAGAAAACTCCCCCAATTTATGTCCCACCATTTGGTCTGAGACAAAAACCGGGACGTGCTGACGCCCGTTGTAAACAGCAATAGTATGACCTACCATTTGAGGCAAAATTGTCGAAGCACGCGACCAAGTTTTAATAACTTCCTTTTTGTTGCTGTCGTTAAGCCTTTCAATTTTCTTCAAAAGATGATCTGCAACAAAAGGACCTTTTTTCAGAGAACGTCCCATAACCAGTAAACTTCGAGTGTAGATTTTTCAGTCAAAAGTTACGAATTACGAATTACGACTTAAAAGCTTCCATTCATAATTCATAATTCATAATTCATTAAGATTCTCGTCCGCCGCGACCGCGTTTAGAAGATTTCCGGCGACGACGTACAATTAACTTGCTACTGGCTTTTTTCCGCTTGCGGGTTTTGTAGCCTAAAGCAGGTTTACCCCAAGGAGTCACAGGGCCTGGTCTACCGATAGGTGCCCTACCTTCACCACCACCATGTGGGTGGTCTACTGGGTTCATCACACTACCTCTAACAGTTGGTCTGCGACCTTTCCAGCGGTTTCGCCCTGCTTTACCTGCACTGAGGTTTCTGGCGTCAAGGTTGCCTACTTGTCCAATGGTGGCATAGCACTCGCGTCTGATCATGCGGACTTCTCCGGAAGGTAATTTCAGAGAAACATAATTACCTTCTTTTGCTACAACTTGAGCACTAGCACCAGCAGCCCGAACAATTTGACCTCCTTTACCAGGTGTCAGTTCCACGTTGTGAACGCTGCTTCCCAAAGGAATGTTGGCAAGGGGTAAGGCGTTACCATCTTCGATGGGAGAATTGACCCCAGCCGTTATTTTAGTCCCCACTTTCAACCCATTAGGCTGAAGGATATAACGCTTTTCGCCGTCTTCGTATTGCACAAGGGCAATCCGTGCGTTGCGATTTGGATCGTATTCAATTGCTGTTACTGTGGCAGTAATGTTCCTCTTATCCCGTTTAAAGTCAATAATCCGGTAAAGACGCTTGTGACCTCCACCTCGGTGGCGAACTGTGATTCGCCCTTGATTATTCCGACCTTGAGGGCTATGTACACGTACCGTTAGGGACTTCTCTGGTTCAGTTTTTGTGATTTCTGAAAAGTCGGAGATAGTTACCTGACGAGTACTGGGAGTGTAAGGGCGATAAGAACGAGTACCCATAATTAATTTCCGTTGTTAGTTATTAGTTGTTAGTTGTCAGTTGTTAGTTAACTACTAACTACTAACAACTAACTAAATTACACGTCTGGGAATAGAACTTGTCTAATCTTCTCTACGTCCGATGCTGCCACTGTAACTATGGCTCGCTTATATTGGGGCTTGTAGCCAACAAACTTGCCAACTCGCCGTTTTTTGCGCGGTGGCATGAGGGTATTTACCTTGACGACCTTGACATCAAATAAATTTTCAATTGCCGCTCTAATTTCTGGCTTGGTTGCCTTTGGAATGACTTCAAAAGTATATTTATTTTGTTCCATTAAGATCGTCGCTTTTTCGGTAACAATTGGGCGACGAACTAGGTCGGCAAGGTCGCGGGGGTCAAAGTTAGTCACCATAGACCTCCTGGATTTTTTGTAAGGCTGATGCCGTAACGACAATTTTGTCAGCGTGGAGTAAATCATAAACATTGAGCTGATCAGCGCCAATGAGCTTTAGATTCTCCACGTTGCGGGCTGATAAATAAATGTTTTCCGTGCGTTCTGGCAGAATTAACAGAGTCTTTTGTTCTGGAAGAGATCCCCAACGGGCGATCGCTTCCACCAACTCTTTGGTTTTGGGCCGGGATAGTTGTTCGCTAAATTCTTCTACCACAATCAAGTCGTCTATGCGACTTGTAAAAGCTGTCCGCAGTGCTAGGCGTCGCTCTTTGCGGTTCATCTTCAGATTGTATTCTCTGGGTTTTGGACCAAAGATCACACCACCACCACGCCATAGCGGTGAACGAATAGATCCTGCACGAGCACGACCAGTACCCTTTTGCCGCCAAGGTTTGCGACCACCACCTCTGACTTCGGAACGGGTTTTTGTACTAGCGGTTCCTTGGCGAGCATTGGTCATTTGTCGTACCAAGGCTCGATGCACAACGTGAACCGCCGTTTTCTCCTTGGCAACCCGCAAGTCGAACGTTGTTTGCCCGACTTGTTCTCCTTGCCAATTTTTAACTATACACTCAACCATCTTAGTTTGTTGTTTTGTTAGTTGTTGGTTGTTAACTGTTGACGGTCAACCGTCAACAATTAGCTATTTACCAACTAGATTTGCAGGCACAATGCTTACCAAGGCACCTGGTTTACCAGGAATAGCTCCCTTGATGAGCAATAAGTTGCGTTCTAGATCTACTCGCACTACGGTCAATTTGCGAATTGTTACACGTTTACCACCCAAACGTCCTGCCATCCGCTTACCTGGATAAACACGACCAGGGGTTGTACCTGCACCAATGGAACCCGGCTCTCTGTGGTTTTTAGAACCATGGGACATTGGACCCCGACCAAAGTTGTTGCGTTTTTGGTTACCAGCAAAACCCCGACCGATGCTTTTACCGCTTACGTCAACAATTTGACCTGTAGTAAAAATATCTGCTTTAATCTCTTGCCCTAAAGCGTAATCACTGGAGTTTTCTATGTGATACTCCCGTAAGTGACGCAATGCTGGGGCAGATGATTTGGCAAGGTGACCTAGCAGTGGTCTATTTAGCGCCTTTGGCTTTACTTCGCCATAGCCTACTTGAATGGCGGAGTAACCGTCGGTCTGTTTCGTTTTAACTTGTGTAACAGTGCATGGGCCCGCTTGGATAACGGTCACAGGAATAGAGACTCCTGCTTCGTCAAATATTTGGGTCATGCCAAGTTTAGTGCCGAGAATACCTACAGACACAGTTACTGGCTCTCCTTTTTACTTGCTGAGGTTGAGAATCAGATTGTAGAGGAAATAAGAGTGTGTACCCATGTAACACAACTTTCCTCTTTTTTGGGATTGACACGCGTGAAGTCTGGACAGCTTAGGTTTCGCAGTTCAAACTTCTCTGGTTCTCCACCAAGTTGGACTGTTTGAGTGAATTCGTTGATTTTTTCCTGCTTAGTTACCAGATCCGTCGGAAGCTATAACTTCCCGGCTTTATGCAAGACTCTATAGCTTTGCGCTTTGTGCAGCAATGCTGTTGTCCTAGCAATGACTCTGGCACTTCAATTTGTAGTAGGACTTAAGCAGTTTTCCGCTTAGTATCCGTTAACTGAGACTTATGACTTGCTAAGAACCAACACGACAGCTCAGTTTCTACTTCAGTTACTACCTTAAACTATAGTTTAGGGTTTTGCCTGCTTTTTTCAAAGATTACAGGATTGAATGCACTTTATGTTTTAGGACTGACCTTGGTTTATTCAACCAACGGTTCCCAAGTTGATGACCTGAAAGTGTTTTAAGTTTACCAGTCTTTGATCGATTCTGCGCTAGTTTATCCTAGTTTGGAATTTAGTCATCAGCTAAGAGACTAAGATGGTAGTTTAATTTCACTCATTGGTCACGATCTAACAGTATATGCCATCTATTGATATTTGTCTACAGATTTTTCTAAAAATTTTTGGCTATGCCTGCTATGATGCCGGGAGGCAGAGTCGGCAAGCTTCACACCCCACACCCCACCATTTTTTAATTTGGAAGTCCTTAACAAAGGATAAATGACAAATGATTAATAATAGAGATATCTAAAAAGTGGGATAGAACGACAATCAATTTTATGGCACTAATTACCACTGGCAATGCTTTAATCCGCGATCTGGAAAAATTTGATGCTCTTGGTGTTTACGTACCTCTAGAAGGGGGTTTTGAAGGTCGGTATAGACGCCGACTACGTGCAGCAGGATACGTCACCCTCCACATTACCGCTAGGGGACTGGGAGACCTTGCTGCCTATCTCACAGGAGTTCATGGAGTTAGACCGCCTCACCTAGGTAAAAAAAGTAGTGGTAGTGGTGCAGCAGTAGGTTACACATACTACGTGCCGCCCATAGTCAACTATCAGCTAGAACAGCTTCCACCTAAATCAAAAGGACTAGTGTTGTGGATCATTGAAGGACATATTCTTTCCAATGAAGAGATTGAATTTTTAGTGAACTTGCCCAAACTAGAACCACGAGTAAAAGTTGTCATTGAAAGGGGTGGCGATCGCGCCTTCCGCTGGACACCTTTACAACAAACCCTGCTAGCCAGCTAAAAAAGTGAGGAGTGATGAGTTTTTATTCCTAACTCCTCACTCCTTTGGTACTCTGGTTTTGGGGGTGGCTACTGAGTGTTAGATATTATAAATTTTTTTCCATGCTTTGTGCTCATCATTAAAGTTTTTATAAGCCTCTTCTTTAGTTTCGCCAATAGATTTAATAATTCTCCCCACTCCAATTTGACTATTACCTAAATCATCTGAAGGGAGTAATACAAAGACTGTCCATGTTCCATCAGGATTTTGTCTTTCTTGTTTTGTAAGCATTTTTTTAACTCTTATTTTGATTAATCTCAAAAAGAATACTTTGACGGCTATCTATAAGCAAATCGGTGTTGACAGTTGATAGTCAACTGTTAACAAAACTCAACATACATAAATTTTACCGTCCTGACTTACTTAGAGCTACAACATCAAATTTCAGCATTTCGGATTTAGAACAAACATTTTTACATCAAATTTTGGTTTTTCGTTTTCACCCGCTTATACAACTCCTCCATGGCTTCAATAAAGGAATTATCCTTTTGCCAGAAAGCCGGAAAATCTCCTTGTTTCTTAATTAGAATTGCCGATACACCGCTTGCTGTTGGGATTTCAATTGTTTGGGGTAATCGAAGAGTGCCTAACCAAAATTCTCTGGGAGTTGGCTGTTGGGTAATTTGTTGCTTAGTGAGTTTCGTATAAAATGACGTGGAGGGTTCTAGGGAAATTTCTTTAGCGTTCAGTTCTTCTGACAGTGCTTTACCTAAGGGTGACTCAGCGAGTTTTGCTTGTAGTTGTGCTTTGGATAACCCCCGTAGTTCAAACAGTAGAAATGGGTTATGATCTAGTTGAGATGCGACTAAGTAGTAGACTCCGGCAATATGTTTGCAGGGATTTGCAGAGTCTGGACAAGAGCATTTGGTTGTGAAGTCTTTTCTGCTGTGAGGTAATAGGTGCAGTCCTAAATCAGAAAATGTGTCTTCAATGTTTTCTGGTACTTCGTTGAGTAGGAGTCGGGAAACGATGCTGGCTTTGGATGAAAGTTTTTGGATGGCTTCACTCCAGTGTGTTTTGGCAATAGGTGTGATGTCAATTGATATGTTGTATGTTGGTTCTTTGTAGACTCCATAGTAGGGATTCACTGACCCTTTGACTTTGGCGGTGATGTGATTTTGCTCTATTTCAAAGCTTTTAACTTTACCGCCACTAGCATAAGAACGTCCTCGTTGTAGTCTACCTTCATCGGTGAAGGCTTCTAGTGCTTTGATGAAGCGATCGCCCCACCATGTACGACTAAATTTTGTCATCAGCAATCAAATCATCAACGCTTCCCCTCTTTGCCGTCCCATCTTTAAAAGCCTGCATCACTTCCTGAGCATTAGCCAAAATTTCAACCCGCCGATTTTCAATTCGTTGCTGGAGAAGAAACTCGAATAAATACTCTCGTTCTTCTGTGAGCAAGTTTTCAATAGAGTTAATAATTTCTTGTAAAGTCATCGTCGAACCTCCTAATCAAGTCAACTCTACCTCTGCTAACTCTAGTTTAATCTCTAAGAGACTTCCAGAAAATAAAATATAGAAAAGCTTTGGATGAGAAGCACTATAGGATTGCGCTTTTGTTTAATGCGATCAGTTGTTTGAAGGCTTCGTTGTCTAGTTCTGTTAGCCAAGATTCGTCGCTACCTACTACGGCGGAGGAGAGTTTTTTCTTGTCTTCTATCATTTGGTCGATGCGTTCTTCTAGGGTGCCAATAGCAACAAATTTATGGACGAAGACATTTTTCTTTTGACCTATGCGGAAGGCGCGATCTGTTGCTTGGTTTTCTACGGCTGGGTTCCACCAACGGTCGAAGTGGAAGACGTGGTTGGCTTTGGTGAGGGTGATGCCTACACCGCCTGCTTTGAGGGAAAGTATAAACACGGAGGGTTCTGTATCCGGTTCTTGGAATTCTGCTATCATTGTTTCTCGACGTTTGCGGTTGGTGCCACCGTGTAAGTAGTAAGTGTTACAATGGAATGTGTGTTTTATATATTTCTCGATGTTTTCGCAAATCTCAGTAAATTGACTGAAGATGAGGAGGCTTTCTCCTTCGGAAATCGCTTCTTCTACCATCTCTGCTAAGCGACTCAATTTGTGCGATCGCTCTTGTGAAAATTCGCTACCATCTTGCAAAAATTGTGCTGGATGGTTGCAAATCTGCTTCAATTTCATCAGGGTAGAGAGGATCAATCCCTTGCGTTGGATGCCCTCTGCTGTTTGGAGTTTTTCCTCGACATCTTTAACAACCACTTCATAAAGCGATGCCTGTTCTTTCGTGAGGTTAGTGTATAATTTTTGCTCAACTTTGTCGGGCAAATCATTGATGATGGACTGATCTGTCTTGACGCGTCGTAAGATGAGGGGTTCAACGAGTTTCTTGAGTGTAGCCGATTTGACTCGGTCATTGTCCTTCTGAATGGGAATCTCAAAGGACTTGCGAAACTGCGCCTCTTTGCCCAAATAACCAGGATTGAGAAAGTTAAAAATTGACCACAGATCCAGTAAGCGGTTTTCTACTGGAGTTCCGGTTAACGCCAGTCGATGTTTGGCAGATAGTTTGAGAATAGCCTTGGTCTGGGCGGCTTTGGGGTTTTTAATGTTTTGCGCCTCATCCAGGACGATCCGTTCCCACTCTACACTGCTTAGTAGCTTTTCGTCTTTACGGGCTAGGGTAAATGAGGTGATGACAACATCATACTGTAGACTGACTCCTTGAAAATCTACATCCTGAAGGCGATCGCCACCATGATGCACCATCGTTTTCAACTGTGGTGCAAACTTAGCAATTTCCCTCTCCCAATTCCCGACCACAGATGTAGGTGCAATGAGTAAAGTAGGTAACAACGAGGCGGATTTTTCCTCCCCTACTCTATACAACTCCCTCTCCTGTACTAATCGGGCAATAACTTGTACTGACTTTCCCAACCCCATATCGTCTGCTAAACAGCCATTTAACCCCAAGCGTTCCAGGTACTGCAACCAAGATACGCCTCGCTTTTGGTATTCTCGTAGAGTCCCTTGCAAAGGTAGGTCAGAAACTGGTTCTAACTGGCTTTTGTCTTGCAGCTTGGACATCATTTCGGACAAGGTTTGGTCATGTTCAACTTCCCACTCGTCTCCAGCTTCTGCACTGCGTTGTAGTAATTCCAGTAAACTCATCTGTGGCTGTTCGTCAGCGTGGGATTGCCAAAATTCTAGCAACTGCTGCATCTTGTCTCGGTCTAGTTCCATCCATTGACCACGAAAATGCACGAGGGGTGCTTTGGCGTTGATGAGTTGTTCCCACTCTTGGGGAGTGACGACTTGATCACCGATCGCCAAATTGTACTGATACTCCACCAGCGAGTCTAAACCAAAATAGCTTTTTGTTTTACTCTTAGTTGCAGATTGCTTGTGGGCAGATGTTTTCAACCGAATTTTGGCACGACGGCGACCAGTCGGGGTATACCAGGCAGGTACAATGACTTTAAAGCCTGCATCTTCCAACACCCAGGCGCTTTCTTTGAGGAAGTCAAATGCTTCTTCTAAAGTCAGTCCCAATCCAGTAGGGCGATCTGTTTCCAATCCCTGCCATAATTTAGGATACATCCGCGCTGCGTATCCCAGATTCAGTAGCAGATGAGTTTCAAACTCTTTGCCAAACTGGGTGTGTACTCCTGTTTTGGTTTTTTGACTCATTGTCCAGTAGTCAGCCAGCGCCAGCTTCAGGGAGGGGTCTTGTTTGCTTGCTACTAGAAACTGCATATACCAGTCGTCCATGTTTTCTGCGGTAGCAGAGTGCAACTGTAAGCAAAGATTAAAGGGAGATTCGCTTTGGGTACGGGTGATTTTGGTTTTCCAAACAATCCATTGTTTATATTCTTCTAGATCTGCCTCTGTGGTAAGGGGGTTGTGTCGATAGGGGTATAGGCAATGGTGGAGTAAGGAGTCAGCAATTTGCTTGTCAAAGGCAGCAGTTGAGGGTGTGTGGGTGACCAAATCGTGAAGTAAGGACTCAGAAAAGTGACGTAACAGGGTTTCTTTGTCAAACAACTCTACTGGATCGCTGGGTGCGACTGAACCAGACACACAAATTAAGGGTATATAGTCTAGGTATTTTTTTATGTTTGATTCGTATGCAAGGGAAATAATTTCCCAGGTTGCGTAGATTTCAAACGGCTGTGATGTCTGTTGCTTGCCTTTTTTCTTCGTTTTGGTAACTTCTAATTGCCGATACTTCAAAGCGGGAATGTACTGGTCTTTCAGAATCACTTGCTTAAAGGCTTGGGTGTAGTGATACCAAAACAAGAGATCTGAACCCAGTTGAATTTCATTGGAGTTGTATAGTGCTAAAAAGTGGATATCGTTGAGGAGTTTGATAACATTGATGGCTTGCGGAGTTTGAGAACTATCAGTTTTGGTATTCACGACTGCTTCATAACAGTCTATTTTCCAATATTCAAACCCTTCATAGTCTTCAGGGGTTTCGACTTCTAGATACTTGGTTAATTCAGGTGAAGGGAGGGGTTGATTATTGGCAGTCGGCAGAGCAAAGTATTTAGGGGATAGGCGATCGCTTAATTGACCTGCTGATTCTTTGATTCCCAACTCCTGCGCTAAAAAAGTTGCCAATTCAGCTTGTGCCAAATGTCCAGGGTGAATCTGTTGATTATTGACGCGGCTTCCTTGAAGGACAGGGGTTTCTACCCATAGGTAAAAAGACCCTGGCTGAATAAAGTCACTGACCGCATTCGGTATCCAAGTACCATGAAGGACTTTCATTTTGAGCGTGCCTATTATTGATCAAGATATGGTAGCGATCAGAATTACTTTATCACCAGAGGTGCTATTATTAGATGCAAAAGCTGAAGGTTAATAATTTTGTGTCTGTCTCCACTCAAAATAGCGTCACCAACCCCAGGCAAACTCCAGATGTGCCGATGGAGGCAGTTTGGCGCTTCAGTGTTGAACAGTACCACCAGATGATTCGTCTCGACATCCTCACTGAGGACGATCCTGTGGAACTGTTAGAGGGATGGATAATTTATAAAATGCCAAAAAACCCCCCGCACCCCGCTGCTACAAAACTAACTCTCATTGCCTTGGAGAAGATTGTGCCGCAGGGATGGTATGTAGACACTCAGGAACCTATTACTTTAGAGGATAGTGAGCCTGAGCCTGATGTTGCCATTATCCAAGGTAACACTCTTGATTATCTTGATCGCCATCCTAGTTCACAAAACTTAGCTTTAGTTGTTGAAATTGCTGATTCTTCCCTTGAGAGAGACAGAACGATCAAAAAAAGGGTCTACGCACGTGCAGGTATTCCGGTTTATTGGATAGTCAATCTTGTGGAAAAACAACTAGAAGTTTACACGGAACCTATCAACTTACCTGAAGAACCAACGTATAAGCAACGCAAAGATTATAGCTTATCAGATGAGGTAACTTTGGCGATCGCTGGTCTTGAGGTTGGTCGAATAAATGTGCAGGATTTGTTACCCTAAAACCCACGAATAAGCAAGTTTAATATGAAGTTTTATCAAGATAATTCATATATTCTCTTCCTTGGTTCAAGATCGAAGTATGTGAGTAAGAATTCAGGAGTCAGGAGTCAGAATTTATCTTTCTGTGAGGATCTGTCTTCAGGCTCTTGACGACACTTTGTTATCTCCCGATTGTTTAACAATTCTGACTCCTGTATTCTTACATATATGAGCTCGGTTAGTCGGCTCCTCTAGCTGAATTTGGCGAAACCACAGGAGTTAAATTATTACATTTAGGTGATTTACAGGAATAAATATACCGCCGCAGTTGGTTTCGACTTCGCTCAACCAACTGAGAGCTCGTGAGTTGAGCGAAGTCGAAACGGGAGCATCCCAGTTTTGCAAAAAGACGATCAGTAGTGTGAGCCGGAAAGCTCACGTGTACTATAAGCGAGCAAGATGCTCGCACTACGAATTTACGCTCATTGGGATGCACCCAGTCGAAACTCACCAACACAGGTATTTTCTTTCTCGGAAATCAGCTTAAATCTGAGATTTAAAACAGGAGATAAACTATGATGGCACACAAAAATGCAGCCCAGCTTTTGAAAGCAGTCAAACAAGATCACGCATTCCAGGAAAGACTAAAAGCAGCATCTAACCCGGAAGCCTTCATCAGGATTGCGCAAGAACGTGGCTATGACTTCACATCTGAAGAATTGGAGAATGAACTGAGCAAATTGTCCGACGCAGAGTTGGCTGCTATTGTCAATCCAGGGATGTCACCTCGATATCACATTCATCCTAGGTAATCCCTCAATCTGTGGGCGATCGCTTCTGATTTCATCCCCAAAACTACCACGAGCGATCGTCCAATCTTTTTGGCTAAAAGTAAGACACGATTGGTCAATTCAGAGATCACCTATTTTGGCATTAGACAAACCAATAAATGGAAGGCGAAATGTGTTTTGCCATTTGGTAACCTGCTAGACAATTAAGAAAAATTCTCATCTGGATTTTGACCTAAATCCTGGCGCACAGTAGGCAAAAAAGTGCGCTCAGTTTTTATTCAGGCAACCTGCCCATCTTCACCAAGTTGCTTTATAATAGAATTAATATACTTAAAATTAGGCTACTGGGTGCAAACGTCTTGGTGTACCTAAAGAAACAACCAATGGGTCTGCTTCAAGTTGGTGTAAATCCTCTTCTGTAATTGTCGCTGTCAACAGATTGGGTGAAATCTGGGCGCGAACATCAACAAAGCTTGGGATGTAACCAGGTTCAGCCACTTTAATCGTAACTGCCATAGCGTCGTCGCGGCGTTCTTTTACCTGAGCCAAACTTGCTAGGTTTGGTTCTACTTTCCGCGCTCCGCTGTCTAACGATTTAATTAAGTGTAAAGTTTTTCGTGTCATAGCTACGACAAGGTCATTACATAGTATGTGGTTATTGTGTGCGACTTCGCTCACAGTATATTTTATGCCCAGCCCCATCATATCATATGGATTGCACTGCTAACACTGCCGTGCTGGCATCTATCGCTCCGTAACCGTAGCGTTCTCTGTCGCTAGGCTGGGGAAAGTTCTTCTTAGTAGAGGCTGCCAAGATCTTACGAATTTGGTCGATAGTCAGTGTTAGGTTGCGGTTTTGAGCCTCGGCAAGTACTAGTGCTATGACTCCAGTTACCACTGGGGCAGCCATGCTTGTACCCGACATCCGTGTGGTTTGAGTGACTGTGCCCGAATTTGCTGCCCAAATGTGGTCACCGGGAGCAATGAAGTCTGGTTTTTGCCGCCCGTCTCGCGTTGGCCCAGAACTGGAAAAATATGACAAAGGCTTGTTATTTTTGGTAGCGTTATAGGAACCAACGACAATGCTCTTATGTCCGCAGGCGATAGTATTGAGGGTGTGGGTCTTATCGCGGGGGGAAACGAAACAGGTCTGATTCCCATCTTCTCTCTCGATCCAAGCATGGAATTTTCCATTGGTTACTTGAATTCCTTTGAGGCGCAGTTTCCAGATGCCTCCTGGTAAATCCGGTTCCATAAAGACGCAAATGACATTGTCTCCATTATTCGGATCTGACTTGCGGTGGGCAAAGAACATGATAGTGTGATCATCATCGTCGATCACCTGACCACTTTCTCCCAGAGAGATCTGACCAAGACTGCTACCATCTGGAGAGAGAATTTCTAGTTGGAATTGATCTTGTCCACTGTACCAGACCTCGACCTCTTTCTGCTTTGGGTTATGCTTGGGGATTTCCCACTGTAGGTCAAAGTAACCATCCTGTGTCACGATCCCAGAGGCATGAATACCTGCATCGTAAGAGTTGCCTGCTGCAATGACTATAGCTCGGTTAGGCTTTGTCGTTACTAAAGCATCGATGCCCTGCTCAACTAGAGTTGTACCATCATGAGGCCCACCATTTAACCCAAGGCTAAGATTAATGACACAGGGGCGATCGCCAGCAAGATCGAAGATATACGCCATTGCTTCCAGCAGTAATACTGTGTCGCCAAAACACTCCTGTACAGCCCTTTCACCGTTCTCCACAATTGAATCTACTTCACGCCAAGAGGGTTGGACAAACACGATATCAGATGCTGGGGCTACGCCGGGAATGCCGTTGCCCTGTCCATTGCCAACAGCAATATCCATAACGTGAGTGCCGTGGGCACCAGATCCTGGTTCGTATCCTAAGACTGCATAGGGATTATTTGCCTGAAGGGCTTGGTTAATATCATCTTGCTTGTATTCTTGACCATAACCGTAGGGACTGTCATGACTGGAGTTGCCATCTTGGTTCCAGAAAGCCAGCAGCCTTGTGGAACCATCAGGATGACGAAAATTTTTGTGTACGAAGTCGCAACCGTTGTCAATAATGCCAATCACCACACCATATCCCTGTTCTCCAATGGCATTTTGGGGCAAGAGGTCTTTCCTTGCAGCAATTTCCTTGAGGGTCGTGTTGAGTGTTGGTTTCAGTGTTTGCGCTGCCTTTAAGCTGACAACGCAGGGGGACTGCTTGATTTGCGTTAATCGGGAAACTGGCACTCTGGCTGTAACAATTCGCTCACCAATGGGTGTATTACCCAGATCTGCACCTGGGTACACCTCGTCGATCGCTAGCCATTCTTCAAGGTTATTTACCTTGGCAATAACTGCAACCTCTCCCGCCTTAGTTGACGCAGTTGCAACGGTCGTCATTCCCCGGCTTTTGCGTTCAAGTAGTCTTTGCAGTCGAGGGTCAATGTCAGCGAAGATCTCTGTCGATTCAAATTGTAGTTGCATGGAATAAAGCAGAAAACATGAATTTAAGCCTATAAGTGTATTTACAGACTCTGATCGGCAAATTTCGGAAGATAAATCACACTTACCGAAAGACGCGCTGGTACTTTATTCCCTATCTGCTAAAGCGGTAGCTGGATCACAAATTCAGTGCCTTCGCCTAGTTGAGAATTTACCTCAATTATGCCTCCATGTTTTTCTTCGATAATAGACTTTGCAATCGCTAATCCCAACCCTGTCCCTTTCCCGACTGCTTTGGTCGTAAATAAATCGTCAAAAATGCGGGTTTTCACTTCATCGCTCATTCCCTTGCCATTATCTTGAATCCGGATGATAGCAAATTTTGCGGTAGCATCAACTGCTGTACTAATAGTAATACAATTGGGTGAAGATTCAATTTGTTGATAGCTCTTGCCTCGATTGGATTCTTCTATCGCATCAATAGCATTAGCCAAAATGTTCATGAACACTTGATTGAGTTGTCCGGCATAGCATTCTACCAAAGGCAATTCACCGTAATTTTTCACTACTTGAATTTCTGGTCGATTTTCATCGGCTTTGAGGCGATATTTGAGAATCAAAATAGTGCTATCGATTCCATCATGGAGGTTAAATGTAATAGGATAATCGCTGTCAGCGCGGGAAAAAATTCTCATACTCATACTAATTTCGCTAATTCGCTTCACACCTTCCTGCATTGAAGCAATTAAATTTGGTAAATCCATACGAATATATTCTAAGTCTATGTTTTTAACTCTAGCTTGAATTGCTGGACTAGGATTGGAAAGTTCTTTTTCATATAAATCTAACAAGCTAAATAGGTCTCTTATATAATCCCAAGCTGGTTGAAGATTGCCTTCTATAAAACAAATAGGATTATTAATTTCGTGAGTAATTCCTGCTGCTAATTTACCGATGATCGACATTTTTTCTTGCTGAATTAGGTGCATCTGAGTCTGCTTAATTTGGTGATTTTGCTGCTCAATAATTTTGAGGTCGCGATAGGAACGCAGTGCAGAGATAACGGTAGTAAGTAACTTTTGGCGCGTCAATTCTACCTTAAGTTTGTAGTCATTGATGTCATACCTGACGATTACAGACTCTTCCGGTGCATCTCCCGGTTGACCAGTGCGAAGAATAATTCGCACCAACCGATTTTGTAATTCGTCACGAATGTACTGGACTATTTGTAATCCAGCATCATTCGTTTCCATGACTACATCTAATAATATAAAAGCAATATCGAGGTTTTCAAAGAGCAACTGTTTAGCATTTTTACCAGAGTAAGCCGAAAGAATTTGCAACCCTTTGCCTTCAAAAGTAAAATCCTTGAGAGCGAGTTGAGTGGCCTGATGAATTGCCGGTTCATCATCTACAATTAACACCTTCCAATTTGTCCGAAGATTGAGAATAGACTCTACTGCAGGAAAGGCTTCAGAGTCATCTAAGAGCAGAATTTCATCATCTTCAATAAACATATATTAACAAGGGAACAGGGAACAGGGAACAGTAGTTCTGGAATGAACGTTTGTCGTTGGCGCTTTAGCGACAACGACAAAGAAATTTATCAATTGAATTAGAGACTCCAAGGTAATTTGATTGTAAATAAAGTACCCTGACCTACGTGACTTTCAACATCGATCGCACCGCCCAATTTTTGTGTGACAAGATTATAGACAATATGCAAACCGAGTCCACTGCCACCGCGATCGCGTGCAGTGGTAAAAAATGGCTCAAAAATTTTTCCCAAGGCTTCAGGGGGAATCCCGCAACCATCATCGCTGTACACTAAGGTCACAGTCTCGTGAGTTTGACTGATATGAATCGCAAGCTGACCAGATTCTACTGTTGGATAAGCATGAATCAGGGAGTTATTCAACAAATTTAGTAAAAGTTGAGCAATTGCCCCTGGATAAGTTAAAATTTCTATAGTTTCATCCCCCGTCACCGTGAGGCGGTGTCCGGCTTGCCGCAATTTTGGACTCAGGCTGGTGAGAATGTCTTCAACATAAGATCTTAGGAAAATTTGGCGCTGTTCTAAGTTGCTTTGATCGACCGCAACTTGCTTGAAACTTTGGATCAAATCCCCGGCTCGTTGCAAGTTAGTTAGAATTAAATTTGAACAGTCTTCTGCTGTATTTAAGTAGCTCGTCAAAACAGATTTCTTCAGATGTCCCTCTGTAATGGCAGCTTTAAAAAGTTTAGTTTCTGCTGCTAGGGTAGAAGCGAGAGTAATGCCAACACCAACGGGGGTATTAATTTCATGGGCGACCCCAGCCACCAATCCTCCGAGGGCTGCCATTTTCTCAGATTCGACGAGTTTTTTCTGAGCAGATTTGAGGTCATTCAGGGCTTGAGAAAGTTCGTGGGTACGCTCGATGACTTTATGCTCTAAAGTCTTGTAAAGAGTGGCGTTTTCCAGAGAAATGGCAGCTTGAGTGCAGAGTAAGTTGAGAATTTCTAGGCGATCGCTAGTGAAAGCAAGAATTGTGAGAGAATTTTCTAAATATAATAGACCAATGAGTTGACCTTGCTTGAGAATTGGGGTACACAGCAAGCTTTGGGGAGAATGGTGACTGAAATAGGGATCAGGGGCAAAGATATGGGGAATTTCAGCGCTGGCAATAGTTGATTCTAAAGTGCGCTCGACGTAGTGAACAATGGATACGGGTAGTTCAAAGCAATGATCTAAAGGTTGAATTTCAAAGGGATGTACCTGAGAGTTAAGATATTGGGAGACTACTTTTAAACCACCTTCATGATTGAGGATTAATGCACCCTTATCTGCTCCAGCCGTTGAAACTAGCGCCTGCATAACTTGCTCTACCAATCGCTCCATGCGAATTTCACTGGTAAAAGATTGGGAAATTTTCAAAATGGTGTCTAGGTCGAGTAAGCCAGAAATGCTGCTACTAGAATGAGAAACCGTGTCTTGAATAGCAGTCAAGCTTTCTTTGCGGGAGGGTTGAGTGGCAGATTGTAAGATGGGAGCGAGCAGTTGAGAATAGCGTTTTTCTAAGTCAATAATTTTGGCTTTAGCACCCCAATAGGCATAACAGTAGTAAGCTTCTTGCATATAGCCTGCGGCGACTTTTTCTTTACCCCAATCGAGATAAAATTTAGCAGCAAGTTCGTTAGCTAAGGCTTCTTCATGGATGTATTCGTTGGCTTTGGCCCCAGCAATGGCGCGATCGTATAGTTCCATCGCCTCTGCCTGAGAACCCAAAATTTGCTGTCTTTGTGCTTCGACCAAATGAAATTTATGCAAATAATTGACTGGGGCGTGACTTGCCCACCATGCCATTCGGTCTTGATTGACAGCTACTTTTTCTAGAATTGCTGCTTGCTCAACTTGTGAGGTATCAGCGTAGTTTGCCAGCAGCGCCAACGAACTGTAGAAGTTCACTAAAGGTACATGAGGCATCCCCACAGCACTATTCAAATTTTCTGCTGCTTTTTGTGCATACTCTGTTGCTCCCCTGTAGTCCTCAAAGAGAACACTTAGCATCAGTTTGTTCGTATATAGGTGGCAAAGTGCGTATAGATCATGGTTTTTAACATGAATCGAGAGCATGATAGTCTCATCATACTGTTGACCAATCAGCCGATAAGGAGTAGTCGCAGTTCCAACCAGATTCAGCACCACTTGATAACAAATTGCATGGGAATAAGCTGATGCTTCTCGATGAGTTTGATGCACTAGTTGATGACGCAGAGCCATTTCTTTCTCAAGATCCTCTAATGGTATACCTGCCAAATAAGTGTTGAAGGAAAGTTGAGCAATAGACCAAGCAGCGTGTTCTAAATCCCCACATTCCAAGCCAGCAAAATAAGCTTCTTGGAGAAAGCTGAAAGTCTCTTTAAAAGGCTGTTTCCAATGCTTAATCACAAAGTTAACGATAAATAATGTGCTGCTCTTTGCGACTCGAACATGCCAACGCTCAAGTAAACTCATAGCGAGTTGACCAAATTGATACCCAGTATCAATATCTCCAATCACTCCGCATAAAATAGCACCATACAAGGCATAGGCAAAAGGAGAAACGTCGGCATTGCCAAGCCTGATAGATAGATCAACTTTGGTTAAAATAATCAGCGGTAAGAGTTGCGGAAAAGAATAACAAACTGGAATAATTGCAGATAAAATTTGCATACTTGCCAGTCCTTTGGGATCTGTCATCTTGTCAAGATTGACTAAATTCTCAATGGGCTTTTCTGATAAAGATGTCGTAACCTGTTGTAATTTATGTTGAATATCTTGTGGAGTCGGTTGACTGGGTAGTTCTATGCCTAGGGTTTGTAGCACATTTAAGGCAGTTTGGATCTCCTCTTCATTTCTGCCTTGGGCGGCATATCCCTGAAGCTGAACCTGATAGGATTTCACTTGATCAAAAGAATGATGAGCCTTGCTAAACACAGCCTGTATAAACTGCTGCATAGACTCAAAGTCTCCTAGCAAACAGGCAGCTTCGCCAGCTAGTTCATGGAGTGCCAAGGTCAAATTATACTGATCCTGCCAAGATTCAAGTGTTAATAGATCTAGCCCTGTTTTGAAATAGCTAAATGCAGATTCATAGGCGATCGCAGCTTTTGCCTTTTGCCCAGCCATTAAATTTAAATTTGCTAGCTCTATTTTTTCCAGGGGTTGAGTGATGAGATCAATCCCTAAATTCAAATGGTTAACAATCTCAAAAATATTGGCTTGCTCCCCTGCTTCCCTTCTCCCTACAGGAGTAGCTTCCGCATTCTTTAACAGCAATTGACCGATATGGAGATGAGTTTGCTGCTTCTGCTCGTCTGGAATGAGGGAGTAAGCTGCTTGTTGAACGCGATCGTGCAAAAATTTATAATTGACAATCTGCGAATCTTGCTTTACATCGTGGTTTTCTTTTCCAATATAAAACTTGTAGATTTCACTAGTAGGTAAAATTAACCCTTCCTGCAACGCTTTCCACAAACAAGTTGCCGTTTCTATCTCCGATTGTTGACAAACAATTGCCAAAGTTGCCAAATCAAACTGATTACCAATACAAGCCGCCAATTTTAAAAGTGACTGAGTCTCTTGTGGCAGCTTTTGCAATTGCAATGCCATAAACTCTACGACGTTATCTGTCAGTACTAACGCCTTAATTTCAGTGATATTGCACTGCCAATTTCCCCTCTCCCAGTCGAATGTCATCCATCCATCTTCATAGAGTGCCTTGAGAAACTGCGTAGTAAAAAAGGGATTTCCCTTGGTGTTTTGATATACTAATTCAGTTAATGGTTGTGCAATTTCCTCACAACAACTCAGAGTATCTGCCACCAGTTGATTTAAACTAGGGTGACTCAGGGGTGGCAGGGCAATGGTATTGATGATGGCATGGGATTTTTTAATGTCTTCTAAACTTAATATCAAAGGATGGGCGGTTGATACTTCATTATCCCGGTAAGCACCAATTAATAATAAATATTTCCTAGATGATTCATTCATCAGTAACTGTATCAACTTCAGAGATGCCGAATCTGCCCACTGTAAATCATCTAAAAATATGACTAAGGGATGCTCTTTAGTTGTGAATATTTGGACAAAATTCTGGAATAATAAATTAAACCGATTTTGTGCAGCAGTTCCTGAGAGTTCTATTGCTGGGGGTTGTTGACCAATAATTTTTTGTAATTCCGGGATGACTTCAATAATGACCTGTCCGTTCTCACCTACAGCATCTAGTATCTTATTTTTCCATTGCTGGATTTGAGTATCGCTTTCTGTTAATAATTGCCACATTAAATTTTGAAAAGCTTGTAAAAATGCTGAGAAAGGGATATTGCGATTAAACTGGTCAAATTTTCCTTTAATAAAATAACCACGTTGTTTAACAATCGGTTTATGCACTTCGTTGATAACTGCTGTTTTTCCAATCCCAGAAAACCCAGCTACCAGAATCATTTCAGTGACTCCCTGGCTGACTCTATCAAATGCTTGCAACAGGATTTCTATTTCTGCTTCTCTGCCATAAAGTTGATCAGGGATAATAAAGCGATCGCACACATCCTGTTGTGCAATTTCAAAATGTTCAATTTTACCTGTCTGTTGGAGTTGATGTAAACATTTTTCTAAATCAAATTTCAGCCCCAAAGCACTTTGATATCTATCTTCAGCATTTTTAGCCATCAATTTCATCACAATAGCTGAAATCACTGGCGGAATCTCTTCATTTTTGACTTTCCGAAGGGATGGTGCTGCTTTGGCAATATGACAATGCACCAACTCCATCGGATCGTTTGAGTCAAAGGGTAATTCTCCTGTCAGTAGTTCGTAGAAAGTCACACCTAAAGAATAAAAATCAGTTCGGTAATCAACGCCCCGATTCATTCTTCCTGTCTGTTCTGGAGAAATATAAGCAAGTGTACCTTCTAAGATATTAGGACTGATGAGGGTTTGGGTTTCTCGTGGTAGTAAAGATGCAATGCTAAAGTCAATTAATTTAACTTGTTTAGTGTTAGGATTAATCAGAATATTGCTGGGTTTGATGTCTTTATGAATAATATGATCGCGGTAAAGTACATCTAACGTATTGCACAAAGCGATCGCTATTTGTAAAAAGTCTTGTATAGAGACAACATCTTGCATCTCTGGTGAGGCAAAATAATCTTTTAGGGAAATCCCCCCAAAGTCTTCCATCACCAGCGCATAGCTATTTTGATAGGGTTCCAGGCTATAGATTTGGATGATTAGGGGTGAGTTGAGATTTTTAGCAATAGTGTACTGATTGCGAAACTGTACCAGATCGCTGAAACTGGGATAAGGATTTTTCAGCAACTTGATGACTACTGGTAAGGAATCAGCCTCTCGAATGGCTTGATAAACTATAGTTCTGGAATGGTGATAAAGTTCTTCGCTAATTACATATCCAGGTATGCCGACTAAAGTGCTAATCATACGGTTGAATTTTTAAGACCTCAGCCTTTAGTATTCCCAACTCAGGACAGTAATTGATTTAGAATTTCTGGGTCAGGGTCAGCACGTCTCAAATGTTGGGGGGTGTGGGGTGCGGGGTGTGATCAGCGCGTCTCAAATTGGGTTTTTTTATCTGTCGCCTAGAAAAGAGAGAGTTTCTTCTCCTACACCCTTTTTCAAATCAGTCCCGATGAAATAAATTTCACTACCAAGCATGAAAATGTCTTGTCCCCCTTACACCCCACACGCTACTCCGCTCCTTAAGTATAGCTAGTTACGAAGTTGTATCAAGTGCAGTTTTAAGTTTCAGCTTGATATCTGTTCCTTTTTTGAGGACGACTTCACCACCAGGACTAGACAAAACAAAAGCAGTCGCAGCCGCACCACCAGCTAACGCACCGTGCTTGAATTTTGCTTTGTTACCAAGAAAGTGACCTGCAACTGCTCCACCTAAGATAACGCCAGCATTCTGAATGAACTTGCCTTTAGTTTTTGTTTCTACTTGAGTGTTGACTAGGGTCGCATCAATAGGAGCAGTTGTCCCATCTTTAAGTACTATGTCATCAACAACTAGATGCAAACTTGCTTTTTTGCCTTTAGCTGCTTTGACGACATCTTCAAGATGTCCCTGAATTTGAGCATCTTTGAGAGTTGGATTTCCTCCAAGCAAGGAGTTTTTGACGCGCAGAGTAAAGTGCTCATTGTTGGAATTTTTACCAGTAGACAAATCTTGATCCAGTATGCTGTCAAAAGTCGTGCCTGCTGGTACAGATGATTGCTGTGTTTTAGCATTACTAGAAGTTGTACTGGTGTTGTTACCAGAAGTAGAAGTGCTGTTGGTCTTGTCATTTGGCTTACTGCAAGCAACAGTACTACTCAGTAGGACAACACCCAGTAGTAGTGGCATTAACTTTTTCATTGTTATTGAATTAAATTAATTAAGCTACGAGATTACGAGATTAAGATGATACTTGTCAAGCACACTGAATACGGTTATTTAAGGTTGTTAACGGTTGACGGTTGACGGTTAACCGTCAACACTTAAGGGTGACAATTTTGAATTGGAGATTAAACCAAGTTGGATGATATATATCAAGTTTTAGTTCGCCCGCTTTTGTTCTCTGTGGTCAAAGCAGATCCAGAGTGGTTACATCGGCAGACAATTCGGAGTTTAAGCTGGCTGGGAAATACTTGTCATCGCCCACCAGCGATTTGGGTAAACAGATATTTAAAGCAGTCTTTATGTCTATTTGATCGGCGTCTGGAACAAACTCTGTTTGGGCTAGACTTTCCTAACCCTGTTGGTTTGGCGGCTGGGTTTGACAAGGATGGTGTCGCCATTCCAATTTGGTCTAGTCTTGGTTTTGGCTTTGCAGAAGTGGGAACTGTAACTTCTCATCCACAGCCAGGAAATTTGCCTCCCCGATTGTTTCGTTTGCCTTTGGACAAGGGGGCCCTGAATCGAATGGGCTTTAATAATTGTGGATCTACGGCAATGGCAGAACGGCTAGAACAAATCAAGCATGAGTTCAGATCAATACCTATAGGGATAAATTTGGGAAAATCTAAGGTAACACCGTTAGAAGAAGCGGCAAAGGATTATCTTAATAGTTTTCGCTTACTGAAGAATTATGGAGACTATTTTGTTGTTAATGTGTCTTCCCCGAATACCCCAGGTTTGCGATCGCTTCAAGACTCAGCGATGCTAGGTTCGATCTTGGACGCCTTGCAACAGGAAAATGATTCACATCGGCCTATTTTTGTCAAGATAGCACCGGATTTGTCATGGGATGCTATCTCTGACATTATTTCCCTGACCAAAACCTACCAACTCGCTGGAATTATCGCCACTAACACCACCATCCGTCGGGATGGACTGAAAACTCAGATGATTGCCCAGACTGGCAAATCTCTACAGGAAGAAGCAGGTGGTATAAGTGGTGAGCCTTTACGCGATCGCTCATCTGAAGTTATTCGTTTTATTTGGCAGCAAACCCAAGGAAAAGTTCCAATTATTGGTGTTGGGGGCATTTTTACCCCTGAAGATGCCTGGGAGAAAATTACTGCTGGTGCTTGTCTCATCCAAGTTTATACAGGGTGGCTTTACGAAGGTCCACTTATGGTACGCCGTATTCTCGAGGGTTTGCTCTCTTTGTTAAAACAAAACGGATTAAATTCCATTTCTGAAGCTGTGGGTCTAAAGGCAAAAAGCCTTAAGAGGGAGCAGGGGGAATCCCCATCATTAAAATTAGGGGATTTCCCCTGCTAAGAGATCTCCTACCTCTTTGATCAACATCATTAACTTTTACCTTCTTCTTGTGGAAAAAACTCCTTAGTTTTTGTGGAATATGTCCAGGCAATGCCATCTGGGTCTTTACTGCGAGTCCACTCAGGAAAATCTGGATCTTCTCGCCGTTTATATACTGTGCTGGAATAAACATTTAGTCGTTTAGCAAGCTCAGATTGAATGAGAGAGCCAAAAACTAACTGTTGTTCTAGTGGTCGTTTTACTTCCTCCTCAGTAGGTTGCTTCAGTGATTCAGTTTCTGGTTCAAGCCCCTGCTCCTGGTTGGGCGGTGGCGGTGCTAGAAATGGTAAGACGGTGGTAACTGGTTGAGAAAAAGATTCTTTAGGCGGCTCACTACTGTCAAGTATGCTGCCCAAAGTACTAGCAGTGATAAAGTAGTAAACATTGCTTCCTTCCTCAGAGTTAAGGGCGCGGGCACCAAATTCCGCCGATTTCGTGTCTAAGTAACGTTTTGCCATCTCCCCAGAAAAATTTCCCTTGACTGCCAAGTCTATCGGCGTAATCCTGCCTTGGTTTTCCTGAATTAGTTGGTTGAAAATCGGGTTAGCTTGCTGACACCACTGTTGCCATCTATGGTACTGCCACATATTGAAAGCAAAGAGTAGTAGAATCAGTGCCACCCAAATTTTCCAAGTGGCAACAAGGAAAATAATCAAAAATGAGGCTGGCAAAAGTAGAACGAGAAAACCCTTGCCGTAACTTTCTATTGTTTTTTCAGTCATGGCGATTTTTGCCAAGATTTTTTTGGAAAATAATACTATTATCTTGGCAAAAATTCTGACATTTGTTTGTTGTATTTGTTGTTTTGCCGAAAATTTTCTGGGAAAATACGGTTAATAGAAAACAAAATTAATTTCCCGGCTACTTGACATCTAGTAATACATGAGCTACATTTGTATTACAGCTTGATGTTTACAACAGCAAGCAAATTTTCATGTGGCGGATAGCTCAGTGGCTAGAGCGCCAAAAACATCCTTGTTCACCCCTTGCCTGCAAAGGCCGAAGAATGAGGGTTATCGTCTGTAAAACGGGAGGTCGCAGGTTCAAATCCTGCTCCGCCACCTTCCATTTTTGCCTGCAAGGGCCGGGAGATCAAACAATGAACTACAAGTTCTTTACCCAAAAAGGGACACCGCAAACTCAGCCAATCCCTGGACGAGAAGCCGAGATGCGCCAGGGACGTTCTCAGGGTTGGATGTTTGATGCTGGCATTTGGAAAATGCTACGGCGCTGTTTGTTGATTGGCACAGCACAAAGCACTTACTATGCTGGAAAGCAGGAATTAACTGAGGATTTTGTGACGGTTGTCAGACTTGCGATCGCCGAAAATCCTCAGCGTGTAGCCAAAGAAATCCTTTACGCCAGCAATGGACGCGCCATCAACAACAGTGCGCCGATCTTAGCTTTGGTTTTGCTATCAATGGGTGAAGCACCAGAAGCTAAAAAAGCATTTGGGGAAATCTTCCAGCAAGTTATTCGCACGGGTAGTCATTTTTATGAATGGCTGAACTACACCAAGTCGATGCGGGGATTTGGTAAGGTTGTACGGGAAGCTGGGAAAAATTGGTTCTTACGGGAAGATGTTAAAGGTTTGGCTTACCAGTTGTTGAAGTACCAGCAACGCTACGATTTCTCCCATCGTGATGCAATGCGATTGTTCCATGTCAAACCACCAACAGTAGAACATCAACAACTGTTTGAGTGGGTCGTCAAAGGGTGGGAAGTCTTACCAGCCGAAATTCCCTCTGCGGCGTTAGCACAAATTTGGTGGTATGAGTGGCTCAAGCGTCATCAAGACCAGACCCATGAAGCTATTTCCCAAGGACGCCTAACTCACGAAATGGCTTCCCCTGTTGGTAAAATGGATAAATCGGCTTGGCAATTGCTGTTTAACGAGATGCCAATTGGTGCGTTGCTGCGTAACTTGGGTTCGCTGACTGAACTAGGTGTTTTGCGAACTGATGAACAAGCTAATTTACAGCGAGTGGAAGCAGTTCTTAACACCAAGGAATATCTACGTAAAGGTCGTATTCATCCGATTGATGTTTTGAAAGCACTGAAAACTTATGAATCTGGTGGGAGATTAGGACATAGCAAGAAAACTTGGAACCCGGTTAATCGAATTGTCGAGATTTTAGAAAAGGCAGTGGAACTGTCTTTTGATGTGGTTCAACCAACAGGTAAAGTCTTTATGCATGCCATAGATGTTTCTGGGTCTATGGGTAGTTTAATTGCGGATATGGGATTGAGTTGTTGTGAAGTTGCCACAACAATGGCATTGGTAACAGCAAAGGCAGAGAAAAACTACAGGATTCGAGGCTTTGCTAGCGACTTCCGTGACTTGGGTATCACCGCCAAAGATAGTTTTAGTTCTGCTGTGCGCAAAGCTAGCAACCAAAACTTCGGCGGAACAGATGCGTCTGTTGCTTACGACTGGATGATTAAGAACAAGTTTAACGCAGATGTCATCTGTCTTTGGACTGACAGTGAGTCATGGGCTGGTTATGAGCATCCGAGTCAAGCGCTTTCTAGGTATCGACAAAAGGTGAATCCCAATATCAAGGCTATTTATGTCACTCTTGCACCTTACCAAATTACGTTGGTAGATCCAAATGATGATCTGTCATACGATATTGCAGGCTTTGATCCTGGAGTACCGCAAATGATACAGATGATTGCAAGCGGAGACGTTTGATACTTCTGTCGCGCAGTAGTGGTTCAATTCCTCAATAGACATAGGCGTGAAAATTAATTATGCATTCGCTGAAATCCTTGGTAGGGGCGTATTGCAATACGCCCCTACATGATTCCTGGAGATATCTAATGAATTTAGTAGCCTCTCCCCAATTTTATGACTCTTTCTTTTGACTTTTGCCTTGTTCGGTGACGGTTTATACGAGAATGGAATGTCTGCTGTCGCCTGCCCTGCCTTGCTATAGTCCGTTTGAACTGCGTACACTGCCAAGTATGAAAATGTTCTTTATCCTCCCAAACTCCAGTCAAATAGTACTTGCGGTTAATATTGAGTTCAGAGTATAACCAGAAACATATATATCGCTTTATGGGCAATAATCTAATGACTCAACTAACCAATGTCAAAATCAGCCTGAATGACTTTCAGCTTCGGGATGGCATTTATTTCCCAAAAGACTACGAACAGTTGAATAGTACTGAGCATAAACAAAAATGGGATAGAATTGGCAAGACGTACTACGGCTCTCAAAAGATTGAGCAAGCTGCTGAGACATCCCCAATTAAACAAGATTACACTCTTCTCACCGGAACACCTGGAGGGACTTGGAGTCATTTTCCTGTCAACAAATCTGTTGATTCTATTCTTGAAATTGGCAGTGGTTATGGCAGAATTCCATTGCACCTTTCAAAAAATAAAAATCTCAGATGCCAGAAATATTACGGGCTTGATATTTCTGAACCTCTTTTGCAACGCTTGCTTAAGTGTAAGCAAGAATATGATTTTTTCCCAGGGGCGGAATTTTACATTATCTGCGATTCAGCCGAACTATTGCCTTTAGAGGATGATTCCATAGATTTGGTGATGTCTAATTGTGTATTTATGCATATACCAGATGCACAAATCAGAAAACTTTTTGTTGAAATAGCTCGTGTACTCAAACCAGGTGGAGTTTTCATTTTCAATCATTCTTTCCATAATAAGTCTTGTCCTTCTCATCAAATCCATAATTTTGTGAGAAGGCTAAACCCAGTTAAGCAAAACGCTGTTTATCTTAAGCAATACTCGGCAGATGAAATCAAAGTGATGTTAACTGACTCTGGAATTGCAGCGAAATCTCCACAATATACCGTGGAACCAACGCAAGAGTATGCAATCCTACCACAGAAAATTAAAGGAATACCAGTGCCTTTTGCAACTCTCATCAACAGAAGTCTGAAGCCATCAGCTTCGATGAGAGAAACTTTGGCTTATGGCTACAGTGCATACAGTAACAATATATAGAAACCCAGTTTGATTTTTGAACAAGGTTAAGTAGGGTGCGTGCTTGACGAAGTCCGTAACGCACCGCTGAAAGCTTGGGATGGTGCATTACGCTGCGAAGATCGCACCCTACCTCGGCATTAACTTGGATAATTTATTTCTTGGAGTTCCCTTAACAGTCAATCCGTTTCGGACAAGCACCAGCCAAGAAACCCGGTTTCGTAAAAGTTGCCGGGTTTTTTGGCGTTCGCGAATCATTTAGGGCTGCTACAATTTTAGACTGGCAATACCGACATTCATCGAAATGCCTCTGATCGCTTATAATAGAGTGACCCCACTCGCTCAGAGACAGCAAGGTTTCCAAAAGTATCGCGAGGTTTAGATGACAACAACCCTGCTAAACAATCGCTATCAAGTTATCCAGGTACTAAGTGCTGGTGGGTTTGGTGAAACCTTCCTGGCAGAAGATACATATATGCCTTCTCGCCGTCGTTGTGTGATTAAGCAACTCAAACCGATCGCCAATGACCCACAAACCTACAACCTCATTCAACAACGGTTTGAACGGGAAGCAGCAACCTTGGAGTATCTGGGCGAAAGTAGCGACCAAATTCCCAAACTTTACGCCTACTTTTCTGAGAACGGGCAATTTTACCTCGTCCAAGAATGGATTCACGGTTCAACTCTCACACAGACGATCAAAGGTCAAGGTCCACTCAGCGAGGCTGCTGTGAGAGAAATTTTACTGAGTTTGTTGTCGGTCTTAGATTATGTCCACAGCAAAGGCATCATCCACCGAGATATTAAGCCTGATAATATCCTCCTACGCCACCCCCCCACCGCTAACACTTTCTCTCATCAAGGAGGGATCGTGGGGAGTCAGCCAGTTTTGATTGATTTTGGTGCAGTTAAAGAAACGATACGTTCAGTAGTTAATACCCCAGGATACCTCACAAAATCCCTTGTGATTGGGACACCAGGGTATATGTCAAGTGAGCAAGCTGTGGGACGACCAGTTTACGCTAGTGACATCTACAGTCTAGGCTTGACAGTCATTTATCTGTTGACAGGCAAACACCCGCACGAACTACACACCGATCCCCAAACTGGGGAGATACTTTGGCAGCATCAAGCCCCTAGAGTATCCCCGAATTTGGTCACAGTACTTAATCAGGCAATTAAACCCCATGCTAGCGATCGCTACACAACTGCTAGCAAAATGCTATATGCCTTGCAGTCTGCCGGTTCTACTATTCCTCCCACATCCATGGCTACAACTCAGCCCACAGTAGCCCTGTCTCCCATCGCTGGTCAGTCACAAGGTTCTCATTCAAACACTCCAATTGTCCCTGCTTCTTCTACTTCAGGAAACTGGCAAAAGCCGATTTGGATTGTTGGGAGTTTAGTTGTGGGAGGCTTGATTGGCGCAGTCGCGATCGCCAGCATAAATCATCAGCCAGTATCAGACGCACCCACTGACACATCCCCCACACCCACACAGTCCCCTTCAGAATCTAACACGACAAACCAAGTCCCTTTACCAGAATCCCCGACCCCGAGTTTTCTACGTACGAACAAACCCCTGACTTCGCGGCATTCACGAACCCCAATTGTACGTACCCAGACACCACAAGAAAACGTAAAGCCAACACCTTCCCCAGATCCTGTTGTATCAGATCCACAGCTAGAAAAAGAGCCAGAAAATTCAGCGACTCCCACATTTCCAGAAACACCAATTCCACCAGAACAAGATTCCAAGACACCTCTGTCAACACCAATTCCACCAGAACAAGATTTCAAGACACCTCTGTCAACACCAATCCCACCAGAACAAGATCCCAAGATACCTCTGTCAACACCAATCCCACGACAAGAAAAGGATCATAAGACCCTTCCAGGAACATCAGAGACATTACCAACACCAAAGAACGAGAGTAACCCCTCAGCTAACACTACCAGCAAACAGGATGTTCCAGCCTTTCCTACAGGTACAACAAGAAGTACTGTAGAAAAAGCGATCGGCAAACCAACCAAAGATTCAAGAGGTCTTTGGGGCAATACTCGGGCTGTTACCTATAAATTAGTGCCAAATCAGATCGACCTTGGCTACTTATTTGATCGTCATTCTGGAGAACTGCGTCAAACTGAGGTAGCTTTTGCCCAATCTGTCAATCCTCAGGTAATGCAGACAACCTTAGCGAAAATGTTAGGTGGTCAAGCGACTGAACAAATTAAGCAAGGACTGCAACGAGTGCAACGGCGTCAGTTAGATAACTTCCATTCTACTCAAGGCTCATTAAAAGTTCAAATCGTACGTCAGGACTGTGATCTTATTTACATTAGCGTATGGGAGAAGGACTTACACGATTTTGCAAGTCCTTCTGAAGACAGGGAGTGTTAAAACCACTCCTAAATCTATTTCACCGATGCTTTTGCACCAGCAGCTTCGAGTTGCTTCTTGGCATCTTCAGCAGCATCCTTGGCAATAGCCTCCTTAACAGCCTTTGGCGCAGCTTCCACCAAGTCTTTCGCTTCCTTAAGACCCAAGCCAGTCAACTCGCGCACCACTTTAAGAATGGCAATCTTCTTATCAGCTGGTACTTCGTCAAGAATCACGTTAAACTCAGTTTGCTCTTCTACTGGTTCAGGTACAGCAGGTCCGCCGCCACCAGGAATAAGACCAGGCATCATCATCATGCCACCACCTGTGGGGGCAGAAGCATCAACTCCGAAAGCTTCTTCAATTTGCTTGACTAATTCAGAGGCTTCCAGCAAAGTCAAAGCTTTCAACTGTTCCAAAATTTCTTCAGTTTTCACAGACATGGATATACTCCTATGGATATTGATTGAATGATGAAAGATACAAATTTCTGTTAACAGTTAACAGTTAACAGTTAACAATTAGCCTATGCGGCTTGAGAGTCGTCCTTTTCGGATACTTGAGAATCTTCCTTCTCCGATACAGCTTTGATAGCCCGTACCAAGGACGCAGGTACTTCTTTGATGCCCACAGCCAATTTCGTTGGCACAGCATTGAGTCCCACAGCCAACTTGGTAGGAATCGCTTTGAGACCTCCAGCCAAGCGGGCCATAAGTTCTTCTTTTGAAGGCAACTCAGTCAACGCCTTGACCTCAGCTTCATTCAAAGCCTGTCCGTCGAATACAGCACCGCGAAGTTCAGTTTTCTTGGTAACTTTTTGGAATTCCTGGTAAGTCTTAATTGCAGCCTTCATATCTTCCTGAACAAGCAGGAAAACAGAAGAACCTTTAAGGAACTCCGTCATTGGTTGCCACTTGGTATCGCCATCAACGGCAATTTGCATCAGCGTATTCTTCGCTTTTTTGCAAACAGTACCAGTTGGACGCATTCGCCGCCGCAAATCGCTAATTTCAGCAACAGTCAATCCTTGATAGTCAATAACAAGGGCCAGTTGGGACTGACTCAAAATTTCTTTGAGTTCAGCAACGATCTCTTTCTTTTCTTCTAGCGTTTTACTCATCTTGTTTCACCTCCTTTGTTGTTGGTAAAAACAATAAACCCCGGCTAAGAAAGCCAGGGTTTACTAGTACTACTCCCACTGCCACAATAACCTCACCACTGCTGGTGGAAACTTCGGCAAATTGGATGCAAACCTAGGCAGGATATTAAGCCAATGGCACCTGCTTTCTCTGGCAGTATTGAATTATGAATTATGAGTTATGAATGATAAATTCTTAAGTCACAATTCCTTGCACGGTCATAAGCTGAGTTGGTAAGGGCACAATGCCTTGCGCCCCTACGTGGTTTCACTCATCGCAATTTATGTCGGTGGGAAGTATAGTTAAGCTGCTTCGTTTTGTTTCAAGTCGCGTAAGGCGTTGATATCAACTCTAATCGATGGTCCCATTGTGGCAGAAACGTACACTGTGCGCCAGTAACGACCTTTTGCTCCCGAAGGACGGTTACGGTCTATCGTTTCTTGTAAAGCCTTCAAATTTACTAGTAAATCTTCCGGCGAGAATAATGTCTTACCAAACATAACATGGACAATACCAGTACGATCTGCTCGGAATTCTAATTTACCAGCTTTGAATTCTGTGATCGCACCTGCAAGGTCAAATGTTACTGTTCCACCCTTTGGTGATGGCATCAAGCCACGGGGACCTAACAACTTACCAAGCTTCGCCACCTGTGGCATCACATCTGGTGTGGCAATCAGCTTATCAAAGTCCATCCTGCCTTTTTGAATTTCGTCGATCAGCTCTTCTGAGCCTACCACATCAGCACCAGCATTTGTTGCCTCTGTGACCTTTTCACCTCGGGCAATAACTGCCACCCGTACGATTTGTCCTGTCCCTTTGGGCAGGACTACCGTCGTCCGCAACTGCTGGTCAGTGTACTTCGGGTCTATTCCCAATCGGATATGGGCTTCAGCCGCTTCTTGAAACTTTGCTGTTGCTGTCTCTTTCAAAAGGGCCAATGCCTCTAGAGGCTGATAGTCCCTGTCTTCTACTTTTGTTTGCAACGCCTGCATTCGGCGCGATATTTTTCTGGCCATTTTGTTCTCCTGGGGTTAATCACGAAGCTTTGCCTCTCCCCCTACTAGGTTTGCAAGTTACGAGTCACGAGTTATTAATTCATAATTCATAACTCATAATTCATTAATTGTCACGCCCATGTTTTTCGCAGTGCCTTCGATAATTCTCATTGCCGCATCGATATCGTTGGCATTGAGATCAGGCATTTTAGTTTGAGCAATTTCCTGTAATTGCGCTCTTGTTAGAGTTCCAACCTTTTTTTTGTTGGGTTCATTAGAACCTTTAGCAATTTTTGCTGCTTTGATAATTAGTATCGATGCTGGTGGAGTCTTGAGAACAAACGTAAAACTCCGGTCTTCATAGACTGAAATTTCTACGGGAATCACCATTCCAGCTTGATCTGCTGTTTTAGCGTTATACTCCTTGCAGAACATCATGATATTGACGCCATGCTGACCTAAAGCTGGTCCCACTGGCGGTGCTGGGTTCGCTTTCCCTGCATTGAGGGCCAGTTTAATGACCGCCGTAACTTTCTTCGCCATTAGTATTCTTAGCTCTGTTTTTCAACCTGATTAAATTCCAGTTCTACTGGTGTATCCCGTCCAAAAATCGAAAGCAAGGCTTTTAGCTTACTCCGTTCAGGACTGACTTCAATCACCTCACCTTCAAAGTCTTTAAATGGACCAGAAAGCACCATGATCTTATCACCTGTAGCCATGTCAACTTTGAGGATTGGCTCTTGTTCGCTAGTCTGTTTGAAGATTCTCTCTACTTCAGTATTAGACAGCGGCACGGGTTTGACGTGCCCGCGACCTCTTCCAGTGCCACGCCTTTGTTCGGCTCCCACAAAGTTAATCACATGGGAAGTGTTTCGTACCACCTGCCATGTGTCGTCATCCAACATCATCCTAACTAGCACATAGCCAGGGAATACTTTCTCTTCTGTGTGCTGGCGGCTGCCATCCTTACGGATTTTCACTGCTGGCGTGTGTGGAATTTCCACTTGGATGATTTTATCAGCCACATCAAACGTTTGGATGCGCTGCTCTAAATTTGTTTTAACGCGCTTCTCACAGCCAGAGGCTACTTGTACTGCATACCAGCGTGCCTCTTGCGAAGCATTCCCCGCTGTTTCTGAGTTTTCCTCCAACTGTAGCGCAAAATTGCGTTCTTCGTCTGTTGCAGAAGTCATTAAAACACCTTATCTGCTGCCCAAATAAAGAATTTATCAACTAAAAATATTAAAAATGCGGAGAGTGTCACCATTAACAACACAGCGGCTGACTCACTTACCAACTGCTTTCGACTAGGCCAAACTACTTTGTCGAACTCTTCTCTAATTCCTTGATAAAAGTTCGCAATATTGAACCCACTGGCGGCTTCTGCTGGCATTTCTGCTTCGTTTTTTTTGGCCACGGTCGTTTATCTCCCCCCATTATTTATACAGCTATTACATGTTTGTTTCTCTGTTTGGTTGTGACAGCCACCGCTAAAACGCACTTGCTTGAAGAAACAAGGTGCGAACATAGAAAATTGCCCAAAACTTTTAGTACTTCTTACCATCTTAGCAGATGATGTTGTACCCATTCCGGGCTTAACTTTTTTTTGTTGACAGCGCGCCCTGGAGGACTTGAACCCCCGACATCAGGTTTTGGAGACCTGCGTTCTACCAACTGAACTAAGAGCGCACAAACTGCGTCCGATTCAGCGACTGCGTTGAACTTTTTCTAGTGTAACGCAGTTTTGTGATCATTGTCTATTGATTCTCCTAGATTTTAGTTAAGAAATTCACACTGTATTTCTTCAAAGCACCCCACTGGCAGTGCACCACCCGTTACTCATTACAGAAACTCCTCCTACTCCCTATTCCCTATTCCCTACTCCCTACTCCCTACTCCCTACTCCCTATTCCCTATTCCCTATTCCCTATTCCCTATTCCCTATTCCTTATTCCCTACTCCCTACTCCCTATTCCCTATTCCCTACTCCCTATTCCCTACTCCCTACTCCCTACTCCCTATTCCCTATTCCCTATTCCCTATTCCCTATTCCCTATTCCCTGCTCCCTGCTCCCTGCTCCCTGCTCCCTGCTCCCTGCTCCCTGCTCCCTGCTCCCTCTTCCCTCTTCCCTCTTCCCTCTTGTTTCTACGAAGTTCGGACGCTGGTGCGTCCTACTTCTCAGGGAATTTTCAGCATTTCCCTTATAAGGCGCGGTCAAAGCGTTGCTTGATTCGAGTCGCCTTACCAACCCGATCGCGCAAATAGTAAAGTTTTGCACGCCTTACCTTACCACGACGTAATACTTTTATATTGTCAATTCGAGGAGAATGCAGGAGGAACACCCGCTCGACGCCAATGCCTTGAAATACACGCCTGACCGTAATAGTTTCATTAATACCGCCATTGCGCCTAGAAATGACTACTCCTTCATAGGGTTGTACGCGGTATTTTTCACCTTCTTTAATTTTGACTCCGACTCTGACTGTGTCGCCCACATATATATCGGGCAGATTTGATTTTAGGTGTTCCGCTTCAATGGAGCGGATGATCTCTTGAGCGTTCATAGGTTGCAAAAAACTCACAATCAATTATAGTAGTACAGAATCTATCTTATAGTCTAGACATTTTCAACTAATATTCATCTGGAATGATGACATTGGCTGAGAGAGCGCGTACCATTGAGGCTTAAGAACAAGCTTTTTATTAGAGTGCGTACTATTATGACCTAGCCACAAGGTTTTGATTTATGAAATTTAGTGTTGTCATCACTACCTACAACCGTGTAACCCTTCTACGACGATCCCTTAACTCTGCTCTAAACCAAACGATCGCCTGTGAGGTAGTTGTTGCTGACGACTGCTCATCTGATGGTACGCAAGAGTATATCACAGACTTAATCAATTCGTTTCACGCTGTTGGGGAATCTCGCCTTGTTTACCATCGCAATGAAGTGAATCTCGGTCATGCTGCAACGGTAAATGCTGGAGTTTCTGAAGCCAGCGGAGACTGGATTAAGTTTTTGGATGATGATGACTATTTAGCTTTGAATTGTCTGGAGGAGATGTCAAAGGCGATCGCACTACGGAAAGAAGCTGTTATCTGTTCTAGTGTTGCTGCCCAGGTGAACCTTCAAGAAGTTGAACTTAGTCGCACACCTCAAGTCGGTCCGGGTTTAGCTTGTTACATTCCACAAGCAGATATTCACTACGGTATGCTCTTAGAACTTCTTCCCTTAGGCACTCCTGTTCAAGTAGCTTGTTGCCGCAATGCTTTCCTAAAAAGTGGTGGTTGGGACTCTAAGCTTGATGCCAACTGCGATGATATAGATTCCTGGGTTGGTATTGCCCAGTTTGGAGATGCCATTTTCCTAAACCAAGCCCTAGTCTACCGTACTATCTGGCATGGCGCATATAATCAAAAATTTTCTTTACAAAAACGGTTGGAGACGAATCTCCTGATCAAAAGTAAGATTTACACCTTGATTGATGAGAAGCATCGCTCGAACATCCCAACCTTTGAGGATATGAAGAAGTACCTGAAACTACATTGGACTTTGGTAGCGCTCAAGCACAGACGAATTCAGAGCTTTATGAAGATCGCAGATCCGTCTGTGCTGTCTTTGAATGCTTGGCGGCTTTTACTGAACGCTGTTCTAACACGCCGATTCCATCGCCGCAATTCCAAGGTTCGGAAATTTGTGTTAATTAAGTCTTAAATTTCTAAAGAAGCGACCGGGGAGTAGGGAATTAAAAAAAACTTTAGTTGTGGATAGAAAGCCTACTCTAAAAACTATTATATATCTAATTTAATGATTCAATGCATCTGTCCAGAGATGTACATTTTTGCTGTGTTGCAAACCACATGACTTATGTCATAGGTAGATTCGTGAATAAAGTTTGATGGACATTTTCATCTAGCTTCATATAATAGTTGAAATAGCCATAGGAAGAAATACCAAAAAACCAGAGATATTGAGGAATTATCTGTATTTCTCAATACAAAAATCAAGACAGCGCATCCACAACCATCTTCATTATTGACCCTTCATTTTGCAAGAAGATTATGCGAATAATTCATATCCTGAATCATATTCAAGAAATTGGTAACGGTATTGTAAATGTAGCTGTAGATATCGCTTGTTTACAGGCAAAAACTGGTCATGAGGTAGCCGTAGTTTCTGGTGGTGGCGAATACGAGACAATGCTCAATTTTTTCGGTGTTAAACATTACAAATTGGATCAAACAAGGAAGCCGATCAATATCATGAAAGCATCTGTACGTTATCGGGCAATTGTGAAAGAATTTCAGCCGGATATCGTTCACGCCCATATGATGACAGGAGTGGTAATAGCACGCTTTTTAAGAGTTGGGCACAAGTATGCTTTAGTTTCTACAGTACATAACGAATTCCAACGTTCAAGCGTGCTTATGGGTTTAGCTGAACGGGTAATTGCCGTTAGCAAGGCTGTGAAAACGTCGATGGTACGGCGTGGTATACCAGAAAACAAGTTGCGAGTCGTATGCAACGGGACTTTGGGCAGTCCCCGTACCCGTAAACTTCAGGAGTACGAACCTTTATCCCTACAGCAGCCAGCGATCGCTACCGTAGCTGGGATGTATAAACGTAAGGGGATTACTGAATTAATCAATGCCTTTGAACAAATTGCCAATTTATTTCCCCAAACTCATCTCTATATAGTAGGGGATGGGCCTGAGCGGTTGCTGTTTGAAGCACAAGCAAGAAAAACTGGCTTAACTGATCGCATTCACTTTGAAGGCTTTCAGCCTGAACCTCAACGTTACCTACTCTCTTGTGACATATTTGTGCTTGCTTCCCATCATGATCCTTGCCCACTCGTGCTTTCGGAAGCTCGGGAAGCAAGTTGTGCTATTATTGCCACACAGGTAGACGGTATCCCTGAAGCATTAGACAATGGGCAAGCTGGTCTTTTAGTGCGACCAAAAGATAGTCATGCTTTAGGGAAGGCATTGACGCAATTGCTTGGTAATTCAGATATATTGCAAGAGTGGAAACAACGGGCACATCACAACTTAGAATGGCTCAATGTTGCCCGCGTTAATCAGGAAACACTAGCAGTATATGATGAGTGCAGGAGTCAGGAGTCAGGAGTCAGGAGTCAGGAGTCAGGAGTTAGAATTCAGGAGTTAGGAGTTAGGAGTTAGGAGTCGGAATCAATTGAATGGGGATTTAAATCCTTTTACTCTTCGGTCAGTCTAAAGAATTGCCAAGCTGAATTCTGACTCCTGACTCGTGAATCCTTCTTGTTAAAACTTAATATAAAGTTTTTACTGGTAACATTCCCAATCAGGAAATTGCAGTGCTTTAATGGGAATAGCTTTGAGATGACGGATTAAAAGATACCAGTCTGTAGACTTTTAGCGACAAAGCTAATCAGCGTAGATTGCGATCGCTCACCATTTCTTAGCAGATCCCCACGGGTGGCGCACCATCGGTTATGAATGAAGGAAACTCCTCTCCATTCCTAACTCCTAACTCTCGTATTTAGAAGCACTCAATGGCAGAAGACCTTGACCCAAGCTTAGAGGTAGACGTTCTAGCAGCTGCTCTCCGGATGGATCACCAAGAATCAGGTGACCTGTTGGAATTTTTGGCAAAAAAGCTAGAGCAGTCTTTACCCGAAAACACAACTGTTAATCGCAGTGGCTGGTTTCTCGCCAAAGACCATCCTGTTCAGGAAATAACAGTGCGCTTCGACAATTATCACTATCAAATTGTCCGAGGGCGGCATAATTCGCTGACTGCTAAAGTGATGAAACTGGTACGGGGAGTTGTGCTGAAGACAACCGAAATTTCCGTTGAACAGTGGACTGAGGAAGTTGCCCAACAGCTAGCCCAGTTAGCGAGTCAAAGCGCTCAAACTCGTAGTGCTTTGAATAAGTTTGTCCTTGGTGGAGGCTGAAAAACCGATGTCTTGGTGGGGAGAATCAGAGAACCAAAAGCAGCAGCGGGAAGCTCAAGAGGCAACTCGGAGAGCTTTAGAACAAGGTCGAATTCCCGAAAATGCTCGGCATCGTCTAGAGATGCAAAAAAAAACCAATTCCCGGTTTTTTACCAGCGACCTAACCTGTAACGAGTATCTGCTCACCCGTGAAGCAGGTTATGAGCCAATTGGCTTGGTGATGGGAACTGCCTTTTACAAAGTCAGCTTTTGGGGTTACTTCAGGAACTACCAAAGTTTTACAGGAGAACTCTCCGCCCTGAGTCAAGCTCAGTTGGCTGCACGGGAACTGGCGATCGCCCGTCTTCGGCAAGAAGCAACTCTTCTAGGTGCTCATGGAGTTATCGGTGTACGCCTCAAAATGGGTGGCTATGACTGGAGTTCTCGAACAATAGAGTTTACAGCCGTGGGAACGGCCATCCGGATTCGCGATCAAAAAAGCGCTTCTCAACCCTTTACCAGCGACCTCAGCGGACAAGAGTTCTGGCAGTTGCATCAAGCAGGTTACTATCCCAGAGGATTGGTCTTTGGTATTTGCTCTTACTATATCCACACCGATTGGAATACCCAAAGTATAACAAGGGGTGGATTTTTTGGCAGGGGTAGTGGTCAGAATCAGGAAGTTACTCAATACACTCAAGGCTTTCAGCTAGCCCGTCATCTGGCAATGAGTCGCTTGAAAGAAGATATCTACAAGCATCAGGCTGAGGGTGCGGTAGGAATGCATATTGATATGGGTGTAGAAGATATTGAGTACGAAAGCAACAAAACTACCTATCATGATTTGCTAGCTCACTTTGTGGCGGTGGGAACTTCGATAGTATATGAGCCCCGGTCGGCGGAAAGTTTAAGGAAACCACCGTTGTTGTACTACAACCTCTCAACGGGTCAGTCCACTTCAATCTGAAATTGTAACCGTAGATGAACGCGGATGAATTTGAGAGAGTTATCTGCGTTCAATCGCAGTTAAAATCCAAAATCCACGTCTCCAAAATCTAAAATTGCTATGACTTCCAACCAACCCATGCCTGCTGATCTACCTGCTCATGCCCGTGAGCGTTTACTGGCAATGCGCGGCAAAGATGAGCAGCATCGCCTCTTTACTAGTGACCTATCGGTGAATGAGTTTTTACTGGTCAAGGAGGCAGGCTTTGACCCTGTGGGCATGGTGGTCGGTTGTTCTATGTATCACATTGGCTATCAGTGGGCTGGGGTTAACCAAAATATGGAAATGGCGGTGCTATCCCAGGCAATGTACCACGCTCGGGAACTGGCAATGAGTAGGATGGAAGAGGAGGCAAATGCTCTGGATGCCGATGGAATTGTGGGGGTGCGCCTAACTGCCAAGCATATGGAGTGGGAACCGAATCTGGCTGAGTTTGTGGCGATTGGGACAGCTGTGCGTGCCCGTAACCGGGAGGTTTCCTATCGCACTTTGGATCACAAGCCGTTCACGAGTGACTTATCTGGTCAGGATTTTTGGACACTGCTGCGGGCTGGCTACCGACCAGTTGGTATGGTGATGGGTAACTGCGTTTACCATGTGGCTTACCAGGGAATAGGTCAGTGGTTCAAAAATATTGGCAAGAACGTGGAAATGACAAATTTTACTCAGGCACTTTACGACGCCCGCGAATTAGCAATGGAAAGGATGCAAACTGAGGCATCTCACCTCAAAGCAGAGGGAATTGTAGGTGTCCGACTCCATGAAGGTAGATACTCTTGGAGTTCTCATGTCATTGAGTTTTTCACAGTAGGTACTGCTGTTATCCCAATCCGGGCTGACCACCATATTCCCACGCCTCAGATCATGCTGTCGGTCAATGATTGAGGAGGGAGCAGGGAGCAGGGAGCAGGGAGCAGGGAGCAGGGAGCAGGGAGCAGGGAGCAGGGAGCAGGGAGCAGGGAATAGGGAGCAGGGAGCAGGGAGCAGGGAGCAGGGAGCAGGGGAGCAGGGGAGCAGGGGAGCAGGGGAAAATAAAAAATGTACAAGCCCCTAAATTTATGATGTTGTTACTCAATTCATGATGGGTTTAACCCCCCACCCTTAAAACCTTAGTTTAGCATTGCTTTCCCGCCCTGCAATAAATTGCGGACTAATAGCTCAAGTGCGTTGAAACCCACTGAAATTAAAGAACTTGCCGATGGATTAGGGCTGATGGGTTAAACCCCCCATCAATTCGCCAACAGCATCATTTAATTATGGGGATTCCCCCTGCTCCCTCTTAACAATTTTTTCTATCGTAGCGAAATTACCAGCAATTATGAGAATATTTCGTTTACATTAAGAAATATAACCAAATCTGGTATTTGGGACAGACATCATGTATTCCATCTCAACACCAGATTGTCAATTCACCACGAGTGAGGAAGGCGAGCCGTGTCATCACAACTCAAACTTGCACAAGTTTCCGATGAATCTCTACTTGCAGAATTTTTTCAGGCATCAGTAGGTAAGTGGCACTCAGAAAGGCGTTATTACACCCTTCCTGATGGAGAAACAAAGGAAATGTTTAGCATCGTTACCAGTCGATTTTTAGATGCAGGATGCGATGAATTGCAAAAGCTGGCTCAGATGCACGGTTTGCCTGATTCAGTGACCTTGACCTGTGGGGCTGAAGTTGATTGGGAAAGTAAAGATTCAGTCACCGGAAGGAAAGAGTCTAAGGGTTCCACGCTGTTTGGGGCAATGGGAAGTACGTTATATCGCGATCGCGGTTTTGCCACTGTCAAACCAGTCACCGCCCAATATAATTTCCCGAACTCCAAAACCCTATGTTTAAGAACTGAATACAAAGATTCAGTGTTTGAGGAAGAGTTAAAGCTCATTGGCAGCAAGTATCGGACGCGACAGTCAATTATCTCCCGCGCAGGTGAACAGTTGATGATTGGGCAGTATTTGGAAAAAAGAGTTGAGAGCCTTTGACAAAAGAAGGGATCTCTTAACAGGGAATAAAGAAACCAGAAAACTTTAGTTGTGGGAATAGCGCCCACTTTGAAAAAAATATGTGTTGTGAGACGCGCTCTTCTAGAGAAACAAAGGCATAAAAGTTCCCATCCCACGGCTTTAGTCGTGTGTTTCCCTGCTCCCTGCTCCCTCTTACACTAATAATGGTTCCCTGATTTCCGATGATGGACTGCGGTAACCCCATCAGCTTCTAGCACTTTACCATTATTCACAGTTGCATAAACCAACCAGTGGTCACCAACTTCCATCCGACTTTGTACGGAGCATTCAAGGTATGCTAAAGCACCAGAGAGGATTGGGCAACCGTTTTCGGCAGATTCAGCAGCAACCTCAGTAAATCGGTCTTGTCCTGGGGCAAAGGGTTTGAGGAAGTGCTTCATCAACCCCAGGTGATTACCTTCTTTGAGGATGTTGAGGACAAATTGGTTTCCAGAGTGCGTCAGTGGTTCTACTGCCCGGTCTTTAGCAACAGCTATAGTTAAACCAGGAGGATTAAAGCTTGCCTGAGAGACCCAAGAGGCTAACATCGCACTAGAGACGTCGCCTTGCTTTACAGTGAAGACGCATAATGAGCCAATGACTCGCCCAACGGCTTGTTCGGTAGCCGTAGCAGGGATGCTTTGCGATCGCACTTTTTTAGCTTTCTTCAGTGTTTGGGCAAAGTCGGTTCCTGCTTCTTCACACATTTGGAGGGTAGCATCATTGGGTTTGAACTTCACCCGCATTGTTTCAAAACCAAACCGATATCCAGCATCTTTCAATTTGCCTTCGATTAAATCAACTGCTTCCCCACTCCAGCCATAGGAACCAAAGACACCAGCAAGTTTGTTGTTAGTAGCGGTAGAAAGAATAATACCCAACGCCGTTTGAATCGGTGTTGGTGCATGACCGCCAAGAGTGGGGGAACCAATCACAAACCCAGATGCTTTTTCTACTGCTGTACGGATTTCTTCAGGCTCAGCAAATTCGCAATTAATCGATTCTACACTCACACCAGCTTTAGTGATCCCACGGGCGATCGCCTGTGCTAAAATCGCCGTATTCCCATAGGCCGAAGCGTAAAGTAGCGCTACCGTAGTATCCTGAGTTGTTTGCTGTTGACTCCACTGACGATAAGATTTTGTCAGTTCGATCAAACCGGAGCGGACTAAAGGACCATGTCCAGTAGCATACATTCTGACAGGTAGTTCAGAAAGTTTATCCAGCGCCGTCTCCACTTGTCTTGCATGAGGAGCCATCAAACAATCAAAATAATAGCGTCGGTCTTCATTAAATATTTCCCAGCCTTCATCAAACACCTGATCGCCACAAATATGCGCCCCAAATAGCTTATCTGAATAGAGAATTTCAGTTTGCATATCGTAGGTGCAAAGTTCATCTGGATAGCGGGGATTAGGAGTAGGAATGAATTGCAAAAGATGATCTTTGCCTAAATCGAGAGTTTCCTCGCCCCGCATCACAAGAACTTTCAAATCTGGATTTTCCAGTGCTAACCGCAAATTTATTGCCCCTGGATTAGAACAAACAAAGGTTATTTGGGGTGCAAGTTCAAGTATTGCCTTTAAAGTTGCAGCGCGATTAGGATTGACGTGACCAAGAATCACATAATCAATATTTTTTACATCAAACCGCCGCTGCAAAGCTTCTAAATAAATTTGCGTAAACGTTTCTCCAGGTGGATCTATCAACGCAGTTTTATCTGCTTGAATCAGATAAGAATTGGCAGTTGTACCCTTAGCAAGAGCATATTCAATTTCAAACCTAAGACGCGTCCAACTGCGCGATCGTAGTATCGTCGTATCTGTACCAATGGGGTACACCTGAACATCACGGGGTTTTTTAGATGTCATAAGATTAGGGGATTGGGGATTGGGGATTGGGGATTGGGGATTGGGGATTGGGGATTGAAAGACTCTTAATTCCCCCTGCTAAGAGCTCCCTGCTAAGAGCTCCCTCTTTTAATAGTGGTTTCCAACTTTGCGATGGTGAACGGCGGTGAGAGCATTTGGCCTGCTGACTCGTCCTGCATCAACTGTGCTATATACAATCCAGTGGTCACCACTGTCCATTCTACTGACAACTTCACACTCCATGTAGGCGAGGGCATCGGTCAGGATTGGAGTCCCATTTTCGGCTGGCTGGGTTTTGACTGCTTCAAAGCGATCAGCACCGGGAGCAAAACGCTTGAGGAAGTGCTTCATTAACTTTTGGTAATTGCCTTCTTCAAGGACGTTCAAGACGAAGCGATCGCCTACTTGCATGAGGGATTCAATTGCCCTGTCTTTTGCAACAGCAATTGATATTCCTAAGGGCTGGAAGCTGGCTTGACTTACCCAAGAAGCAAGCATCGCACTAGACACATCACCTTTTTTAGCAGTAATGATGTATAGTCCACCGCTAATTCTGCCTAGTGCTTTATCAAGGTCAGCACCAAGAGATTTCATCTGCTTAATGCTGCGATCTCTTGTGACCCATTGTCCCAAGTCTGTTCCTGCTTCTTCACACAGCTTGTAGGTTGCTTCCCCTGGTGTTTCTTTGATCTGAATTGCAGGAAAAGCTGGTGTTACACCTAAATTCCGGAATTTATTCAACAGGGGGTAAACCGGTTCGTCATTGCCACCGCCTGCTTCAAATATACCCACAGCTTGCTTTTCTTGAACAGATCCTAAAATGGTACTCAGGGCAGCTTGGATACTTGCCTCCTCAGAAGCTGGAGGCATTCCGATGACAATTCCGTTACAGCGGCTGACAAGTTCCCGCAACTCTTGTAAATCAACTCCTCCTCGCAAATCCACCATTTCTACGGCAACACCAGTTTTGGTGATCCCGCTGGCGATCGCTTGACCCAGAGGATAGCTATAGCCGTAATCTGAAATGTAAAATACGCCAACAGTGGTTTCTGCCTTGGCTTGTGTCTGGCTCCAACTGCGATAGCGTCCAGTCAGTTCCTTAACATTGTGGTATAATAGAGGACCGTGACCTGTGGCAATCATGCCAATTGTGTCCAATTCAGCCATCCGCTTCAGGGCAGATAGCACAGACCGTGCATTGGGAGCCATCAGGCACTCATAGTAATATTGAAAATCTGCTTCTATTACTGTTAAATCTTCGTCAAAGGTGCTATCAGAGCAATAGTGCAACCCGAAAGCGTCACAGGTGTAAAGAGTATGGGTCTTGTGATCGAATGTGAACATGGTATCAGGCCAGTGCAAGTTTGGTGCAATCACGAATTCAAGTTCGTGCCCATTTCCCAAATCTAGGCGATCGCCATTTTTCACAATCTGCCGTTTAAACGGCCCATGTACCATATTCTCTAGAAACTGGATTGCCACCTTAGAACCAACAACAGTGATTTCAGGGGCAAGTTGCAAAATATCTTTGACTAAACCGCTGTGGTCTGGTTCGGTATGGCTGATAATTAAATAATCAATTTCTGCTGGGTTGACTAGACCCTTGAGAGTATCTAAAAACAACTGGCGAAACTTTTCATGGGAGGTATCAACTAGTGCAATCTGCTCACCGCGTATAATAAACGAGTTGTAAGTCGTACCGTTTTGCAACCCAAACTCAATGTCAAAGCGATCGCGATCCCAGTCAAGAGACCGAATCGCCACCGTTTGGTTAGCAATTTCAGCAGTCTGTATGGTTAGCTTTTTTTTAGTTTTTTCGGTGAGTGCTACCATAAGTCCCCTCCTTAGCAAATGAGTATTTCTTCCCTAATTTTATTTTGACATGGGTTTATTGTAAATTTTTTTAAAAAAACTATAGGCATGTTAAAAAAGTGAGGAATGAGGAATGGGGGGAGATCTGGTTAGGTTTGATGATTGGCAATTCCAGGCTACATTGGGCATGGTTTGTTGGTGAAGTATTAGTTCATGTTTGGGATACAGACTATCTACATCAGTCTATTATCCAGCAACTAGCCCAATGTCAAACCCTCTCAGACCTACCACCAGAAATTTTCCCACCTCATCAAAGGGCACCAGAAGTAGAGAAAGAACCATCCTCCCACACTCCCCACACTCCCCACACTCCCCACACTCCCCACACTCCCCACACTCCCCACACTCCCCACACTCCCCCCTCCCTCCTCCTCGCCTCCGTAGTCCCCAGCCAAACAGAACTTTGGCAAACTTACCCAAATGTTCGTATGATCACCTTAGACCAAGTACCTCTTCAAGGTATGTATTCCACACTAGGAATTGACCGTGCTTTAGCTTTATGGGGTGCTGGGCAGAAATGGGGTTTTCCTATACTGGTCATTGACGGGGGGACAGCACTGACTTTTACAGGTGTGGATGCTAAAGGTTGTCTGGTGGGAGGGGCAATTTTGCCAGGAATAGGCTTGCAACTTGCGACTCTTGCTGGAAGAACAGGGCAATTACCTATTGTTGATCTACCCCAGCAACTTCCTCCGCAGTATGCTTTAAATACTCAAGAGGCGATGCAAAGCGGAGTTATCTATACCTTAATGGCTGGAATCAAAGACTTTATTCAGGCGTGGTGGTACTCATTTCCTCAAGGTCATGTTGTGGTAACTGGAGGCGATCGCACAGTGCTTGTCAGCTACCTCCAATCCCAATTTCCTGAAATTGCTACGCGTTTGCTTGTCGAACCAAATTTAATATTTTGGGGAATTGGGGAAATAGTTAAGAGATCCAAGAAATAAATTGTCATACGGAATCACCTCATTCTACAAAGGAGGGAAATGTTTGAGTTTTTGTGCTTCTAGTAATTACTCTTTCATATTTTATTTTCTGAAAGCCCCTAACTCCTAACTTGTAATAAATTCCCGAATGTCTTCAGCCACAATTCCAGCGCAAGACTCTGGTAGATCATTTCCAGCGTGGGGAATTATTTTCAATAATGCCCCAGGAATATGTTGGGCATAAGTCTGACTCAAAGCTAAAGCATCTGGTTTGTCTTTTCCACCTTGCAAAATCAAAACAGGGACGTTGATTAAGTACAATTTGTTGTGCAGTAATTCTGTCTCAATTTCTGGATACTGGCGTTGAAAGAGTAGCTGGCAACCTGTAGGATATTGCAGAAGTACCTGACGAAATTGCCAATCTTGTTCGATTTTTGCATCTAAACCTAGAACTTTAGTCAATGGGCGAAGCAGTCGTAACAATTGAAACACGAGTAGTGGACGCTTCACGAGGCGCCGCATCTTTTGCCAACGCTTTTTTTGTCTTTCTATTTCTACACCTTCTGGCGCTAGCAGAACCAAACCGTAAATTTGTTCTGGGTACTTCAAAGCATAGCTAGTAGCAATCCAAGCACCAAGAGAATGTCCGATCAAATACACCTTCTCTAGCTTCAAGGCTTGTAGGAACTCAGCCAGAAACTCCACTTGCAAGTCAATTGAATAGTGAATGTTAGGATGATCTGACTCACCAAACCCAAACAAATCTGGTGCAAAGCAATGGAGACTCCGTGAAAGCGACTCTATTACCGACACCCATTGACTGCTATCGTTCCAAGCACCATGTAAGAAAACCACAGGTGTTCCTTCACCAACCTCACGCCAGAATAACAGCCCTTGAGAAAGCTTTCTTCGGGAGTTACGGAATAGAATATTCATTTTAATTTAGGGACAAACATATAAAAAAATATCCAGTTCCTACAGAATACATGTGTCAGTCGTCAGAATGAGCGCATGTATTCTGTACGACTGGTGAATCAGCACAGCGAGTCAGTGTTGTTCTAACTCCTAACTCCTAACTCCTTCTTCAAGCCAGTGTTGTCAAGCCTTTAAAGTAGTCTTGCAACTGCCGGTTATGGTCATGAGACATCTGCCCAGGAGGTAGGCTATTGATAGGAAAAGCCTGAACTTCGATAACTTCCGACGTATCCTGAATTTCCATTATTCCCTGCACTTGGGCTTCTACGACAATACAAATTGAATGGATTCTGGGATCGCGGTCTGGTGCGGAGTAAACACCGACCAAACGGCGAATATTCACCAACTCTAGTCCGGTTTCCTCCATCAACTCACGCCGAACTGTACTTTCAACATCTTCACCCCAATCCACCATGCCTCCGGGCAATGCCCAGTGACCATCATCGCGCCGTCTGATCAGGACAATCTGACCGTCAGGCAAAATTGGGATGATACTTGTGCCAGGGATAGGATGACGGAAGATGATACCAAGCACGGTTTGTCCAAAGCGCCATAAGTTACGTGTGGACTGGACAGTCACAGTTAAAAAAGCAAGAACGTTCAATGTTCTAATGTCTGTCGTAGTTGTCACCAATTTCAGCTTTACCATCGCCCTTTGATGATAGCATCGTAGAATAGCTTAATTTATCATCTATAGCAATCCTATTTGAGTTGTTAACGGTTAACATTTGACAGTCAACAGTCAGCCGTTAACAGTCTTAGGAGCCCCCCACGGGCGGCGTACCACCCGTTACTCATTACAGAAACTCCTCCTATTCCCTATCCCCTATTCCCTATCCCCTATCCCCTATCCCCTATCCCCTATCCCCTATCCCCTATCCCCTATCCCCTATCCCCTATCCCCTATCCCCTATCCCCTATCCCCTATCCCCTATTCCCTGCTCCCTGCTCCCTGCTC
>CAIVAU010000261.1 GCA_903903925.1 uncultured cyanobacterium
AGTCAGGAGTCAGGAGTCAGGAGTCAGGAGTCAGGAGTCAGGAGTCAGGAGTCAGGAGTCAGGAATCAGGAGTCAGGAGTCATTATTCTCCCCACACCCCCCACACTTCCCACACCCTGTTTTTGGTCAAGGAAGAATAGCTACTTTGATCACCTTACGCTCTCTCATATCACAGAACACCTGTTCTAAATCCTTGAGAGGGCGGTGGTCGCTGATGAGTAACTCAAAAGGAATCCTCCGACTGATAATGAGAGAGAGTGACGCCCTAACAAACTCAGGGGTATTGTGAAACACCCCTTTCAACGTAAGTTCGCTGTAGTGTAACTGTTCTGTATTGACGGTAATAGTGGTATCCCGTGGACAGCCGCCGAATAAGTTGACAGTTGCACCAGGACGCGCACTAGCGATCGCCATTTCCCACACACTTGGCACACCAGTTGCTTCAATGACTACATCTGCACCCCATCCTTGTGTAAGTTCTTTGACCACAGTGGGGATATCTGGCACTTGATGGTAATTAAAGGTACTTGTTGCACCCAATTTTTTCCCAATTTCTAACCTTTGGTCGTTGCCTCCGAACAGCAAGACTTCCACTCCCAAATCGTAAGCCAACTTTGCCACAAACATCAGCCCGATCGCTCCGTCTCCTAACACTACCACACGGTCGCCTGCTTTAATGTTGGAACGTGCTACTCCATGCAACACACAAGCTAAAGGCTCAGTCATTGCTGCTAATTCATAGGGCAATTCATCAGGAATTTTCAACAGATTCTGCTGTACAATTGGTGCGGGAATTTTCAGATATTCAGCAAAAGTGCCGTTATTCCAGGTCAATTTAGGGCAAAGAGAGTATTCTTGACGTTGACAAAAAAAGCAATGGCAGCATGGAGCTGAGTTATTTGCTACCACGCGATCGCCCACCTGCCAACCTGTAATACCTTCTCCCACCGCAATAATCTGTCCTGCTGCCTCATGACCAAACAAGGTAGGAGGTTGCAGCATCTTGGCGTGACCGCCGCGACGCCACACTTTTAAGTCTGTGCCACAACTTGTTGCTGCTCCCACTTGTATCACCACTTCACCTACAGCAGGAGTGGGGTCAGCAACCTTTTCTAGGCGTAAATTTTCTTTACCATATAGTAATGCTGCTAACACAGATTGTGACCTAATAAGTTAGTTTCAACCGATTTTATCAGTTGGAACCAACCTATTAAAAAATAAATTCCATCATTACGAACTTCCTGCCTGCTGAGCAACGACTCCTTTAGTTCTTCCTTCGATGCTAGGCAAAATACTGACAGTTAACAGCGGCACTTCTTGCCGGCAGTTTTGACAAAACCAGTAGAGTTCACCATGACGGGCATGACGCAGGAGCGAACCGCCGCAACAGGGGCAATTATTAGCTGTGATACTCATACTGAATATTCTCCTTCAAAAAAAATGATTTTAAGGTGGACATTAAAACAGAATTCAGGAGTCAGGAGACATCCGTCAGAATCAGTTAGAGGGGGATTCAAACCCCAGAGAGAAGAAGTCAGAATTCACAGGGTTTCGTATCTGTATTAAGAGCGAAAGATAGCTTATGTAATCTTCTGATTCTTTAACAATCCTGACTCTTGACTCCTGACTCCTGTGTTCTTCCCCATTTCTTTATAACTTTGGTAACCTAAATCTGACAAGCCTTTGCCAATCACCTCCGGTAAAGAAACTAAATTCATCGCCATCTCTGCCACCCCATTCGCAATTGATTCTATCACTACCAAGCCTAAAATTTTTTGCGCTGACCAATTTCTATTTAGTCGTTATGGTCATTCATCAACCACCCTCTTAGAATACAGTATCATCTGATATCGTTTCATCTACCTTGAGTCTCATAAAAGTCTAAATATTCAGTAGCAAAAGTTACTATTTTTATTGCAAAAGGCAATTTTTAAGCTAGAAAGTGGGGATAGTGAGAAAGAACACGACTAAGTACCTGTGCAAAATCAATTTTATCTTCACATCGCCTGAAATGCTTGTAAGATGGTCGTTCAAGGCTAAATAAATGTGTAAATAATTTTGCCTGACTACTTATAGAAATCCTAAATAATTTGTGAAAAATTTTAAGAGATGTAGGTAGGGCTAAAGCCGACCATATGCAGGTTTTGGTGAGCAGTACACCGACTACGTGTACTTCTGGAATTTTCATAACTGAAATAGGATTGCTAGATGTAACAAAATATAAAATTATTGAATATAATTCGTAATCATTAATTCGTAATTCGTAACTCATAAGATGAAAATTGCTACTTGGAATATCAACTCGATTCGTACTCGCTTAGAACACGTTGTCAATTGGTTGACAGAAAACCCCGTTGATGTGTTGTGCTTGCAGGAAACCAAAGTTGTAGACGCGGATTTTCCCCGATCGCCCTTTGAGTTGTTAGGTTATCATTTATACGTATCGGGACAAAAAGCTTATAACGGTGTAGCCCTTCTGAGCCGTCAACCCTTAAAAGATGTAAGTATTGGTTTCACAGGGATTTTGGCAAATATAGAACCAGATTGGGATGAACAAAAGCGGGTGATTACGGGTGTGATGGATGGTATCAGGATTATCAACCTTTATGTTCCTAATGGTGCTTCAGTGGGAAGTGACAAATACGAGTATAAGCTGCGATGGTTAACAGTATTGCAGGAGTATTTGCGATCGCTTCTCATGTCTTCACCTGACATATCTCTGTGTGGTGACTTCAATATCGCGCTGGAAGCTAAGGATATACACGATAATTCCAGTACTGAAAGTCACATCATGGCATCCGAACTAGAGCGCCAAGCTCTACAAGATATTCTCTCACTGGGATTTGCCGATGCCTTTCGTAAATTTTCTGCTGAAGGCGGACACTACAGTTGGTGGGACTATCGCGCCGCATCGTTTCGTCGTAACTTGGGGTGGCGAATTGATCATCATTATCTCACACCCAACCTCTATGAACGTGCTAAAAGTTGCACTATTGATGTAACCCCCAGAAAGTTACCTCAACCCAGCGACCACGCACCAGTTATTGTCGAATTTTAGGTTTTAGATTAGAAGGGAGCCGTTAATCGTTGGTAGACAATATTAAGTAACAACTAACAATTCCATTACTTTTATGTATCTAGTCACTGGATCAACCGGGGGGATAGGTCGCAGGGTTGTTCGACTCCTATGTGAAAGAGAGAGGCGGGTGCGGGCGTTTGTCCGCCTTACTTCGCGCTACGGCGAGTTAGAACACCGAGGAGCTAATATCTTCATCGGTGATTTGCGTCAAGAAAAGGATATCCAAAAAGCTTGTCAGGGTGTCCAGTATATTATTAGTACTCATGGTTCCGGTAACGATAGTCTATCCTTGGACTACCGCGCCAACATAGAACTTATTGACTCCGCCAAAGCAACTGGAGTCGTGCAGCACTTTGTCTTCATTTCCGTATTGGGAGCAGACCGGGGGTATGAAGATGCTCCTGTTTTCAAAGCCAAACGAGCGGTAGAACAATATTTGAAAGCTAGTGGCTTAAACTACACTATTTTACGCCCATCTGGATTAGCATCAAACTTACTGCCACTGGCAGAAAGGTTTCGGGACACAGGATTGTATCTGCTCGTTGGTGACCCGAAAAACCGAACCTCGATAGTAAGTACAGATGATTTGGCAAGGATGGTTGTAGATTCTGTGACAGTTGAAGCTGCTCGCGATCAGATTTTACCTGTCGGGGGACCGGAAATTTTATTGCGAGAGGATATTCCTCGAATTTTTGGTCGGATCTTCAGTCAAGAACCAGTGGTAATTAACCCGCCATTATTCATGATTGATGGTTTACGGAGTGCATTAGGTTTGTTTAATCCCCAAGAACAAAAAGCTTTAGGTACTTTTCGTACGTTACTAGCCAATGAATTTTTCTGTACAAACGAGGAGATTACTAACCTAGAAAGAATTTTCAATTTAAAATTGGAAACGTTGGAAAATTTTCTGCAAAGGTATTTAGCGGTTTGAATGGTAATTGGTAATTTGTTAGTGGTTAGTGACAGATTTTCCAACTAACAACCAACCACTAACAACTAACAACTAACAATAATCAAAAATCTTATGAAATATTCCCTAACTGCAAATGCAACTCAAGCACGTCAGACAAAACAGCGATTTGCTAAACCAGACGAAAAACTGTCCTATGAATTGGGGAAGGCAGTACAGGAACTGCCACCACTGTACACTAGATTCTTGGCGGGGACGATTAGTCTAGTGGTATTGGGGGCGATCGCATGGGCGCAGTTCTCTCAGGTAGATGAAGTGGCGACAGCACCAGGGGAGTTAATTGCTTCCACACAAGTGCGTCCTGTGACGGCGCTGGGTGGTGGGACAATTGTTGCAGTGAATGTTAAAGAGGGCGATCGCGTCGCCAAAGGTCAAATTTTAGTGCAACGCGATCCAGACTTGAAACAAGTCGATGTTGCTCGCTTAGCCAAATCAGCTAATTTGATTCAACAAGATATGCGGCGTTTGGATGCGGAACATACAGGAACCAAAACGACTGGAACTCAACTACAAGATGAACTGTTAAACTCGCGTCTGCAAGACTACCAAGCGCGTCAAGCAGCAGCCCAAGCCGAAGCAAATCGTCAACAAGCACTCATTGAGCAGGCAAAAGTACGCCTGACACGCTTGCAAGAAAATTTGGTCAACGCCAAAAGCAGCCTCGCCAATGCGAAAACAAACTTTGTCAACGCCCAAACAATCAGCACTCAAATTGGAACCAGCCTAACAATTGCACAAAAAAGAGCAAAAAATCTGAGCATCTTAGTGACTCCTGGTGCTGTTCCCCGACTTGATTATCTAGATGCACAAGAAAAACTAAATCGTGCGAACACAGAAATTACTAAGGCAAAAGACGAGGTAATAAACGCCCAAAATAAGATAACAGAGGCTCAAGACAAAGTCACATCCCTAGAAAAAGATATTGCTGGTCAAGTCCAAGAAATTCGCCAAGCTCAACAAGCGTATCAAGGTGCTCACGATCAGGTAGAACGTTTAGCCTCAGTGCGCCAAAGTGAAATCTTGACTCAGATGAACAAGCGCAAAGAAGAATTTACCAACGTTGCAGGTCAGTTGGAACAGGCGAAAAAACAGCAAGAGTTGGAAACCATTAAGGCTCCAGTTGCAGGAACCATATATAAAATTAAGGCAACGAAAGGACCAGTGCAAGCAGGTGAAGAGTTACTATCTATTTTGCCAGCCGGACAGGAACTACAGCTTGAGGTCAAAGTCCTCAACCGAGATATTGGGTTTATTCATGAAGGGATGCAGGCAAAAGTGAAGATGGCGACTTTCCCTTTCCAAGAATTTGGCACAGTTGAAGGCGAGGTAGTGCAAGTTAGTCCTAATGCAGTCGTTGATAAGGAATTAGGTTTGGTTTTCCCCACGAGAATTAAGCTGAGTAAACACTCAATGCAGGTACGGGGTCAAGAAGTCCCATTTACTCCAGGAATGTCTGCATCTGGTGGAATTGTGACTCGTAGGAAGTCGATTTTAACTTTCATCATTGAGCCTGTGACTCGTAGGTTTAGTGAGGCATTTTCTGTAAGATGAGCAAGTAGTGAGGGATACAAATCAAAAAGCCTGGTGCATAAAAGCAACCAGGCTGAATATTAAGAAGAACTCATTTTGGCTAAATAATTAACCGTTGATTGCAGGAGCTTCAACAGCAGCCAAGTCTAAGGGGAAGTTGTGAGCGTTGCGCTCGTGCATTACTTCCATACCCAGGTTAGCGCGGTTGAGGATGTCTGCCCAAGTACCAATCACACGACCCTGAGAGTCAATAATTGACTGGTTGAAGTTGAAACCGTTGAGGTTGAAAGCCATGGTGCTG
>CAIVAU010000262.1 GCA_903903925.1 uncultured cyanobacterium
AGTCAGGAGTCAGGAGTCAGGAGCACCACCCGTTATGAATGAAAGAAACTCCTCCTATTCCCTGCTCCCCTGCTCCCTGCTCCCTGCTCCCTGCTCCCTGCTCCCTGCTCCCTGCTCCCTGCTCCCTGCTCCCTGCTCCCTGCTCCCTGCTCCCTGCTCCCTGCTCCCCTGCTCCCTGCTCCCTCTTTCACGGATTTACCCCTATAGTGGACCAAACCTGAGACTCAGAGCGAAGATACAACCAGCGGTTTTGGGGATCACCTCGTAATTCTAGATGATCTACTTTCAGTGGATCGAGTAACAATAAGCAAAAGTTAGTTAAGGGGTTAGCTGGATCGGGGGGAGGCGGTGAAAAAGCTTCTGAGTTAGCCTTGGTTTCACCAGGATGGGGCCAAGAAAATTGTACTCGAGCATTGTCTGAAAGGTCTTGCCAAGTGGACTGACGAGCTTGTTGGAGTTCAGGGTGAGGATAATTGGCGTCAATTAGAGTCAGTTCTCCTGCAAGGCGAAATTGTTCGCGAGTTTCTGTGAAGTACCAGCAAACTTCTCCCCACGGTTGATGGAGTATTTGGTCAGTTTTCTGGCTACGAGTGTCTATGACGGTTTTGAGTTGGTCGGTATGATCAAGAAAGCCCCGAAAGACAACGGTACGATTAGCAGGGCGACCATCAGCTTGGACAGTCGCTAGTTGAAAGTAGCGAGAGTAGGGCTGGTGACGGTTGTTATGGAGTGCAAGGGCGAGAGGCGATCGCCAAGGGGTGATGGTCATGATCAAGAATTTAAAATGGTGAAGACCAGTGCTGGTAGGCATCCTAGCCGTTGAGTAGGTAGATAAATTCTGGTGTGGCAGTATACAATTTTACGGCAATTGGTATAGCACTTGACTTAGCGCAAATCTCATAATTTTTCAATCTTTACCCTCACATTTAGTTAGCGTATAGTCTTAATCTGTCCACAAATGAATAACAAGACTTGAGTTATGGTTCGAGAGCTTGAACGAAAGCGCCAAAGTGCGAATTTTCCAGAAACTGCCCCAGCTGCCAATCCTGTGTTTTTTAGGACTTATAGCCGCAGTAGAGAAACCCTCATGCGGGAAACGTGGGATCTCTTATGCGATCGCACTCTCCAAGCCTTAATCCACCTTGGGAAGCTACTTCCCCAAGAAACTGATATCCTAGAGCGGATGCAGCGAAGCTTGAAGGCTCTACCCAGTGGACGCTGGTTATGGGTTGGTGGTACAGACTGGCAAAAAAAGCAAAAAAACTTTTCGGGGGCATATAACTGCACTTCTAGTAACTTACAGGACTGGAGTGCTTTTGGGTTGATGATGGATTTGGCGATGATGGGCTGTGGGACTGGAGCAGTTATAGAACCAAAATACATCAACCAGTTACCTCCTATACGGAATCACCTGAAAGTACAATTACAGGGTGAGATTGGCAGTACTCCTCGCTCCTCACGACGGGAAGAGACACAAGTCAACATAGAGGGTGAATGCGTTACAATCTATGTCGGAGATAGCCGTCAAGGTTGGGTGAAATCATACCAAACCTTGTTGGAGCTTTCAACTGATGAACGATTTTCAGGAGAAGTTCAAGTTACCGTCAATATTAGTGACGTACGGAAAGCGGGAGAATCTCTCAAGGGCTTTGGAGGTGTCGCAAATCCCGTGAAATTACCTGGACTTTATGAGCGTTGCGCATCCATTCTTAATAAAGCTATAGGAAGACAATTAAATTCAGTTGAATGCTGTTTATTAATTGATGAAGCTGCTGTCACTATAGTGGCGGGTAATATCAGAAGGTGTATTGCATCCGGAGCAAGAGTTTCAGCAATTGATGGGATCAAACCTATTCAAAACATTCAGGTCGGGGATCTGGTTTTAACTTCATCCGGTGAGTACCGTCCAGTGGTGAATAAATTTATCCAGGGCGTTCAGGATGTCGTAGAAATCCGCACCCCTGCTACCACGATTCGCTGTACTGCTAACCATCGCGTGGCGGTATATGATGGACTTCGTTCTTATATGTGGAAGTATGCGGGCGCTTTGCAGAAAGGCGATCGCCTCATCTGTGTTCCCCAAAATAAAGGTGCTGATTGTGCTAGCACTGACTATGCTTGGCTACTGGGCTTTTATATTGGAGACGGATATGCCGAAAGACAGTCTACGGAACAATCTGAAGTTGTCTTTACTCTGTCTAAATCTCGACTGAAGAGCAAGCTGGGTGAAAAATGCCTCCGTATACTCCGAAATCTAGGATACACTCCAACTATTGCTCACAACAGCGAGGAAGATTTTGGGTTGATCAAAGTTTACCGCCAAGACTTGGCTGAAGAACTTATGAAATACAAACAGCCTACGTCCGTTTCTGTTATCCCTGAGATTGTTTGGAAAGGGACAACCGAACTTCGTGCTGCTTTTTTGGCTGGACTGAGTGATGCTGATGGGAGTCCATCCCATAATGTCCTACTGAACTCTAATAAGTTAGAATTTTTACGAGAGGTTCAAAAGCTTGCGCTTTCTTTGGGTATTGCGACAACATTGAATGAGCGTAAACCCCAGAAGCGAAAAGACAAAAAGACAATCTATAAAGGATGTCACGGGATTCATATTCAAGGTTTGCAATCCCAAGTCGTCGCTGTCACTTTGATTAACCAATTTGCTATTCGGGATGGTTTTAGTCTCAAGTTAGGCAAAAAGAATGTTTTGAGCTTACCTTATGAATTTGTCCGAGAGGTAGCAGCCGCAGGATGGAAACCTGAAACTCTTCGCAAGGCGAGTGAAATTTGGGTTGACCCAAAAGGCAAACCAGGACATTTTAAAGATATCAACTTTGACACGCTGATAGCTGAAGGTTTGGTAAATCCTCACTGGTTACCAATGGAAGTTCAGTTTGTAGCCCCCGCAGGTCAAGCTGAAACTTTTGATATTGAAGTTGAGGGCGATCATGAATTTATTGCTGACGGCTTGTTAGTTCATAACTCAGCTGGAATGCGTCAGTTTGACTCTGATGATCAATTAGGATCTACTGCTAAAGATAATCTTTGGCAACAAGATGAAAATGGCAATTGGCGAATTGACCCAGAACGTGATTCTCTGAGGATGGCAAATCATAGTAGGGTTTTTCACCATAAACCAACTCTAGAAGAATGTATTGATGCTGTGCGTAAACAGTATTACAGTGGCGAAGGAGCTATTCAATGGGCTGGGGAGGCTTTAGCTAGAGCCAATTGTGACCTATTGAGCAATTTTCAACGAAAAGTTGATTTTCTCAAAGCTTATACAGAAGGCAAAGGCAAAGATTGGTTGCAACAGCATTATCCGCAAATGCCTGAAGGTGAACTAGAACATCGTTTGGCTCGTTATGGATTAAACCCGTGTGGTAGATAGTTTTGCCTCACGTTAAAAACTGGAGAAATTCGGTGAACCCTGTGATGAAATTTACTAATCAGGAGTCAGGAGTCAGGAGTCAGGAGTCAGGAGTTATAAGAGTTTGGGATCTGTGTTTATAGGTTGCGATCGCTCTCTTTAATAATTCTGACTCCTGTATTCTGACTCCTGACTCCTGGATATTAAATTCGGGAATACCGAGGTAATCAGAGGAAATAAAGCACCTTTGACACCGTACAGACTAGAGAGTGAACCTTTTTAAGCCATATTTGGTGTTTAAAAAGAATATAATCTGGGTTTTACCCTCGTTCTTAAGAACGACTCCACGAGTCTCCAGCTACTAATACTATTTTCAATCGTTAGTAGAAAATATAGTCGGAACTACGAGGAATTAGGAACTCGTAGAACTAGAGGATAAAAAGCCTCTAGGATAACAAAAATGGAAATTATTGGCTCAAATTTTCACTGTAATTTATCAGAAATTCACCTGAATCAAATTGACCCGGATAACTACAAAGAACAGGAGGAGGCTTTCACCGCCGGTGCGTTATCTGTAGCAGCACTTTTGCATCACAAATTTACTGAACCACGTTACCAGTACAGCCGAGAATTAGACCCGATTGTTGGTGTTTCTTTTACAGGCTTATTTGATTTCTTTGTCCATGCTTTTGGAGTCGATTGGTTGCATTGGTGGGAACAAGGAAGACCCGCAAATGCACAAGGACTGGCGTTTAAGCGACGGGAGGAGGAATATCTAAGTGTGTGGAAGAATATTGTGCATGGCGTTGTTTGGGAGTATTGCGATCGCCATAATCTCAAACGTCCAAATCGCTGTACCACAGTTCAACCTAGTGGGACTAAATCTTTGTTAACTGGTGCTAGCCCTGGATGGCACCCTCCAAAAGCCCAAAGATTTATTCGTCGGATCACTTTCCGGAAAAATGACCCAGTGGCTTTAGCTTGTATTGACTACGGCTACAGTGTGATTCCCTCCCAATCTGATAAAGATGAAACAGGGAATTTGTTGAACGATCCTTTCGATCCAAGAGTGAGTGAATGGCTGATCGAAATTCCAGTAGAAGTTCCTTGGGCTAACCTACCGGGTGCTTCAGAAATTGATATTTCTAAGTTTGACGCTTGCACCCAATTCGACTTTTACCACCAGGTCTTCAAACACTATACGACTCACAACGTCTCGGCAACAATAGAAATGCGAGAAGCAGATATTGAACCCCTAAGTAGGCGAATTTATCAAGCAATCAAAGATGACGAAGGCTATATTTCAGCAGCACTTTTAGCGAGGTTTGATGACCATCAATCTTTCCCACGGTTACCATTTGAACCCGTGAGTAAGGATCAGTATCACAAATTAATGCAAGATGTTTTGCAACGTCGTCGGACAGATGATTTTCATGTAGCTTTAATGCGCTACGACTCTGGTGAATTAGCTGAATCAGGACCAGCCGGTTGTGATTCTGATAAATGTTTGTTCCCTGAACCTCAATCAATGTCTAACAGTTAAATGGCTTTAAGTTAGCAATTCCTACAACTGAGTTTTCACGATAAATAGCAGTGTGGTAATCTTATATTTTGCCCACTGCTTTTTTTCATATATATTCCCTTCCCGGTAGAAGATTACCTATCTTCTGAATCTCCCTCTAATTGATTCTGAGTCCTGAATTCTGACTCCTGAGTTCTTCTTCAATTGATTTCAAAAAAGCCATTCTGCTTGAAAAATTTGGTTAGCAGTTAAAGATAATTCTGGAAAAATTGGCGAGACTATCCAGTCATTACCCTTGAACAGACTAACTTGGTATTCCCCATCTATGAGTTCATGAATAGAGAGAGTTGGTTGTTTGGGACTACCAATAAATCTTCTACCACCATTGCCTAAGTAATCAGCAATCCAATATTCAGGAATACCCATTTCCTCATAGTCTCCAGCTTTGGTCAAATAATCAACACGCCAGTTAGCGCTGACAACTTCAATTACCAAGGAAATTGATGCAGCTTGAGTCACTGTTGATTCTTTTTCCCACAATGGTTCGTTGACCAAGTTTGGACGATTTAACACCAAAACATCAGGCGAGTAAGCTGATTCGCTTTCGGGTGGTTTGACTAAAGCAGTCTTGGGTATTCCGTAGGGTAAATTTAAGCGAAGATATTCAGCCGTAATTTTCTCATTCAAAAAACAGATTATATCTTCATGTTTCCCTACAGGTTGATTCATTTTAACAATTATCCCATGATGTAGTTCATAGCGGTTGCCTTCTGGTTTCCACTCTATGAACTCTTCAAAAGTCACAGGCTTGGTTTTAGGTAGTGCTTGAACCATAGTTTATTTACCTTGGTGAATTTTAATGGTTCGACTTCACAAAAAAATGTGACGCTTTGAACGTCACGCTATAAAACTACTCAGACTCAGTGTATGAAAAGACATTTATGCTGAACATTCTGACTTTTGCCTTTTCCCTAACCCAGATTCCTAACTGAAAATTCTTAACCGAGCAGTATTGCCGTAGACTCTAAATGGAATAAGATTTATCCTTAATTAAGGATGGGTTATTTTCCTGATTCTGAAATTTTTCCCAAAGTTCAAATAACCGATTCAAAGCATCTCTTTCGTCTGCTGAATGAAATAGAATTAGACTTGCCCACGATTGAGACGTTTGGATATTATATCTTGTCCGTACCCAATCCAAAAACTTTTCAAATTCTGTGTCTTGTTCGCTTTTAGGTAAAGCAAATTGATTTCTGGCTAAATCGTATCCGTAATAAAACGACTGAAAATCAAAGATTGAATAACGACTCAAATAGAGCGTCGGTCTTTTTTTTTATTTCCGTCAAGAGGTCACAAAAACTATCCATAGCATATGTCCTTAGTGAATTTCGGGTTTACTATAACTGCTCTTTGATTATAATTTTAAGCCGATTGCTAGGGATAACTACTAAATCTTGTAGCCATCTTTTGGTCGGTTTTCCTTGAGGATACAGATTATCAAAAACTTTCTCGCAAGTATTAGCTAGCAAACAACGCTTATTTGACCATTTTGGCGATGTTCAGGTTTAGGCTTTACTATGATTTCTACATCGTTACCAAGCGCTTTCAGAAAACCTAGTAATCTATAAGTTGAAAAACCTGCTAGTCTGCCTCGAATTAATGCTGAAACTTTTGGTTGATCAATGCCTAAGATTTCAGCAGCTTGAGCTTGTGTTAATTTGAGGCAATCAATAGTTACACTGATTTTGCGTGCTAGTTCAGCTTTCACCAATCTTTCTTCTGGATTAGGCAAACCTAAGTCAGCGAAAATATTTCCACTGCTAACATGAACATCATTTTTTTGAGTCATTTTGTTGCTCCTTCTGCTTAGCAGTTTGCTCTAAATAGTCTTTATGTGCGCTTTTTAACCTCTGTTGAATCAATTTAATATCTTGTTGTGAAGTGGCTATACCATGTTTAGATTTTTTTTGAAATGCATGTAAAAGATAGACAAAACCTGCAAATTTTACAGTGTAAATTTCTCGGTACGTGTCACCGTCAAAATCATCTACAACTTCTAAAACTCCGGATACTGAAAAGCCGATTAAAGGTTTTGCAACATTTTCAATTGAGAGCGCTCAATTTTCATCATTTTCTGTAAATAGCGCCTCCAGATCTCGATATCCACCCACCACCCGCATCACCTCGATTGCCCCCAGAACTAAACGATAAAAGATCAGGTAATCCTCTAACGTTACACTGCGCAAACCGGGATACAATTCATCTCGCCTACGTCCTATTTGAGGGAACTTAACCAGCAGTTGGAATTTCGAGTTAATTTTCAATAGAAAAAGCTCTGCCGTCTCAACGCTTACCTTCTCAGCAAGATAGTTTATAAGACTCTCGATGTCTCGGCTTGCTGTTGGTGTAATTCTAAGAAAATTGCTCATTGATCGCTCTGAACACGGCGCTGTCGTAATTTCTCTTGTAGCCCAGTTATTACCACTTCCGCGTCTAATAATTCGCCTTGTTCAGCTTCACAGATCCCAACCATAACTTCATGGCGTAATTCTTCAAATCGTCCTTGATAAAGGCGTTCTCGTTCCTCTAATAGCTTAATACCCGCCAAGAATACCTCGTCAACAGAGGTATACTTGCCTTGAGCAATCTGACTTTCAATAAACTGCTCCAGTTCTGGTGGCAATGTAATTGGCATCTTAACAATCATCTTCAGATTAACGTGCTTCTATTTTAGCAGTGGGATCGCCACTCTTGTAACGACTGTCTTGATTGTCAAGTGCGATCGCCTTTGGTGGAACGACACCCCCACCATTGACTCCTTTGGCTTTCGCAAACGACCCACAACAAGAGCGATCGCAACTCCCACAACTATTACAGCAGCTTGCGATCAAACCCGCCACAAAAAAGCTATCTAATAGACTCGAAAAACAGACCACAATGCTCAAACCAATTGAGAGCATTTTTATTAGTAATAGTATTAACAGCGATAGTGATTGCTTCATTTAGAGCATCGAAGGTGCGAGCTTTGGCAGAACGAAGAATTTCTTTTAGTTTTGACCAGCATAACTCGATAGGAGATAAATCAGGCGAATATGGCGGCAAAAACTTAATTTTAGCTCCAACAGACTCTATCATTATCTTTGCCGGACTGGCATAATGTACAGGTAGATTATCCATAACTACAATTGCTCCCATCCACAATTGAGGTAGTAATATTTGTTCGAGAAAAACTAAAAAACTAGCCGTATTCAAACTACCGGGAAACGTCATAGTGGCAATTAATCCCTCATCGCTCATCGCTCCAATTACTGTCATGTTTTTGCCTTTACTACCCGGTCGCTCATCATAGACTCTTTTGCCATCAATGCCTCTGCCATAGTATCTTGTCATCGCCAGATTTACGCCTGTTTCATCGATGAATATCAGGTTTCTGATATCTACAGTATCTAGCCAGCGCCGAAATTCATGGCGCAATTCTTGTACCCGTTCTGTAGTTTGCTCCGTTGATACTAAGGTTTTTTTTACGCTTTAAATTTAAGCGGTTGAGAGTGCGCGACAAACTTGATATACTTACCTCTATTCCTTCGTTTTCTTTTATTGTTGCTTGAATTTCTCGTAAATATATATCACTTTGCTCCGTCACCATTATCTTTAATAATTCTGACTTTTGACCTTTAAGCTTCGAGCGTCGATCCCCTCCTTGGGGTCTAGCAGCTATCTCCCCTGTCGCTCGATACCGACGCAAGAAGTCACGGATAAATGATAAACTTACTTTAAATCGTTTTGCTAATTCTCTCTGCGAGCCTTCTTTGTTTTCCCACGCGCTCAATATCTTCTTTCGTAAGTCGATTGAATATGCTGCCATTTTTTAATAATCTTCCTTTTTTACATCTTTTAAGTTTATCATCCTTGTGGCGGGTTTGATCTCAAATTGCTGTAATATAACGGGATGTAACCCCAATTTTTTGACACAAACCCAGTCGTTAAGCCCGCAGCAATTTGGAACGGACCAAGCCAGAACAGATATTTTCAAAGTTTCTTTTTCGTCATTTGTCAATGGTCAATAGTCCATTATGAAGCGATCTGATTAGGCGCAGGAATACTGTTGACAGATTCATGCTCCTGGGGTATCATATTTTTTATGATGGGTATCTGTAAGAACATATATACTCGGATTAAAAATTTAAATCTCAAACGAATTTTGGTAGTGTGAGCGTCTCGCTCACGACGCGAGCGAGCAAGATTATAGACGATTAGGCGGTGAGCAGTCAAAAATGAGAATTTTTGTGGAAAAATTGCTTTAGATTTTGGTCGCTATGTCAATTAGACAGCATTACTGGTCTAACGAGCGTTTTCGTTCAACTGCTTTTCTAAACTCTTCGTCACCAGCGGGGTCATCAAATGTGTAGCGAATACGGTTTGGTTCAGCTTTGATTTTATCCATTAAAATGTAAAAAGCAGTTTGGTCATCTGGATGTGCTTTTAAATAAGCTTTCAATTCCGATTTAGACATTTGTTCAAAGTTAGAGTTAGTCATTCCTCGAATTCCCATTCACCATTACGAAAAACTATTATTCCTAAATTATCTCCAGCCAAGATGTAAATCGTCCCATCTCGTTCATCCAATCTAACAATGTGGATTGGTAGCAAAAATGTACAGGTAGTGACTTGACAACGAATGAAACAAGTCAAAGTTTGCGGCGATGTTGTAACTAATCATTCTCTCATAATTGTACGTTATGCACAAGGACATCTCACTCCACAGGACGACAGAGTTTACCCCAGATCCAGCCCCAGTCATCGGAGTCTTGTTCTATACTCTATTCCAGTAAATCATGATTTCGGCAAACTGGAGATCTCGGCCAGGAATGCGAGTTCAATACGCCGATGTAGAATGAAATAGACCTGCTACAGCAGTTTGAGGAAATACTTTATGTTTATTGATGAACTGACACCAATATTTAAACAATTCATCCAGCATCCAGGTTCATTTACGGGGGGGTTCTTCTCTGGGTTGCTACGACTCCACCTGGCTGACGAACCTGTTAAAAGCTGGATAGCCCAACACTTGAACTCTAATAGCCAAACTACTTTTGCTACTGATGCACATAATGGCAAAGCTGGTGGTCCTCAATCAATTGAAATTGATTGAATAGGAATGGGTAGGGGGGGCAGGGGAGTAGGGGAGTAATGTAAAATGAAATACTTTGAAAAACGCCGCAATCAGTTATTATGTGAGCGTGTGCTAAATTCAGCCTGACCACTGGTGAAGTAGTAAACTATGCGATATTGCTGGTTGATGAACCTGCTTATGTCAGCACCCAGGGTGGGCACGTTGTGGTATTGACGGCGAGGAGTTTAGGCTCTAAACCAAAAAGCCCTAGCTAACCCGCCTCTCGTGCCTTGTTTACTACGTTTGCGGTAAGTGTTAAAGTTCTTATCGCGACCCTAGAACCTACCTGAACAGCGACTAAAGACGCGGTTCGTTTTTACTCACTAGCCTAATCGCTAAGATATGCAACTTGCGTGATCCACATGACTATTTACGTTGGAAATCTCTCCTACCGGGCTACTGAAGAAGACTTAAAATCAGTCTTTGCAGAGTACGGTGAGGTCAAAAGAGTTGTTTTACCTACTGACCGGGAAACTGGTCGGCTACGCGGCTTTGCTTTTGTTGATATGATCGAAGATGCCCAAGAAGACGCAGCTATCACAGAATTGGATGGTGCTGAATGGATGGGTCGTCAACTCAGAGTCAATAAAGCAAAACCGCGAGAGGAGGAACGCCGAAGTAGTTGGAATAGAAGAGAGTCCTAAGCGCACCCCCTTGGCGGCGCACCATCCACTACAAATCGAAGAAACTCCTCTTGATTCCTAATTCTCGTGTTTCTCAGGACTAGCAAGTTGCTTCCAGTTACGCAAAGTATGGATCTGCGGAAACATACTAGGAATAATGAGGAATTCAATACAAACTAATCCGACAGGTTGTGGTACAAAAGAAAACTACAGCTTGTCGGTTTTTACCATGCTAAATGGCTGTTGGGCTAATATTGTATTTAAATTGCCTGTCATACCGAGTGAACTTACCCTAATATAGCATCTGGGAACGATGATCGCACTAGGGCAGACCAACTAGGGATTGATTTCTTTAGTTTATCTAAAATCACATTTGCGTTGTCAACTTACCTTTCTAAGATAGAAGCAGCAACCACGGGATGAATCAAAGTAACATCCAAATCTCTAGGGAGGATTAAAAAAAATGGCTCAAGCGCCGGAATCTTTAGAGTTGCTTAACAACAACGCTACAGATAAGAGCTTAAATCGTGATTGTACAACATTATCCCGTCACGTTCTACAGCAACTTCAGAGTTTTTCGCCCCAAGCACAAGATCTGAGTGCGCTGATGAATCGTATTGCCCTTGCTGGCAAACTGATTGCTCGTCGCCTCAGCCGTGCTGGCTTAATGGAAGGAGTTCTCGGCTTTACTGGGGATGTCAACGTGCAGGGAGAATCTGTCCAAAAGATGGATGTCTACGCGAATGATGTGTTTATCTCTGTTTTCGAGCAAAGCGGCTTAGTCTGTCGCCTAGCTTCCGAGGAAATGGACGAACCCTACTACATTCCTGAAAACTGCCCTATTGGTCGCTATACTCTGCTGTATGACCCGATAGATGGCTCCTCCAACACCGATACCAATCTCAGTCTGGGTTCTATCTTCTCGATTCGTCAACAAGAAGGAGCCGATCTCACTGGTGAGGCGGCTGATCTCCTCTCTGCTGGACGCCAACAGATAGCGGCTGGATACATACTGTATGGCCCCAGCACAATGCTGGTCTATACTATAGGAAAGGGCGTTCATTCATTTACCCTCGATCCTAGCTTGGGGGAATTTATCCTCACGGAAGAAAATATTCGGATTCCTAACCACGGCTCAGTGTACAGCGTCAACGAGGGGAACTTTTGGCAGTGGGATGAATCGATTCGGGAATACATCCGCTATGTCCATCGAACAGAAGGCTATACCGCTCGTTATAGTGGGGCAATGGTGAGTGATATTCATAGGATTTTGGTTCAAGGCGGTGTATTTCTTTACCCAGGCACACTTCCGAAACCAGAAGGCAAATTGCGCTTACTTTATGAATCTGCTCCCTTAGCTTTTGTCATTGAGCAAGCAGGTGGTCGCGCCACGACAGGACATATGGATATTTTGGACGTGGTGCCAAAACAACTACATCAGCGCGTACCTCTAATTATAGGTAGCCCAAAGGATGTAGCCAAGGTGGAGTCTTTCATTCAAAATGGTCACTAGGAAACTAGTTAGGAGTTAGGAGTTAGGAGTTAGGGGAAGAACTAACAATTAACAACTAACAGTTAACAACTAAAGTAGGAGTCAAACAAAAACAGCCATGGCAACTAATCAACTGTTAGAAATTAAAAAATACGGTCAAAGTATCTGGATGGATAATTTGAGCCGTGATATTATTCAGTCAGGTGAACTGAAAGATCTGGTTGAAAACAAAGGAATCTCTGGGATTACCTCGAACCCAGCTATCTTTGAAAAGGCGATCGCAGGCAATGCGATTTATGATGCGGATATTGAAACTGGAATTCGTGCAGGATTATCAATAGACAAAATCTATGAATCTCTGGTTTTCACAGATATTCGCAACGCTTGTGACATTTTGTACCCAGTTTATGAAGCTTCTAATGGGTTGGATGGTTATGTGAGCATAGAAGTACCACCCACAATTGCTCATGATACTGAAGCAACGATCGCTGAAGCTCGCCGCTATTACCAAGAAATTGGTCGGGAAAATGTCATGATCAAAATTCCTGGCACAGATTCTGGGTTGCCCGCCGTTGAGCAGGTCATAGCTGATGGGATCAACGTTAACGTGACGCTGCTGTTCTCTGTAGAAAGTTACATCAGCACAGCTTGGGCATACATCGGTGGTCTAGAAAAACGGGCAGCAGAAGGTAAGGACATCAGCAAAATTGCCTCTGTAGCTAGCTTCTTCCTGAGCCGAATTGATAGCAATATTGACGGCAAAATTGACGCCAAGTTGGCAAAAGGCGTTGATGACATAACCGTAGAAGCAAAGCTGAGAACTGTCAAAGGGAAAATCGCGATCGCCAATGCGAAGATTGCCTATGAAGAATACAAAAAGATTATCCACGGCGATCGCTGGCAAGCCTTGGTAGCAAAAGGTGCAAATGTACAGCGGTTACTTTGGGCAAGCACTAGCACCAAAGACCCCAGCTACAGCGACGTGATGTATGTCGATGAATTAGTGGGACCTGAAACCGTCAACACTTTGCCACCTGCAACGATAGAGGCTTGTGCCGATCATTGCGATGTAGCTAGTCGCCTGGAAACACACATAGACGAGGCTCACAAAGTGATCGACAGCCTCAAAGACCCAGACATCAACATCGACATCAACCAAGTCATGACAGAACTGCTAGTTGAAGGTATTGACAAATTTGTCAAACCCTTCCAATCACTGATGACCTCCTTAGAAAATAAGGTGAAGCATTTGTCACCAGTGTAGTTACTGGTTAGTGGTTAGTACTACAACGACTAACCACTAACAAACAACGACCAACAACTTACAACCAACTAGCAACAACTAGCAAAAATCGTTATGGTCAGCCTACTTGAAAATCCTTTGCGCGTTGGTCTGCAACAGCAACGGATGCCTGATCCCCAGATCATAGTTATCTTTGGCGCGTCTGGAGATCTTACTCAGCGCAAACTGGTCCCAGCACTCTACAAATTGCGCCGAGAAAGGCGTATTCCACCAGAAACCACCGTTGTTGGTGTGGCTCGTCGAGACTGGACCCATGATTACTTCCGCGAACAAATGCGGCAAGGGATGGAGGAGTTTCATGATGGGATCGGACCTGAGGAACTCTGGCAAGATTTTTCTCAAGGTCTGTTCTATTGCTCTGGAGATATGGACAATCCAGAGAGCTACCAGAAACTGAAAAACTTGTTGACCGAATTAGACGAAAAAAGAGGAACAAGGGGAAACAAAATATTCTACCTTTCTGTTGCTCCAAAATTCTTTGCAGAGGGAATCAAGCAACTGGGGACAGCAGGGATGTTGGACGATCTAGAGAAGGATCGTCTAGTCATTGAAAAACCTTTTGGTCGGGATTTGGCTTCTGCACAAAGCCTGAACCGAGTGGTACAAAAGTATTGCCAAGAACAGCAAGTTTACCGCATTGACCACTACCTAGGTAAAGAGACAGTTCAGAATCTCCTAGTGTTTCGCTTTGCCAATGCGATCTTTGAACCATTGTGGAATCGTCAGTTTGTTGACCACGTTCAAATTACTGTGGCGGAAACTGTGGGAGTAGAAGATCGGGCTGGGTACTATGAAAGCTCAGGCGCACTGCGGGACATGTTGCAAAACCATCTCATGCAACTGTTTTGCTTAACGGCGATCGAGGCACCCAACGCCCTAGATGCCAACAGTATACGTACAGAAAAGGTCAAGGCACTCCAAGCGACTCGATTAGCTGATATCAATAATTTACAGCGTTCCGCAATTCGGGGTCAATATAGTGCTGGGTGGATGAAGGGGAAACCTGTAGCAGGATATCATGAAGAGCCTGGAGTTAATCCCAACTCAACAACACCCACTTATGTTGCAATGAAGTTCCTCGTGGACAATTGGCGCTGGCATGGTGTTCCCTTCTACTTACGCACTGGGAAACGCATGCCGAAAAAAGTCAGTGAGATTTCGATCCACTTCCGCGAAGTCCCTTCTCGGATGTTTCAATCCGTTGCGCAACAGACGAGTGGGAACATTTTAGCCATGCGGATTCAACCGAATGAAGGAATTTCCCTACGTTTTGACGTCAAAATGCCAGGAGCAGCATTCCGCACCCGTTCCGTTGACATGGACTTTAGTTATGGTTCCTTTGGCATTGAAGCAACTTCCGATGCTTATGATCGCCTCCTGCTAGATTGTATGATGGGTGATCAAACATTGTTCACACGAGCGGACGAAGTGGAAGCTGCTTGGCAAGTCGTGACACCAGCCCTTTCCGTTTGGGATCTGCCTGCCGATCCGTCGTCAGTTCCCCGATATGAAGCCGGCACCTGGGAACCAGCCGAAGCAGAATTATTGATTAACCAAGATGGTCGCCGATGGCGCAGACTGTAAAGAGTAAAGAGTGAGGAGTTAGAAGTTAGGAGTTAGGAATAAAAACTCCTCACTCCTCACTCCCAACTCCTAACTGAATTTAAAACTCAAAACTCCAAACTTAACAGTACAATACTATGACTCCCCAAGCTCCTACTATTTTTTCACTTCAAGCTCCGAAGGATATTTCGCTGACAGAAATTGAAGCGGAACTTGGTCAAATTTGGCAAAGTTACGGTATTGCCGGTGAGGATGGTGCTCTTCCTGCGGCTACCCGAGCAACAACATTCACTTTGGTAGTTTACGAACCAGAAGAAACCCAACGATTGTTGGCGGCTTTGGGATATTATCAAGGTCCGATTGATGGGATTCTCGGACCACAAACCCAAGTGGCACTGCGAGAAGCGCAAAGGAAACATAAACTGGCAGATACAGGAAAAGCGTCACCTGAAACTCTTACTGTATTGCGGGAAGAACTGGCTAAACGTTACGGTAGTGAGGCAAGCGCAGACAATGGTTCTGGTAGTATACCCTACCCAAATGCGACCAGCCCCAATATTGCCGATGAAATTGCCCTTCGCAACCCTTGTCGCATTATTACTCTCTCTCCAATAGCTGGAGAAGACGAAGGTGTCAGGGCTCAAGTCTCTGCCTATTGCCCGATCCAAAAGCAATCGTCAAGTACCCTCGTCTGCTGCGAATATATTACTCTGACTGGAACAGCTGCTGCCTTAGAACGAATTGGTGGGATGATTCCAGCATTATTAATTGGTGGTTTGCCTAAGTTTCTGTGGTGGAAAGCAACACCAGACCCTAGCAATGCGCTATTCAAGCGACTGGCAGCGGTATGCAACAATGTGGTTGTTGACTCTTGTAACTTTAACACACCGGAAACGGATTTGCTCAGCTTGCAAGAGTTGGTAAAAATCGGTGTCCCATTGGCTGATCTGAACTGGCGACGTCTCTCTGGATGGCAAGAGTTGACAGCTGAAGCTTACGACGCACCCCAACGTCGTGCTGCTCTAGTAGAAGTAGACAGAGTAAACATTGATTACGAAAAAGGCAACCCTGTACAAGCTTTGCTGTTTGTAAGTTGGTTAGCAAATCGGTTAAATTGGCAGCCAGTTTCCTATCAAAAAGAAAGCGGAGATTACGACATCACGCGAATTCACTTTGTTGCACAAGACCAACGGCAAATAGAAGCCGAGTTAGCAGGGGTTCCAGTTGCTGATGTGGGTGAAGTTCCTGGCGACTTGATTGCTCTACGTTTGAACTCTACCAATCCCCAGGCAAATTGTGGTACGTTAATCTGCTCTGAAACTGGTGGTTGTATGCGGATGGAGACACACGGTGGGGCTCAATCCAGTGGTGTGTTTCGACAGGTAACTTCTCTTTCTGAGCAAAAAGCAGAAGTTTTGCTCAGCCAGCAGGTGCAACGCTGGGGTCGGGAAGCACTGTTTGAAGAAAGTTTGGCAGTGACAACCAATATGATTAATTTGGGTAGGGGTTAGGAGTCAGGAGTCAGGAGTTAGGAGTCAGGAGTTAGGAGCAATCAACATCAAGATTAACAGGATTTGAAGAATCGAAGAAAAACCAGAACACTCATCCTGTTAATTCTAAAATCCCGCTAATCCTGATTAAGATTCTTTTTCAAACTATAAATCATAGGAGGTTTGTTATGGTAGTTAAAAAACTTAATGAGAAAAATACGAAAGCTCAAATTATCGAAGCTTATGAAGAATTGGCGAGGGAAAAATTAGCGCTAAACTCACAACTTGATCAACTACGAAAAGAAAATATTTCTGAAACTAAAGATAAGCCAAAGATTGAAAAAGAAATAGCTATGAATCAGCCTTCAACTGTTCAGCAAAAGATGAATTCTGCGATAGCAGATTTAGAGAAAATTCAGTTAGGTTTTGGTAGTGCTGCTAGTGAGTTGTCGGAACAACTAAGCACAAAAGCGTCTGAGCTAGCAGAAATCAGGCAATCTGTAGAGAATGAAATTCAGCAACTAAAACAATTGCATAATTTAGAAATATCAGAAGGCACGCTGGATACTCTACTCAAAGCCTATGAAGATAATTTTAAGGCTTACCAGGAAGAGTTTAAACAGCGTCACGAAACCTTATTTCAAGAAAATCAAGAGCAAAGAAATGCTTGGGAAAAAGAAGAAGAAGAACATAAAAGAACGATCAAAGAAAGAAACGAAAACCTCAATAAAACTCGACAACGGGATATAGCAAGCTATAAATATGATTTAGAACTCCGGCGTAATCTTGAGACAGATGAGTACGAACAACAACAAAAAGCACTGTACGCACAACTAGAAGAATTCCGACAAGAAATAGAAAAACAGTGGGCTGAACGTGAGAAAGTTATTTCTGAGCAAGAAAAACAATTTGAAGAATATAAAGCTAAGGTAGAGGCATTTCCTAAAGAGAAAGAAGCAGCTATCAAAAAAGCTACAGAAGAAGGCAAAGGCATTGCTTATTATCAAGCCAAGGTAAAATCAGATTTATTGGCTAAAGAAGTAGAAGGGCAAAAGCGTTTCTATGAACAGAGACTTCAATCTCTAGAACAGACGATAACTAATCAAGAGGTACGACTTCAAAACCTATCCAAACAACTTGAATCTGCTCTCAAACAAGTTCAGGATTTGGCAATTAAAGCTATTGAAGGAACTGCAAATGTGAATTCATACCAGGCAATTAAAGAGATAGCATTAGAACAGGCTAAAAGTCAGGTAAAAAATAAATAATTTTTTGATATTCAAGATGGTAAAATTTGGATTCAATATAACGGGACTGAGGACTCTATTGCACAAAGGCTAGTTGAAATGGGTGTACCAACTTCGGATATAGTTCTGGGTTTTCATTCCTCTTTTAAACGCCAATTTACCCCTTATGCAGTTGGTTGAGGTTGCTACTTTACCGCAGGTTGGTTCGCGATTCTGGAACAGAAGAGTACTAGACGCCCAACCCAACTTACGGGCTAAAATGAAAAGTAACTCAACTTTTTTTGGTGCGATACACGTTAATGGGTATCTGCGTAATTCGGCTCAAATAAGCGTTAGCACTCGATTGGCTGGCTCAAATAAAAAAGGATTATCATCAAACGTTCAAGACTACTGGGATGAATACTGTAAAAGTGTTGGGATACAAGGAGATAATTTAGACTCCCTTCTAAGTAGTGCTACAGACAAAGGTATCAATATTGTTTGTGGTTTTCAAGCTGCCTTCGATCCAATGACAGGAAATATAGAATTCGCTTCAAATTCTAAAATATGGGAGTTTTTTGAAGAGTTTCTACATAAAAAAGTAGCTCAAGGATGGAAAACAGATGATATTGGTAGGTTGACTCAACAGTTAAGAAAAGTTAAAGATTATAAAGGTTATAAAAGTGTTAAAACACCTGCGATCGCAGCAGAGGAGATAATTGTAAAACAATGGCTACTGCGACATGCTAGTTTAGTAGGAGTAGGAGAAGCAGAGAAAACCTTACTTCAAAATCAAATTAATCAATTAAAACAATATGGAACAGCAAGAGGTTATTAATCTAGGGTTAGCCATTTGGATTACAGATTATAATCAGTATAAGCTATCGCCTCCTATTTGGAAAGCTGATGGTATTGCCATTGATGCTTATCATGGTTTTGGAGACAATGAAACTCGATTCTTTGATGGAGAAGCTATATTATTATCCTCAGAAAACAAAATAATTCAACCTTTATCAATATCAAATATTCATTTTTCTCATGAGGGATTTAAGTGGCTTATAGGAGGTACTGAGCGACTGACTCAAACACCTTTTTTAATTACATCTGATCTTACAATGCAAATTATCTTTGATGGACTTGTCGAGATAAAAGACGATCAAAAAGTTATTGATTTTTCTGAGCCAGATGCCTGTATCTACCCTGTTGGTACAAGAAATTGGTTTGCTGTTATGGTAGTAAAAGGGAATAATAAAGCCCATCTAACTGCCTTCTCCCCATACAAAAATTTAAAAGTTTCAGACAATGATGAAATATGGTCTTTTGAGTGGGATTGTCTAGTAAGCAGAATCAAAATAGTTCAAAACGCGCTAATCAAACTGTAATAAAAAATTCGCTAAGAATTCAGAAGTCAGCAGTCAGGAGTCAGAATGCGTGGAAAATCAAGGGTAGTATGGCTGCTAGATTTTATTCAAATTATGAAGCTGGAATATCCAAGAAGAGATGAATTCTGGATTTTGGATTCTTACATAAAAAATTTGTTGTACTCATGTGCCTATAAGAAAATAGAGATGCTGTGATGATTGCATCTCTATAAGAAGGAAACCCAAAGATAAAAATTAAAACTTTAGACTTTAAAGCTGAAACTCGTAAAAAATTATCAACCTAAAGACTCAGTATTTTTTGCCGTTCCATCTGGTTTCGGCTGCTGTCTACAACTAGAGATACACAACCGGAAATTGCCAATTCGGAAAATCACAAAAAATTATGAAATAAGAGGGAGCAGGGAGCAGGGAGCAGGGAATAGGGAATAGGGAGCCGGGAGCAGGGAGCCGGGAGCAGGGAATAGGAGCAGTTTCTTTTATTGATAACGGGTGGTGCGCCGCCTGTGGGGCGCTTTTAAGAAACACTCTTGAGTGGGGAGTTTGTAGGGGCGGGGTCTCCCCACCCTACAACAAGGGTGTTATCAAGCAAATTTAGAAAAGTCTAAATCGGGTGGAATATCCTGAATCCGCCCAGGACCGATCGCCCGCAAAGCTTCCCTCAGAGAAATATCGCCAGTATACAGCGCACGACCCACAATCACACCACTGACACCTTGTGATTCTAATGTCAAGAGACTCAATAGGTCTATAATTGAACTCACACCACCAGAGGCAATAACAGGGATAGAAACTGTCTCAGCGAGAGAACGTAAAGCCTCTAAATTCGGGCCAGAAAGAGTACCGTCACGATGAATATCGGTATAAATAATTGCGGCTGCTCCCAATTCCTGCATTTGTACAGCGAGTTGTGTTGCCAAAACTTGCGAGGTTTCTAGCCAGCCATGAGTCGCCACCAATCCGTTACGGGCATCAATGCCAATTATAATCTGCTCTGGAAATTCTTGGCAGAGTTGTTGTACTAGTTCTGGTTGTTCTACAGCAATAGTTCCTAGAATCACTCTCTGTACGCCTAAATTGAGTATTTGTTGCACACTAGACTGTGTACGCAACCCTCCACCGACCTGAATTGGTACTGGTACTGCTTGGGCGATCGCCTTGATCGCTGCTTGGTTAACTAATTGACCTGTTTTCGCCCCATCCAAATCGACGACATGTAGTCTAGTTGCTCCCTGTCCAACCCAATCTTGAGCAACCTCTACCGGGTTGTCGTTAAAAACTTGCGACAGTGAATAATCTCCCTGGTAAAGTCGCACACAGCGACCTTCTAGTAAATCAATTGCTGGAATGACGTCCATTTACCTGTTCCTCTCGTTGATGATTTTTGATCGCGCCTCACCTATCGTCCTCAATTGGGCTGATCGTTAGATTCATTTTTGACTGGACACATCTTGATCTGCTGGACTCAGGGCGTTTGCCTTCCTCTGAATGACAGCTTGTCGAAAACCCAGCACAACCAAGATATTAGAAAGCGTCAAAAAAGTTTCTGCACTCCCATGCAGCCAATCAACATTTGCCAGAGACTCACCATAATGTACTTGGGCATAAATCCCAGCCGGGATGGTGGCGGCAACAAAGACTAAAGTACAGTAAAATCCATACAGCGCCAAGCGAGGCATTTGTGTGCTACGGCTGATAAACCACAAGAAACCTAAGTAGGGAAACAGGGAAAGGGCAAACAGAGTTGCTTGAGAAATCATGATTTTAATGTCTTTTGCGATTTGGTGGAACGCCAGATCCATACGGCTGCTATCCACAAGGTGAAATTACCTGCTAAGGTCATGGCGGCTTGCAGCGTTACCAACCATTCTAGAGATTCTGCATTATCAAAATAGTGCCAAGTACAGGCACACATAGCACTGACTAAAGCTGGTAACATGGCGAGAGATAATCCCCACCAAGCGCGGTTATTAGTAACTTCGCCATAATTCCAGATTAACCAAATAGCAACAATCCACTCAATAACGCTAGAGACATGAATAATCCAGGTAGGAATCGAAAGGGCATGCATAATAGTCAATCCAAAATCCAAAATCCAAAATAAAACCAATGCGGGCTTTATTATCTGGTTACTACGGTAAAGGAAATGGCGGGGATGAGGCTTTGTTGGCAACACTCTTACAAATGCTACCACCTCATGTCACGCCTGTGGTTCTCTCTGGTGATCCAGAGCAGACTCGCGATCGCTATGGTGTGGAAGTGTATGATCGGATGGCAGTCTTACCAGTCATGCAAGCTTTACGCTCCTGCGATGCTTTAATCTGGGGAGGTGGTAGTTTAATTCAAGACGCTACAAGTGCTGTTAGCCCATTTTATTATGGGGGGATGATGGCATTAGCCCAAAAAATTGGGTTGAAGACTATTGCTTGGGCGCAGGGAATAGGACCACTGAAACGTCCTGTAACTCGGTGGTTGGCACGACAAACCTTTGGCAATTGTACTAAAGTGAGCGTTCGCGATCACACTTCTGCTGCAATGCTTGCCGATTGGCAAATTCCTTGTATTCTTGCTCCTGATCCAGTTTGGGCATTGGAGGGGAGTTCAGTACCGGGACTTTGGGATTTACCTGCTCCCAGAGTCGCAGTGACATTACGCTCCCATCCCCAGTTAACTCAAACACGTCTTGCCAACCTAACTCGTGCATTGGTTGATTTTCAACAAGCCACACAAACTTTTATACTACTTTTGCCATTTCAGCAACGCCAAGATTTGCACATAGCCCAACTGATTCAACCGCAACTCAAAGATGTCAGCCAGATCATGTGTCTGGAAGAACCACAACTTTTAAAAGGAGTGTTTCGCGGTGTCGAAATGGCGATCGGTATGCGTCTGCACAGCTTAATTATGGCAGCCTCTGAGGGCTGTCGCTGTTTTGCTCTGAGTTATGACCCCAAGATCAATCGGTTGATGGAAGATTTGGATATGCCAGGATGGAATTTAGCAACATTGCCTGATGATCCAAATCTGATCGGTAAGACTTGGATCGAGCATTATGCTAATGGCAATCCACTGTCACCCGAAACAACCCAGTCTTTAGTTGATCGAGCATTGATGCATCGCGATGTGTTAAGCGAAGCTTTAGGTTGAACGCCAACAGAACTTATTTTTTAAATTATCTGACCAAATATTAATCAAGATAACAAAGTTCAAGAAAGCTTTGGTCTATGATCTCAGAGAGAGCCGTTACAGTCAACAAGAGAGGACTTCGATGCTTGATCCAGCTTTGTGCGAGCGTCCTGTTAGTCAGTGGCTTGTCCTAAAGTCTGTGCTTTCTAACTGGCTGATGACACCGACGTTAGTCGTATTGCCACTCTTAGTTTTGGTATTCATACCATGGTTAATACCAAGACTACGATGGCGGCGATTTTGGAGTGGTTTTGGAACCGTGTTATTAGTGATTTACTGGAGTGCCACTTTTCCGTTAACCATTGCTGTTGCAAAAAAAGGATTAATTGCATTTCTTCCCCCCGATCCTGGTACAACGACAGATGCAATAGTTGTGTTGGGTCGCGGACCAGAATTTAGACTATCGCGGGTTAAAGTTGCGGCTGAACTGTGGCAATCTCATCGTGCACCTCTGATTTTTGCCAGTGGTGCAGAAGATGGATCAGAAATTGTTGAGCAACTCAAAGCCGAAGGTATTCCTAATCAAGCATTAGACGAAGAACACTGTTCTCAAACAACCAAAGAGAACGCACTGTTCACCGCATCCGTATTACAACCACGAGGAGTGAAGCAAATTATCTTAGTAACAGATCCTCCTCACATGTTGCGATCGCTACTAACTTTTCGCCATTTAGGGTTTGAAGTGATTCCCCATGCCAGTCCTATCCCACCTAAACTAGATCCAACTAAAACTGCAATGCTGATGTTTTACGAGTATATGGGCTTAGTTAGCTATGGCTTGCAAGGGGAATTTGTTCACCATATTTTCGCGCAAAAGGAAAATGTTCCAGTGGCGCATTTTCCTTCTTAGCACGTTTGACATAGCGCTTCTTCGTGAGATGCTGTAAACTCAGGGTGGGCAGAGATACCCACCCCAATATTGCGTTTTTGTTATGCTGCGATCGCCTCCGGTGGGGTATAGCCCATCGCCATACACTTGAGGCTAATTTTGTGGAGTTAAAAATAGGACTCATTCAGTTGCTGCTGAAGTTGTTGAACTTCCTCAATCGATAAGCCTGTTACACGAGTAACCATCTCAATCAGTAAACCTTCCCTTAATGAGCCACTCCCACCCCTAGAAGGGGTGGGTTTCAGGCTAAACGCAGTAGCGAACTACCACTCAATTGACCTTTTAGACCTGCTGTCTTATCTGGGTCGATTTTTAGCCTTTGTCGCAGACGAACTCTAAGGGTCGGTCAGGAAGACCCCGGCTTTGTCACAGACTAGGCACTTGAACGTTGTTTGAACTCTATCCATGCTGCATTAAGGATCGACTCCGACCCCGGATACCCAACACGGGCATCCTCCACGGACAGATAACCATCCTGAGTCACGTACAACCCAAGGTATGCACTAAAAAGATCCCGGTGCATTACGATTCCGGTGTGATCATAGTGAACCCGTTCAGATAAAGACTTCTTAACACGCTTTCCATCCAAATGGGTTTGAGAACACGCGGTTTTTTGGGTTGAGTACTTATGAATTGACCCACTAGCACTCTCAGCCTTGCGAATCAATTCTGATTGAAAAAATCCAGGGGACTTGGCACAGATGGCTTTACCATATCTTTTTTGCCATGCTTTGACTGATACGTTCTCTAATGCAACGTGAGTGCCAGCCTCTCTTAAAATCTCGTTAGCTATGGGCAGTCAAGTCGCTTCGCTCCAATTCAAAAACGGTCATACGAATTATGAATTATGAATTATGACTCCTGACTCCTGACTCCTGACTCCTGACTCCTGACTCAGTTGCTCAAAAATGTCCAAAACCTCCTGTTCAAAGGCGACTTGAGCACGATTGGTTTTGCCACCCACATATAAGCGACCATCTTTTTGTAATGCCCAAATTTGTGAGTGAGAGAAGTAACTCATAACCACACCTAACATGAGCAAGGCAAATCCGGTGTAAACCATTGGTATTCCCGGATCAGCTTTGATTTGTAAGCCAGTGCTGCCAATAACATCAACAATTTTCAGTGCAACACCATTAATTTGAGCAGACATTCCAGCGCGAACGGTATCAATCAACTTCCCAGTAGAATCATAAATTAACACCATTCCCTGCAAGTCTCTTGTCAGTACGGAGACACCCTCACTCATATCTGGTTTAGTAGGAATCCAAGTTCCCCAGATACGTCCTTGATTTTTAGTGGGAAGCTGCACCATTGGTATTTGGAAAATTGGGCTGTTATTGAATTGGACACGAAGCGCAGAAATGCCCCAATCTGTCTGGTATAAAGTTACACCATGATAACGCAGAGGCTGGTTGACAAAAATCGTTTTGCGGTCAACCTCTTTTCCCTGATTGTTTAAGACTGACATATCTGAGTAAAACTGATCTATGCCTCCAGAAGTGGTGTAGTTAATCCAAAAGCGATTAACTCGTACAGACCAATCTTTGGGAATTTGCCCTGCTGCCCAAGGTCCGGCATCGATGATATTTTTTATCTGAAACGTGTTGCCACTTTGAACCATTTCTTGGGCAGTAAACCCAGTCATTAAGCCCAAAATTGACCCCAGCAGAATAGTGATAATACCTACATGCACTATGATTGGGCCAATGCGCCCGATGATTCCCTTCCGGGCATAAAGGGTGTCCTCTTTTTCTTGAAAAACTTTGTAGCGACGTTTTTGTAACAGTTGGGTAAGGATTTGACCAGATGTGGAATTTTGTCCCTGGTTCTCGAATTCAGCGCTGAGGGCTAACTTTTGAAATTGGCGGGGTTGGTCGTAAAATTTCCAATTCCCGGCAGCTTTTAAAGCTGGAAACTGGCGGGTAAAGCTACAGGCGGTAATCGCAGTCCCAAATAGAATGAGTAATGCTAAAAACCACCATGTATGATAAACATGGTCTAAGCCCAAGGTTAAGAGGACTTTCCAGGTGAGGAAACCAAACAGGGCTGGGTGTTCTGGATAGTTAGCTTGGTAAAATTTGAGTGATTGACCTTGTTCAATGACAGTGCCGCTAACGCTAAAGAGTGCGATCAACAGCAACAGGGCGATCGCAAGGCGTAGATTTGTCAGTATAGGCAAGAATTCCTGCCGAAAGAACCGCCCAATGACTAACCATATAGATTGTTTGGAAACTGGATTTTCTATAGTCATTTTATTTTTAAATATTTCCTACCGGAATGCGAGAAATTAAGGAAAACACACCAAATCCTACCAACAATACTCCACTCACTGGATTAATCCAACCTGACCAACGACGTAACTCCAGCAATTTCTTGAGTGAAGCAGTAAATGTACCTGCCAAAATTAATGGTACTACGTAGCCGACTGTGTAGGAAATCAGCAGCAAAGCTCCTAAAATTAAGTCTTGTGTATTGGCAACCCAGCCAAGCAAACTAGCTAAAACAGGTGTACTACAAGGAGAGGCGACTACACCGAAACTTAAACCGATCAAATATGCTCGTAACTCTTTTGGTAATTCTTGAGAAATCCACTCAATCCCGCCAAAAGCAGGCAATTGCAGAGGCAAGGCTTCCAGTAAGTTTAGCCCCATCAGAATTGCGATAATACTCACAATAATTGGTAAACCAATTCCTACCTGACCGTAGACTTTTCCCACAAAAGCTGCTATAATTCCCAGCCCTGCGAGTGTGGTTGCTAAACCTAGAGCAAACCAAGTAGATTGGGCTGCTGCTTGTAGACGGGTTTTAGCCTCATAACCGCCGATGTAGCCAATAGTAATTGGCAGCATGGAAAGCATACAAGGCGTGAGGCTGGTGAGCAACCCAGCGAGAAAAATTATCACCAAGCTTTGCCAACCTAAATGCGTCAATTGGTTGGAGACAAGAGTGTTAGCGAATTGTTCTAATTGGTAAAGTTGGGTTTGCAGTGTTTCAAGCATGAGGTATTTAGAGCGGGAAGTGCTTACTCTGCTTGAATTTTAGCTTAAGTACGCGCTTTTTGGTTGGAGCGATCGCCTTCTCAAACACAAATAAAGTATTCCAAATGACAAAGACTAAGCAGTTCAGGCCAATAGCTCATCAAGAGCCACACCAAAGCCTTGTAGGATGGTTTGGGTATTTACAATTTCTCCAACATTCAATAATAGATGCCGTTCTTGAGTGATAATGATCACCCATCGGCTTTCAGGATAGACAAGCCAGACTTCTTGACAGCCTGATTCTAAATACTCCTTTGCCTTGGTAAATAATTCTTCAGCGCTATCGTCGGGAGAAGCTATTTCTGCAATCAGAGGGAAACTTTGAGGCAGGGAAGTTGCATAAGCGTATTGGGTTAGTAGTTCTGGAGTTAAATAAGAAACATCAGGACGACGACCTTGTTTATGAGTTCGACACAATCCTTCTGTGTAGACTTCTCCACCCTGACCACGAGAAAGCATATAACTCCGCCAGTAGTAGCTAAGCCTGGCTTGAGTTTGGCTGTGTCGTAACGTCATGCATTTTTTTTCGACGAGTTGTCCATTTGCTATTTCTACGGAATATTTTTCAGTCAATCTGCCGTCTACCCACTCCATACCCTCAACAGGATGATTCAGAAAATCATCTAGAGAGGGAGAGGGAGATTTTTGGGATGTGGTTTCTTGAATTCGTTGAACAGAAGTGACCATTGCTGAAAAGCTCATCTCATCAATTCATTAATCATAGCTTTCTGCCGTTAGGACAGTGGAAGGAAGGCCAACCGACTCATTTTGTCTTTTAAAAAACCCGCCGATCCCGTTTGTTTCCACGCTGTCCTTGCAAAGGTACTACCTCAGCTTCACTACTTTCCCGTGCAACCCGAATCAGCAACCCGGCTGACATCAAACTGGCAATCATCGAATTACCACCATAACTAAACATAGGCAAGGGTAAACCTGTCGTCGGTAAAGCCCCAGTCGCAACACCAATGTGGAGCAAAGATTGTCCTATCATCAAAGTTGTCACACCAATTGCTACTAGTCTAGGCACTGCTTGCTTAGTCTTAAGAGCTACAATTAATCCTAAGGTTGCATATAAGGCTAACACCAGCAATAGCACCATACTGCCAGCAAAGCCAAACTCTTCGGCGAATACTGCAAAAATGAAATCTGTGTCTTGGATTGGTAAATAAAACAGCTTTTGTTGGGAAAGCCCAAACCCAGCACCCCAAAGTTCACCAGAACCGACTGCTAGCAAACTTTGCACCAACTGGTAGCCGTTCCCCTGTGCGTCAGCCCACGGATTAAGGAACGACATCACCCGCTTACGCTGATACTCTTTTACACTAATACTGAGTCCTGCCAACAGCACTCCGCCAAAGGCTGTTCCTCCCAAGTACTTGAAAGGTAACCCAGATGCTAAGGCAATCAGCCAGATCGTCATACCGCAAAGTGCTGTTGTACTTAAGTTAGGCTGCGCTAAAATCCCCAGAAGGATAAGACTAAAAGTAACCAACCAACTCAAACGAATTCCCCAACTGATTCGTTCCCACTGCCCAAAAACCCTTGCACTTTGCAGCACCAAAAAGGGTTTAATCAATTCAGAGGGTTGAATCGGAACTGGACCAAGGGGTATCCAGCGAGTCGCACCATTGGTATTGGTTCCGACTCCTGGTATGAGAGTGATGAATATTAGCCCCAGTAGCAGAATGACAAACCAATGGGATAGCCCCAACATCTTACGTAAGGGTAAATAAACAATAATATTGAATAGTATTAAGCTAACTAAAACCCAAATAAGTTGACGTTTAAAGTAGTACAGTCCATCATGTTCACGAGCGTCAGCAACGGGATAGGATGCTGAAAATAGCATAACTAACCCCATAAACAACCAAATTAATGTTAACCAGCGCAATAACCGTGCCTCTAATGACCAGGTAGACACGGAATCATCAAATAATGGAATCAGGCGGCGTAAATTCACGAGAATTTTAGAGCTTAAATTGGCTTGGTCGGTGAATATCCCGACTCTTGTCGATTTTAGACGGGAAACAACACTTTCGCACTAAGAGGCTGGCGATCGCCCCACTCTCTAAGTCTTCAGTCTTTTTTTTACGCACTTGTCACGAATCAAATCTCGGCTATCTCTCTTACGGCATACGGGTATAATATACCATTTGATGGAAGCCTAGAAAAATGAGTTTAGCTATCGTGTATATATAATCACAAATCAGCTTAAAAGTTCAAATCTGGCTTAGAAGTTAGATTTGTAATGTAGTTCTAAGGAAAAATAAAATGAGTATTGAAGATAGAGCAAAGGCTGTAGCAAAAAATATCGAAGGCAAAGCCCAAGAAATAGTGGGAAACATTACGGGCGACCCTAAAGATCAATTGGAAGGCAAAGCCAAGCAAGCTGAAAGTCAAGTACGTCAGAGCGTAGAAAACGTGAAGGATCAAGTTAAAGAAGAGCTTAAATAAAGTTGCTTCACGGATATGTATTTTGATTGATTAGGCAGACTGACTTTCTATTGAGGCAAATAAGCTTCGGCTGAGGGCGAAAGGGAAACTTCAACCTTTCTCCTTTTTTTATGAGTTATTAGCGCTTACGCATTGACAGAAAACAACAATTGTGAAATATTCCTCGTTACAAGGCTCTGCAATGAAATCATTGAAAAACAAACTCTGAACCACATGATGGTCAATTTGTAAAGTACGTAAGTCCTAATTTTTTGGCTGCGCCAAAGTTATGGTTAGATGATGGGACAAAACTCCCTCCTCAGTGCTAGTAGAGAAATTTATTGGTAGACTTGAACTTCATTAGCCTTAGCCTAGTTAACCACCGCCTATGGTTCATATAAAGCGCGTGGAACTCACTAACTTTAAATCCTTCGGGGGTACGACTCAAGTTCCCCTGCTATCGGGGTTTACTGTGATTTCTGGACCAAATGGTTCCGGCAAATCAAATATCCTAGACGCCTTACTTTTTTGCCTCGGACTAGCCAGTTCCAAGGGAATGAGAGCCGATCGCTTACCTGATCTAGTCAACAACACCCAAACAAGCAAATCACGTTCCGCCGTCGAAGCCAGCGTCACGGTGACGTTTGATTTGTTAGATCATTCACCAGAGGATGAACTGGAAATACCTCCTGTTGTCTCTATTGTCGAAGATGAGACACTTGAAGAGGAAGTAGAGGACGTAGACACTGAGGATGAAAATCGCAAAGCCAAAGTTCGTCCTCAACGAGGCGGGGAGTGGAGTGTAACGAGAAAACTACGGGTTACCCGCCAAGGAACTTACACGTCGAATTATTACATTAACGGTATCCCCTCTACCCTGACGGAATTACATCAAGAACTAGAGACACTGCGGGTTTATCCTGAAGGCTACAACGTTGTGCTGCAAGGAGATGTCACAAGTATTATCTCTATGAACGTACGGGAGAGGCGGGAAATTATTGATGAATTGGCAGGGGTGGCGGCGTTTGATCGCAAGATTGTCCAAGCTAAAGGAACTTTGGACGAAGTTAAAGAGAAAGAAGATAGCTGTCGCATTGTTGAGACAGAATTAATTACACAGCGCGATCGCCTCTCCCAAGACCGTGCTAAAGCGGAAAAATACCAAAAACTCAAGCTTGAATTTCAACAAAAACAATCTTGGGAAGCAGTTCTAGCATGGCGTTCCCTGCAAGCACAGCAAGAAAAGTTAGCGACACAAATTCAAATTGGCGATCGCAATCACAGCGAGTTCACCCACGAACTCATCACCATCAAAACAGAAATTGGACAAAAAACTGCCGAACTAGAACAATTAAACGCCCATGTGAAAGCATTGGGAGAAGATAACCTTTTAGCAGTACAGTCTGCCCTTGCTACCCAAGAAGCAGAACGCAAACAACTTCAGCGTTCCTTCACAGAACTAGAAACCACTGCACAAGAAACTGCAAAGCGTCTGTTTCAACAACAGGGAGAAATTCAACAACACCAACAAACCATAGAAAAGCTTGCAGAACAAAAGATTGTAGAGACAATGGCGATCGCTTCTCTACAAAGCCAACGAGACGAGGCGCGACAGGCAATAGATGCTTCTCGTGAAGCAGCAGCGGAAATTGCATCGGCTTCAGAAGCTTGGGTGCAGCAACAAACTGCCCTTAACCGTCAAATAGACACTTTGCTGCAAACTGTTGAACCACAACGTACAGAGCAAGCACAACTCAGAGAGCGTCATAACCAACTACAGCAGCAAATTCAGCAGCAAACCCAGTTAATTCAAACATTAGAACCTGAATTAGCCGAAAAACAAGCCGAATGTGGTCGAATTGAAACTGAATTTAACGCTAAGAGTGAACCTATCCAAACCTTAGCCCAAAATCTATCAGCCACAGAACAAGAACTACAAATCCAACAAGAAACCCAAAAGCGCCTCTTACAAGAACAACGGGAGAAACAACGTTCCTTGGATAAACTAGAGGCGCAACTTGCAGCACAGCAAGAAGCCCAAGGAACCCAAGCAAGTAAAGTCATTTTGCAATCTGGAATGCCAGGTATTTGCGGGTTGGCTGTGCAGTTAGGACGGGTGGAACCGCGTTATCATCTCGCTTTGGAAATTTCTGCTGGTGCGCGTTTAGGTCATATTGTTGTCGAGGATGACAGCATAGCAGCAGCGGGAATTGAATTGCTCAAACAAAAACGCGCTGGTAGAGCAACTTTCTTACCGCTGAATAAAATTCATGCTCCCAAATTTACTCAAGACGCAACGCTGCGTTTTGCTAATGGCTTCGTCAACTATGCTGTGAACTTAGTTGAGTGCGATCGCCGCTACCGGGATGTCTTTGCCTATATTTTCGGTAATACGGTCGTGTTTGAAACCATCAGTCAAGCACGTAACCAGTTGGGTCTATATCGGATCGTCACTTTAGAAGGGGAATTGTTGGAAACCAGTGGCGCGATGACTGGTGGTAGCGTAGCTGGGCGTTCAGCACTGCGGTTTGGTACGGTAGAAGCAGCAGAGTCAGAGGAAGTCGCCGGATTGAAAAATCGATTGGGGGACATTGAGCGGATTTTAGACCGTTGTGGCGAGGCAATCAATTTTCTTTCCGCCCAAGCAAAAAGACTGACACAAGAATTAACAGAAGCAAGACAGGCGCGGCGAGAACAACAGCTACAGTTGGAGCAGTTGCACAAAGATATTAAGAGTTTGACAGGGCAATTGGAAGGAACGCGATCGCATCTGGCACAAAATAGTGAAAGATTCGCTACCGTCCAATCTCGCTTGGAGGTTTTAGATCGGGAATTACCGGGTCAACAGCAGCAATTGCAACAATTGCGACAAGCTTTAACGGAGTTAGAACAGTCGCAAACTCCCCAGGAATGGCAACAAATCCAGGCAACAATGAAAATTCAAGAGCAACAATTGCAACAACGAGAGGGAGAATTAAGGGGATCGGAGCAAAGATTAAAAAACTTAGAAAATCAAGAGCAGCGATTGCAGGAAAAAATTCAGGAAGGTGAGCAGCGTGTTGTGGAATACCAAACACAACAAACCTCTGGTCGCGATGCGATTGAGCGCGTCTCTAAAGAGATTACAGCCATTTGTGAGCAAATAGCGGCAACTCACCAGGATTTAAGTCAGATGGAAGCAAGTCTGGGAGAGGAAAAAGTCAAACGCGATCACAGTGAACAGGAATTGCGATCGCATCTGCTACGTCAACAACAGTTGGAGTGGGAGGTGCAAAAACTGCAAGAAACCCAACAGACGCGGCGAGAGGAACTGAGTGCCTTACAAGCACAGTTACAAACTGTGGGGGCGGAATTGCCGAATCCTCTGCCATTCGTGCCAGACAAGGTAGATTTAGAAGAACTGCAAAAAGAATTGCGATCGCTTTCTAAACGCCTGCAAGCAATGGAACCAGTTAATATGCTAGCTTTAGAGCAGTATGAGCGCACGCAAAATCGCCTAGAGCAACTTAGTCAAAAATTGCAGACACTAGAAGGAGAGCGCACAGAGTTGCTGTTGCGCATTGAAAATTTCACCACGTTACGACAACGTGCTTTCAAAGAAGCCTTCGACGCTGTGAATGAAAACTTTCAATCAATTTTCGCTACCCTTTCTGAGGGTGACGGCTACCTGCAACTTGACAATCCAGAAGATCCTTTTAACAGCGGACTAAATTTAGTTGCCCACCCCAAAGGCAAACCTATACAGCGACTGGCTTCTATGTCTGGAGGAGAAAAATCTCTGACAGCGTTAAGCTTTATCTTTGCCCTGCAACGCTACCGCCCATCACCATTTTACGCTTTTGACGAAGTCGATATGTTTTTAGATGGGGCAAATGTGGAACGATTAGCTAAAATGATCAAACAACAGGCGAAACAAGCACAATTTATAGTTGTGAGTTTGCGTCGCCCGATGATAGAATCAGCCGAACGCACCATCGGCGTTACTCAAGCAAGGGGAGCTTATACTCAAGTTTTGGGAATTAAGTTAAAATCTGACCATACACCTGCTTGAGTTTTTGTTAATAATAGTGTATAGATTAACCGGATAAGAGATCAGGACTCAATCAAGAATGACCTCTGAACAAATTATTAGACGCTCTGATATTCTAAACACCCAGGTAATCACCCGCGATAACGGCAAGCGGCTAGGAATCGTGAGTCAGGTGTGGATTGATATTGACCAAAGAGAGGTAGTGGCTCTTAGCTTGCGGGACAGCCTGATCTCTATTTCTAGTGTGCCACGCTACATGTACCTCAACAGCATCGACCAAATCGGAGATGTCATCCTGGTTGATAACGAGGATGTGATTGAAGATATTGATCCTGAAGCTTACAGCAACTTAATGAACTGGGAAGTCATTACAGAAACAGGCGAAGTATTAGGTAAAGTGCGGGGCTTCAAGTTCAATGGCGAAACAGGTAAGATGTACTCCATTACCCTCGCCTCCCTCGGATTGCCCCAAATTCCCGATCAGTTTCTGAGTACCTACGAACTGTCGATCGAAGAAATCGTCAGCACTGGTCCAAACAGATTGATTGTGTTTGAAGGAGCCGAAGAGCGGTTGAACCAGTTAACAGTTGGGTTACTGGAACGCCTGGGCATTGGTAAAGCCCCGTGGGAGCGTGACAGCGAAGAGGAATATGGCAACACTTATACTCCTCGGACAGTTCCAGTCCCAAATCAACTGCCGGCAGGAGTGCCATTAGAGCAACCAAAGCCAAGAATAGTTCGCTCACCAGAACCTGTAGCACGGGAAGAATGGGATGAGGACTACATTGAACAAGAACGTCCCCAGCGTCAGGTGATGAAAGCGCGGCAATATGAGCCTGTTCAATACGAAGACGACGACGAAGAAGATAACTGGAGTGAGGCAACTGGCAAAGATAGATATCAAAAACAACCAATCTATGAACCTCAGCCTTACAAAAGCAAGGAATACACCGACCAGTACAGCGATTATGAAGACGATCTAGATCGCGATGCTTGGGATGATGATGAAGCACCGAAGCCAGTCAATATTCCCAAGAAAGTAAGGGAAAAACAGCCAGAGTATGAAGAAGAAGGCGGATATTAACCCCTGAGGGAGTTAGGATTGGGCAATGGAAGTTTGTAGGGGCGGGGTTTCCCGGCCCTTACAGGAATTTTGGTGTTTCTTCCATTCACGACAGGTGGTACGCCGCCAGTGGGGCGCTTTCACTGCTAAAAACTCTGTTTGTAAGGGCGCAATGCCTTGCGCCCCTACGTGGTTTCAAAAACGCAATTTATGCCCGTGGGAAGTATAATTATTTGAAAAAATCAAATACCTTGATATGGCTACACAGATAACATCAGGATTCATAGAATTAATGGCAGTAACTGAAGACCCTTTAATCGATTGGAAAGGAGAACAAACTGTCATCATTTTTGTTTGGGTTCTTCTTATTGCTATAGCAACAAGCGTAGGGCTTTTTAGCCGCAAAGTAGAGTATGCTCTAGCTGTTGCTTTTGTAAGCAGTATAATAGCTATTGCTTTCCTTATAATTCCTTAACCGAGTCAACTGAATGGCAATTTTTACCTGTAGTATGGACTGTATTGTGCTATACTAGAAGTTTAAAAGGTCTAATGATTCTTCTATTTCTAAATCTAGAATTTTTTCCCTAGCATTTTTGTGTTCTGCTAGCTTACCTTCTTTTCGATAGAGGTCTGTCGCTTGCTGAAAATCCTCAATTGCTAAGAGCTTATCGCCTTGATTATAACGGGCATGACCACGGTTATAATAGGCGTCAGCGTGATTGGGGTTAATCTTGATTGCCTGAGTGTAATCTTCAATTGCTCCCTGATAATCTCCTAGATCAGAATGGGTTTGACCACGATAGTAATAAGTATCAGGGTGATTGGGATTCATCTTGATTGCTTGAGTGTAATCTTCAATTGCTCCTTGGTAATCTCCTAGATCGGAACGGGCTTGACCACGGTTTTTGTAAGCAGAGTCATCATTGGGACTAATTTTTATGACAGAAGTGAAAACTTCTATTGCTCGCTTGTAATGTTCTAGTTCAGAAGGAGTATGACCGTTTCTGTTAACAACATTGTTGTCGTTGGGATGAATCTTGATGACCTGAGTTAATTTTTGTAGATCTGCCAAAAGATAGGGATTAATTTTTATTGCTTGAGTGCAATCCTCAATTGCTCCTTGGTTATCTCCGATATGAGAACGAGCGTTAGCACGGTTTTTGAAAGCGATGGCATCGTTGGGATTAATTCTAATTGCCTGGGTGTAGTCTGCAATTGCTCCTTCGTAATCTCCTAGGTGGTAACGGGCATCGCCACTTTTATTATAAGCTAAGGTGTAATTAGGATGAATTGTTAGCGCCTGAGAAAAATCTGCGATCGCTCCCTCGTAATCTCCTAGTTGATAACGAGCATTCCCACGTTTGTAATGAGTGTTTGCATCCTTAAGGTTTAAATGCAATGCTTTGTTGTAGGTAGTAATTGCAGCGTCATACTGTCCTTTTTCAAAGCACTCATCACCTAACTTGACATAAAGGAGATTTAAATCTGCATCGCGGTAACTAGATTGGAAGTAAGGTTTTATCAACTGATTCTTGGGTTGCTGATAAACTGATTCCTGCTTGGGGTGAGGTTGGTAAATTTGGGATTTTTGTTCGTAAGAATTGTAAGTTGTAGAAGATTGTAACTGTTCTAGATAGCACTGTAAGCCACTGCCATAGAGCAATTGATCTATCCCAAATGAGAGTTTACCAGTTCTTAGCTTAATCATTCGGGTTGGTAAAAAGCCAGCCATGAAGAGGTGATATTCAGGTTGTGCTTCATTCACATCTTCTTGAATCAAAATGCAGACAACAACTGCATTTTTTTGCACTTCTTCTGAACTAATAGACCATCTGGCTTTATCAATACTGCCATGACGGGATTTAACTGCGATCCCAATTGATGAATTATAAGTCAGAGTAAAATCAACTTTACCATCACCACTGAATCGTCTTTCATAATCGACTTCAGTTACAAAATCAGCTAACCGTCTTTTGACGACTTCCTCACCGAGTTTTCCTTTGAGATTGCTGATAAAAACGTTGCGGACTGGCGAAGTGCGCTTATATTTTTCAGCCATCTGCCAGCAAAATTCCCGTAATACCTTTAACCTCTGTCCCGAAATGACCGTTAATTCACTATATTGACCTTCCGTTTCACAATGAAGCAGACAACCAGATGTTAACCTTTTGATAAAGTCAGATTGTAGCGATCGCAGTAGGGTAATCCAGTCCATTTATAGTTCTGCGAATCTTTTGATTTGACTATTTTATCAAAATATCAAGTCTTGGGAAGAAATGGGCATTGGGCATTGGGCATTGCGTAGGGGCGGGGTCTCCCCGCCCTTACAGGAGGTGTTTTTTCCATTGATAAAGGGTAGCGTACCTGATTGATATAACAAAGCGAAACATATCAATTGAACAAAAAAGCCCCTGAGTATTTTACCTAGGGGCTTTTTGCTATTAGGGGTTAAAGTTGAGCAATGTTTTGGATCAAGGGTTTACACCTGCTGTAGGTTGAAAACCTGGGATTAGATTTTCAACTCATGACACAGTTGTACGAATTCGCAGCGTTATTTACTCGTTTAGGGTGGGAATGACCCATCCTACGGAATCAAGTATGCACGAATCTATACAAATGAGTGTTTAGTTTGACAGCGAACCATTCTTTCTCAACTGTTCTGACTTTGACTTTTTGACTATGGTGTTGTTGTTGCTGAGGCCGTAGGCGTAGGATAAGTGCCGCCTTTTTTATGCTTATGCCGGGGCTTAGCTGTACTTGTGGGTGTAGCTGAGGAAGTGTCTGTAGTCGAAGAAGACTGAGACATTTGTTGTGCCTTGACTATTGGAGTCAAGCTAGCAACTGGTAGACCAACTGCTAAACCAAAACTTAGACAGAGCAATGCGAGTCGAGTAAACTTACTCATCGGAACTCCTCACAGAAGAGAGTGTAAGTATTGCTGTTATCATACCAGCAATGATTAAACAATTTAGAACTTTTTTCAAAATTTCTTTCTGATCACAGATTTCCGGTAAACACGTGCTATAATTACTAACTATTGACAACTATCTCCAGTTAGTGATTAGTGATTGGGCTCAATATCCTACCTACTCCCCCTAATCCCCAGTCCCCAACCTTCAATCTTTCAGAGGCAAGAAAATCGTCAACACTTCTCCCTGTTGTGGTCGTTCGCGTACAATGAGTTTGCCACCAATGGCCTGAAACAGGTGCTTGGTTGCGGCTAGATTCAGGCTAATCGTACCGGTTTCAGGTTGAAAAGTCAGTAATTGACCAATAGCTTTACGAATAGGTGGTCGGCATGGAAATGCTGTAGAGATGCTATTATCTTGGGTTTGGGGTTTAGGCAATAATTGTAACTTTAGTTGATCGCCTGCGGGGATAATCTTGACTTCAATATGGCTACCAGCAGGTAAACTACGGGTAAAGTTCTCCATTAAACCAGTAAGAACACTGTCGAGCATAGTAGGATTACTTACCACTGTTGGGAGATGCTGAGGTAAAACAACATCCAAAGTCAAGTTACGGCGATTAGCTGCTTGTTGCCAGCGTGGAATGCTCTGCTGCAATACTTGATCTAGAGACATCACCGTGAGTTGAGTGTTGGGACATTTCATTGAGGCAGATGTTTCCAGTTCTGCTGCTTTAAACAGTAACTCCATCCGGTCAATTTGCTGGGTACACTCATGGTCAATAATTTCCAATCGCTTGATTACGTTTGCAGGTAGGTGAAGCTGTTTCAATAGCAGACGAGTCATGGTGCGAATGGTTGTCAGGGGAGTACGAACCTCATGAGCAAAGGCTAGGAGCAATTCCACATCATGACGGAGAGAGGAGGAGGCTAGGGGAGGAGACTCCCATGGGAAGGTTTGCGAGGTTGACCCTTGGGCTGGTTCTCCGACTTGCTCCAACTGCCTTTCCGTTGAACGAAGTGTCCGTCGTCCCCCCTGTGGTTGCCGGCTGAGAGGAGGAGTATGAGGGGAGAGAGGGTAGGCTGATGTCTCCTTGTCCGCTTCTGGATCTGGCAATTGGGCCAGCAATAACTGACTAAACCGCATCACAATGCGGTAATCTGGTGACACTAAAAAATACCCTTGTACCAGTTCCTCCATCTGGGCAAACAAATCTGGGTTACTCAGGAGTACCCGTGATCCTAGTGCTTGCCATGCCTGTTGAATGACTTCTGGATCAAACGAAAAAGAAAACGCCTTTTCACCATTGTGATTTTCCGCTAAAACCAGGACTAAACTAAATTTATTTGTCAAAACAAGGCAAAACTGCTCCTTTGCTAAGGAGTCGGTGCTCAGCAAAGGGATGACCGACTCATGGGGAGCAATCTCATCTGTAGGAATGACAGCAACAGGCATTTGGAATGGCATCAGTGCCAAGGAGTTGAATGGCTTTGCCGTAAAAGTGACCGTCTGCAAATTTTGGGCAAGCCTAGGATCGCTAAAGACGGGTGCTGGTGCAGCTAGAACTACCCCGTGCATAGCTTCAGGCAAAGCCCCGACTGAAGAGTCTAACAACATCTGCTGTGTCGCTGCTACACTCACATGCCATTGCTGCTCTGCTTTAGCACGTGAACATTCAGCTACGGTTGCTTGATTATCAGCTAAAATTTCGCTCAGACTCGGCAAGATCCATTTGTACACAAGTATTCACCCCTTGATTGAAGAGCAACTGACAGCGTTTTGGGCAAGCCCTTCACTACTACTTACGAGGTTATAGGCATTTGTGTACGGATGAAAGCCGTAGAACCGAACAACAGAGGAGCAATTTCCCCTGTGGCTTGATCATGAGTTTGTTCTTTTCATCAGGCGTTAATCAACTTCAGTATAAACTTTGATGGTACGCAATTGATGTGAATCCCAACTCCCCACGGTTACAAAAAAAGCCTCCAGATATTTTCTGGAGGCTCGTAGGCTGAGCATGAAAAACGAGAGGAAATAAACACTGCTGTGTTTTTACATAGGTGCAACTCAAATTAACTTATGCACTTGGATTCACGTTTATAGATCAAGACCGTCAGCCTCCGAAACTTGCGCAGAATTACCGCTTTGAATCTGTAGAAGTGAAGGAAACAGCTTTTCGCATCGACGGTGTGTTTTTACCCTGAGGGGGCGACAAAGTACGCTGAAAGGGTTGAAATGTAAAGAGTGTAGCAATTTATGGTAAAAAAAGTAGGTCTAGCTTTGTCAACAGGACCTACTTATTGATAATGTTACCAATATTTTACCAAACACACCTGCAAAATAATCTGAGTGCTGCGGAATATTTATTGCTTCAAATTCTCATTAATCTTCTACAGTCGATTAAAAAAGTTAGCTTAGAAACCCTAGCGGCATCAATGCCGATTCCCATTTTATTTGAAAGTAGAAGGAAGAAAATACAAAGATTTTTATCATTACCGAACCAATCAAATTGAAAAAATTTGGTTTCCAATTGTTACAAATTGGTTATCAACATATTGTGAACCAGAAAAAATCATTTATGTGGTGATGGATAGGACTTCTTGGAGTCGAATAAATCTCTTCATGGTTAGTGTTGTTTGGGACAAGAGATCATTTCCAGTATATTTTTGCTTGCTACCTAAGTTGGGAAGTAGTAATCTTGATGAACAGACAAAGATTTTCTCAAAGGTCTTACCACTTTTTGAAAATTATAAAATCTGCGTATTGGGGGATAGAGAATTTTGTTCTGTCAATCTGGCAAATTGGCTCAGAGAAAGAAATCTATACTTTTGTTTACGACTTAAAAAGAATCATTTCGTTGAGGTTAAAGAAGATATTTGGCTAGAACTACAGCAAGTGGGATTGTCACCGGGAATCTCCTTATTTCTTCAAGGAGTAAAAGTTACAAAAACCCAAGGTTTTTTCAGCTTTAATGTTGCTTGTAAGTGGAAACGTAAAATATCAGGTATGACTCCCAAAGAAGGGTGGTTTATTTTAACCAACCTAGAAACGTTAGAAATGGCGATAGCCGCGTATAAAAGAAGATTTGATATAGAAGAAATGTTTCGCGATTTTAAGAAGGGAGATTACAATTTAGAAGAGACAAATATCTCTGGAAACCGATTAATTACTGTAATTATATTGATAGCTATCGCTTACACTTCTGCTACAATTTATGGGCAACAAATTAAACGAAAAGGAGTACAAAACTATGTCGGTCGTGTTAAAGAAGCTGGGCGTATTGAAAGGCGTCATAGCAGTTTTTATATTGGACTATATGGAGGAAATTGGGTTAATTTTGTGCAGCCATACGAAGATTTAGTCGCCCAATTAATGATATTAAATCGCAATAAGCGCCCCTTTTATCAACGAGGTCTCAGGGCTATGGAGCTTATTCTATCTGCATCCTAGCTCTTTTGTCGCCCCGTCAGGTTTTTACCTCCAGAAGGGGCAAAGCCAAGGATTGTCTTTTTTGCTGAGGTTCAGTTTCAAAAAGAGTGCGGCTCGTTCTTAGCAAGAACCCCTAGAAACTAGGGATGTATGGCTAAGGTACATTTGGAAAATCATTTTCCAAAATGTATAACTGTTCAATTGATGTGGGTGAAGCTGAGTAACTTAGAAAAGCCAGTCCCACCCTTGAGGAGACAAGTGACTCCCTATCTGCCCACAGTGACCATACTCGGAATTATGGAGCTTCTGTTGCTGGGAGCAGGGCGTAATCAGTTGTAAAACAAGCAGGTAACAACACTGGCGCTAACGGGGAGATGGCACGGGTAAACAAGTCCTAGAAAAGTGTCTTAGGAATCAAGCTACAACCTGAACAACGAATGTAGACTTCATCCTTTATATTCTCACAGCATCATTCTTTTAATAGCTGTAATCTCTGAGAAGAGGATAGGCAAAGTGGACTACCCTAAACCATCAATCAATCAAAAGAACGGAACGAGTAAAAACGGTGCAGGGGTCTGGGAAACAGGTCGAAAACCCCAGTAGGTGAGACGAGACACGGAACTCCTTTGTACCGGGTAGGACAGAGCGTAACTGCTCTCTCGGTATAATGACTGGTACTGTGTGGTAATTTTTCTATCACGTAATTTGGAACCAAGCGATCAAAAAACTCATCGAATCTATCTCAACAGCGACCAAGTACAGCGAGTCTATCTAGACGAGTTGGGATCTCCCAATCAGCAGCCAATAGGCATCAACTTGATGCAGTTGACTATAGCGCCGGATTCCGTGATGGCAGAGCAAGCTCGCCTATTAATTGAGCGGGTACAATTAGAAGAAACAGGCACACTGCCGAAAAATGAAATACTAGAAGTAATCACGACCATTGCAGTTTATAAGTTTTCGACCTTGAGTAGAGAGGAAGTTGAAGCTATGTTAGGACTGACTTTAGAGCAAACAAGGGTTTATCAGGAAGCAAAAGCCGAGGGTCGGGAAGAAATATTGAAGCTTACCGTGCCTTTGTTACTAAAAACAGGTATGACTGTGGAGCAGATTGCTCAACAGCTTAATGTTGATGTAGAAGCTGTCCAGCTCGCTGCACAGCCTAGCATATACAATGAACATCCTTAGAAACACTAAGCAGCGCGGGTTCTTTTAGATCTATTAGCCGCAGACGCTGCAAAATCTTATGGCTGATTCAATGCGCGTTCATTTCAGTGAGCGCACGCTTCCTTATTGTTTCTTATGCAATTTAGGAGTCAAATGCTCCGGAATATTCTCTGATTGAATTGCAACACAGCCAAATTCGTAAGCGCTTTCAATAGACCTTCCTGCTCCAAGAGCATCATAAAATCCTATAGCGAACTTGATGGCAGCAGTATCTCCAAGTGCATCACTCATCCCGATAACATATTCAATATGTTGAACAATTCTTTTTGCTTGGACTTCAGAATAGCAAGCATTGAGTAAAACACATTCGACATGTTCAGCAAACTTTTCAAGTAAACTCGTAAGCGCTTCTGTACTCAATAGTTTTGATTTTCCATCTTCGTCTTCTATCACCAGTCCTTCATCTCTAGATCCATGCCCACAAAAATGAACAATTTGTGGATCGGTGTCTAATAAGGCTCGATGCAAATCATGAGTCCGAACAGCAAATCTTGGCTCTAGTTTGAATTGGTCTTGCTTTTGAGAGCGATTTAACGCCTCTTGAATTTCTCGCATCTCCTTATCCACACGTAATCTTGGCTGATCAACTGGGCTTGATGCCAAGATTGAACAACCCCATCTTAAGAAGATGGGGATTCTATTTTAACCAGCCTGTTCAATCGGCTGCTATTGCCTTGGCAGCAAGCTGCTGTACTTTTACGTTGTGCCTCTGTTATGCGCGATCGCTTCCAC
>CAIVAU010000263.1 GCA_903903925.1 uncultured cyanobacterium
ACTTTCCAGGATTGCGACAATCGCTGCCGAATCTGATTTCAACCCTCGCTCTCGTTTAAATTCAATTAGACGTTGATAAATAAACTGCGGTGGGTAGGCGGCTACACGCGGATTTTCTGTTGCCATAAAAAAGGGTACATCAATGAAATTCCTTTTTTAGTTTAACCCCACATGAATCACTAGTAACCTACTGGTAAGCTACTACTGAAAGATTGGTTGCTTGCTTGTGGAAAAAACCCACATTCCTTAGCGCAACCTTTGCTCATTGTTTTGGGTGTGGATTCATGCATCGGCAAAGGTGTTGCCTCAAGTAACTCACTATCTAAGGATGAGCCGATCCTGACAGATCTCGTATTTCCTCTCATTGGTGAGTCGCTAAGTGAGTCACTGCTCACACTCTCCCTGACCTCCAAACAATCTGCTCCCTCGGATACTGCTAGCTCACTTGGTAGCACACAATCATGTATTACTAGGGAGGAGTTTTTCATCTGAGGGTTGCGTTTCCCAGATACCCGCCTTTTCGACCCCTAGATGTGTATTTACTACAATTTTCGGGCATCTTCATGGATTTTTCTGTTTCATTGATCAACACCGATCGCCCCCTTAGCAATCAATTCAGCGCACAGAGACTTAAAAGGCTAACAGAAAGCTGATAGTCGCTCACTGGTAGCACACTTAGACTCCCAACACAACCTCTTTTTTCCTGTCGCTCGCTTTGTGCTTTGACCAAAAAAAGCTTTACCATAAGCAAATACGCGAGGGTCAAACAAAATATCCCTAAACTTTCTGGAATTGAGGTGCAATATGGATACACCGTCGGCACTTTCAGCCATCTGGTTGTTCCATCTTTCTTAGGAATGGGAATCCTTCTCAATCCTTGGTGTTTCCAGTCATGTGCCTTGATTCTAAGCAGTTCCTCAAGTTCAAACCTAGCCTTATGGTCTAGTTTGGACTTTCCGTCAACTCCGGCAGTTTTCTTGCCGATGTTAAGTTGGGTGACTTGACGTATGGCTAAGAATCGGGCGCTTCTAGACTTCAGGAGAAGTCTTTGAAGTCGATTGATACGCCTCTTGTCTCCTGCTCCGACGGCTTTGTACAATCTAGTTTGAAGGCGGAATACGGTCTTCCGGAATTTCTTCCAGGGTAACTTCATCCATAACTCACTGAAATTTCTTTCGTGTCTAGTCATACTCTTCTCGCTTGAGTGTATTCTGACAACCTTGTAGCAGTTAAGCCACATCCTACCCGTGTATAGAGAGTTCCGTATCTCGTCTTACCTACTAGAGTTTCGACTTTTACTCTAGACTCTACACCCGTTTTTTTTCGTTCCTTCTCTCGATTGATTATCCTGTTAGGTGGAGCCAATTTGTCCATCAGAAACCCAAGGTTTTGCTACTCCTGAAAGAATTGGTTAGCGGGTTTTTAGCTCTGATTAAGTCGGGGTCTTTCTAGATGTATCCCCGCGTAGGGATTGGACACTTTTCTAGGCTCTATTTTCACCGTAAGGACTCCTGATAACGCCAGTGTGAGGCATACATGACCCCTCTGATTGCGTCCTGTTCCCAGCTTCAGCCTCTAGAATTCCGAGTCTAGTCACTGTGGGCAGATATTGAGTCACTCCGAACCTTGGAGGGTAGGACTTGCACCTACATCAAGAGAAAGTTCAAGGTTACTTTAGGTGTTCACCTTGGGTAGCTTATTTATTTGGCTACCAACGAATCGCACTCTTTCTTCCCTTCTGCCTTCTGCCCTCTGCCTTACCCCAACCAGGATCACCAAAAGTTGCCAAGAACCACTTTATGATTAAAAAATGGCCACTTTATCCTTTAAGTTACATCAAGTCTTTCTCAGCACTTTGTGAAAAATCCGGGTCACGGGTTTAATGAACGTTCCCGTATTCCTTGATGCTCAAGTTCACGAGCTTGGTGTTCTCGTTTACGGGCTTGATGATAGAAGTCTGATCCCGCTTGTGCGAAGTTAACTGCCGCCCTAACACGCTGTTCCTTTTCCGAGGATGCGAACTTCCACTTCTTTTTGACTGTTTCGAGGACGGTTTGATCGAGATTGTCGTAACCAGTAGATTTGACAATTTCGACATTGCTAACATTGCCATCCTTTTCAACATGAATGACAACCACTGCTCTACCTTCTAAATTTTCTGCTCCAGGTGGATATTCTGGTGCAGGACAACGGCGGCAAACCACACCACCAGAGCTTGACCCGATTGAAGATCTGTTACCATTTCCAGAGCCTGTAGCTACCTGAGAGCCATTTCCAGAACTTGTCCCCAAGTTACTGCCAGATCCATTGCTGTGTCCTAAGTCACTAGTGCTAGTACCTCCACTCTCGTCACGGCTTTCTCTGTTTGCTGAACCAATAGCAACGCTCTTGCGGTTACCCCCTTGATCGCGAGTATCTGGTGGCTGGGTAATATTTTCAGCAATTGCTTGTGGTTGAGGCGACGAGATGGGAAACCGGATATGGGTAGTTGATGTTAGTTTTAGAGTGGTAGTTAGGCTAGGTGTTGGCACTAACTCGTGCTTTGTCGCCTGAATCTGGGCTTGTTTGGGTGTGAGAGTGGTAATAGGCTTTGGCACCGGTTTGGTGGCTTCAACGATTTTAGGTTGTAAGGTCGCAATATTCGTTGGCGTTGATGTCTGTACTGATTCTGGCAACGGAGTAGGAACCGACGAAGGTAGAGTCTCTGCGAAGTTGGGGGTTTCCACTGGTTGAGGCGGTACAGTGGTAAGCGATCGCAATCCCAGTTTCGGTTTTTCAACCAATTGGGGTGGCTTTTTGACTATCGGTTTGTCTCTAGTAGCTGATGCTGTTGGCTTCGACGGTTTTTGAGAAATCACCTGTGGCAGAGGTGGGGCGATCGCTGATTGAGAAGCTGTTGATTGAGATGATAGCGTAGAGCTTTTACCGATGATTTGACCTTTTTGAGAGACACTGCTAGCTCCGGGAGCCGCAATTTTTTTGATAGATTGATGAGTGTCAGATCTGCTATCGTCGGTTTTTGGCACTATTTTGTCTTTTGGTTTTGGTTTTGCTGCTTTAAGACTGGGTGGATCAACAATGATCACATCAATCGGCTTTTCGGCAAATTTAGGCGTTCTAAACCAAAGACTGCTGAGGGTAAGTACCAGAATATGCAGCACTAGTGAACCCATGAAACTGAAGATCAGAAACGATCTCAGAACCTTCTGTTCTTTTTCTCGCAGATCTAGCACCTTGCTGGAAAAGCTCATCAGCTCTATTCTCCTCTACTTTTACGCGTTTGCTGCAACCTGGCACGCTTAATGTGGCGTAATGCGCTTTCGGTCATAAGTACGACTCCACCAAATAGTCCTGCCTGTGATCACCTAACGGTAAACACGGTAATTGCGAGTAGGAAGACTGACTGGTCAGTGCGTTTTGCAGGTTGCTCAGATAGAAATAAGACTACGTAGATGTCGATTCGGCGTTTAGTTGTCTTAATTTCTGTAGTACTTAGTTCTGTTGCGATTGTACCACATGAAAAAGCCAGTGATTAACAGTGCAGAGGGGACAAGACCAATGAGGACATACAGACACCGCAACCAGAGCCCACCATAGCCACCGTTATGTAGAGAGAGTAGTGAATCGCTTATTCTTGCTGATAGGGGTGCTTTCAGAGCATTGTCTACCTGCAACACTTTTCCACTATATTGATCAATATAAACTTGACTGTGACCATAAACATCTGTATCTTGAGGTAACTTCTTCGACACCCGAAAAACATCATTAGGCTGATGAGGCAAGACAACAAGGGTGGTTTGCCCCTCTGGTAAGGCGGCGTCTGCTGTCTGCAGGATATCTTCCAACCCCAGAGGGGCTTGATCTACGATAGTTGTTGAGACAGGTGGTGTTGCTTTAGAGGTGTGAGCCAGCCAATAAGTCACGCTTTCAAACTGGCTACTAAATACCATTGCCGCCCCAGTTGAAGCAATGAGGAGCAGAAATGCAGCAGACAAGAAACCTCCCACTTTGTGGAGATCGTAGGTGAGCAAGGGAACTGGGGCTTTCCAGCGAATCCAAAAGCCTAGGCTTGGCTTTCGCCATCCCGGCCAAACAGCCAACCCACTCACAACCAGCACTAAAAACAACAAACCACAGAATCCGACGAACTGCTCACCCACTTCTTTAACTAGCAGAGAGTTGTGAATGGTATAAATGAAGCTCATCAGCGTATGTCCCCATTGCTGTGATCCCAATATAACTCCGCTATAGGGATTAACGAATACATCAATCAACTCATCGCTGTTAGAGCTTAACCCCACCTTATAAACTCCCTCAGAGGTGTGAGGGAGGATGATGGTATTCAGCTTCATATCAGGAAAGGTAGAGCGAACGGTGTTCAGCACAACTTCTGGTGAGAGGCGCTTTCCCTGAGCCACGACTTGCATTAGTTGAGGATTGAGCAACTGATCCAGTTCTCGATAAAAGACCAAGGTACTGCCTGTTAAGCCAATCACTAAAAACAGCAAACCAAGCATAACTCCAATTGAGCGATGGATAGTTAGTACTGAGGTTGGTAATTTCATGGTCATGCTCTCCGTTTAAGCTCTACCTTTCGGTAGGGTTGACTCTTCAAACCATCAAAACTGAATAGACATTGTTCCCAGCACTGTCAACGGCGCTCCAGGTGACAGACCATCTCCGCCAACTTCGTCATACTTAACACCCAACAGATTCTTAATATTCAAAGCAACCTTATAATTATTTCTTCGATAGAAGACCGCAGCATCAGTCCTGATATAATTAGGAAGCCTGAAAGTATTCGGCAGTGTTGCTTCTCGCTCTCCTACATAGTATAACCCTGCACCAAATCCCAACCCTTGCAAACTGCCTTTCTGGATTTCATACGTTGTCCATAAACTAGCGCTGTGTTGCGGTGCATTATCCAATCGATTACCAATGGGAATACTGTTGTCTTTAGTTATAAAAGCATCTGTGTAAGCGTAGGTGGCGATAATCTTCCATCCGGGTAATATTAGACCTGCGATGTCTAATTCAATGCCACGGCTTCTCTGTTCGCCCGTCTGAATGCTGAAGCTGCGATCGCTTGGGTCTGGTGTTAGCACATTCTGGCGGGTCAGTTGGTAGAATGCCAGTGTTCCTGAGAGCCGATTGTTGAGAAATTCCTGCTTAATTCCAACCTCAAATTGCTCTCCTGTTTCCGGTTTAAATTGTTCATTCGTGCGATTCCTGCCAAAGAACTGGGGGTTAAAAGAGTTCGACCAGCTGAAATAGACTGATGTGGTCTTCCTTGGTTGATAAACTAGACCTACTCGGGGTGAGAAATGACTGTTTGATTGCTCATTGATTGTTTGGTTACCTAGGAGATTGACATAAGATGAATCATTTAAATCAAGACGACCACCCCCAAGAAGTTTGAGATTGGGTAGAAGCTCAATTAAATCTTGAAAGTAGATGCCAAGATTGTCAGAGCCATACTTCTCATAAGAACTTTGCTGAAATTGTCCGATACTTGCATTATACTTTGGGTTAAAGATATTAATTGGATCTACTGTTGCAGTGAAAAAATCGTAACTGTATTTGTAACGAGCTAGCTCTACTCCTACCAAGATATTATGGCTTACGTCTCCCGTCTTAAACTTGCCAAAAATTTCATTTTGCAGAGTGTAGTTTTCCTGTTCTTCATGGGATTTATCTGCCTCGCGATCAAGGGTTTGGCTGTCGCTCTCTAGATCATTCAAGTATATCGCTCGGATATCCCCACTCGCTACGATCGCGTTAAAACCCTGCCTGAAGCGCCAGCTATCACTAAATTTATGCTCAAAGTCATAAGTGATTGAATTCTCACTAACGTCTGCATTATTAAATCCTGGTACTCCGAGAAATCTATTTCTAGGGAGTCTCAAAGATTCAGGCACAAATGGGAATCCAAAATCAGAGACAAATTGGTCGTGTTGATGCTCAAATGCAGTGGTCAGTTTGGTTCTGGAATCAATTTTCCAAGTCAGTGCTGGTGCAACAAAGATATTTTCGTTGCTATTGAAATCGCGGAAACTGCCTCCGTTTTCGTAGGCAATATTGAGGCGATATAAGAGGGAGCCATCAGACACGAGTGGTCCAGTAAAATCGATTGTCGGGCGATAGAAGTCATAATTGCCAAGGGTTAAGTTCGCTGCATAGCCTGGTTGGTCGAGCGGCTTTTTGGTCACAGTGTTGACAACTCCACCCACACCGAAGACCCCACCACCATATAAGACTGAGCTAGGACCTTTGAGAAACTCAACTCGTTCGACATCCGCGACATCACGAGGACTGAGGAAACCATAATCTCGAAACCCGTCGCGGAAGTTTTCGGTTCTTTGATTAAACCCACGAATGTAGAAACCGACTGAAGATAAGCCGCCGTAACCAGGTCTAGGCAGGACACCACTCACATTTTCGCCTACCTCAGAAACACGCTCCACCTGCCGATCCTCAATGATCTGACGTGGAATGACCTGTATCGACTGAGGAATGTCGCGCAGTGGCACTTCTATCTTTGTTGCCGTGCTGGCGCTTGGTACACGGTATCCCCTTTCCTCTCTTTCTCGCTCACCCGTCACCACCACTTCAATGGGTTCATTAGTTTCATCTGATGGTTTAGCTTGTGATGCTTGCGGTTGCTGCTGTTGCTGTGTGGTGGATGCAACGGTTACCACCCCGAAAATTAGACCATCATTGCTATCAAACAACCTGACAGTCGGTACACCCTCTTTACCCACCACTGTTACCCGGATACTATTTTGATCCTGATTAATTACCGTTATCGTAGTTATTCCACTAGCTGGGTTGTCTTGACGGAAGGAATTGCCACTAGTTAGGCGCACTTGAGCGTTAGAAATGTCTGCAACAAATTTATTACCCTCTTTTGTGATTTTGGTTTGCAGCTTGTCAGATCTTCGAGTTTCTAAGATAACTTCCAAACCACTCTTCGTTCGGTTCAGGCGCACCCCTGTGACTTGAGTGACTTCATTGTGCTGTTCCTGCGCCAACAAGTCTTTGGCACTAATGCGGGGGCGCGGGATGTCACTGATTTGGGGAATCTCAGTAATGGGTACTTGAGTTTTTGCCCCTGTACCTCTTGGGGCAGTGATCTGATCAGCCTTCAAAAACCCGACTTCTGCGGAGTTTACTCTTGGCTGTATATCCTTTGCTCGTGTATTCAGCTGGGTCAATAATTGTTCCACCTCTGCTTTTGCAGGCAGCGTTGTTAGCACACTGATAACTCCTACAATGCCCACAAGATAACCGATTTGCTCTAGTTTTAACATCTCCCTCCACACCATAGACCACTAACAGGGCGCAGCCCCTATTAGGTATGAACTTTTTAGCTCAAATTACCCCGAACTTAGTCTCGTAGCCGCAAATACGTTGGCATAGCCAGCCAATCAATATATAAGAGTTTCAGATTTAGGACAATCCTGTCAAATGACGAGTTGTCAAACTTCTCCTTAGTTACTAAAGGATAAGAAAAATCTAATTGATAAGCTTTTTAAAATTTGACATGATGTCGAATTTGCTTTAACTTATTTGACAAGAATACGGGATTTTTAGAGAATAAGATTTTTCAGGGGATTTTTTGATAAAAAATCGCTAAATTTCTAAAAATATGTAGCGATTTGATGAATAAGATACCTTTACTTTGTTATCAATAATAAGGTAGTATATTAAAATACTTTTCTAGGAGATTTCTATTTTTTTACATCCAATTTATTCTCAGCAGAATGCTTGACAAGTAGAGCGACACCCTTATAATTAACAGCAGAATGCGAATATAACCAAAAAACTATACTATTTAAGCAGAGGCACTCAAAGCTACTCAGAGAAACCCATTGGGAGAGGTAAAATTTTCCGCATATCTTGGAGACGCAACTCGGAGTCTTACTTTCTTTTGTCACTTTCGGTGGGGAGACGAAATGGAGAATACCTACCAGGCAAAAATTTCATGCTTTATATTCTTTTGTCAATTCGGAAAGCTCGCGAATTCGCCTAAGTGTTTACAAGGAAAGAGTTTCCGCAATTTGCCTTTTCCCAGTCTGATCGAAGAAAGTTAGTAATGCATGACCTTTATTAATAAGTAATTGCACAAATGGGTAAACACTTTTCCAAGCTACCGATGGAGTTCCCCACGTTGATAGAAATTCTCCGTTGGAGAGCGCTCCAACAGCCGGAACAGAAAGCCTTTTCTTTTCTGCAGGATGGAGAAGTAGAAGGGTCTAATTTGACTTATGGAGAACTCGATAGTCAAGCTCGAGCCATTGCTGCCTTACTTCAAAGCCAGGGAGTCAGTGGAGAGCGTGCCTTACTGCTCTACCCGCCAGGGTTAGAATTCATTGCCGCCTTTTTCGGGTGCCTATATGCCCAAGTCGTTGCTGTACCCGCTTATCCACCTCGGTTGAACCGACCCATGCCTCGCCTCCAAGCGATTGTAGCGGATGCGCAAGCAACTGTGGTGCTCACAACGACAACGATTTTGACCCAGATGGAACGTCAGTTGCTCCAAGCTCCAAACTTCAAGATGATGCAATGGCTGACCACTGATAGTATTCCAAGTGGTTTGGAAGATAGTTGGCAGGAGATGGCGGTAAATGGCGATACCTTGGCTTTTCTACAATACACGTCAGGTTCCACGGCGGCACCAAAGGGCGTAATGGTGAGCCATGGCAATATACGACATAACGAAAGCATCATCCAAAAAGCCATGCAGCACACGGAGAAAACTATCTTCGTGGGTTGGCTACCTTTATTTCATGACATGGGTCTCATTGGGAATATGCTTCAGCCCTTGTACTTGGGTATCCCATGCATCCTCATGTCTCCAGTAGCTTTTCTACAAAGCCCCCTGCGCTGGCTACAAGCAATTTCTCGATCTAAAGCCACCACCAGTGGTGGACCCAACTTTGCCTATGACCTATGTGTGAGCAAGATTACCGAAGAACAGCGAGTGACTCTTGATTTAAGTCATTGGGAGGTTGCTTTTAACGGATCTGAACCTATCCGTGCCCAAACCATTGAGCGGTTCACCGCAGCCTTCGAGCCTTGTGGCTTTCGTCGCGAAGCCTTCTACCCTTGTTATGGCATGGCTGAAACGACCCTAATTGTTTCTGGTGGATTGAAGGCGGCTCCACCAGTTCTTCTATCTGTTCAACAATCAGCACTGGGGCAAAATCAGGTAGTTGATGCTACTTCAGAGGAGGTATACGCCCAGACGCTGGTGGGTTGCGGTCAACCCCTGCAAGACTTACAGATTGTCATTGCTCATCCCGAAACTGCAACCCGTTGCGTCCCTAATCAAGTGGGCGAAATTTGGGTAACTGGACCTAGTGTGGCTGTTGGCTATTGGAACCGAACTGAGCAAACGGAGCAGACTTTTCAGGCATACTTAACAGATAGTGGGGAAGGTCCGTTTCTACGCACTGGAGACCTGGGGTTTTTATGGGAGGGCGAACTGTTCATTACTGGTCGCCTTAAAGACCTAATCGTCATTCGAGGTCGTAACCATTATCCACAGGACATTGAAAAAACAGTAGAACAAAGCCACCCAGCACTGCAACTGAGTAGTAGTGCGGCATTTTCAATTGAGGCTGCAGATGAAGAACAGTTGGTGGTAGCCATAGAAGTAAAGCGCACTTATCTCCGGAATCTGGACATTGGTGAGGTGATTGGAGCCATTCGCCAGGCGGTGGTGGAAGAACACGAGCTAAAAGTTTACGGGGTGTTGCTGCTCAAGACTGGGAGCATCCCGAAAACTTCCAGTGGCAAGATTCAACGGCATGCCTGTAAGGCTGGCTTTCTGAATGAAAGCTTGGATATTGTAGGAAGCAGCATCCTCGAAGACTCGTATACTCAAGAAAGCGAAGTGATGCTAACTTCGGAAGCCTTAAGAGCGTTGAAGCCACAAGAACGTCGCTTAAAGCTAGCATCTTATCTTCAAGAGCAGGTGGCTCTGGTTCTCAGGCGAACCCTCTTGCAGTTGAACTTCCAGCAGCCATTGAGTATTGTAGGTCTCGACTCCTTAATGGCTATTGAACTTCAACACCGGATTGAAACTAACCTGGGTGTAGTCTTGCCAATGACGAGATTCTTACAGGATTCCAGTATCGACGAGCTTGTAGGCGAAGTATTTGCTCAGTTAACGGCATTAACCTTTTCCCAAGAAATGACTCTCGCCCCAGCATGGGAAGCGAATACTGAACATACTCTCTCCTACGGTCAACAAGCTTTGTACTTTCTACACCAGTTGGCACCAGAGAGCCCAGCCTACAATATTGTGGGTGCAGCTCGCCTTCAGGGAGCATTGGACATTTTGGCTTTGCAGAGTGCGTTTCAAAGCTTGGTAGAGCGCCATCCAATGTTACGAACTACCTTCACCAGCCTCTCAGGGTCACCTATTCAGCAGATTCACGAACACAAGTCAGTTTGCTTTCAGCACGAAGACGTTTCAACCTGGAGTGAGGCATGTTTGAACGATCGCCTAGTCGAAGAAACCCATCGTCCCTTTGATCTAGAACAGGGTCCTTTACTGCGGGTTAGCCTATTGACGCGATCGCCACAGGAACACACTCTACTGCTGGTTGTGCATCACATAATCGCCGACTTCTGGTCTGGTGCAGTCCTGATGCATGAGTTAGGAATACTTTATCAAACTCACAAAGCTGGGACAAAAGCAACCCTGAGTCCGCTAGCACGACAGTACACCGACTACGTTCGTGAAACAGCTGCAATGCTGGCAAGTCCGGAAGGTGAAAGGCTATCAGCATACTGGCAGAACCAACTGGCTGGGGAATTGCCAGTGCTGAATCTGCCCACCGACCGCCTTCGACCACCCATTCAAACCTATAAAGGAGCCTCGCACCTCTTAAAGCTGAGTGCAAATCTGACGACTAGGCTCAAGTCTCTCAGTCTCACCCACAAAGCCACTCTCTACATGACCTTGCTAGCAGCCTTTCAAGTGCTACTTTATCGCTACACAGGTCAAGAGGATCTGCTGGTAGGTTCTCCGACAATCGGCAGAAATCGAGGTGATTTGGCTCCGGTGGTGGGCTATTTTGTTAACCCAGTTGTTCTGCGAGGGAATCTTTCTGGAAAGCCAACATTTAAGGAATTTCTTGACAAAGTACGATTTTGTGTGCTAGACGCTTTAGCTCACCAAGATTACCCCTTCCCACGGTTGGTCGAGCAACTACAGCCGATTCGCGACCCCAGTCGATCCCCGCTCTTCCAAGTGATGTTTGTCTTACAGAAAGCGCACCTCCTCGAAGAAGGCTTAGCAGCCTTTGCCTTAGGGGAAACAGGAGTCAAAATCAAACTAGGAGCGCTAGAGCTAGAGTCCCTGAGTTTAGAGAAGCGAATCGCTCAGTTCGATCTCACTTTAATGATGGCTGAGGTGGATGGAGCCTTGTCTGCTTCTTGGCAATACAATACAGCCCTGTTTGATGCTGCCACAATTGCTCGGATGGCAAACCATTTTCAGACCTTGCTTGAAGCTATAGTCGCTGCTCCAGAAATGTTGGTCTCAGAATTACCATTCTTGACCAACTCCGAACAGCAGCAACTACTGCGAGACTGGAATGCTACCTTTGCAAATTATAATACTGATTCCTGTCTCCATCAACTATTTGAAACCCAAGTCGAGCAGACACCAGACGCAGTGGCAGTGGTGTTTGTAGACGCGCAAAGCGCGGCTTCTCGTACCCCTTCGCTTCAGCAAGCTACGCGGAACGGCGACCACAGGAGAAGAGTAGAAGAACAGCTCACCTACCAAGAACTCAACCATCGTGCCAATCAGTTAGCACACCATCTACAAGTTCTGGAAGTGAAGCCGGAGGTGTTGGTTGGCATTTTCCTAGAGCGCTCTCTAGAAATGGTGGTAAGTCTCTTGGGGGTTCTCAAGGCAGGTGGGGCTTACGTCCCTCTAGATCCCACCTATCCCAAGGAGCGTCTGGCTTTTATGCTAGAAGATGCTCACGTTTCGATTTTGTTAACTAAACAGGAGTTTGTTGAGAGGTTACCTGAACACAAGGCACCCATAGTCTGCTTGGACAACGACGGTGAGGTTCTACATCACCAGAGTGTGGACAACCCAGTTAGCAAGGTAACAGCCAACAATCTGGCTTACGTGATCTACACTTCTGGCTCGACTGGCAAGCCTAAGGGGGTCATGAACACCCACAAAGGGATCTGCAACCGTTTATTCTGGATGCAAGATACCTACCGATTGACAGCACTAGATCAGGTGCTGCAGAAAACCCCCTTTAGCTTTGACGTTTCGATTTGGGAATTCTTCTGGCCGCTGATGGCGGGAGCACGTCTGGTAGTAGCGCCACCTGGAGGTCACCAAGATAGTACCTACTTGGTCAAGCTCATACAACAGCAGCAAATCACCACGCTTCATTTTGTCCCCTCCATGCTGCAAGTGTTTCTGGAGGAACCGAGTCTTGAGACTTGTCACAACCTCAGGCAAGTTATGTGCAGTGGGGAAGCACTACCATTCAAACTTCAAGAGCGCTTTTTTGCTCGTCTAAATGCAGACCTACATAATTTGTACGGACCAACGGAAGCTGCCGTTGATGTCACATTCTGGGCTTGTGAGCGTCATAACCATAAACACATTGTCTCCATTGGTCACCCCATTGCTAACACGCAGATTTATCTGCTGGATACTCACTTACAGTCAGTTCCCGTTGGTGTGTCAGGAGAGGTACATATCGGTGGTGTAGGTCTGGCGCGAGGTTATCTCAATCAAGCCGAACTGACGGCGCTTAAATTTATTCCCAATCCCTTTAGTAACGAGTCGGGAGCACGCCTGTACAAAACTGGTGACTTGGCACGCTATCAACCAGATGGCAGCATTGAGTATCTCGGACGAACAGACCACCAAGTCAAGCTTCGAGGCTTCCGCATCGAGCTTTCCGAGATTGAGGCGGTGCTAAGTCAACATCCGGCTGTGCGGGAAGTCGTTGTCTTAGTGCGAGATCCCAACAGCAGCGAAAAGCGTCGCGACTTTACGCTGATCACTGACGTGGAAAATCCATCTAACATCACTGGTTTGCGTCGCCTACTGAAGGGAGAAATAGCTGAATTGCGAGCAGAGTACGGGAAGGAGCGATTAGTTGCCTATTGCGTCACCTGTGCTCAGCCTGCACCTACTGTTACCGAGTTACGCCACTTTCTCTTGGAGAAACTCCCGAATTACATGATTCCAGCAGCTTTTGTCATTCTGGATGCATTGCCCTTGATGCCGAATGGCAAAATAGATCGGCGATCGCTGCCAGATCCAGGTAAAGCCAGACCTGATTTGGAAAAAGCTTTTGTACCCCCTCGAACTAAGGTAGAGGAGGTATTAGCAGAGATTTGGGCAGAGGTGCTGAACATTGAACAGGTGGGCATTCACGACAACTTTTTTGAATTAGGTGGAGATTCTATCCGTAGCATCCAAGTGATTGCCAAAGCCCAGGCAAAAAATCTAAGTTTCTCACTTCAGCAGCTTTTCCAGCATCAAACCATTGACACACTGGTACAAGAAGTTACATTCGCTGAACCCGGTTCTCGATCAACTTTAAAAACAGAGGCGTTTAGCCTGCTCTGTGATCAAGAACGGCAAAAGCTATCCAAAGGAGTAGAAGATGCTTATCCTTTGGCTAGAGTCCAGGCAGGGGTGATTTTTCACACTCAGTCCATGCCTGACTCACCAATGTACCATGACATTTTTCTTTACAATCTGCAAGTTCACTTAGACACTGAGATTTTTCAAGCATGTGTGCAGCAAGTTGTGGATCGCCACCCCATTTTGCGGACTTCATTTGATCTGACTAACTTTAGCGAACCTCTACAATTAGTCCATCAAACTGTCGCTGCTCCCTTTCAGGTTGAGGATCTGCGGGGTCTATCACCTGATGAACAACAAAAAGTGCTTTTTAGCTGGATAGAAGCTGAAAAAAGACGCAATTTTGACTGGTCTTGCCCCCCGTTCATTCGCTTTTTTATTCATCGCCTCACAGATCAGTCCTTCTATCTCACCTTTAGCTGCCACACTTCTATTCTTGACGGCTGGAGTAAAGCCTGTTTACTGACAGAATTGCTACACCGTTATCATGCTCTTCTTAATGGAGAAGTCACTGCAATTGAACCAACCCCGACTATTGCATACCGAGATTTCATCGCCTTAGAGCGTTCGATGCTGAAATCAAAGGAGTGCCAGGACTATTGGACTCAAAAATTAGCAGGTTGTGTGACAACAAAACTGCCTCAAGGTCATCAGACTTACCGTACTACAGACATCCCTCACATTGGATTTTTGGATGTCCCCATTTCCCCAGAAATTTCCGACGGACTGAAGAAACTGGCACGGAGAGCAGAAGTTCCACTGAAAAGCGTTTTGCTGGCTGCGCACTTGAAAGTCATAAGTTTGCTAAGTGGTGACATCGATATCCTCACAGGGCTTGAGTCTAACGGTCGATTGGAAGAAGCTGACGGTGAGAAAACCCTTGGAATCCATTTGAACACAGTTCCTTTTCGCTTAAAGCTGATGGTCGGAACTTGGATCGAGTTAGTGCGGCAGGTTTTTGAAGCTGAGCGAGAGTTATTGCCCTTCAGGCGTTATCCTTATGCCGATTTACACCAGCTTGTTGGTCGTCAGGCTCTACAGCCGTTGGTTGATACTGTTTTTAACTACACACACTTTCATGTTTATCAGCATCTTCAAGCTTTGAAAGATTTGGAAGTTTTAGGGGCTAGAGGTTTTGGTGAAACTCATTTTACTTTGAGGTCTGAATTTAATCTCAACCATGCTTCAGACTGTGTACAACTCGATTTAGAATGCAACCTGGCCCAGATAGGTCATGCACAGCTAGAGACGATTGGCAGTTATTTCACCCAGACGCTAACGGCAATGTCCACACAGCCGTTTGAACATCATGAGTCTCAATGTCTTTTGCCAGAACGAGAACGGCTCACTCTACTGGAGGAGTGGAATAACACTGCTGTTAAATATCCACAAAACTGCTGTATCCATCAACAAATTGAGGCGACTGCCGCACGAAACCCTGATGCGATCGCCCTAGTTTTTGATGAACATCTACTCACCTACCAAGAATTGAACACTCGCGTCAATGCACTTGCTCATTACCTACAGCGTCTAGGCGTTCGTCCCAACGTTCGGGTAGCTTTGTGTGTGGAACGTTCATTAGAGATGATAGTGGGAATCCTCGGTATCCTTAAAGCAGGTGGAGCATACGTACCCTTAGATCCCACTTATCCCCAAGAGCGCCTTACTTTTATGCTGGAGGATGCTCAAGTCCCAATCCTGCTCACCCAAGCACGGCTAATAGCAAAACTCCCTCAGCATCAAACTGCTGTCCTCTGTCTAGACTCCGACTGGGACGTCTTAGTGACAGAAAGCACAGAAAACCCCATCAGCACCAACACTCTAGAAAATTTAGCTTACGTCATCTATACCTCAGGCTCTACAGGACAACCAAAGGGAGTGTTAGTTACCCACCAAAACTTAGCCCACTCAACCAATGCTCGGATCGCTTACTACCCAGAACCTTTTACCAGTTTTTTATTAGTTTCCTCGTTCGCCTTTGATAGCTCTGTAGCCTGCATTTTTTGGACACTTTGTCAAGGAAAAACCCTAGTGTTGCCTAGAGAGGGTTTACAGAGAGATATTTGGCAGTTAGCGCATCTCATCGAGCAGCATCAGGTCTCACACTGGTTGAGTATTCCTTCCCTGTACAGCGCTCTCTTAGCACATATCGAGTCTACTCAGCTTATTTCTCTTCGCACCGTCATTGTTGCGGGAGAGTCCTGCACAACAGAATTAGTGGAACATCATTACCAGCAACTGCCAGATACCTCTTTATTTAATGAATACGGTCCAACAGAAGGAACAGTCTGGTGCAGTGTCTACAATTGTCAATATCATGATTTGAGAAATCCTGTCCCTATCGGTCGCCCAATTGCTAACACTCAGATCTATTTGCTGGATTCCTACCTACAACCTGTACCAATTGGAGTTCCCGGTGAAATCCATGTTGGAGGTAACGGTGTGGCTAGAGGGTATCATAACCGTCCTGAATTAACTGCTGAAAAATTTATTCCTAACCCCTTCAAAGGAAGCAGAGGAGAAGGGGAGCATACTTCGACTGCCCTTCGGCAGGCTCAGGGCATCGCGCTCAGTAACCGAGGGGGCAGAGGGGATACAGAAGGTCAATCCTCTAATTCTGAGCGCCTGTACAAAACTGGAGATTTAGGGTGTTATCGACCGGATGGAAACATCGAGTTTCTGGGACGAATTGACTCTCAGATTAAGCTGAGGGGATACCGTATTGAACTGACGGCAATTGAGGTAGTGCTGCAACAACACTCAGATGTTCTGGAGGCTGTTGTCTCGGTTTGGGAGGATGAGTCGCTTAACAAACGCCTAGTTGGGTATGTAGTACTAGAACCAGAATCTGCAACCACAACCAATGAATTGCAAAGGTTTTTGCGGCAGAATCTGCCAGAATACATGATCCCTTCTGTCTGGATCAGGCTAGATGCTTTGCCCTTGAATGCCAACGGTAAGGTAGATCGCCAAAACTTACCTGCACCTGAGCAAGGACTTAACAGCATAAAGCAAACGCAAGGTACAGAGTTAGAAGCAGATCCTCGTACACCAGTTGAAGAGATGCTGGTTAACCTCTGGACTCAGGCGCTTGGGCTTGATCAGGTAGGCATTAACGACAACTTTTTTGAGTTGGGTGGGGATTCAATTCAGAGTATTCAAATTGTAGCAAAAGCAAATCAGGCAGGGCTGCGGCTGAGTACCAATCAACTCTTTGAGCATCCAACTATTGCAGAGTTAGCAACGGTTGTTGGCAAAATTCAGCCTCGTCAGGCGCAACAGGGGCCAGTACACGGTCTGGTTGCTTTAACTCCGATCCAACATTGGTTCTTCGAGCAAAATTTTCCAGAACCTCATTATTGGAACCAAGCAGTTGTACTGGAGGTACAACCAGATAGCGATCCCTCCTTGCTAGAGGCAGCTTTTCAACAGTTGCTCATCCACCACGATGCACTACGCCTTCGGTTTGAACAAACACAGGAACACTGGCTGCAAAGCAACCACGGTCCTGAAGAGAAAGTGTGCTTCTCGCAATTTGATCTGTCAAATATCTCCATGTCAGAACAGGAGTTTGCCATTGAAAGAATTGCAACAGAATTACAGAGTCGTTTAAACTTATCCGAAGGACCACTGCTGAAAGTGGCTTACTTCTGTTTTGGCGATCGCAAACCAAGCCGCTTGTTGCTAATTTTGCATCATTTGGTAGTGGATGGAGTTTCCTTCCGCATCCTACTAGAAGACTTGCAGACAGCTTATCAACAGCTTAGTCATGGAGAGGCAATTAGTTTGCCGCCAAAGACAACATCCTTTCAGCAGTGGTCTGGGCTACTTCAGGAGTACGCGCAGTCACCACAACTTCAGCAAGAATTAGCGCACTGGTTAGTAGAACCCCAGGTACAGGTCATGCCTCTGCCAGTAGACTACCTAGAAGGGTCTAATATTGAAGGCTCGAACTGCACTGTCTCGGTATCACTAACACCAGAAGAAACTCGTGCCCTGCTTCAGGAAGTTCCAGCAACCTATCACACTGAAATTAATGAGGTGTTGCTGACAGCTTTAGTTCAGACCACTTCTCAATGGACAGGAACGCCCAATCTCCTGATTGACCTAGAAGGTCATGGGCGCGAAGACATTTTTGCCGGGATAGATTTATCCCGCACAGTAGGCTGGTTTACCTCCGTCTTTCCTGTACAGTTGAACTTAGGAAATGCTCAAACTCCTGTTGAGGCGTTGATGTCCGTCAAAGAGCAAATGCGCTGCATCCCGAAGCGGGGCATTGGTTACGGCTTGCTGCGTTATTGTTGTGGGGATCAAGAAATGACAGAGAAACTGCGGAATCAACCCCAAGCTGAACTGATTTTCAATTATCTGGGGCAGTTTGATCAGGTTCTTCATCAGTCTTCTCTACTAAGATTAACCAACGAATCTCATGGACAAATTAAAAGTGCTTACGGCACCCGCTCATACTTGCTGCGGGTGAGTGGGAAAGTCGTGGAAGGTCAATTCCAAATGATTTGGGCATATAGTGAAAATCTTCATCGTCAAGCCACTGTAGAAATGCTGGCTCAGTGTTTTGTAGCTGAGTTACGCTCACTGATTGCTCACTGCCAATCCACTGATGCTGTAAGCTTCACACCATCAGATTTTCCGGAGGCTGAGTTAAGTGAGGAAGAACTCAGTAATATACTGGCTAAATATATATAAAATTATACATTTATGGAAGCTAAGAATATTCAGGACATCTACACACTTTCCCCCACACAACAGGGCATACTCTTTCACATTCTGTCTGCTCCCAATTCCGGCATTTATCTTGAGCAAACGCTATGTACATTGCACGGGAATCTCAATGTCTCTATATTTGAGCAGTCCTGGCAGCAAGTGGTAGACCGGCATCCCAGCCTGAGAACAGCTTTTATTTGGGAAAACCTTGATAAGCCAGTTCAGGTGGTGCATCGGCAGGTCAAACTCCTAACACAGCATTATGATTGGCGTGGGCGATCGACTACTGAGCAGGAAACGCAATTACAAGCCTACCTACAAGCAGACCAAAGACATGGCTTTGTGCTTTCTGAACCTCCTTTGATGCGGTTGGCACTGATCAGGATCAGCGAAGACACGCATCAATTTATCTGGAGCGCTTACCACCTTGTACTGGATGCTTGGTGTCTTAATATACTCCTTAAGGAATTCTTTTCCATCTACGAGGCACTGAGCCAAGGTCGGAATGTCAACTTAGAACCAAGCCGTCCCTATCGAGACTACATTGCTTGGCTGAAGCAGCAGAATCTATCGGAGGCAGAAGCATTCTGGCGGCAAGTTCTTCAAGGTTTTAGATTACCTACCCCTGTGCCAGCAGATTGGAGTACTGATGGTTTACCAAATCAAGAGGCAAGTTTTGGTCAAGAGCATGTCCTTGTGTCGTCAGCAACCACAGTAGCACTGAAGTCTTTCGCAAAACAGCACCATTTAACAGTAAACACTCTGGTGTTGGCAGCCTGGGCTTTACTTTTGAGTTACTATAGTGGTCGAGAAGATGTGCTCTTCGGGACAGTTGTGTCCGGTCGTCCAGTGACTCTGCCTGGTGTTGAGTCTATGGTAGGACTTTTTATCAATACATTACCAATGCGGGTGCAGGTTTCTCCTGTTGATTCGCTCTTACCTTGGCTGAAGGATCTACAATCTCAGCAAATAAAGCTACGCCAGTATGAGCACAGTCCTTTAGCACAAGTTCGGAGTTGGAGTGATGTGCCTAGAGGGTTGCCTTTGTTTGAAAGCATTTTAGTGTTTCAAAATTCGGTAGTCGATCTTTCTGGGCTGTCAACAGGAAATTTAGAGATTGACAATGTTCGTTCTTTTGCAAGTTCCAACTATCCCATTGCTTTTGTGGTAGTACCTGGTTCACAGCTACGGCTGGAAGTCCGTTATGATTTGCGCCGCTTTCAGCCCCTTACTGTGACAAGAATACTGCGGCAGACTGAAGTAATCATAAACAGTATAGTTGCAGAGCCTAATGTTCAATTAGGTACTTTAATAGATATAGTTCATGAACTTGAGAGAAAAGAAAAAGCCAACCCCAAAGAGTTAATTGGTGAGTTGGAGATTCTTAGTGATGCTGAACAACAACAATTACTAGTCGAATTTAATAACACAAGGAAGGATTACCCACAAGACTGGTGTATCCACCAACTGATTGAACAACAAGTTGAGCGATCGCCAACAGCAATTGCTGCTAGTTTTGAGCAGCAACAACTCACCTATCAAGAAGTCAACGCAAGAGCAAATAAACTAGCACGCCACTTGCAAAAACTGGGGGTTAAACCAGAGGTGCTGGTGGGTATTTGTGTGGAACGCTCATTAGAGATGGTTGTTGGACTGTTGGGAATTTTGAAAGCAGGGGGAGCTTATGTACCTCTTGATCCTGAACATCCCCAAGCGCGTTTAGCGTATATGTTGGCAAATTCCCAGGTGTCGGTGTTGTTGACACAACAGAAGTTTCTCGAAAGGCTACCTAAACACAAAGCACACGTAGTCTGCCTGGACAAAGACGGTGAGGCTCTACATCACGAGAGCGTAGAGAACCCAGTGAGTGAGGTAACAGCTAATAATCTGGCTTACGTGATTTACACTTCCGGCTCAACTGGCACTCCAAAGGGAGTGATGGTGTCCCATTGGGCAATTTGCAATCATATGCTTTGGATGCAAGAGACTTTTCCTCTGACTGAGACAGACAAAGTTCTCCAAAAAACTCCGTTTACCTTCGATGCCTCAGTGTGGGAATTTTACGCGCCATTGTTGGTGGGTGCGCAGTTAGTGATAGCTAAACCACAAGGTCATCAAGATAGTGGCTATCTCATCGAGATTATTGCTGCTCAGCTAGTTACGATTATTCAAGTCGTACCATCTTTGCTGCAAATGCTCTTGCAAGACAGAGGTATAAAAATTTGTCATTCTTTGAGACGGATCTTTTGTGGAGGTGAGGTCTTGGCGATCGCTCTGCAAGAACGCTTGTTAACAACTCTTGATGTAGAGTTGCATAACCTCTATGGTCCGACAGAAGCTTGTATTGATGCAACTTTCTGGACTTGTCAGAGTGGAACTCATCAACAAGTGGTTCCTATTGGTCGTCCCATTGCTAACACACAAATTTACGTCCTCAATCCCCATTTGCAACCAGTTCCCATTGGCGTGATTGGTGAACTACACATCGGCGGTGTCAGCTTAGCACGAGGGTATTTGAATCGCCCGGAACTGAGTGCGGAAAAATTTATTCCTCATCTCTTTAGTGACACACCAGGCGCACGCCTCTACAAAACTGGCGATTTAGGGCGTTATTCGCCGGACGGAAACATCGAGTTTGTAGGAAGAATTGACCATCAAATTAAGCTTAGGGGTTTCCGCATTGAGTTGGGTGAAATTGAAGCAGTCCTGAAGCAGCACCCAATTGTACAAGAGGCTGTAGTCATCACCCACGAAGACACACCAGGCAACGTGCGTCTGATAGCGTATGTCATCCCGCACCTGCAACAAGAACTCATAACTAGTGACTTGTACCACTTTCTCAAAGCGCATCTACCTACGTACATGATTCCCGCTGCCCTCGTGCTGCCAGATGCTCTACCTTTGACCCCCAATGGCAAGATAGATCGCTCTGCCTTGCCCAAGCCTGATTTCAGTCAGTCTCATTTAGCTAAAAACTTTGTCCCACCCCACACTTCTACGGAGAAAGTCATAGCCGATATCTGGGCTAAAGTCCTCCAGTTGGAAAAAGTAGGTGTTCATGACAACTTCTTTGATCTCGGTGGCAATTCGCTCTTGACAATTCCAATTGCTAGCAAAATGCAAGAAAGCTTAAACATCAATATCTCAGTCATTGACTTGTTGACATATCCAACTGTAAGCGCATTTGCACAGTATTTAGCCCAAGATCAAGAGGCTGAACAATCTGTGTTTCCCGACCACAGCCGTGCCAACAGAAAAAAAGTAGCCCTAAAAATGCAAAAGCAACTGAAGCAGCAAAGGAGGAGTGCAAATGGTTAAACGGGAAACAGATGATTATTTGGAATCTATCGCCATAATTGGCATGGCTGGTCGGTTTCCGGGAGCAAAAACTATTGAGCAGTTTTGGCAAAATCTGTGTGATGGTCGGGAATCCATTTCATTCTTCACTGATGAAGAATTAGTTGCTTCAGGCATAGATCCAACTTTGCTGAATGACCCGAACTATGTCAAAGCAAGTCCTGTGCTGGAAGATATTGAGATGTTTGATGCTTCATTCTTTGGCTTTACACCCAGAGAAGCTGAAGTCATGGACCCCCAACATCGTCTTTTTTTAGAGTGTGCCTGGGAAGCCCTTGAGAATGCTGGCTATAATTCTGACACTTATGAAGGTCTGATTGGTGTTTACGCTGGTGCTGCTCTAAATACCTACTTGCTAAGAAATCTCATTTCACACCCAGAAATCTTCAACTTGGTGAGTTCTGCTCAAATTTTGATTGGTAATGATCAAAACTTTGTACCCACACGAGTTTCCTACAAGCTGAATTTGAAGGGACCGAGTGTTAATGTTGGCACTGCCTGTTCTACATCATTGGTGGCTGTTCAAATGGGGTGTCAAAGCTTGCTGAATTACCAGTGTGATATGGTACTGGCTGGTGGTGTGACGATCGCCTCTCGAAAGGAAGGTTATTTGTATCAAGAGGGTGGGATTGCTTCACCTGATGGTCACTGCCGAGCGTTTGACGCCAAGGCACAAGGAACAGTTGGTGGTAATGGTGTGGGCATTGTTGTATTGAAGAGACTAGAGGACGCCTTGGCAGATGGCGACTGTATTTATGCGGTGATAAAAGGTGCTGAAATTAACAATGACGGTTCGTTGAAAGCAGGATACACAGCACCTAGTACTGAGGGTCAAGCTAAGGTTATTGCCGAAGCTTTGGCGATCGCCTCTGTTGCACCTGAGACAATCACTTATATTGAAACCCACGGAACTGGTACAAATCTCGGTGATCCCATTGAAATCGCGGCGCTGACCAAAGTGTTTCGTGCCAACACGAACAAAAAGGGCTTCTGTGCAATCGGTTCAGTCAAAACCAACATTGGTCATTTAGGCACAGCAGCTGGTGTGGCAGGGCTCATCAAAACCGTATTGGCGCTGAAACATCAAATGATTCCACCCAGCTTGCACTTTGAGCAACCCAACCCTAAGATTGATTTTGCCAACAGCCCATTCTACGTCAATACCAAGCTGCGCAAATGGGAAACCTATGGGATACCCCGGCGAGCAGGAGTCAGTTCCTTTGGGATTGGAGGAACTAACGCACATATCGTTTTGGAAGAGGCTCCTGTTTTAGGGGAGCAGGGGGGCTGGGGGGCTGGGGAGATGGGGAGATGGGGAGCAGGGGGGCTGGGGAGAAAGTTTCAACTATTGGTGGTTTCTGCTAAAACAGATTCGGCACTGGAAGCGGCGACGACCAATTTAGTTGAGTATCTCGAAGGGCATCCTGAAACTAACTTAGCTGATGCTACGTATACGTTGCAGGTTGGGCGCTGGGCTTTCAGTCATCGGCGGATGGTAGTTTGCCAGGATTTAAATGATGCTATTACAGCATTGAAATCCCTAGATTCTCAACGAGTTTTCACTCAATTCCACGAACCCACACAGCGATCTATTGCCTTTATGTTTCCTGGGCAGGGGGCGCAGTATGTGAACATGAGTTGGGAACTTTACCAAACTGAGCCGATATTTCGCGATCTCGTTGATCTTTGCTGTGAACAACTCCAGCCACACCTTGGTCTAGATTTACGCCTAGCACTTTACCCAGGTGAAGAACAAGTAGCAGAGCAACTAAAACAGACTTATATTAGCCAGAGCGCACTATTTGTTACCGAGTATGCCCTAGCTAAGTTGTGGATGGCATGGGGTGTGTGTCCTCAGGTGATTATTGGTCATAGCATTGGGGAGTATGTTGCTGCGTGTCTAGCTGGAGTCTTCTCCCTGGAAGATGCCTTAGTGCTAGTAGCAACCCGAGGACGGCTCATGCAGCAACTACCGTATGGAAGTATGCTAAGTGTACCACTACCGGAGAAGGAAATCATCCCATTGCTAGATGAGAAACTTTCCTTAGCAGCGAACAATGCTCCATCTCTATGTGTGGTTTCAGGAACTACAGATGCAATCAATGATTTGCGAAACCGCCTGTTAGCACAAGGTGTGGACTGTCGCCTTCTACAGACTTCCCATGCCTTTCATTCTGAAATGATGAATCCCATCTTGGAGGAATTCACTCTCGCCGTCGAACGATTCAACCTCAAGCCGCCAGAAATTCCCTTTGTATCTAACTTGACTGGTACTTGGATAACACCAGAGCAAGCAACATCTGCAAGTTATTGGGCTGAGCATTTGCGCTCCTCAGTACGCTTTAGCGAGGGAATAACCGAGTTGCTTAAAGATCCAGAACGAATTCTGCTAGAAGTCGGTCCTGGACGAACGTTAAGCACCTTCGCCATGCGGCATCAGATCCAAGAGCAGGTGGTATTCTCTTCAATCCGCCATCCTCAAGATCAACAGTCTGATGTGGCTTTCTTATTGAACACCTTGGGGCGACTCTGGCTGGTAGGAGTACAAGTCGATTGGTCAGGATTTTACGCCGACCAACGGCGTCATCGTATCCCCTTGCCCACCTATCCCTTTGAGCGCCAACGTTACTGGATTTCTCCAGAAAAACAGATCAACCATAGTCCAACATCAGAACAGTTTTGGATATCTCTGGTAGCGGCTGGGCAGCAACAAGCCCATACCGGAATTTTAGAACTCGACGAACAAAGTTATCTGGAGAATAAACAGTGTTTAGATCGTTTATGCATTACCTACATAAACCAAGCCCTGAGGCATTTGGGTGCTTTTGACAATGCCGCCAACAAGTATTCTTTTGAACAGTTATGTGAAGAATTTCATATTCTTCCGCGATATCGGCAATTGTTGTGTCGCTTTTTGGATGTACTTATAGAGCAAGGTCACTTACAACAAGAACAGGGGAAGTTTACCAACCTGGAACCATTTTCCCCTATCTTTCTTAATGCTCTTTTAGAAGAAGCTACAGTGAGATGGAAAGATACACCCCAAATTCTGGAGATTGTTCAGGAATGTGGCGACAATCTAGCAGAGATCCTGATTGGGGAAAAAGAACCGTTGGGGTTGTACGTTGCTGCGGTTGACAAGAAGACAGAACGTTCAACATCAGAATTGCCCTTGAATACCTACTTTAAAGGAATTATGCGGGCAAGCCTAGAGGTGATGGTGAAGTTATTACCACCAAACCTAAACCTCAGAATTTTGGAAATCGGGGGCGGACAGGGTGTTGTCACAGCAGAATTGCTGCCTGTGTTGCCGTTAACACAAACAAACTACACCTTTACTGACGTGGGTGGTGTGTTCCTGAATGAAGCCAAAAAGAAGTTTAGCTCCTATCCATTTGTTGAATATGCTTTTCTCGACATTGAACGACCGCCTCAAGAACAGGGATACTCTAGCCACAGTTTTGACATCGTGGTTGCAGTCAATGTGTTGCATGTAACCAGCAATCTAGGAAAAACTCTTGAGCATGTGCGTTCTTTATTAGCGCCTGGCGGTTTCTTGCTGCTGTGGGAAATGACTGAACCTCAATTAAGATTTGACATCACGGATGGTTTGCTGATGCATCCGGTAGAAGATCAAGAACGTAGCCAAGGTAATCCATTTTTATCTCAAGAGCAATGGTATAGGAAGCTACACACCCATGGGTTTGTTAAGGTGATGGCTTTCTCGGAATCTGAAGCATTTGGACACGATGTTTTTGTGGCTCAAGCTTCTGGGTCAGTAAGCAACGAAATAGCTGCTGCATTCACTGCGATCGCTCTCGCAAAAAATACGCCTAAAAAGTTGAACATTGCTGACTGGTTCTACATCCCATCGTGGAAACGCTCAATGCTACCGCCTTTGAAATCAGAGTTTCTATCTGTTGAGCCGGGTTGCTGGTTAGTGTTTGTGGATGAGTGCGGCTTGGGTGAAAAAATGCTGAAGCGACTGGCGCTTGCTGGTCAGGATACGATCGCTGTCAAAGTCGGGGAGCAATTTAATCACCAGAGCGATCGCCTGTATACAATTAACCCTCAACAACGTCAGGACTACGATAGTCTACTAAGAGAACTTGGCACATTAGGCAAAAAGCCAAGAACCATTGTTCATTTATGGAGTGTCACAGAAGTTGCTCACCCAGAATCAGCAGAAACTTTGGGCTTTTATAGCCTGCTGTTTCTCGCGCAAGCAATGGCCGAACACAATTTGACAGATGCGATTGAAATTGGGATTGTGTCAAATAATATGCAGGAAGTGACAGGTTTAGAGGTGCTGTGCCCAGAAAAGGCTCTCGTTCTAGGACCGTGTAAGGTTATGCCGTTAGAACACCCAAACATTACCTGTCGTAGCATTGATATTGATGTTGTTCTGCCCTTAAAACAAACTTGGCAAGAAGAAAAACTCATAGACCAATTACTGGCAGAACTC
>CAIVAU010000264.1 GCA_903903925.1 uncultured cyanobacterium
GGCCAGGGGGTTTTCATCGAATGAATCAGTTTCGAGATTCCAAAAATCCATGAGTGGCCATTTTGACGAGAGCAATTGCGGCGGAAATGGAAGAAGCTTTCGAGAAAATCCTGTAAAGGAAGATTACGACTTAGGGTTTGCTGGCTCCAATCGCGTGCAGTTTGCTGGATAATTTCTGAAAAGCTGGGATAGATGGAAGATAAATTTGCTAGGTGCTTAACTTGAATTTTTTGGGCGATCGCCAAAGCAATAATATTAATTAACTCCCTTGCTTCTGCCCCCAAGACAGAAGCTCCTAAAATTTCTCCATTGCGTAAGACAATTAATTTACAAATACCTGTGGTTTCGTTTGTGAGTTGGGCAGCTGCTAGTGTTTTAAAATACTGTTGCAAAACTAGAATTTCATCATGACTATATCGGCGTTTTGCTTGTGCTTCTGTTAAACCCACTTGTGCCAACATTGGGTGAGTCAATATCGCCCAAGGGATGTGATGATAATTGACTTTGAGCCTGGGGAAAAAGAGAGCATTTTGCAGGGCGATTCTTGCTTCATAGTTAGCAATATTGGGAAAGTTATAGCCACCGATAACATCACCACAAGCGTAAATGCGGTGGTTAGTTGTTTGCAATTTGTCATTCACCAGTAGGCGATGCTGATGCCATTTAACGCCTACTGCTGCCAAATTTAGGGATTCAATATTCGGTTGTTGTCCAGTCGCCACTACAATTTCATCAGTTTCTATCGCCTGATCCCCTGCCTGCAACCACTTTTTATCCTCAATGAGTCTCACCTGAGTGATTTGCGTTTCGGTAAGGACGCGCACACCTTCTGCCTCCAACTGGCTGCAAAGTAGATGGGCAATCTCTGGGTCAACATGGGATAGAAGATAGGGACAATCCACGATCAAAGTTACGCTGTAACCTAAACGTACTAAAATTTGTGCCAGTTCGATGCTTTGGGGAATCCCACCAATAATGACCCAATTTTGAGGTGGTTTAGGAAGGCTGAGAGACTGCCAAATATCAGTTAATGTCAGAAAGCCAGTTTCTTGCAGTCCTTCAATTTTTGGCTTGACGCGAACGGAAGTAGCAAGCAAATAGGTGCGTGCGCGGATCAGGCGGAGGACACTGCTGTGATTAATAGCAAATGCTAGATGGGGTGATGATTGAAATTGACCACTGCCAACAATGACATCCACACCTTTGGCGGCTAACAGAGCAAGTGAATGTTGCTCTTGGAGATTAGAGACGACAGCGTTAGCATATAAGATTGCGTGGGGCGTATCCACTGATATTGAGCATTTTTTTGTCTGATCGGAACATAGGGCGTGAAGACCAAATTGCCCAGGCTCACCCAGCTTTTGGGAAAGTTTGCCAATTTCGTTCAGCGCTTGGTAATAAATGAGTTCGTAGGGTGCTTTAATGCAGTGTAGCGAACCGTTAGCACTGGGTTCCACCAAAGCAACCTTAGCCTTTAGCTGAGTGGCAGTAAGGGCGGCATAGCGTCCAGCAAGACTGCCGCCAATAATCACAACATCGTAGTCAGTAGTCACGTGAATTCACAGTTAGGAGTTGTAGAGACGCGATATATCACAGAACAAGGCAAAAGTAAAAAGTAAAAAGTAAAAAGAAAGAGGAATAAAATTGGTTTTTAAGTCCCCTAAATTTATTTACGGTGATTATCTTTTTACTTTTTACTTTGATCGTTTTACTTTTTAATCCTCACTCTGGGCTATGGCTTCTAGTAAGCGCTGGTTATCAGAGGAGGAACGTACAGCGACTCGGAAGTAGCGATCGCCCAGTTCAGGAAAACTCAGGCTATCGCGAATTAAAATCTGGTGACGCTTGAGTAATTTTTGCTGCAACTGCGATCCTGGCTGCTGAGATTCAACTAGTAAAAAGTTTGCAGCGCTGTACAAGGGTTGCAATCCTGGTAAAGAATTTAAACCCTCAAAGAGTTGGTTTCGTACTGGTGGTAGCCACATCCAAGTTTGTAGCTGAAACTCCCGATCCTGGAGTGCAGCGATTGCTGCCGCTGCTGCCAGAGTATTTACAGGCCAAGGGTCACGCCACATCTGCCATTTTCTCAGGCGATCGGGGTGAGAGATCGCATATCCTAATCGTAGTCCTGGGAGACTGTAGAATTTGGTCAGCGATCGCAAAATCACTAAGTTTGGATATTCCTGTACAACCTTGATCAGGCTTTGTTCCTTGTCTTGGGGTAGAAAATCCATAAACGCTTCATCTACGACCACTAAAGCAAATTCCTCCAGGTACGGCAAAATTGCTGACCGCGCAAACAACTTTCCTGTTGGGTTATGGGGGTTATTCAGCAAAAGTCCTTTGTCATTTCTCCTTTCTCCTTTGTCTTCTACAGATGTGATCACCGTTGTCTCTACCGACTTTTGACTAGAGACTAAAGACACAGGAAACTCCAGTACTTTGGCATTGTATGCCGCCAGCGCCCGGTAGTAGTCACCAAAGGCTGGAGTCATTAAGGCTGTTGCAGCGAATTGTGCTAACTCCCTACCCGCCAAGCTAAGTAACTCCGCCGAGCCATTCCCCGGCAGAATCCATTCAGGCGGCAGTTGATGGAAATGACTCAGAGCAAGTCTGAGTTCACTGTAATCGGGGTCAGGATAGTACCTGAGATGATCCAATTGGGACATAATGGCAGCTATGGCGCTATTTGGTGGTCCCAAGGGGCTGATGCTAGCAGAAAAGTCCAGAATGGCACTAGAAGGACAGCCAGCTTGTGCTGCTGCCCAAATTAAATTCCCTCCGTGTGCAGGTTGCCGCATCAAAAAAGATTGCCTGTTAAGAGAACCTATGATTTTGGGGGTGCGACCTTCTCCCGAAAAAGTTTTCCAGCCGAGAAGGCAGGAACCTTGGTCGCCGGAATTTCCATCTTTTCATTTGTTTTCGGGTTGCGACCTTCACGGGCTTTACGTTCCCTTGATTCAAAGGAACCGAATCCAACCAGCGTTACCTTATCGCCAGAGGAAACAGCTTCAATGATAGTCTCCAAAGCAGCAGTCAAGACTGCATCGGCTTGTTTTTTGGTAACACTAGCCTTTTCCGCTACGGCATCAACCAATTCACCTTTGTTCATGTCAAACTCCTTCAGGTTTACTTGAGATTTTAGAAAGATGTGACTTGATGCATCTTTACTTAAATCTCTGTTTAGAGATTTACAAAAGCGTCCTTTGGGAGTATTTATACCTAAAATGGCTGTAACTCTCATCGGCTCGACTTTTCAATGAATCATTCTAAGGTGTCCAAGCCTGAAGTGGATAGATGAAACCATTAATTTATATAGATTTCTGGATTTTTTGTTGAACTTGGGTCATTGTTAGACTAAAAACCACCCTCACAGCCAGAAAAATACCTAGTAAAAACCCTTGTTATTAGCCTAACAAGGGATGATTGGGTGGTGTTTAGTCTTTTTTGGATGGAGACGGTATCAAGATGCCATTGCATCCCCTCTGATAGTCCTTAAAAATTTTCGTCATCAGCAAAAAATTCATGATCATCTTCTAAGCGATCATCACTTTGCCTTGAACCAGCAAGACTCCATAGGGGTTGCAGGAGTGCCATCCCAATTATCCCTACACCAGCACTAAAAGCCAGTACTAAACCAGCTGGAATTTGGATGGATTGGTATGTAAGAAATTTTAAAGTCACTGGTGTAGCATTTTGCACTGAGAGGATTGCGATCGCCACTACCCAGAAAGCCAGGACTATTGATATTACAAGATTAGCAAGTGTTTTCATCCTATATTTGAATATTTGCCACAATAGTAACAGTAATTTCTGAAGTGGCAGAACCAGCATAGTCGGCGATATATTATTTAATCTCACATGATGGTGCTGGATTGTGGCTGGCAGTAAAAGTCAGCGTTCCAGCACCACAGCAGCAAAGTTCACGATTAGGCGGCTTTATCTTCTGACACTTTCCTCCACCTTATTTTTTCTCATTGGTTCTGAGCAATGTCAACCCCTGACTCGCCTTTCGCCAGTTATCACCTTTGGTCTTTAGTTGCCCCAGTGGCAGAGCAACAGCGCTGGCATTGCCAGATGAGAAGGGGATTTATTAAAGCGCGGCAACATGAACCACAAGTCAAAGCACTTTTGGCGAAAGCCACTGCTTCCCAACGCATTGGCTTACTGGCACAAAAAGGTGTTTACGAGTTTCATCACCATAGACATTTGTTGAAGCAATCAGACGGTGTAGAAAAAATTGCACAGATCCTGAAATTAAGCAATTCAAGTGATGAAGTTCAGCAGCGTGTACTACAAATCTTAAAAAATTATTATAATAATCCTTTGCTTTTGGGTAAACGTATTATCCTCTTAACTCGTGGCGATGAAGGCTTTCCCAAACCGATTTTAATTGATCATGAGCATTATTACTTTCGCTTATATGCAGCGATGGACTGTGTTTTTACAGAGTCCGATAGCACGTTGCATATTTTAGATTTTAAAACTGGTAAATCTGCTTTTGACAGACGACAGGCATTAGTTTATCTGATAGCGGCTCGTTATCTTTACCCTGCATATCAAGCGATCGCCTCATTTTATAATCTAGAACTTTGCAAGAAGTCTGAGTTAATTAGGGTCACAAAGACTGAATTGGACTCCATTGAGTTTGAGTTGGCTAATATTGCCCGAAAGCACCAGCAAGATTTGCAAAAATATCAGCAAACTAACAGTGATTTTAGCGAGATTTTTCCACCCAATCCAGGCTATCACTGCCGTTTCTGCCCATTTAACTCCATCTGCGAGTTTTCTGTGGTTAGACCTCGTTTAACACCTATTTAGCAACCTCTTATTCTACCCTCACGAAGCCATGACCTTCAGCTATAAAATAGTTACAGAAAAACATCATGGCACGATTTGGTATGATTCCGCACCAGGACAGGGCACCAAATTTGTGATTGAAATACCACGTAACGAGTTGAGATGTTGAATTCTCCCGTTATAGACTAACCTTTATTTGTCTTCCTCTACACTTTTACGAAGCTCAATAAATTGCTTACCGATATCAGTTATTTTTATGTGTTCTGAAAGATTATTGCCTTCATATGGGATGTTACGAATCCTCTCTATATTATCTATATAACCTAGATCTCGAAGGTGATAAATTTCTCTTTCTAAGCCTTCAGTCATTTTATAAGCACCAAAGTTACCTGAGCTAATGAGTTTCAGAACTTCGTAGGTTGATTTAGACATTGACAACAGTACTAGCTTGTCAATTCTTGCTTTAGATATGGCAATTTTCTTGTTAGTTACACCTAATTTGCTTTCAAACATTCCTCTTTCAAAGGTAAAAGCAATCACATCATCAAGACGGGGAGTTAAAAACAGTAGTGTTGCAATCACAACAATTGCTAATAACAACTGTACAGAAGTTTGACCGGATAATAGCATGATCAGCAATATTGCTTCGAGAAAGGCAATACACGTAAAAGCTGCCCACCATTTTGTTGAGTAATCTTGATTCACAACTCTTTATTTATAGGACTGAATCGTTGTTCTAGGCCTGATTGTAAAAGCAATTTTGGATAAGAATTGTAGTTTTAAATGCTGATTAACCGATAAAAATATGAGTATTTGCTAACAATTAAGTAGGATAAACACTTACGCTACGTTTGTAGTTGCGCTGTCTTCGCTCTTAGCAACTACAAACGGCTAGTACCGCAAGGCGGAAGTCAAAAGTATTATAGAGCAAGGCTTGTGCCTGTTTGAAATGGGTGGTTTATTTACGCCGCGCTGTACTAGTATGGTGAGCTAGTGCGGTCTTGGGGTTTCCCCAAGTGGAGCAACTGGCGTTAGCAAAGCGGTAGCCCCTTTAGGGTGTGCGGGGACTGCTACCGCTGATGGTGTCACCGTCCGTTAACAATTTTGTAACAGGATCGTCACAAAGAATTTCTAGATTAGAATCATATTATCTTGAAATCCCTACAGAAAGCAAATGTATAAAATACCGCGTGATGGCGATCAAGAGCCAGGACAATACAATAAATTACCCTTGAATGTTTCCGCTGCTAAACCCCACAACGCCGCACCTTGGCAAAAAGCAGCTTTGAATCTATCGCTGGTGTTGCTAGGGTCTGGGATGACTTTTGCAGGCGGATATCTGGCTTCCAACTACCGACAGGTTTCTAATGGTGCATCTAATCTGGCAGTGGGTCCAGTTACTGCTGCTCCCCCCTTGTCATCTGGCACTGATCCTAACTTCATCACAACGATAGTGAAACAGGTTGGCCCTGCTGTGGTGCGGATTGATTCTTCCCGAACAGTAAAAACCCAGATGCCAGATGCATTTAACGACCCGTTTTTTAAACAGTTCTTTGGGTCTGCACTACCAACATCACCAGAAAAGCGGATAGAACGGGGTACAGGATCAGGCTTCATCATCAGTGCTGATGGTCGCATTCTCACCAATGCCCACGTGGTTGATGGTGCGGATACAGTAACAGTAAAACTGAAGGATGGGCGTAGCTTCCAAGGTAAGGTTCTGGGTAAGGATGCGTTGACAGATGTCGCTGTTGTCAAGATTCAAGCGAACAATTTACCTATAGTTGCCTTGGGTAACTCAGATAAGCTAGAACCAGGACAATGGGCGATCGCGATCGGTAATCCCCTTGGTTTGGATAATACTGTCACCACTGGTATTGTCAGTGCTACAGGACGCGCTAGCAATCTCATTGGCTCTGATAAGCGAGTCGATTATATTCAAACAGACGCTGCGATTAATCCTGGTAATTCTGGCGGACCCTTACTCAATTCCCGTGGTGAGGTGATTGGCATGAATACAGCTATTATCCAGGGGGCGCAAGGATTGGGCTTTGCTATTCCCATCAACACCGCGCAACGTATTTCTCATCAACTGATAACTACAGGTAAAGCACAACATCCATATCTGGGAATTCAGATGGTGGGGTTGACGCCTGAGGTGAAGCAAAGCCTCAACTCAGATCTGAATAGTGGTATAAGTGTGGATGAAGACCACGGCGTTTTAGTTGTCAAAGTTCTGCCAAATTCACCAGCCGCAAAAGCTGGAATACGTGCTGGTGATGTGATCGAAAAGCTGAATGGTCATCAAGTAACAGATGGCGACTCTGTACAACAAGCCGTAGAAAATAGCCAAGTCGGTGGAGATTTGCGTGTAGAGTTGCGTCGCCATGGGCAAAGTCTCAACATAGCTGTGCAACCTGGTATTTTTCCTACTGCTCAAATAGTGCAATAAATGAGTACGCAGGGCTGTTAACGGTTAACAGTCAGCCGTTAACAGTCTTAACTAAGATGTTTACCGAAGAAAGGCAGAGGGCAGCTATGCTGAAGGCAGAAGGGAAGAGATCTAAGGATGTGCCCGATGCCACTGGGAGTAGCGCCCCTAACTTTAGTGATGAAAAATAAAGAAAATATGTATTTCGCTCTGGCGTAGCACAAGAAATACTGCGTCCTTAGTAAATCCCCTGAATTTATTTATGGGGATACATAGCAGCATAGCTGCCTTCGTACTTCTGCCTTCTTAAAAATCATTTAGGACTGAAAGCAAAACCTATGCAAAATGCGTGCAGGAACTAACCAATATAGAATGCAAGACTAAATGTAAAGACTACTCCCAGCAGAGTTACTACATTACTGAACTCAAGTCTCCGTGTTTTTAAGATTTCTACAAAAGATATAGGCACTCGCAGGGGCCAGAGGATAGTTATGACCAAAAATATAACAAAAGATAAGAATGTATCTTCTGGAGAAGAACTGGGATGGCGAAGGCAGAATCTTAACCAGGTGCTAAAGAAGTAGCATGTTATTAGCAGGTAACTAACAACTAAGGATGATGGTAAAGTATACAATGTCTGTACTCCTTAAGCTATCTGGGTTTAGTAGAAATAAACTGAATTTGGTTATGACAAACTTTCATCTACCATTAGTTTAGAGTTAGAAAAATTTACTGTCATATTTAAGAATTTATCTGACTGAGGAATACTAATAGAATAAATGTTAATCTAACTCCCCAAATCCATAAATCCGTACTTACACTTAATTTTAATTAAAGATAAGTGGACCAGAACACCAATTTACTAATCCTAGAAACCGGGTTTCATTAATTTGGAACAAATACATTTCTGTCTTGCGTAAGTACAGAAACCTACTTTCTTAATCCTTAAATTTTTAATACTGAATAGACATAGTCGTGAAAATTAATTATGTGTTCACTGAAATCCTTGGTAGGGGCGTATTGCAATACGCCCCTACATGATTCCTGGAGATGTCTAATTAGGGTTCTAGAAACTACGCTATTTAATCATGACTGTCCCGCCCATTGTCTTAAATATAAATTTTTTTTATACGAGAAACTATAGAAATTTGTATAGAAGAGGGCAAACAATTTTAAGCTAAAGCCCATCATATCTGGATATGATGGGCGTTACACCAACTACATGCTAGGACTTATATCATGTTCGGTTGATAACTTAATAGAGTATCGGCTCAATAATCCGGGGCAGCAGAAAAAAATGAGCAAGGTGCACAAAACGTCATAGAATATTGCACATGACGCAAAAACCACCCCTGACTCCTCTGTATTTGATCTGCTGCAAACCATCGACCCCTCAGAGATTGCAGATTCTGAGTTTTAATCAAGAAGGTAAGTTACCGACCGTGATTGATGTCTTGGCAAAACGGAGCGGATTGGTTTACGATGTCTCAACCAATCAGGCGGTGAATGAAGGCGAGTTTGTGATGGGGGTGCTATAGAGAACAGAATTTTGACTCCTCAAACTTTTGATATGTGCCTAAAGAGAAATATATTTAGTAGTAGCTTAAACTTAAGCAGAAGGCAATTTTTGAAAAACCAGGGTGATTTATGTTTGTTTTGCGTCCAAAAAGAAACGAACCAATACCAAATGCCAAATAGGACGATGGAGTCAAAATTTTCAGGTATTGAAAGTAACAACTTCTCTGTTTCAGAAGAAGTCATGATTCCACAGGCTCCTCCTGGATTTAAGTCAGGTTTTATCGGCATTATTGGTCGTCCTAATGTCGGTAAATCTACGTTGATGAATCAATTGGTAGGACAAAAAATTGCTATTACATCGCCAGTAGCCCAAACAACACGCAATCGATTGCGGGGCATTTTAACGACACCAGAAGCGCAGCTAATTTTTGTGGATACCCCAGGAATTCATAAACCCCATCATCAATTGGGGGAAGTGCTGGTGCAAAATGCCAAGATAGCTATTGAATCAGTGGATGTGGTGCTGTTTGTGGTAGATGCAACAACCCCATGTGGCACAGGCGATCGCTATATTGCTAATTTACTAGCTAGTGACGTTGCAGGCAACGTCAAAACAAGCCAAACACCAGTGATTTTGGGTTTGAACAAAATCGACCAACAACCTCTAGAAAGCCAGTTTTTAGATGATAGCTATACACAGTTAGCTCAGTTGTACCAATGGCAAACAGTGAAATTTTCTGCCAAGACTGATGCCGGATTGCCACAATTGCAACAGTTATTGATTCAACAGCTAGAAACAGGACCACTATATTATCCACCCGACTTAGTAACTGACCAGCCAGAACGCTTTATTATGGGCGAATTAATTCGAGAACAGATTTTGCTGTTAACTCGTGAGGAAGTTCCCCATTCAGTAGCGATCTCCATTGACCAAGTGGAAGAAACAACAGCTATTACCCGCGTACTCGCTACCGTTCATGTAGAGCGTGATTCCCAAAAAGGAATTCTGATTGGCAAAGGCGGAACAATGCTAAAAGCAATTGGTAGTGCAGCCCGCGAACAAATCCAAAAATTAATCGCAGGCAAAGTCTACCTAGAACTGTTTGTCAAAGTACAACCCAAATGGCGTCAATCTCGTGTAAGTTTAGCAGAGTTGGGCTATCGGGTGGAACAGAGTTAGGAGTGAGGAGTTAGGAGTTAGGAAGAAATATTCATAACTCGTAACTCATCACCCCACCTCCGGACTCCGTAACCTTGTACGGGTGGGGTGACCCCGCCCCTACCCACTCCCCACTCCCTACTCCTCACTCCCAAATATGTCTACAGATACAACCTCTTCCTTAAATCTGCCGACTGATGCAACTCCCTTACGGGTCTTAATTGTAGAAGATGACCCGATGATGCAACTAGGACTAGAACAGTCGTTAATGGCTCACCCTCAGTTGGAGATTGTGGGACAAGCGGAAGATGGCTATTTGGGTGTGCAAGCAGCAGTGAAACTGAAACCGGATCTGGTAGTGATGGATATCGGGTTACCGCGACTAGATGGTATTGCAGCGACACAACAAATTAAGGCAGCATTACCACAAACCCATGTCGTAATGTTGACTTCCCATAAAACTGATACGGAGATTTTTGCAGCACTGTCAAGCGGTGCAGATGCCTATTGTATCAAAGGGGCGAGTATCGAGCGACTATTGAATGCGATTTCTGCCGCAGTTGAAGGTGCAACCTACCTCGACCCCCAAATTGCTAGACGAGTCATTGATAATCTCAAACCACCATCTCCTTCTGGAAATGCAGCCAACCTTTCTAGTCGCGAGTTAGAAGTGTTGAAATTGATGGTAGAAGGCTACAGTAACCCAGAAATTGCACAGAAACTCTATCTCAGTACTAACACTATCAAAACTCACGTCCGGGGGATTATGAATAAACTGTCCGTTGATGATCGCGTACAAGCAGCAGTTGTAGCACTACGTTCAGGGTTAGTATGAACAACAAATATTGATCTTTATTCGTTATGTTGAACTCCAGATACCGAGGCAAATTTTGTAACGGGCGTGTAGAGTTTTCGGGAACGGGAAACAGTGTCTGCGGCTAGTTATTACTACCCGTGGTAATACCAATTGAAGCCCGGCTATATCAAATCATTCGTCCGTAGCGTGCGATAACTGGGTCATCGGCTTTTGCTTGATTATTCAGCCATGCCCACATTTGGTCTCCAACAGAGAAATGCCACCACTCTCCAAGGTGACGTTTGAACCCTGCTTTTTCCATAATAGTACATAGTAACTGACGATTACTATGATATTGCTGTGAATTTGGGTCGGAATGATCGGCAAAATAATTGGGATGCGATCGCTCTGACAATTCATCAATTTCTGAACCCATATTCACGATTTTTCCTGCATCATCAACCAACGTTATATCTACAGCAGCACCTGTACTATGGGGGGGTGGAGTTTTTTCATCTAGACTTGGTTGAGCCCAAATTTTATCAACCTCTTGCCAGATAGCTTGACGTTGTGTTTGTGATAGTTCCGACTCAGTAAGTCCCTGCATAGATAAAGCTTGAGCAAAAGTGTAATCAACCATAAACTGCTGTACAGCCACAGGGCGATAAGCATCAAAGATTTGGATCAGCCAGTTAGGACGCAACAGATGCAGGTAATTTTGAGCTTCTATCAAGCTGTTCACAACGCCAGACCGGAGAAAATAAGGAGAGTGTTCACCATAAGGCGCACCCAGCTTCTTATAGGGATGGGGAGATTCCACCGCAAACAGGTTTAAAGGAATTTCCACCAAAGGTTCACCACACTCGACAATTGGTACTTGATGATAAGGTCGCATTTTGATCTTGTTAGTTGTTAGTTGTTCTTCCCCTGCTCCCCCTCCGGTACTGGATCGTAACCACCTGGATGAAAGGGGTGACAGCGCGAGATGCGTCGAATGGCTAACCAAGTACCACGCCATACTCCAAATCGTTCAATTGCTTGGATGGCATACATTGAACAAGTTGGTTGAAAGCGACAGCTGGGGAGAAGCAGGGGCGAAATAAATATTCGATAGAACTGAATCAACCAAATCAATAATACTTTCAATAGTTTCATTGCTTTAGCCAAAATCTAATAAAGTGATAACAAAGGTCAAAATTTCCCATATAGTGACTTCTTTGCTGAGTTCATTGCCTGATTTAGAGTCAATTCCCCCTTTGTGGCTGCAAATTGCCAGCGTTGCAGCTTGGGTGTCGCTTATCCTCTTGATTGCAGGGTTGGTGAATCGCCTTGCCAAAGATGATCCAGAAATTGTGCGGAAGATAGTTCATATTGGTACTGGCAACGTGATTTTACTTGCTTGGTGGTTAAATATCCCTGCAAGTGTGGGCATTACAGCTTCGATCTTAGCGAGTGCTGTGACCTTATTGTCCTATCGATTTCCGATTCTCCCTGCAATCAATAGCGTGGGTCGCAAAAGTTTTGGGACATTTTTCTATTCTGTTAGTATTGGTATTTTAGTTGCTTGGTTCTGGTACTTGCAACAACCCCATTACGCAGCACTGGGCATTTTGGTGATGGCATGGGGAGATGGACTTGCAGCACTGATTGGTCAACGATTTGGTCAACACAAGTACAAGATCTTTGGGAAGCAAAAAAGCTGGGAAGGTTCACTGGCTATGACTATAGCGAGCTATGTTGTCAGTAGTTTGATTTTTCTGAGTGTCGAAGGTAACATCTGGCAAACTTGGGTGATCTCACTAGCTGTGGCGTTGGTTGCTACTGGCTTAGAGACTTTTTCGGTTGTAGGTATTGACAATTTGACAGTTCCTTTGGGGAGTGCAGCTCTGGCTTTTTTCTTACAGCGATTTTCAGGTAATTAGACCACAGTCCTAGGGGCGAACGACCGTTCGCCCTCTTGTCAATAGCATTTGAGATGCGCTTACCCTGTTCAGATGACGCAACCTTACTAGAATATCTGTAGAACTTCAATCAAGCTTGTAATACGGAGTTCAAACGCCTCCTCTATATTGCCACCTTAACCCTAGCGGTTCGTCTGGGAGCCACGAAAGATGAGTGTCAAGGATTATACAAAGCCGTGTGTAAATGCGACGAGAATACGAGCCGCCAAGAGTGATCGCGTTTTGCCTACACATGGTTCAATGATCTTTAGCAAGGGCGCAACGGCAATGGCACTGAACTTAACATCAGGCTGCATTTCGGATGACAGTCTAGAGTAAAGCAAGGGATTAGGCTACTCCCTTCCCGCTACAAGATTACCTATCATCATCTATACCTCAATAAGTTTTACTTTGCCTTGTTGAAAATCGTTCAGTGAAATCTCTAATTCGTCATTGTTAAGCATAAAAACTAGGCGAAGAGAATCAAGATTGATTGCCTTATAGGTAGCAACGTAGGGGTATGGTGCACCCGGATAAACAAGTTTGACCTTTGTATCTGTAACTAATCTCATAAAAAATATAAACCTAAATTGTATTTTGAATTTGAATTGACAAAATATGTTGGTATCTGTGTCTCGTACTCAAATAGTGATACAAGTTGAGTTTTGAATATTCCAGATAGATTTTGAGAAAAATCTAGATCACACTGTAGGCTCCGGACTAAGTAGGTAGGCACAATAAAACATCAATATGTTAAGTTTTGTTAAAAGGCTTGAAGCCAACTAACGACTAACCAAATGACAAAAGCTATGAACACGACCTACACTGGGGGTTGTCAATGTGGACAGATTCGCTATGAAATTCGTGCTGAACCTTTAACCCTCTATCTGTTTTTTTTGCTAAGACGAAATACAGTGTTGCATTATATACTAAAAACTTTTCTGGGGAAATGAGGGCAAACATGATGGAATTATCTCTAATACATGGAGTTGCATTTTTGTCAAGTAAAACCAATTACCCTTGTAACTCCTCCAGAATAACATTTACAGCAGTTTTCATGCATTTAGGGACTTCCAATTAAAAAATTATTCCTTCTTAGGGGCGCTCTTGCCTTGCGCCCCTACAAATTAATTTTGGATTTTGGATAATTTATTTTTTGGTGTTCCCTTAGACAAAAAATATCCGACCCCATCCAGTCCAGCTACAGGGCTAGAATTGTTAACATTAAGGAAGAGAATAGCATCAGATAAAACCTAGCCCAAAAGAGCGAGTCGAAGGATCATGCCTTTAGAAATTGCTGTAGAGAAAAAAAAGTTAAAAAATCCGCCATTAGAACTTCATTACCTGGGCGATCGCGTCTTGCGTCAACCTGCTAAGCGTATTTCTAAAGTAGATGAAGAAATCCGTAACTTGGTGTGCGAAATGCTACAGACAATGTACAGTAACGATGGCATTGGTCTGGCTGCGCCTCAAGTGGGAGTTCACAAACAACTCATTGTGATCGACTGCGAACCAGAGAACGCTGCAAATCCGCCACTTGTGTTGATCAACCCTACCATTAAACAGTTTAGCCGCGAACTCTGCGTTGCTCAAGAAGGATGTTTGAGTATTCCAGCAGTTTACTTAGATGTGAAGCGCCCGCAAGTTATAGAAATTAGTTATAAAGACGAGCATGGGCATCCCAAGACTTTAAAGGCTGGAGATTTACTGGGACGGTGTATCCAGCACGAAATAGATCACCTCAATGGTGTAGTGTTTGTAGACCGAGTAGAAAATTCTTTGGCTTTGGCACAGGAGTTAGCTAAGCAAGGCTTCTCATATCAAGCTGTAAAATCAATTGTATAAGGTGGTGTGTTTGTGAATACAATGACTCCCAAAAGCGGTTTGTTTCTCGCTTGTTCATGTATAGCGGCGATCGCAGCAGTAGGTTCAATTTTTGAACTCTCCTCTGGCGAACCAGATTTGGGTAACCAAATGACAGCAATTATCCTGGCTATGAGTATTCCACTGACAGGATTATTTTTTGTTGCCGCCGTGAAGGATGCGAAAGCTAATATTAAATAAGCATTTTTCTGCAAAGTAAGAAAAAGGAAAGAGGATAGATTTTTCCTTTTTCCTTTAGCTGTTATCTTAGACAAAGACTAGCTAGGGAAGGGATTATGGCTGCCATAACAATTAATATTACAGAGTAGCAATTGCGAAAATTGCAGGAATTGGCACAGTTTAGAGAATAAAGATTCAAAAAAACTCCCAATCATTACAACTGAGATAGTATCCTTTCATACTCTGTATGCGACCCTACCCAAAACCAAATGACTGTATTTCCCTCTAACTGTCCAACTGCTCGATAGCTTTTACTGACTCTAGCAGAATAAATAGGTAATTGTGGATGCACTTTTTTGAAACGTAAACTGGGATGGTTTGGGTTCAGTTTAAATTGGCGATATGCTTCACGAGCTTGCTGTCGAGCAAAATCTGGTAAATTACCAGAAGTTTGGCGAAACTCAGAAGTGATACGAGAATTCACAATGTATCTGGATCTAACGGTTGAGTTTTACCTGCGCGGTATTCAGTCATCGCTTTCGCTGCTAGTAAAGCTAGTGCGTCTGGAGAACTGCGAAAAGCTTCATCCCATCGCTGCTCATCTTCCAGTTCTTCTAAAATGATCGTAGCCATAACATCTTGTTGACTGGCTGGTAAGCTTTTGAGTTTGATAATGGCTTGTTCGAGTAATTCTGTCATAGTGAATGCGTCTCCTCTATGTTTTATAAAGGTGAGAGGAAAATGGCTTCCCTCAGATTGGGCGAGTGCCTTGAATGTTAGGAATAAGATTAAGTATAGATGTAGATAATGATTAGGGGGAAGTGCTTTAAAGGATAAAATCTTAAAGAAACAAATATTAATTATGGTATGGATTTTTAGTTTATCAGCTGAATGTGGCTCTTGTCAGTCAGATGCAGAGGGATTTGCAAAACACTTTAACCAAATTTCTTGGCAACTTCCTAATGGAGTAGAGTCAAAATGTAACACAGGAGTTTTTCAAGACAGTGAAGATAACTGGTGGACTAGAGTTTGTCCAAGTGGCATCAGTCAAGTTGGCATTACTACTCCTGAAGATGCCTACCAAATGACTGAAATTGGCATACTTTTATATCAACATTTACAGTATGCTCCTGCATTTCGTTATGCTTTAGTAGGTCTAGAAGTTGATGAATTTAGAACCTACAGCGAACTGATATCAGAAAATAATCATGACAATCAGAATTTTTCTGGGCTGGTGTTGAGTGAAACATTATGGCAACAGATGGATTATCTTGTTGGTTTCAGGGTTTTTGCTTCTGGCTACTTCTGGAAACCATACGAGGGCGAAGTTTATAAACCTTTATTGGTATCTTCCGATTTAAGAGAAAAACTCAACGAATTGTTCGCTATCCAAGCCTAAAGTCCCAGTTGCTGGTCAAAATACTCGGTTCTTGCGTACTTAGCGTGCTAAACTTGTTGAGCAATTATCGCCTAAAAAGCCCGCCCCTACCCCTTCAAAATCAACCCAGCCATCGCCTCCTGTAAATCTTTCGTAAAATCAGCAACAGCTTGCCTTCCACCTTGACGACTCGCCTGATAAACTGAAAATCGTTCAGAAATCGACATCGGCTCACCCACAGTTATTTTTACCCGTTGCTGACCAAGAGTTGGACGATGACTCTTGGAGTTACTACCCTTAATCTTATTCACCACATCCCATATACGTAAAGTCGTCTGGGCAAACCGTTCTGCTGTCGGTTTTTCTTGCACATACTTGCCCGTGACTGCAACCAAACTTTCTACCAGCCGCATATGCCACATCCGCAGAGAAGCCTCTTCAGCCAGATGATCACCTAAAGCCCTTTCCAAGGGAGATAATGCCTTAATATCCTTAAAATCTTCTCTATAAATATAATTCCAGCCTGCCTGTTCTACCCGACGACACCGATCATTGAAATTTCCCTTCGGCTGCAAGTCAAAATACTGCTCTGCCACTTGTAACACTATATTCAACAAAACCTGAAGACGAGCAGCTAAAATTTCGTTAGCATTGTTTTCCTGCCCTTCTTCAATCTCAGCCTGTGGTAATTTTTGATGATAGAACCGCGTGTAAAATTCTTCCATTAACGACAGCAAATGTTCCCCCAAACGCAATAACCGTGGGTATAATCCCGTAGGGGCGGAGTACATAGATGAATCAGTTTCCGTGTATACAGGCAAACCACTAGCAGCTTCCAACTCACCTAAAAGACTGGCGATCGCACCCCAAGGAGCCTCAACGTAATTGTATTGAATCCCAACTGGTACAATAAAAACCTGCTCATCACGTCCAGCCTTGTACAAATCTTCAGCACACCAAAAACCCAACTGCGCAATCCCCGGTTCTAAGGGGTTGACAATTTCCCCTAGACCATTGGTCGCCCCTTCTGGCGCAGCAGCCATTGGGAACCGCCCATTAGCAAACAAGTCCCGCGCAGAACGCAGTCCCGTCCAGTCTGCCTTACCCCGCTGGATCGGCGTCCCACCTAAACGAGAAGCGATCCAGCCAATATAGGAACCTGCCCATAGTGGAATGCCGCGATCATAGATAAAATGGGCATGAATTTGGTACTGTAACGGAACGCCCTTGTGGCGTGCAGCATGAGGCAGAATATGGGAAAGCAAGTAGCCCAGACTCAGTGGATCTTCCGCCTGAGGATGGCGAAATGCGATCAAAAAGCGGATTTTTCTCTCATGGAACTGGCGATAGAGATCTACCAAAACCTCCACGTTGTCGGCTTCGATTTGGCTAATTGCTGTCTTCCTGCTGATCCACGTAGGTAGTAACAACTGGACGACTCTGAGAAACAAGGGGTTGAACGCTGGTGGGATAAATTCTAGGGGTGGCAAGGCTCTATATATAACATTAGGCACAGTAATCTTTTCCTGAGGTTGCGATTAACTGCTTAAATTTAACTTAAACGAGATCGAGATTAGTGAATCTGTAAAGGAAACAAACAATGCGATTGTCACAAATGTTATTCTTCACACTGAGGGATGATCCAGCAGATGCTGAAATTCCCAGTCATAAACTACTTATCCGCGCAGGTTACATTCGTCGCATCGGTAGTGGTATATACGCGTATCTCCCCCTCATGTGGCGGGTATTGCAAAAAATCTCTCAAATTGTGCGGGAAGAAATGAATGCTACGGGCGCACAAGAATGTCTCTTACCCCAATTACAACCCGCAGAATTATGGAAAGAGTCTGGACGGTGGGATACTTACACGAAAGCTGAGGGTATTATGTTCGCACTCATTGACCGCCGCGAACAGGAATTAGCACTCGGCCCAACTCACGAGGAAGTCATCACAGCGATCGCTCGTGATATGATTCGTTCCTACCGCCAGTTACCGCTGAATCTCTACCAAATTCAAACCAAGTTTCGTGATGAGATCCGTCCCCGCTTTGGTCTCATGCGCGGACGGGAATTTATCATGAAGGATGCTTATTCCTTCAATGCGGATGAAGAAAGCCTGAAAAAAACCTATGAGGATATGCACCAAGCCTACAGCAAAATACTACAGCGAAGCGGTGTGGCTTTTCGTGCTGTCCAAGCTGATTCGGGTGCTATCGGCGGTTCTGGTTCCCAAGAATTTATGGTGCTGGCGGAAGCTGGCGAAGATGAAGTTCTCTACACAGAAGATGGACAGTACGCCGCCAATGTGGAAAAAGCCGTCTCCTTACCAACTGACGCTGAACCCTCACCATTTTCAACCTATGAAAAACGGGAAACGCCAGGAACCAATACGATAGAGAAACTTTGCCAGTTTCTGAAATGTTCCCCTACCCAAGTAGTGAAAACCGTCCTCTACCAAGCTGTTTATGATGATGGGATCACAGTCTTAGTGTTGGTCAGTATCCGAGGCGATCAGGAGGTGAATGACGTCAAATTGCAAAATGCTCTTGTTGAAACCAAGACGATCGCGTCTCTCGGTACAAGCCCAAAAACCCTCTTAAGCTTAACTGTACCAACTCCAGAAGCACAGGAAAATTGGGCGGCTAAGCCTTTGCCTTTAGGCTATATTGCTCCTGATATTGGAGATGAGTCTATTGCTGCGGATAAGCAGATTCATCCTAAATTTTTACGGTTGGTAGATCAGACAGCCGTTGATTTAAAGAACTTCGTCACAGGCGCAAATGAATCCGGTTATCATGTCGTTGGGAATAATTGGAACCAGCAAATTAAAATACCAAGTATTTCAGTAGATATACGTAAGGCAAAACCTGGAGATCGCTCGATTCACAATCCCCAGGAAACTTTAAGAAGTGCCCGTGGAATTGAAGTGGGACATATTTTTCAATTAGGCACTAAGTATTCCCAAGCAATGGGAGCAACTTATACCAATGAACAGGGTGAAGAAAAACCCCTAATTATGGGTTGTTACGGTATGGGGGTGTCTCGCCTTGCCCAATCGGCTGTAGAACAATCTTATGATCAGGATGGAATTGTTTGGCCTGTAGCGATCGCCCCTTATCATGCAATTGTTACAATTCCTAACATTAACGACACTCAACAAGTGGAAATCGCCGAAAAATTGTATACAGAACTGAATCAAGCGGGAGTAGAAACCTTACTTGACGATCGCAATGAACGCGCAGGAGTTAAATTCAAAGATGCGGATTTGATTGGGATTCCTTACAGGATAGTCACAGGACGGGCGATCGCCAACGGCAAAGTAGAAGTCGTCGAACGGCAAAACCGTAAATCGCAGGAAATTCCTATTGCTGAGGTTGTATCTACTTTAAAGCAGTGGATTGTTAACAGCTAACAACCACTTCATATGGAATTCTTCACAATTCTTCTATCCGCGTTACTCGGGTTAATTTCTCCTGTGGGAGTCGTCATTGATCGTCTTGCTGAAAAGACAATCCGCTCCCAGTTTGCTAAAGTAGGACAATTAGAAGTGCGAGTTGACAATTGCCCCTCTTACCAGGTACTGCAAGGGAAGGTAGAGAGAGTGCGGATTGCGGGACGTTCTTTGCAGTTAAAACGGCAAAATGTTCGGATCGCACTTTTTGAATTGGAAACTGATGCAATAGAGTTAGATCTGTCTAGCTTAAAACATAAACGACCTAAATTAAAACGACCTTTACAAGCAGGTATGAGGTTAGTTTTAACTCAGCAGGATGTCAACAAACTTTTAAAATCAACGCCATTAATAGCTAAGTTGCGAAAGTTAAATATTGACTCTTTGGGTTCCCCAAATACAAAGACTAGCTCTGGGTACAATCTTATCAACCCACAAGTCAATTTTTTAGCTAATAACCGCCTATTATTCCGGGTAGAATTACAGGAGGGTACAGGCAAACCGCTATTGATTAGAGTGGAATCGGGACTGAGTATAGTTAGTGGCAGACATATCCAGTTAGTTAACCCAGTTATAACAGTGGATGGAGAAGAGGTTCCACCTCAACTTGTGAATGTAATTTTAAATAACCTCAACAAAGAATTAGATTTAGGTAATTTGGAAGGTGACGGATTACAAGTGCGAATTCTAAAATTAGAAATGAAACCAACAGAATTAGAGATTGCAGCATTTTTTAAAATAGAGCCATCCTCTAGGTTTTTGGAAACTCGTGGCTTGTAAGCATCGTCTTTAGCCAGACTTCTCTTCAACAAAATACTATCTCACTCAGCCTTAAGGAAGCTTATTAACATGAAAGAACAGCCAGGATCTAAGCGTATTTCTTCAGGTGTTATTGCGGCTGTCTCAGCAGCCGTTGTTGCGGTAGGCGGCTGCGTGGCTTGGTTGACCCATTCTTCCACAACACAAAATCAGCCAGAATCAACAATAACCTCAACCCCGCAAATATCGCAGCCTCCAACGACGCAGGCAACCCCACAGAAAAATGAGCAAACAACTCAAATATATCGGTTGAAAGATACTGGCAAAAATTTTGAGTTAGTTCCTCAGGAAGTACAAGTACAAGTAAAGGGTAACAAGCCCAACCAAGTTTTAGAGGCGGCTTTCCAAACTTTGTTAACCCACCCTACCGATGGAACTAATTCCAGCACTATTCCCAAAGGAACCAAACTCCTGAGTCTAAAAGTGAGAAATGATGGGATCCATGTTAATTTATCTGAAGAATTTACCACAGGAGGGGGCAGCAGCTCAATGACAGGTCGTGTAGGACAAGTTGTCTACACTGCCACCAGCCAAGATCCCAATGCCAAGGTATACGTTGAGGTAAACGGGAAAAAGTTGGATACTTTGGGGGGTGAAGGTTTGGAGTTGGAACAGCCACTCACGCGTGACAGCTTTAAGAAAAACTATCAGCTTTAGCAAACAAGAGTTAGGAATTAGGAGTTAGGAGTTAAACTCATCACTCCTAACTCCTAACTTGTCTAAGCTACTTGGTATTCAGAACCCGAAAGTTACGCGCTTGCTGTTCTAATCTGTAGGCAAGGCGATCGCACACCCGATTGCATAATTCAAAAATCATTTCATCTTCGACTCGGTAGTAGGCGCACGTGCCTTCGCTGCGGCGGCTGAGAATTCCCGCTTGCCACATTACCTTTAGGTGCTTTGACACATTTGCCTGAGAAGTTTGAGTTGCCTCTACCAACTCTTGCACACATTTTTCTTCATCCCTCAGTAGATGCAACAGACGCAGACGCATAGGTTCACTAAGTAAGCTGAAGTATTCAGCTACTTGTTGCACAACTTCTGACGGTACAGGCAACGCTTGTTTCATCAGGATTGACCCGCAAAAAAGGAACTAGAGTTTTAACAATGACACATTCGATATATAGATTAATACTTAATCAGGGTTTATGCGCATTAAAGGTTGACCATATTCTACAGGTTCGCCATTTTGTACGAGAATTTCCATGACTTGTCCTGATACTTCGGTTTCGATCTCATTCATGAGCTTCATGGCTTCGATGATACAGACGGTTTGACTGCGGCGCACACGATCGCCCACTTCCACAAATGGCGGTTCACTCGGAGCCGGAGCGCGATAAAATGTTCCTACCATCGGGGAAGCCACGTCAACCAGTCTATGTTCCAGCGTAGGTGGGGTGCTTACTGGCAACGGCGCATTCCCAACAACAGGTTGATTTTCCCCGCCCCCACTCGTTACGGTTTGTGTCGGAGGTGAGACCTCGGTCGGTGCAGAGGGTGAAATAGATGGTAAAGCTGAACTACTCACATTGCCTAACCCCCCTTGCCCAGGCAATATCTTACGTACTGTTAGCTCAAAGTCACCACTTTTGAGTATGACTTCGGCAAAGTCTGTTTGGGAAATAGTGACAAGCAGTTGGCGGATTTCATTAAAGTCCAATGGCACAGCTAAAGTTTCCTCATAAAATCAGGTAGTAGATAGACTCAAGAATAAATGGTGAGGCAGAGATATAAATCCTTGTGAAGCATAAAATTCAGGATTTGCATCTCTATCTCTGTTGAAAACAAAATTATTCCCTTCCTTGATACGAATCATCACGGGTGTCTATACGGATGCGTTCTCCTTGGGAAATAAACAAAGGAACCATTACTGTTGCCCCAGTTTCCACAACTGCAGGCTTACTACCACCTGTAGCAGTGTCACCTTTTACACCTGGGTCAGTTTGCACCACTTCCAATGTGACAGAGTTGGGAAATTCCACTCCTATGACTTTGTCGTCCCAACGAACGACATCGACTACCATACCTTCTTTGAGGTACTTAACACGTTCGCCAATCTGAGCCGCGCTCAATCTGCCTTCCTCGAAACTTTCCTCATCCATAAAGACGTACTCTTCGCCTTCTTTATAGGTATGCTGCATCTTACTTTTCTCTAGGTTGGCTTGCGGCACTGTTTCTCCAGCCCGGAAGGTTCTTTCTACTACACTCCCACTCTGGGCATTTTTTAGTTTTGTTCGGACAAAGGCAGAACCCTTTCCTGGCTTGACGTGGAGGAATTCCACGACTCGCCACACAGATCCATCTAATACAATTGAAACACCAGGTCTAAAGTCGTTACTGGAAATCATGAAGTTTTTACATTTTGGAAGACAATCGGCATTTATTGTACCCCTCAAGTGGAGAAATTAATCATTAATAGTAGAGGGGGTTGAATTTGTTAATCTGTATCCTGACACGATATCTTGGTAAAATGGTTCTAAAATATTGGGCATTGGGCATTGGGGTAGACAACGGTGCTAGTACAGCACGGCGGAAATAAGCCACCCATTCCAAACAGACAAAAGCCTTGATTTATAACACTTTTGACTTTTGACTTTTGATTTTTGACTTTCGCGCAGCGGTGCTAGTGACTGCTGCGGCTGAAAAATATAGCAGCAATAATAATTAAACCCAAAAGAGCTAAAGGTACCCAAAGATTAGGCAGATCCGACAGATCCATAACTATTTCCTTAATTTTTCCCTCAGACAAATACCGCGAAGCACAAGTGCTAAATTTAACTTAGCCCAACTAAAGTTGAGGTACTTCTGATGACAGTCACAGTAGAATATATACCCATTACCCCAATTGAATACCCCGACGAGGACGGTCAACCGATGGCTGAAGGAGATATTCAGTGCAGTTACTTAATTTATGCAAGGAGTGCACTGCGGCTATATTTCCAAAATCGAACGGACGTTTATGTTGCTGGCAATCTATTTATTTACTACGAACAAGGCAATCCGGAATCTGTTGTCGCACCAGATACGTTTGTGGTGTTTGGAGTAAAAAACCAAGACAGACGTTCTTACAAAACCTGGGAAGAAAACGATAAAACCCCTGATTTTGTCCTAGAAATTACATCAAAAAGCACTCGCAGCAAAGACCAAGGTGCAAAAAAAGGAATCTACGCTTTTCTAGGAGTACAGGAATATTTCCAATATGACCCTACAGGTGATTATCTTACACCCCAACTCCAAGGTTTACGCTTAGTCGATAGCAATTATTTCCCGATCGCCACCCATAATCTGCCTGATGGCACAGTATCGTTACCTAGTGAAGTCTTGGGGTTAGAGTTGCAAGTTAAATCTGGAGAAATGCGCTTCTACGAAAAAGCAACAGGTAAAACACTCCTAACTTATGAAGAACAAGCTGCCGCACAACAGGCTGCAGAAGAAAAAGCACAAAGATTAGCCGCTAAACTCAGAGAGTTAAACATTGATCCAGATGATCTTCAATGATAAGTAAACATACCGCCAAGCATGATGTCTGGGGTAACAGCTTGATATTTATCCTATCGCTGTGGCTAGGCAGCAGAATACTGATCGTCATCGCCATGCTGCTCATTGCTCCGGCAATATCGTCTTCTCATCCGGTAAATACTTGGGGTTGGGAGTCTTTTTCTCGGTGGGACGGTGTTTGGTATCAGCGGATCGCAACGAATGGTTATGAGTATGTTAAGGATCACCAACCACATTCCGTAGCGTTTTTCCCAATTTTTCCGTTGATCAGTAAGGCGGTGATGACACTGGGGTTACCGTTCGCCATTGCTGGAACTTTGGTCAACAATCTAGCGTTTTTGGGGGCGTTAATTGTTGTATATAGTTGGGTTGTTGAGTGGTATGGGGTTGACGTAGCACGATGGACAGTAGCTTATCTAGTTTGGTGTCCTCTGTCACTGTATGGAACAGTGACTTACACTGAGGGGTTGTTTTTGCTGTTGAGTACCCTGTCCTTACGAGCCTTCGACAAAGGTCAGCATATTTGGGCAGGTTTCTGGGGTGCTTTGACAACAGCGACCCGACTTCCTGGGGTGATGCTCATCCCAACGTTTCTGTTTTTAGCTTTTAAGGAGCGTCGGTCTGCGATCGCCTACATCAGCGCAGCAACAACAAGTATCGGATTTCTGCTATACAGCGGATATTGTATGATTCAATTCGGCGATCCGTTGGCGTTTCTCCATACCCAAGCTGGCTTTGGACACCTTTCCACAGTAGGGTTTGACTGGCAGCATTGGGGACTCAATTTTTTAATTGGTATACTCGGGCCTATTAATTGGGATACTTGGTCACTCAAAAGCCCGTTTCATCCAGTTCAGTTTGCGGCAATTTGTACTGGGGGTTACCTGCTGTGGCGATATCGCTCTCGACTCAGCCATGTTGCTATCACTTGGATTGGGTTTGGATTGCTGGTTTGGCTGTGGCTTTTATGGGGGGACGGTTTTGTGAAAACCTATATGGTTTTTGGTGGTGGTTATCTATTATGGTATTTTCGCCGCGAACTTCGTCCTGTTGTCGTCATTTACGGCGTTTTTGCCTTATGGCTAGTTTTGTTCTCTGGTAGCATTGTTGCCAACGAACGCTTTGCTTTTAGTGTTGTATCCTTGGCGATCGCAATGGGAATGTTACTGTCTCGCTTTCACCGCTGGGGATTGCCAACTCTCGTCTATTTTGCCATTGTACTTGCTAGTTTTGCTATTCGGTTTTCCCGCAATATTTGGGTAGCTTAGTTAATGATCAACCTTGGTAGAGACGTTGTATGCAACATCTCTACACACTCACCTCGCTTTTTTTACAACAATGGACGGTAAACACGATAGTTGATATTGGGGAAGATATTGTCCATCAACTCGACTTTTTCTAACCAACCACTATCGATTTTGCCGATTTTAATATCTTCGTAGAGCTTGTTGAAGCGCATGAGGTGCGATCGCGTGCGTCTAACGGCATAAGGTACCATCGTTCCTGTGCGCATAATAAATGCCCAGTCAGAAGATTGAGCTAACAGCAATTCCCTCGCTGCTAGGTTGAGTGCTCTCAATTCCAATTCATCTGTTGTTTCCAGATGCGATATTTCAATCATCCTCTCTGCTGCTTTATGTAGATGTGGGTAAACCCACGTGTTTGTCTCGTTCAACCAATACTCATGAAACCCTTTGTGACCCCAACTAGATTGAGAAGGACGGCAGACTTGCTGAGTCGGATGTGCCTGCAAATAATCTGCTAGATGTGTCATTGCATAGGTATTTTGGTCATACCAGGATTTGCGGAACAGGTAATCGATAAACCAAGGACCTTCATACCACCAATGCCCAAATAACTCTGCATCGTAGGGGGAAACAATGATTGGTGGACGCTGCATAATTTCAAAAAGATGCCCTACCTGCCGTTCTCGATTATACATGAAATTTGCAGCATGTTCAGCAGTTTTTTCCCTTGCCCAATAAGGATCGTAGAGAGCCTTATCTCCTAATCCTAAGCCACGACCAGTAATTTTGTGATACTTAATCCCCGTATTTTTACGCTGACCATTGGGCATAATATAGGGCTTAATATACTCATATTCTGCTTCCCATCCCAAGTCTTTGTAAAACTCGCGGTATTCTGGTGCTCCAGGATAACCGACCTCAGAAGACCACACTTGTTGGGAAGATTCATGATCTCGACCAAAGGCAGCAACACCAGTTTCTGTAAAAATTGGGGCATAAGTCCCAAAACGGGGACGAGGACGAGCGTAAAGGATACCATGTCCATCAGTGAGGAAGTAGCGCAAACCAGCATCAGCTAACATCCGCTCTAAACCTTCATAGTAGGCGCATTCAGGCAACCAAATGCCCTTTGGTGGGCGACCGAAGTTTTCCTCGTAGTGTTCACAAGCCACCTGGATTTGTGCCCATACAGCTTGCGGATACATTTTCATCAGAGGTAAGTAGCCGTGGGTAGCACCGCATGTGATGATTTCCAGGTTATTCGTCTCTTGGAACTGTTGAAAAGCCGTTACCAAGTCACCCTTGTAGCGTTCCCAAAGTTCTCGCGTCGCCTTGAACTCTGTGGCATAATGCTCCGCTAAATAGCGGATATGACCATTATTGACATTATGTTCAACCTCTTTTTCTATCAGTTCTTCCAATTTGGCTAAGTGGTTGTTATAGCGCTCTTGCAGCAACGGGTCGCGGAGCATAGACACAAGGGGTGGTGTCAAGCTCATCGTCAGCTTAAAATCAACACCATCTCGCTTTAAGCCTTCAAATACTCGCAGTAAGGGAACATAAGTTTCAGTGATGGCTTCATAGAGCCATTCTTCTTCTAGCACATAGTCACTTTCTGGGTGACGGACGAAGGGCAGGTGTGCGTGGAGTACAAGCGCGACGTAACCGTTAGCCATAATAATTTCGGGGTGGTACGTTGTAGGTTGAAGGTCAAGGGGGTTTGGTAGAAGTTAAGAATATTTTAAGACTTTATGGTAAGGGTTACACAAAGAAGGGAGCAGGGAGCTCTTAGCGGGGAAAGAAAAAAACTTCAATTTATTTATGGGACTTTCAATTGAAAAATTATCCCATCGTAGGGGCACAAGACCTTGGGCCCCTAGAAATTAATTTTGGATTTTCGATAATTTATTTTCTCCTGTTCCCTATGCAAAAAAGCGTTGAACCTGAGCGCTAAAACCAGGCAATAGCGGTGAAGTGATTTTGTCGTTTGGTAGCAAAGTTGACATCAGTTTTAGTTGAGCAGCTTCTCGACGATAAACTTCTACCTGCTGCAAACGCCAATCTGCAATCCAATATTCCTGAACTCCTTTTAAAGAGTATAGTTTTAGCTTAGCTTCTCGATCTCTACGCTCATTTGTGACTCCTGGTGAAAGAACCTCTACAATCAACTCTGGTGCTCCCGTCAAATGTCCTTCTTCATCCAGTAATTGTGCTAACCGCTCATTAGAGATCCAGACTAGGTCGGGAATAACATTATCAGCATCCGTAAAAATGATGCCAGGAGCTTGACGAGCTTCCCCCAACCCACTGGTTCGGACCCAAATTTGTAACTCTAGAAAGATGTTACCCACAGCCCCTTGATGCCCCCAGTGAGGTGCTCTGGTCACAAATAGTTCTCCGTCAATAATTTCATAGCGCTTCCACTCGTCAGATGTTAGTAATTCTAGGTCAGAGGTTGTCCAACGGACTGTCTCAGAAATTATTTGGTTCATAGCACCACTTTCCCACAGGTAGATTGGGTTGATCTGGAAAAATAGTAGAGTTATATTCCGTCTTCACTTTCCTGATACAACTCTTGAAGCGCCTGCTGCTGACTCTTGCGAGACAGACGACGATATTTTTTACTTTCTAACTTCGGTTCGTACTGATTCTGTCCTTTCCCTTTAGTTTTTAGCTTAATGGTAGATTCAGGATCAGCTTGTTGGTGAAGCTTAGTTTGACGTGCGATCGCTTCCTCCAGAAAATCTAAGTAATGGAGATAACGCTCCCAGTCTCCGCGCACTACACACTCAGGCTCATCTCGATGTAGACAATTACTAAAGCGACAACTGGCAACCGCTAAGCGTTCCCTTGCTTCTGGGAAATAGTGTACTAATTCTTCAGGGGTGCAGTCCAGATCAGGTTGATTAAAACCAGGAGTATCTGCTAGTAACCCACCGCTAGGCAATTCAAATAATTCTACGTGGCGGGTGGTATGGCGACCCTTTGCTAACTTGCCAGAAATCTCTCCCACTCGTAAGTGAGCAGTGGGAATCAGTGCATTGATTAAACTAGACTTACCAACTCCTGAAGGACCAGCAACGACTGTAATCTTGTCTTTAAAAAAACTTGCTGCTTCGTGAATATTTATGTTCTTGTTTACACTAATAAATATTGGTTTGTATCCCCAATTTATCAGGCGATTACCGATTTCCACCTGCTGTGTTGTGGAAATTAAATCGCTTTTATTTAAGCATAAAATCACATCTAAATATGTGGACTCAGCCTTCACTAAAAAATGACTCAGCTGGTAAGGTTCTAGAGGTGGATCGGCGACAGCAAATACGAGCAAAATTTGATTCACATTCGCAATTGCCGGACGATCCAACTCACTTCGACGAGGTAGAACATCGGCGATCGCTCCCCGTCCACCAGACCAATCTGGTTCTTCTACGACCACGCGATCGCCCACTATCACCTGTTGCCCAATTTTTTTTAAGCGCGTTCTACGCGTGCAAAGTAGGAGAGCGGGGTACGGAGAGGATGAGGAAGACGGGTCGGACGAAAGGGAGGATATTGCTTCCCCCTCTCCCCCCTCTCCCTTCTCTCCCCCCTCTCTCTTCCCCTCTCCCCCTCTTAAATCTAGCTGCACTTGATAAAAGTTTGCTTGCACGGCTGAAACCGTACCAAGTAAACGATCTGTGGCTGCTTTTGGTTCCCCTTTCATTCCGCAATAACGGGACGGCGTACAAGCAGGGAGAAATATCCAGTGCAGTCAATCATTTGTTCTACCACGAAGCCTGACATTGTCAAGCTATGGGGGACTTGCTCGATCGGCTCACCAGGGTCTAGCCAGACTTCTAGCAAGCTTCCAGCATTCATTTGTTCTAGACGTAGTTTAGTCCGCACAAAATTGATTGGGCAAGGGGTGCCGCGCAAGTCAAGTTGAGCATCGGGAGTTAGTAGGGAGGATAGACTCATCGTTGGTGAAACAAACTTCCCAAAAATCCTTCTAGACCACCTTTTCCAGTGCGATCTCCTTTAATTTTAGCTAACTTCTCCAGCAGTTCTCGCTCTTCAGGCGTAATTTTGGACGGGATATCGATTAATACTGTAATCATATGATCGCCCCGACTCACAGGATTACCCAAACGCGGTACGCCACGATTTTCCAGCTTCATCACTGTATTCGGCTGAGTTCCGGGTGGAATGAGCAATTCCACGAGTCCATCTACCGTATTTACCTGCAAGCGGCAACCTAAAATCGCCTGCAAGTAGCTAATTGTAATTTTCGATAAGACATTAATGCCCTCCCGCTGGAATTCTTCGTCTTCATTGACAAACAAGTAGACGTACAAATCCCCAGGAGGCCCATTACGTTGACCCGCATCCCCTTCTTGGGAAATCCGCAACCGTGTGCCGTTGTCCACCCCTGCTGGAATGGAAATTTTCAGTTTTTTCGTGACTTGTTTTGCGCCCTTGCCATCACAAGTATCGCATTTGTCTTCAATCACCATTCCTGTCCCATTACAGGTGGGACAAGTTGAAACTTGGGTAAAGCTCCCAAAAGGTGTTCTGGTGACGCGACGTACTTGACCTGTTCCACTACAAGTTGAACAAGTGCGAGGGCGAGTTCCTGGTTTAGCACCTGAACCGACACAAACTTCACATGTTTCTAGGTGAGAAATGCGAATTTCTTTTTCACCGCCAAATACTGCTTCCCGAAAATCTAACTTTAGGTCTAGCCGCAGGTCATCGCCACGCACGGGCCCACTGCGCCGTCTTTGCGCTTGACTACCCATGCCGCTGCCAGCAAAGCCACTGAAGATGCTTTCAAAGATATCAGCAAAGCCGCCCATATCGCCGACATCTTGGAAGCCTACACCAGCTCCACCAGATACACCAGCTTCACCAAAGCGGTTGTAACGTTCTCGTATTTCCGGCTCGGAAAGCACTTCATAAGCACGGTTAATTTCCTTAAAGCGTTCCTCCGCCCCCGGTTCTTTGTTCACGTCTGGGTGATACTTCCGGGCTAAGCGGCGGTAAGCGCGTTTGATTTCTTCTTTGTCGGCGTCACGAGCGACACCCAGAATTTCATAATAGTCGCGGGCCATATAGCAAAGGTGAAAGTTAAAAGGTAGAAAGCAGCTATGTAGCTGGAGCAGAAGGCAGAAGGCAACAGTTACGTTTTGTTAATAATTTATTTTACCCTTTACCTTTTACAAAAATCACCAACAAACAACCAGCAACAGATAATTTCCCCTTGGAAGAGGACAATCATCAGTCTGCTTGTGGCTGTCTCTTTTACAATTGTGCTACTTAAAATGGGAAAACTCAGCCCACTCACCAGAGGGGCTAGCCGCACTATAAGGTGTGGAAAACCCCCCTAGAAATCTTCGATAGCATCTGCATTGGAAGAGGGAGGGTGGGGAGTGTGGGGAGGGTGGGGGGTGTGGGGAGGGTGGGAAGTGTGGGGAGTGTGGGAAATTGTTAGTCTTCCAATCCCCAATCCCCTATTCCCTGCTAAGAGCTCCCTCTTTAATCTATTGCCTCATAATCTACCTGTAAGGTACTTTCATCTTCAAAGTCAAAGTTAAATTGTGGCGTTGGTGTTCCAGTTATTGGGTTGCCAACTCTTGAGCTAAGGGAACTTTCTGAAACTTCGGTAACTTCATCAGTCGGGCTGTTAACTCTGTTGTAGACATCAGTACCAATAGAAAACAGAGTTTGCTGGAAGTCATCTAAGTGTTGTTTGAATTCTGCTAAAGAAATCTGGTCGTTAGCGATCGCTGTTTGGAGTTGTGAGAATTTTTCATTTGCCAAAACTTTCATCGCATCCCCAATCAAGCTGCCGTTCTCCTTTAAAGTCAATTTATAACTATTTAACAGATGATCGCCTTGGTTTTTAAGTTCAACCAATTCTCTGCGTCTAGTATCCTCTTCGGCAAAGACTTCGGCTTCTTGCCGCATCCGTTCTATTTCATTGGCACTCAAACCACCTGTATTGGTAATCCGAATGCTCTGCTCTCTGCCGGTGCCTTTGTCTTGGGCAAACACATTTAGTATCCCGTTGACATCAATTTCAAAAGATACTTCAATTTGTGGCACACCACGAGGAGATGGGGGAATTCCCGTTAGCAGAAACTTACCAAGACTCTTATTATCCTTTGCCATTGCCCGTTCACCTTGAAGAATGTGAATTTCCACACTTGTTTGCCCATCAACTGCTGTGGAAAACACTTGGGACTTGCTGGTAGGAATTGTCGTATTGCGTTCGATGATTTTAGTAAACACTTCTCCGAGGGTTTCAATACCTAGGGATAGGGGCGTAACATCCAAAAGTAGGAGATGATCGACTTCGCCGCCCAGTACTCCTGCTTGGATAGCAGCTCCCAGTGCTACTGCTTCGTCGGGGTTAACAGAGTGATCGGGAACTTTCCCCTGAAAAAATTTGATCAGGGCGTTTTGGACTGCGGGAATGCGAGTGGAACCACCCACCAAAATAATCCGCTCAATGTCTTGCGGTTTGAGCTCTGCGTCTTTCAGCGCCAGGATCATCGGTTCGATAGTAGCCTCAATTAAATGATTCGTTAATTTTTCAAAATTGGCGCGGGAAAGTTCCATTTCCAGGTGCTTAGGACCAGTCTCATCAGCAGTAATAAATGGCAAATTGATCGAGGTACTCACCATGCTGGAGAGTTCAATTTTGGCTTTTTCTGCTGCTTCCCGCAAGCGTTGCAGAGCCATTTTGTCACGAGAAAGTTCGATTTTCTCGCTGGCACTGAAGCGTTCTATCATCCAGCGCACAATACAGTTATCAAAGTCGTCTCCACCCAAGTGGTTGTGACCACAAGTCGCTTTAACTTCAAAGACTCCATCCCCAAGTTGCAGGATGGAAACATCGAAGGTTCCACCGCCCAAATCAAAGACTAGAATGATCTGCTCTTGGTCAAGCTTTTCCAACCCAAAGGCTAAAGCTGCGGCAGTTGGTTCGTTGACGATTCGCAGGACTTCTAGTCCGGCAATAGTACCAGCGTCTTTAGTTGCCTGTCTTTGGGCATCTGTAAAATAGGCGGGTACGGTAATGACTGCCTTTTGGACTGATTCACCTAAGAAGCTTTCCGCATCCTGTTTAAGTTTTTGCAGGATCATGGCGGAGATCTCTTGTGGTGTGAAGTTACGTCCGCGAATTTGAACATCAACAGTGTCATCTCGACCTTTAACACAGGTATAGGGCACGCGATCGCGTTCTGTTGCGGTATCATCCCAGCGACGACCAATAAATCGCTTGATACTGTAAATTGTGTTCTCAGCATTAGTGACAGCTTGACGCTTTGCCAGTTGTCCCACCAAGCGCTCACCGCCTTTGCCAAATCCCACAATACTTGGAGTGGTTCTTCCACCCTCTGAGTTACCAATAACAATTGGTTGACCACCTTCTAGAACCGCGACGCAACTATTGGTAGTGCCCAAGTCGATCCCAATAACTTTTCCCATAAGTATCGGTATTTTTACTGATTGCTTTTTCCTTGTATTTTGAGCAAATATTGGCTCAAACTTTCGGGCGTGATGTTTCGCGGACTATAGTCATTTGTTAGTAGTTAGTAGTTAGTAAAATAGGCAACAACTAACAACTAACAACCAACATTCGACAAAGGGCACTGAATAACAGGCTGATACCAATTTAACTGTTGGTTGAACTCGACTGATTTCCTTCTGAAGGTGGTATATCTTCTTTTGGAGCAGCGACTTTGACCATGGCATGGCGCAGCACGCGATCGCCCAAATAATATCCGCGTACTAACTCTTCTAACACTGTTCCTTCTGAATATTCATCCGTAGGTTCCCGCATTACTGCTTCATGCAGGTTGGGATCAAATGGTTGATGTTCTGGACGCATTGGCGATACACCCAAGCGCTTCAGGCTATCTACTAATTGCTTGTAAACGCCTTGGTAACTTTTGTGAATAGTCATCTCCCCGTCATTTTGGGGTTTAAGCTGTGCCCGCGCCCGCTCAAAGTTATCAACGACTGGTAGTAATTCAGTAATTGTGTTCCGCTTTGCCTGCTGTTCTGATTCTTCTTTATCTTTGAGTGTGCGTTTGCGGTAATTCTCAAAATCTGCCACAATCCGCATGTACTGAGTGTTGCGCTCTTCTAGCTGTGTTTTCAGGGAGTCGATTTGTTGAGTTATTTCTGCTAGGTTTACAGCCTCAGCAGCAGTGTTCTCAGTCGTAGCTACACCATTTTCTGGATTCAATGTCGCTGTATCTTCAACGTTGGTTTGATCTGCCACTTGATCTTTTACCTCGCGCTCCAATTCGTTAGAGTTCATTTGTGCTGGAGAGTCGCTCTTCATTGCTTGTTTTACCTCTGTCGATTCACCTGTAGCTTGGCTTGGATTGTGAATTTGTTTATTCTCGTTCATAGTGTATTCTTCCTAGATACCGTATACAGCAGTCAGTCGCCACATTTTACAGCAGTTGAATTTATCCGGCAAAAAACAACGTTAGATCTCTGTTTCAAAGATTTACCCCCCAAAGATGTAGGCGGTGAAAGCCGAGTCTTGACTTCCCGATTTATTACCGTTCAACGTTTGTAACTGGGCCATATTATGTTGTTTACATTGTGCTGGAAGTAATGCACCGTCCGTCATCTATTGTGACAAATGCTGAGCAGATTGGCGTATACGTCCCCAGAATGGGTAGGGGGGCGACCCGGATTTCTCACAAGAGAGAAATCCGGAGAGTGTGGGGGGTGTGGGGGGTGTGGGGGGTGTGGGGAGAATTCACTCCCCACAATGAGTGAGAAATCCGGGAGGGGAGTGTGGGAGGTACTGAAGGTGAGGAAAATATCTCTCCCCCCTCTCCCCACACTCCCCACACTCCAATGTTCGACGGTGACTCATGCTAATTCTGTCTTTGAGCTTGGGAATACTCTAATTAGAGGCTCCGCTATTTATTGCTCATATTCATATATGACCTACTCACAAGCGCAAAGGCGCAGTACTGCTCTTACCACAAAAACAGAGTTTTCGCCCTTCGGCACCAAGTTAGTGCAATCCGGCTATGTCAACAGCGAACAAATGAGACAGGCGCTGATTGAAAGCCGCAAGACTGGTCAACCACTGACGGAGGTACTGGAGTTAATCTCTGGGCAGCAACTCACACCAGAGTTTCTTCGACAATACAGGAAACAGCAGCTATTTGAACTCAAAATACTCTACGGTGTTGAATTCCTTGATCCGGAAGTCAGTAAAGTTGGTAATACGACAGTGGGTCAATTAGTTGATACCCTGATCCCAGTGGATATCTGTCGTCGTCATCGCTTAGTACCACTAGCAAAAAATGAAGACCAAAAGCCGCCTTCTGTTTTGGTGGCAATGGTCGATCCAGATAACTTAGAGGCTTGCGATGACCTAAACCGCATCTTGCGCCCCCAAGGCTTGGCATTGCAGCGCATGGTGATTACCCAGGAAGACTACCAGCAGATAATCAACAAATACTTGGATGAACTGGCTGTTCGGCAAAAGTACCAAGAACAAGAAAAGTCCACAGACATTAATCAGGATTTAGAAAATCTCCAAAACCTGAGTAGTAGCATAGACGACGCTCCTGAAGATGCAGAGACTGACTTGGGTGCGGCGATGAAGGGTGCTGAGGATGCTCCGGTTATTAATCTAGTTAACAGAATTCTGGCTAAAGCATTGCATGAGAAGGTTTCTGATATTCACATCGAACCCCAAGAAGAAAACTTACGCATTCGCTTTCGCAAAGATGGGGTGCTGCGCGAGGCTTTTGACCCCTTACCTAAAAAAATTATCCCTGCTGTGACAGCTCGGTTTAAAATTATCTCCAACTTAGACATTGCTGAACGGCGGTTACCCCAAGACGGACGCATTAGACGGTTATTTGAGGGGCGCAAGGTTGACTTCCGCGTGAATACATTGCCCAGTCGCTACGGAGAAAAGGTAGTACTGCGGATTTTGGATAACTCCGCGACTCAACTGGGATTGGATAAATTGATTACTAATCCAGAAACTTTACAAATTGTCCAGGAAATGGTGGCTCGTCCCTTTGGTCTGATTCTGGTGACTGGACCAACTGGTTCTGGTAAAACAACATCACTGTATTCAGCATTGGCAGAGCGGAACTCTCCAGGAATTAATATCAGTACTGTGGAAGACCCGATTGAATACAGCCTTCCAGGGATTACTCAAGTGCAGGTGATTCGGGAAAAAGGGCTGGATTTTGCGACTGCTTTAAGGGCTTTCTTACGACAAGATCCAGATGTGCTTCTGGTAGGTGAGACGCGGGATAAGGAAACGGCAAAAACAGCCATTGAGGCAGCATTGACCGGTCACTTAGTATTAACTACCTTGCATACTAATGATGCCCCTGGTGCGATCGCCCGTCTGGGAGAAATGGGTGTTGAGTCTTTCATGATTTCCAGTTCTCTGATTGGCGTTTTAGCACAGCGTTTAATCCGGCGTGTTTGTGCCACCTGTCGCATTGCTTATACTCCCACTCAGCCGGAGTTAGCTCGTTATGGTCTATCAGCTTCCCAAGAAGAGGGAGTCACCTTCTACAAAGCCAACTCCCTCACACCAGAGGAAATTCAAGCAGCCAAAGCCAATAATCAGCTTTGCCCTCAGTGTAATGGCCTTGGCTATAAGGGACGTTGTGGTGTTTACGAAGTCATGCGAATCACCGAACGCTTACAAACCCTGATAACTGAAGATGCGCCAACAGAACGCATTAAGGAAGTGGCGGTAGAAGAAGGCATGACAACCTTGCTGGCGTACAGCATAAACTTAGTGCGTGAGGGCGCAACCACCCTAGAAGAAGTAGAACGGGTGACTTTCACTGATACAGGTTTGGAAGCCGAGTTAAAAGCCAAACGCAAAAGTGGTCTTACCTGTCGGAGTTGTCATGCCGAATTAAAACCTGAATGGTTGGATTGTCCTTACTGCACAACACCCAGGTTTCAAGATGAGTTAGGAGTTAGGAGTTAGTTTTTCTTTTTAAAAGAATAACCAACAACTAACAACTAACAAATAACAACTAACCACTAACAACCAACAAATAACAAAATTATGGAAATGATGATTGAAGATTTAATGGAGCAGCTGATTGAAATGGGTGGGTCCGATCTGCACTTATCTGCTGGATTGCCTCCCTACTTCCGCATCAGTGGCAAACTTACCCCAATTGGGGAGGAAATATTGACATCAGATCAGTGCCAAAGGCTAATTTTTAGTATGCTCAACAACTCCCAGCGTAAAACTTTAGAGCAGAACTGGGAGTTAGATTGTTCTTACGGCGTCAAAGGATTAGCTCGCTTTCGGGTCAATGTTTATAAAGATCGTGGTTCTTACGCCGCCTGCTTACGAGCATTAAGTTCTAAAATTCCCAACTTTGAAAAATTAGGTTTGCCAAACATTGTACGGGAAATGGCAGATAAACCCAGAGGACTGATTCTAGTAACAGGGCCAACAGGTTCTGGTAAGACAACAACTCTAGCTGCCATCATTGACCTGATTAACCGCACTAAAGCAGAGCATATCTTGACAGTAGAAGACCCGATTGAATTTGTTTACGAATCAGTCAAAAGCTTAGTCCATCAACGACAGCTAGGTGAAGATACCAAGAGCTTTGCCAATGCTTTGAAAGCAGCTTTGCGGGAAGATCCAGATATTATCCTTGTAGGGGAAATGCGGGACTTGGAAACCATTTCCTTGGCTATTTCTGCCGCTGAAACAGGACACCTAGTTTTTGGCACTTTGCACACCAGTTCAGCAGCACAGACCGTTGATCGGATCATCGATGTTTTCCCACATGAAAAACAAACCCAAGTGCGGGTGCAATTGTCTAACTCGTTGGTAGCAGTATTCAGTCAAACTTTGGTTCCTAAAAAAAATCCCAAACCGGGCGAGTATGGTCGGGTGATGGCGCAAGAAATTATGATTGTGACTCCCGCTATTTCTAACTTGATTCGTGAAGGCAAAACAGCTCAAATTTACTCAGCTATCCAAACTGGCGGCAAATTAGGGATGCAAACTCTAGAGAAGGTTTTAGGCGATTTGTACAAAGCCGGAACTATTTCCTTTGAAGCAGCAATGTCCAAAACTTCTAAGCCAGATGAAATCCAGCGTCTCATTGGTGGTTCCGCACCACCACCACCAGCTGCTGGTGCTAAACCCGCCGCTGCTGTCAAACACTAAAACCCCGCCGCCCCTTTGGGGAAGTCAAAAGTCAAAAGTCAAAAGTCAAAAGACTCTAAATAGAGTGATTTTTAACTATTGACCATTAACTCCCCACTCCTAACTCCTAACTCCTAACTCTATTCAATATGCCTACTTACATTGCCCGTGTTCGGGACTCCCAAGGAAAATCTAAAACTGAAAAAATTAATGCCGAATCCTTGGTGTTGGCACGTACGACTCTCAGAGAGCAGGGTTTTGTCGTCCAAGATCTCAAAAAATCTCAAGGCTTTGGCAACTTTGACTTAAAAAAAATCCAAAATTCTTTCGTTAAGGTTTCCATTAAAGATAAAGCCGTGTTTTCCCGTCAATTCGCTGTTTTGGTAAATGCGGGAGTGGCAATTGTCAGAAGCCTGGGAGTTCTATCCGAACAGTGTTCCAACCCTAAACTGAAAAAAGCCCTAATGGAGATCAGCAGTGATGTCCAAAGTGGAGTTAATCTCTCAGACGCCATGCGTAAACATCCTGATTGTTTTGATGGTTTATATGTCAGCATGGTTCAAGCTGGCGAAGTTGGTGGGGTTCTGGACGACGTGCTGAATCGCTTAGCTAAGTTGTTAGAGGATGTTGCCCGACTACAAAACCAAATTAAATCAGCGATGTCTTATCCAATTGTTGTTGGTTCTATTGCGGTTATTGTTTTTCTCGCTATGACCATTTTTCTGCTCCCAGTTTTTGCTAAAATCTTCAAAGAATTGGGAACAGAATTGCCTCCTTTAACTCAGTTTTTGCTAACGACTAGTGAACTTTTACGAAGTCCGGCAGTTTTTATTTTCATTGGCATTTTGGTAGGAGGGATCATTGCTTATCAACAGTACTACAAAACCCCAGTTGGGCGTGAAACTATCGACCGTCTTTCATTGAAAGCGCCCTTATTTGGAGACTTGATCCAAAAATCATCTGTTGCTCGCTTTAGCCGCACCTTTGGTTCCTTAACTCGTTCAGGTGTGCCAATCCTCACTTGTTTGGAAATTGTCCGAGATACATCTGGAAATATGGTAGTTGCTAAAGCTATAGATGGAGCACGCTTAGATATTCAACAAGGGGGCCAGATTAGCATTGCTTTGCAAAAAGATGGTGTTTTTCCACCCATGGCAATTCAAATGATTAGTATCGGTGAAGAGACTGGGGAATTAGATGGGATGTTGATGAAAGTTGCTGATTTCTATGAAGATGAAGTTGAGCAAACAGTAAAATCACTAACCAGCATTTTAGAACCAGTCATGATTGTGGTTGTAGGAGGAATGGTTGGCACAATTCTAATGGCGATGTATCTGCCTATGTTTAAAGTCTTTGATAAGCTTGGTTAGTCATTAGTCATTAGTTAGGAGTTAGATTTTTTCATAACTAACAACTAACAATGTGCGATCCAGAGTGGAAAATCACAACGGGGGCTGAAATTTTGATCTTCATCCATCGTTCCCACGAAGACTTTTCTGACTTGTTAGGACGTTGGCAACACACTCAGGTTTGCTTGGATAAGGACTATGAGTGGCTTATGCCTCCCCGTTACAAGCATATTTTAAGCGAGGGGATCAATACGATATATCCTCTATTTATCATTTTTCCTCAGACTCCAGAACGCATCAAGCGAGGTCTGGAAAGTGCTGAACTGCCATTTGTCATCCCAACACCAGGATTAATGCTCTTAGAGAATATGGTATAAACTTCTTCGCTAGAAAGTCCATCCTCTTGAAATTTTCAACGAACAGATGGCGAAATCTAACCGTTGCTAACCTTTTCTTGCGATAATTCCCAGAAGGCGAAGGCGCTCTAAGTTGGTTAATCAAGGGAGGTTATGGATGACACTCAAGCGGTTGGTTTTAATTTTGCTGACGCTGGTTACAATCACTGTTGCCGGATTGGCTTTGTTAGGCAGTTGGCAAGAACCTCAGTTCCAAAGTCGCTTGGAACTCTACCAAACAAATATTATGTTGCAAGCTGCAACCTGGGAACCCTCAGATGGCAAAGACGGGGGTCTTAAGGCACTTAGTGAAGCAATACTGGGTGCAAAACCCCTTGAAAATGCTAAGTCGCAGTATCAAGAAGCTCAAAAATCGGCTCAAGCTAACTTGGCTAAAGCTCAAAAGCAATTAGCACAACTGCGTTCTGAACCAATTACGACTCCTACAACCCCTAAACCTAAACCGGAAATTCCTCCTGCAACCAACACAAATCGTTTAGTACAACAGCGACAGTTGCTGCAGTCGGTCAACCAACTACAAAAATTGACTGCTGAGTTAGATTTGGAGTTAGGCATTTTACAAACACAGCAAGGACAGACGGATAAGGCAAAACAAAATTGGTACTCGCTGCAACAAAACTCTGGAATCAATCCGCAATTTGTCAAATTGAGTGATGTTTTAACAGGACTTTGGAGTAATCCCCCACGTATAGTGCCCAATGCTGAGCCGTTGATTCAAGATAACTTAGAAGGTTGGTTCCGCTTTACGACTCTCACTCATCTCTACCAACTGCAGCAACGCCAAGAAGCGCTATCGAATCTCAAAGCAGCCCAACAAGAAGTCGCTGTTGTGTCCGTCTTGAAATTAGCAATTATTAGCATTGTTCCAGCTTTGGGAACTTTGATCGGTGTGGGATTGCTGATTTTTTTGGTTGGTCAGCGTTTAGTTAAAGGAAGAGAAGCCTTATTGGCTCAAAATAGTGACTTACAGTGGTCAACGCCTTGGAATGGTGAAACGATTTTACAAGTCTTCGTCCTGGGCTTTTTCTTCATGGGACAATTTCTAGTGCCCCTAGCGATCTCTGTGATCCCCATCCCACGTCCTATCGGTAATGCGCGGATTCAGGCGTTCTATGTTTTGGTTAGTTACCTGTTGGTGGCATCAGGTTCGCTA
>CAIVAU010000265.1 GCA_903903925.1 uncultured cyanobacterium
ACTCCTAACTCCTGACTCCTGACTCCTAACTCCTGACTCCTGACTCCTGACTCCTGACTCCTAACTCCTTCAATGATTTCCAGAAAACGTAATGCTGTGGGTAGGGGAGTGTAGTTTTCAAGTACCCAACGCCTTCCTTCTGTAGCAATTTTTTCGAGAATTTCTGGTTCTTTAGCTATTCTATCTACGGCTGCTTGTACGTTGTCTAAGTCAATGCCGATATAATGCCGCCAATTTTCTGGCATCACAGGAAGTTCAAGACCATATTTCTCAAAATCTACATGAAACGTAGTGCATCCTGCTGCTAATGACTCCCAAAATCGCCAGCTATCCCACTGCACGATGACGTTTGACTTTAATTTCAGATCGCCGAGAATACGCCTCCCAGCACGACTAATTATAGATCCAGGATTTTTAGGGCAAGGAGGTACAAAAAACCCTCCAAAGCAAGCGCATGCCGCTGTATCTTTCAGGCGTTTGTAGTAATTTGGGTTGTGGCGTCCACCCATTTGTACCCAATGTAGATGATGATAGGCATCTGCTGGGTTGTTATAGGATTCATCAACGTAGTTATTAATTGGTAAAATCTTTTCAATTCGAGGTATGAGTTGGCTACAACTTATCTTTCTGACGGGATGACCACCATTCCAATGTCTAAAATTAATCAGTAGCTGTCTTTTTCGCTCTGCAAAATTGGGCACTTCACTAAGTTCCCGAAGTATCCGATTTGTTAGACCAAAAGGCCAGGGATAAAAATTTTTGCCATAATTTAATTTACTATTAAAGTGATTCCTAAATATAAAATCAAACTGCCTGAGATCAGGTCTGACAGCGTATGTTCTATCGCTGTCTTCTGCATCTAAATAAACAGTTACATATTTTCTGTTTGGGTGAAATAAATTTTCTGGTAGAGGATGGACATCGGTAAACCAATTGTTTTGTAAGATGACAATAGAACAATCATCAGGTGTAATTTCTGGATTGTGACGAAAGAGACATTCTTTTTTGTCAGGAGACTCCTGCCAGTAATCTACATTCGAGAAAAATGGTATTCCCAGTTCGCGAAAACCCTCTGCCAAGCAAATTAGCAAATGCTGTAACTTTTTTCCTTCGGGAGTTTCCTTTTTAGGATCACAATAAAAATATATTTTTCCCTGAAATTTTACTGATCCAGTATGACTCATATTTTTTTTACTTAGGTATAAATAAATTCCAAAAACCTGGAAAGTTGAACCATCAAAATAGAATCACGTAATCACGATAAAATGATATCTCATAATTAAGATAGCAAAACATTGAAGAATCAGAAAGTCTTCATGATAAATTCACAAGATTAAAGTCAGCAATAGTTTTTCGTAAAGTTAATTGAGCAACAACTCAAAAACCCAGTTTCTTGAACCTGGATTTCTCACTTGTGAGAAGGGAGTATGGGGAGTGTCGGAATTAAGGAAATATGGGAATTAAGGAAGACATTCTTCCCCCTCTCCCCACACTCCCCACACTCCCCCCTCTCTTGATTGACCTATACCCCAACTCCTGTCAATTTAATCCGCAGCAGATGACCAAAGAGTAAAGGAACACCAGTAAGTAGTGTGATCAACTCGACAAAGGCGTGCTTAAATTTTCCGGCGAATAAGTGGCGAATAATCTGTGAGACTGTAAACTTGGGATGAAAAAAGGTGATATCAAATGCATTCTCATGTCCAGAAGCTCGTTTATACTTGTTCATATGATAGGCGTTAGACGCAGCTTGTTTGGGAATGCGAGCGATCGCCTGTTTTAAGGAAACCACCCTCACTGGATGGTCAACACGAGCATCAGGAACAAAAGCAATCTTAGTCAATGCTGAAAGGCGCTCTTTCAAATCGACATCTTCACCCAGAGAAATATAATTACTATCAAATCCGCCGATTTGGACAAACTGCGATCGCTTTACAGCTATATTGGCAGACCAAAAAAGCCCACCAGTAAGATTCACCGGACACTCAGACATATCCTGGTGCAATTCGCCTAATGGATGAATCGCACCCTCTAAGGCTAAAGAATCACCTTTGGTTGCTTGTGCGTAAACACTTAACCATTTTCGATGTGGTAGGCAATCATCATCTGTAAAAACCAACCACTCACCTCGCGCAAACCTAGAGCCATTATTTCTGTTTGCGGCTGGACCTTTACGAGGCCCTGCCACCCATTTTACCCAGGAATAACGCTCACAAATCATTTTCTGTGCGGTTGTCTTGTAACCATCATCAGTCACAATGACTTCATACTGTTCTATTGGCAAACTTTGCCTCCCAGGTGCTAAACGATCCAAGCATTCTGCCAATAAATCATTCCGATGGTAGGTAGGAATAATCACACTTATCAAGGGGGGTTTCATCAGATGTCTCCTCTAGAGAAGTCGTTACACTGTAGGACTAGATGCCTGCTGATTGAGATCTCAAAGGACAGCAGCGGGTCTCAACGCTTGCCCCTAATAACCGTCAAAATTTCCTGCATGTACCTTATCTTACAATGCTAGGATCGTGCTGCGTCTGGTAGTATTTCCAAGGCGCATCACTTCGCTCAAGTTATTCTTGATACGCGTCCCACTATAAGATATATCCTTCTCTAAGGACAACCACTTTATTTTCTGTAGCAATGAAAATCAGCCTATAGGCATATGCCTATAGGCTGATCTGTCTAACAGGGTGCAGTTGTTTTATCTTTCCCTACACCCTGTTCTTTTGAAATTCAGCAATCTTGTTTTCGTAAATTTTTTGTAGTCGCTGAATATGAACATCAATAGTAAATTCTTTTAAAAACCAGGCATAACCTTGTTCGCCTATATTGCGGCTTGCTTGATAGTTTTTAGATAATTCGTTGATGGCATCAGCTAGTTTTTTGGTATCGTTAGGTGGAACCAATATACCTGTTTTCCCATGTTGCACATGCTCTGGAATACCTCCTACTGCACTAGCAATGACAGGGCGATAGTGGGAGTAGGCTTCAAGGGTAACTAGACCTGCTGGTTCTGGCCAAAGACTAGGAAACACCACAGCAAAGCACTGGTGATAAAGCGCCTCTAATTTTTCACCACTGCACCAGCCATGCCAAGTGATGCGGTTTGCTAACCCAAGTTGATTCGCCAATTTTTCTACTTGTGGGCGAGCCCAACCTTTACCTGCAATGTCAAGATGAACTTGTGGATCTGTTTTTACTAGGGCTTTGATCAGCCATTCAATTCCTTTGTCAGGAACAATACGTCCGGCAAACAAAATTCTTCGATTTTGGTGCGTTTCTAGAGTGAGTGGGTGGGAGACAGTCTTAGAGATTTGAACACCACAACGCAGTGTGATAATTTTCTCTGGTGGCAACCCATTGGCAATGAGTTGACTACGCACATAATCACTGTTGGCAATGATAGTAACTGGAAATTTTGTGAGTGCCTCTAGATGACGATAACCTCTTTGGATGTTGTAAATAATTTGCTGAGGTCGGCGACTACCACAGCCATTAACTAAATGACCTACAGTGCATCCTATGGGGTTCATAACGCGATCGCAAACCCCATGATCTGTTAAATACTTGGTTCCACTGGGACAGTAGCAAGAGTGATTGTGAACGGTAAATACTGCCGGACATTCTCCTGTAAGTTCCCATAACAACTCTGGAGTGTGAAGATGAAGCAATAGAGCCTGTTTCTGATCAACATTTTTGAGTGAGGTGTTCAGATGATGGCTAATATCAGGAATCTGGGAATTCAGTAGAGAAGCCACATAAGTTTCGACACCACCACCCGATTTAATGTCAATATGAGCGCATTGATAGATCCTTTTTTCTTCAACTTTAGACTGACTTAAGCTTTCCTTGGCAGGATCACCATCAGTTGTTTCAGTTATTAAGTTAAGCATTGCCTGTTACTGGTGATTTTTAATTTTAATATTTACTTGGCTCCACCCTAAATGATTCGTGAAAAGCCCCCTTAGAGAAGTTGCTTACAACATCTTGACAAAAGCGAATATTTAGGTTCACAGATCAAATTTGATGAGTTAAGTATAGGATATACGTTTTCCGTATGACTCTTGCATGAATTTCCTGTAAAATTCTCCCGTGCGGGTAATGAATCTAACTGGTTGGTTGCTGACTGTCAACCGTTAACAGTTAACACGCCGACTTGATTTCATGTATTATATTAAACACTTGTAATGAGGTGTAGGGTGGGCAGTGCCTGCCCACCCTATGTGTCGTTCAAAAATCAAGTACGCCAATACTTGAAGGGTTCACTAGTGCTGCATTTGGTGATATTTCCAAAGTTTGCCTTGACGTTCAAGCAATTCTTGATACTTGCCCTGTTCTACAATCCGTCCCGCTTCCAGAACCACAACTTTATCTGAGGATGCAATTGTGGAGAGACGGTGGGCGATCGCAATCACTGTTCGACCGACAGAAAGCTTTTCCAAGGACTCCTGAATTAAACGTTCCGATACAGAATCTAAAGCGCTTGTTGCTTCATCCAAAATCAAAATTTCTGGATCGCGCAGCAACGCACGGGCGATCGCAATTCGCTGTCGTTGTCCTCCAGATAACCGGACTCCCCTATCTCCCAGATGTGTTTCAAAACCCTCTGGCATTTCTAAAATAAAATCAAGTGCATTTGCCTGTTGAGCAGCTTCGTGAATTTCTGCTTCAGTTGCCCCTTGTGTACCGTAAGAAATATTATTCCAAACAGTGGTGTTGAAAATAAACGTATCTTGACTAACTACAGCCATTTTGTGGCGCAGGGAGTTAATCTCAAGCTGACGTGCATCCATTCCATCAATCAAAACCTTACCTTCTAGCGGATCGTAGAATCGAGGAATTAAATCAGCTAGTGTTGTTTTTCCTGCCCCAGAAGCACCAACCAGAGCAGTTGTCTTTCCTTTTTCTATCGTCAGCGTAATATCATGTAGTACTAGGTTGCTGTGATCGTATCCAAAATCAACAGATACCAAGTCGATCGAGCGTTTTAAACCTGTAAACTCTATATTGCCGTTCTGGAAGTAAGTTTTATTGTCACTTCTAATCAAGTCTTTAATATTTTCTGATGTTCCATGTAAGGTGCTAAGAAAAGCCTTGATTCCAGTGATATCTTGGACATTGGGCACTAGCCTAAACAACACAAATAAGAACGTCAGCAAAGAAGACACTTGTAGCTTTCCAGTAGCCACCAAAGTACTGTATGCCACTGCAATGATCCCAATCAGGACGGTCATGGCTACGCCGTCAGTCAGAGGCTTCACAAGTGACCAAGCTCTTGTAACTTTGATGGAAGCATTCACTAAGTCAGAACTGTTCTTATAATAACGCTCCCGCTCAAAGTTTTGAGTACCAAATGCATGAACTGTACGAATTCCATTGATAAATTCTATGGCTGTTGAGGTAAACTTGCCGCTAGCGATTGATGTTCCAAAACTTTTTTCTCGCACTCTGCCATTTAAGGAGTTGAAGCTAACCGCCAACAGGCTAAACAATAGTATTGCAACTATAGTCATTTGCCATGAAATCAAGACCATAGATATCGAGTACACCAGAATTGTCATCACTCTGGTGATTAAAAAAGCAGCACTACTAAAAGCCTGCCTAATCTTTTCTATCTCTGCTGTAATTGTATTAATCAGCTCGCCCGAACGAGTTTTACTAAAGTAACTTAGTGGTAAGGCTTGCAACTGTTCAAAAATTTGTTTGCGTAGGCGATCGCCAAGCAGTAATTGAGAAAATTCAATGTATACAGCAGACAAATAATTAAAACAAACACGTATCCAAGTCGTTAATAAAATCAGACCACATATTCGGTATAATCTATTAACTGCTGATGGATCATTGACTCCCAAAACCCAAATGTCAAACCAGACCAGCTTCGTATGAAATGGTTGGGCATGGGGATTGATCAAATTCTGTAAAAAAGCCGTTAGAACACCAATCCCAACTCCCTCAAAAATTGCCCCTAGAAATGAAGCTAACACAGCTATAATTGCGATTCTGCGAAAGTATTTAAACTCTCGCAATAGCCAGGAGTTATCCTGCCAAAAGCTACTAGTTTCGATGAAACCTTTAAATATATTTTTGACTGGGTTGTAAAGCTTGAGAAGCATAGTTATGTTATCTTTAATACTCTGACTTCTGACACATGTATTCTGCTGTAAGTAGCCGTTACGAAATACCTACACCACCCTGCTCTCCTTGTCTATTTTCAAGTCAGGTCGGCGCAATAAATCTTGGCTGGCTTGTAGTTGCACGGTCTTGGCAAAAAGCTGCTAAGACCGCGCAACAAAAAGAAATGCAACATTCGGTTACATAGTTTAGCTCTATTTGGTCTGTTTACTTAACTGTTGCACCTGGGCATCTTTAGTTTTACAAATGCTGGCATCCACTATAAACTATAAACTATCTATCATCAATACACTTTATTTTGGATTGGTTTGACCAGAAGCCTTACAGTACTTGGCTATCTAAATCCAATAAGTTAGATTCTGCCTTCACCTGCGCTAAATTTAGCATGCCTGGTGGTGTATTGATCTGCTGTTGCTCATCCACAGTGAGCCGTAGTGCCTCTGCAAGAGTGTAGCAACGAGGGCCTACCAAACTCATTTCACCCCGGATGACATTTAATAACTGAGGTAAATTGTCCAAACCTGACTTACGCATCCAACGCCCCAGCAGTGTAGTGTACTTGTCATCTGCGCTATCACAGAGACGATTGTGATATTTGATGACCTCAAGCTGATGCTCTTTCCCTTCTGCTACAGTTGTGCGAAACTTGATCACCTGAAAGAGTTTCCCCCGTTCTCCAATGTGCCACTCGCGGGAAAAAGGTGAGCCAGGGGAGTAAAGGCGTATCAGCAAAACCAATCCCAGTATGACTGGAATCACTACTGGTAGAAACACTAAAGCAGCGATCCAGTTAATGAGTTGCTTTAACCACCATGACGGAGAGTTACTAGGTTTTAGATGTTTATTGACAGCGGGCAGGTGTAGGAATATTGGCTTTTTGGCTTGCCAGCAAGCACCTGCCCATAACTTCAGCTTTGCCTCGCCCAGCTTTGGGTCTATGCGAACCAAATTTACTGAAGAATTTTTTAAGCAATTTACTAAAGATTCCTCTGTATTCAGAGCCGCCAGAGATGGCTGTTGCAGGTTTTTCGGAGATTTAACCAATAACTGACCCCGTCGCCACTGAAGTGTGCAGTATGGGGAAGAATGATCTTCCTGCTGCTGGATCACAGCGTTACAAGTCTTATTGAATGTAGGAATTACTGAGGTTGTCATATGTATGTGAACTCATAAGTTGATCAAAGCTGAATACCTGACATCCGAGATTATTAATGACGAATACTTTACTTCGCATCTAGCTAAGTGCCAAAAGTTGAAGTGCATTGAGTGAAAATATTGTTTTATAACTATCCTTTGCTAAAGTAGTGCCTATGAATGGAATTATGAATTTGAGGGATGCGTTAGCGACAATACTGATTTATAGAAAAATTAATTACACTCTGTATTTACTATTTCACGCAAGGGATATATTATCAAGGATAGGGGAAACACTAGAGCCAAAACCTGATTAGGTCGATTCTTTATTTACTCTTTAAACAAAAAGTAGATTTTATCGATAATTATTAAGTTCTTATGAATTACCTGATTAGTGTAACCACGTACTCCAGCTTTTCACCACAACTCAAGGAGATCTGGGTCACAATCATTAATTGCATTTTTACGCAAGAACAAAGATAAATTTTATAAAAATTCATAGAATCAATCAATAGACATCTCCAGAAATGATGTAGGGGCGTATTGCAATACGCCCCTACCAAGGGTTTTAACGAACGCATAATTAATTTTCACGACTATGTCTAATAAACGAGTTTTTTTAAGGAACTTCCAAATAAAAAACATCGAATTCCTACGGTTGACTGTTCACCAATACGGTTCGGTTGGGTAGAGTGCATAAGCGAAACCCAACACATGCCGATAAATTTTGGGTTCCGTTCCTTAACCCAACCTACCTTCAATTTGAGTGCTTAACCGAACAGTATTGGACTGTTTCCCTAATATACAGATTTTTCGGAATAATAAACCCGGTTTCATATTCCTGAAACCGGGTTTATTCAGAGGTAGCAGGGAAACCCACGACACCCATCCGTGGGATTGGAACTTTTCTCACGAATGTTTCTCGCTTAAGAGCGCGTCTCGCAACACATCTTTTTTTTCTTTATTCCCTGCTCCCTCTATTTTTCCACAGCTTGTTGCAGTGCAAATCGGTGTTGCTTAGAATAGGGTACATAAGTACTGTTAGAGTTTGATACCCCATTTGCCACAACTCCAATTAGGTTCAACTTGCTCAGCATAGCTGTAGTTTGCGCCAACTGAGTTCGAGTCACCTTACCAATACTTGCCACCAGTACCACACTACGACAGTAAGATCCTGTAAGCATTGCGTCTACCAAACCAAGAACTGGAGGAGCATCTATGAGTACCAAATCATAGTTATTCTCAAAGGTTGAGATCAACTGCTGCATACGTGGAGAACTCAATAGATTAGCTGGGTCAGCGGGCTGTGGTCCGGCAGTCAAAATATCAATGTAAGATGAGCCTAAAGATTGAATACTAATCTGGCTGCCGAGGGCGACATCATTTGCTAATAGAGTGGAAAGCCCTTGTTCATTAGGAAGGTTAAGTTGCTTGTGCAGACTGGGCTCGCGTAAGTTAGCATCAATCAACAGAACCTTTTTGTGTAAACGGGCAGCACTCATCGCCAGACCCAATGCCAAAGACGACTTACCCTCATCTGGCAACGCCGAGGTGATCATTAAAGATTTGAGCGTAGCAACAGAATTGAAAAGTTCAATATTTTTATAAATTAGATCTAACGATTCCCAACGCGGTGGTGATTGCAGTACCTGAATTGTCCAAGGAGCAGAAATTTCTGGCTTGCCAAAAGGTAACTTGATCACTGATTCCTTGGGTCTAGCAGGTGGTAACTTGGGAGTCGTTCCCAACAGTGGTAGAGGAATCTGCTTCTCCAGCTCAGCAGTGGTGTGAACCGAATCATCAGATGCTTCACGAACAAAGGCAGCAATACCTCCTAACATTAACCCAACCACAGATCCTAACAATAGGTTCTGCTTAAGGTCAGGCCCAGTAAACGTACCCAGTTGAGGTTCTTCCACAACTTGCCATTCATATCCTCCCTTAGCAATTTCCTGCCTCAACTCCTGCTCTGCTTTCAAAAGCTGCTGCAATCTTTCTCGACCAAGTTGTATTTGTGGTTGTAAGCGACCGTAATCAGCCAACAGGAGTGGGAATCGTTTGAGTTGTGTACTTAACTCTTGCTCTTTCTTTGCCAGAACTTGATCGCGAGCACTCAAAGAAACTATGAGAGTTTGCATTTCAACCAGCTGACCTGCGAGGTTGAGATCAATTTGACTCTTCTGTCCTTGTTCTAAGAGCGACCCTGTTTGAATATTTTCTGGAACAGATCCTCCCCCCAAAGTCCGTCTTTGCTCTAGCTGCAATAATTGCTTCTGGCTTTGCAACTGTTCGATCAGCTTTTTCACAACTGGGTGTTCATCTGTTAGGGTTAAACGGGACTGTGATAAAAGTAGTTCGGTTTTTTGGATTTCGTTGAGTAATGCTTGGTAGCGAGAAGACTCACTCAGACGGGCTTCAACCAGGGCATTCTGTGGACTACTTTGCAGCTGTTTTTGTATAGAGTTGTAACGAGCAAAAGCCTCTGAATACTGAGATCTAGTGGTGCGGCGTTCCTGCTGAATGTTAGTTAAAGCCCCCTCTATGCTTCTGGCTTCAGACTCTGGATCGATGAGATGTTGCGAAGTGCGAAACCGTTGTAGTTTTGCCTCAGCTTTAGTCACCTCATCATTTACCTTGTTCAGCTGTTCTTGGATAACGTTAAGTCCCTTCTTTAAACGCTCATCTTGCTGACTTTTGTTGTAGTCCAAATAAACCTGCCGAACTACTGCCAAAACCTCCTGAGTCTTATTTGGATCTCTATCGCTGTAGTCTACTTTGAATATTTTTGTAGCGACAGCATCATCTTTTCCTTTAATTTGACTTAAAAGCAAAGAGCGTTTAAGAGTATCTACTGTGATGTCTGGATACTGGACCTTAAGTTGATCGACTGCTTTTTGAAGGACTTTAGAACTCTGCATCAGGTTAAGCTGGGTTGCAGCGTCTATCTGAATACTAGGGTCTGTAAACTGACTGTCTGAAGTACCTTCTTTTTTACCTTGATAGTTAGGTTCTATGAGCAGCTGCATTGAGCTCTTATAAGTGGGTGGTGTCCTTTTAGTCAGAAACCCACCAACGGCAACGGAAGCTATAAATACTACTAGAAACCAAGGAAATCTGCGGATCAACACCGCAAACAGTTGTCCGTACCCCGGTTCTTCCTCAACAACTGGATTTACATTAGGACTTAAACTACTTTGAACCACTTTTACTATCCCTCAGCTAATAAATTTAATGATTAATTAATGTACGCTACAAGCTTGGTCGATAATTTGCTCAACTTTACTAAAGAAGGCATTTTCGGAAAAATTTTTCACGGCATGATTGCGGATGTTTGTATAATCCCAATAGATTTCCTTGGCTTCCAGCAGTCCAGCCAGCAGTGATTCGGGTGTTTGTCTGTTAAAAAAGACTCCTGTTTTACCCGGTATCTGAGTGTCTAATACTCCTCCTGCCCCATAGGCTATGACTGGTGTTCCACTAGCATTAGCCTCTACTGGAACCAATCCATAGTCTTCTAGCGCTGCAACGATGATCGATTGTGCTTTGGAAAATAACTGAGTGCGTTTTGCATCAGTTACATGTCCCAAGAACTCGATATTGCCCAAGGCTTTGGACTTTAATCGTTCTCGCTCTGGACCATCCCCTGAAATTAATAACGGCCACCCCAACCAATTAAAAGCTTCAACTATTATATCAAGACGCTTGTAGCTAATCATCCGAGCTGAGGCAAGATAGTAATCATCTTTTTGATCGGCAAAAATAAACTTATCAGTATCAATTGGATAATTAATCACAATTGCTTTTTTGCCGTAAGTGCTTTGAATGCGACGAGCGACAATGCTAGAATTAGCGATGTAAAGGTCCGGCTCTTGTGAATACGTCAGATCTACCTTTCGCATCACGTGGAATACTTGCTCAATTAAGGGAGCAAAATATCGATAGTCTCCGTACTCACGTAAATATGTTTCTGTATCCCACAAGAAACGGGTAATGTTATGACAGAAGCAAATGTGGCGTGCCTGTGGATTTTTTCGCACTGCCTTCGCAAAGCTGGTGCTACTGCTGATAATTAAGTCGTAGTCTTGTAGGTCTAACGAACGAAAGGCAGGAAAATATAACGGAGCCATCAACCTGAAATACTTGACTGCACCTGGAATCTTTTGCAGGAAAGTCGTGTTAACTAGACGTTCACCTAGGTCAATTGTTTGTTGAGGGTTGTACAAAGAAGTGAAAATGTCTGCTTCAGGATAGCGTTTACAAAGCAATTCAAAGACACGCTCTGCCCCTCCCTTCTGGGTTAAATAGTCATGTACTAAAGCGATTTTCATAAAGGTTACTTAAAGATTGCATGAAATTTGTATAAACCCTAATGAGCTAGTGCCGACTAAAAACCTTGAGCGGCGACAGTAACGCTTCACATAGTATAATTATTTTTTATCTTACTCTGTTGCAATCATTATTCAGTTCAAATTGCCGGAATTAGAGGAACTGGGGATTGGGGATTGGGGAGTGGGGATTGGGGATTGGGGATTGGGGATTGGGGATTGGGGATTGGGGATTGGGGATTGGAGATTGGGGATTGGGGATTGGGGAGTGTGGGGAGAACATTAGTAAGTAAGATGTTTGTAATAAAAAGCAGTTATTCTCCCTCTCCCCCCTCCCTCCCTGCTCCCTGCTCCCTGCTCCCTGCTCCCTCCTCCCTGCTAACAAATGCTACCCAACTGCTGCAAGGGTTTTGCCTTGGGCAAAGTAAGCATTTTGCTCAGTCCGCAATTTGTCACAGAGTCTGCCTGCTGGCAATTCCACATCGTCGTAGGTGAGGACTTGATCCTTGGGAATATCTCGCTTCAATCGGCATCCTTCGGCTAAACCCATTGGTAGGAGGTTTTGCTCTTGGGCTGTGTGGGAATTTTCAGCTTGCCCGTAAGTCATATAGTAACCAATACCATCCAGAGTCTCTCCGGTTTTCAGGTCGATTTTGGCAGTCGTGACAACATCAACTAGGGGACCACCCAAGGGACTCAACACGTGATCGTGAAAGAGGACGGCGCGAGCTACAGACATTGGAACTTCAAAGTGACAGAGGTGATAGGGAGTATAAAAGCTGTAGAGGGGACCTTCACCCAACTTGTACAAGTTGAGGTAGTGACGTTGCTTGGGGTCGTCGTGAGTTGCAAAGACAAACACCCCTGGTCCTGGTTTTGCACCAACGACATAATCGACGATGCCGCCCAATGCTTGAAGTTGTTCAACATCATACATGTTGGTCATCTCATCTACATGACCAGTGAAGTTGTACCCCAACATCCCCCGCTTGGCAACTTTCATCCCTGTCGCGTTAGCAACGATCGCCTGCTCAAAGGAAATTTTTGAGCCGTCAGCAAAACTCGTTACCATGTGGGGCTTTTGACCCCAACGTTTAGCAAATGCTTCCTGTGTCGTGGGATTGCGATAGGGATCTTGTAGACCTTTAACGTTACCACATAATAGAGGAGTTAAGCCAATGCTTTTGACAAAGCGGTAGAGGTTCATTTGTACCCCTGGCTGATCTCCATCACAAGCAGTGAGGATCACGCCTGCTTTATCGGCGTACACTTTCAGTATAGAACCGACAGTGCCGTCAAGTTCAGCATTCATCATAATCACATGCTTACGATAGGCGATCGCTTCCATCACCACTTGAGCGCCAAACTCTACTGCGCCTGTCACTTCAATTAAGGCATCAATGCCCTCAGCACGGCACAGTAGCATAGGATCTTCTGTGATTACTTTGCCTGAAATAGCGATCGCGTCTTCCAAATCCTTTAGCGTCGAAACAACTTTCACATCCTCAATTCCTGCTTCAGAATAAGCCTGCTGAGCTGTGTCAATCCGACGGTTAGAGATAGCAACTAACTCCATCCCAGGCACTGAATTGGCAATTTGATTGGCAATTCCTCGACCCATAAAGCCAGCACCAATCATGCCGACTTTGATGGGTTTACCTGCTTCCTCTCGGGCTTGTAAGGCGCGGTCAACAATAATCATTCTTTTAACTCCTCTATAAAGACATTGTCTGTTATTTCTTAGCTGTAACTGCTAACTGTTTCTTTACTAACTGTGACATCTCTGGGTTTTTTCTGACTGTGGGTTTCTATAATTTGCTCCACAGTCTTGCGGTAGGCTTGGGCAAATCTCTCTTGAGTATGATTTGCCCGCGCATATTCCCAACCCTTGCGAGACATTTGTTTGAGTTTCTCAGGTGGCAAATTGGAAACTCTTCTCACTGTCGCCTTAATTTCCTCAACGGAACAATTGTCTAAAATCACGCCAAAGTCGTGAACATCTAACCCAGTTTCGTAGCTAATGATCGGGATGAGCCCCCCATGCAAGCAGGTTACCACCCCACCAGATTGTCCCTCACAGCCAGAAGGATAAACAAGTCCTAGAGAGTTTTTTGTCAACTCTATAAAATCAGGGCTGCTAACATCTATCCACCCATAAGTCTGAATGTTGTCTGTTTGGTAAAGTTCTTGCTCAAATGCTTCCTCAAATGCGCGATCGCTACTTATTGGACCGCAAACCGTTAAATTATATTCTGGCATTTGGGCAAAAGCATCTAGAACTAAGTCCAATCCTTTCAGCACTAGAGCACCGCTCCCAAGCCAAACAAAGTTCTTTCTAACAGCTTCAAACTCTTTATCTTCAGCCCAAGGATAAACTACTGGTGTAGAAATTGGGATGCGATACATTGGTTTGTTGGCGTATTTGAAGGTTCCAACAGTAAAGTCATTGCCCAAAACTGTTGCACAATCAGCATTTTCAATTCCCAAATTAGGAACTTCGTACCTTTGTGGAAATAAGGTGACACCTTTTCGCTGTTGTAGTTCTAAAAGTCTGTTACATTCCGCAGCATTACGGAACATCATATTAGCAATGTCAACGTGGAAGATCTTCACACAATCTTTATTGAGTAATGGTGTAAGTGCTTCCATGCGATGGCGAATGTCAATGAAAAAGTCATAGTCCTTTTCAGGAACAAATTTTTCATTGTGGAACTGGATGACATCAACCTTATAACCGAGGTCTAAAAATGTTTGGGCTATCTGCCGAACTTCCCAATACCAAGTGTGGGCTTGAGAAAGAGACTCACCTGGTTTTAACAGGAATGGCTCAATCCGGTAAGAAAAAAGCACATTTCCTTGGGGAGGTTGTTTTGGCGTTAGGGAAACAACCTTTAACTTACTCATGTAATCAAGGCGTTGCTTTACTTTTCTCGATACCAAAGAGATAGTTTCACCAACTCGATTGAGAATGTTCATTGTCACCCTTTCCACATTTAATTGATTGTTGGGAGCCAATGGAAATCGATATTTTTATTCCATCAGCGATAAATCAATTATATGTCCCCGCAGGATGTGCGCCACCAACTGTCATCATTCTCATCAATGGCCAATTGAGATCTTTCTCAGATATTTCCGTCACATCCATTGGCCATTCAATATTAAAAAATGGGTCATCATAACGTAGACCTCGCTCATACCCTGGTGTATAAAATTCGCCAACTTGATACACAACTTCCGCCTCATCAGTGAGTGCTTGATAGCCGTGGGCAAACATTTCCGGAACGTACAAGGCGCGGCGGTTTTCAGCAGTTAGTTCTACACCAATGTGCGACAGAAATGTCGGAGATTCAGGGCGCATATCAATAATCACATCGTATATAGCACCTTGAGTACAGCGAATTAATTTTGTTTCCGTTGCTGGAGAAATTTGATAGTGCATTCCTCGCAGTGTGCCTTTTTTGTAGTTAAAAGACAGGTTACATTGGGCAACTGTTGGCTTCAATTTGTGTGCCTCAAATTCTTTAGCACAGAAAGTGCGAGCGAAAAAACCACGGTGATCTGGCTTTTGTTCCAAGTCAATAATAAATGCGCCCTTAAGTTCGGTTTCGGTAAAGAGCATAGTTGTCCTCACTTTCTAGATATTTGTAACTCTGGTCTGGCAAAAGTTTCATCCCAGTATTGGGTGCAAAGTTCTGGTCGCTTAGGAGAATGCGCCGTGTAAACAAAAAATAGTGCTGACCGTTCCTCAGTCCTAAGCGTTCCATGATGTAAGACACTTTTTGTGTCTACAAAAATGACTGTACCAGCTGGGCCCGGACATGGTTTCCATGCTGACCTTGGGATAATATCATTTAGAGTGTCATCATGAATACCTAAGTAACCTGACTGCCAAAGCTTGTAGTAGATTCGATAATAATTCAAGCTATATGCTGAGGTTAACGGTAGCGGTACGTATTCAAAAGGACCGTGCTTTTCTTCAACATCACTCAAATAGAGAAAGATTTTGATAATTCGGCGGTCTTCTGAATCTTTATGCCACAGCAGTGTGCCAAACTGATTGTCGTTGGGGAAATCTTTACGTAAATGTACACCGTGAAAGGCAACAGGAAGACCGATGTAATTTTCGATGATGTTCAACAGTCTGGGTTCTCTTGCCCACGTAGAAAACTCTGGTAAGTCTGTAACTGTGTAAATTTGTGGTAGCCTTTGACCTGCATTGCTGTTGTTAGGCGTTTCCATTCGGGACAATTGACTATTCGCAGCTTGGAGAAGATTGGAAGCAGAGTTGAGTCCTAACTCTCCCAAGGAAGTCATATATACACCTTCTTGTTTGAGATGCTGAAGAATCAGGCGATCGCGCTGTTCTAGTGCAGGCAAATTTCTCTCATGGTTTAAGAGTGCAAATCTGTAAGCTAACTCAGACTTGATCTCAGATATTTTGTCTTTAACAGTGTTAAGCATGGCATGACTACCTTATTCACAAATTTAATTAAATCAATGTTTTTTGGCATCATCAAATAGACACTTACACCTCTTGAGTCGTCGAACGAAGTGACTCATCTGATTTAAAATTTTTTAGAGTCATTAACTCAAAAGCAGATACCCCAATTAACGTTAAAAAGGGAATAACTGTCTTAATGGTGTATAACGGCCATCTTCTGAACCCACCTAATAAAACTCTCAAATTCACTTCTTTCAAGTTCTTCACAATCATCTGTCGGCAAAACTGCTTGGAATATCCATTCTCCTCTAGTTTCACAAGTACTTCAGGTATGTGTTTGTATTGCATCAACAGTGCGGATTTTTGGTCTTTCTGCCAATAACTTACACCGACAACACATTCCAGATAGATGTCTTTTGTGACAATGACACTGCCATTTGCTGCACAATAGCCTGCTAGATACGCTAAAAATATCCAGTTATTTACAGCATCTTTCCAGATTTGGAGACCACGCTTCACTAGGTCGGTTCGGTACACAGTTGCAGTGAGAAAGATAACAGCGCCAACACTTTTTTCATAACAATGTTCAAATATCGCTTTGCCATCACCACACCCATCTTCACTATCAGCATCGAACCAACGATTGCCAACAATTGTTGGCGGATGAACGGCTTCCCCAGTAATTTTGTTACGACCAGAAAAGTTAAGAAATAATAGTGACAAATTCTGATGTTCTTTAAGTTTGGTTACAACATAACTAACGGCTCTTTCCTGAATAGGGTCATCATCGCCAATTGTCCAAACGTATTGAGCTGTTGCAGCACTTAGGCAATAGGCAACATTTTTTAATACGCCAATATTTTCGTTGTTTTTGTTGTAGTTAAATGTTATACTACTAAGACTTGAACGCCACTTTTCAACCACTTTCTGAGTATTGTCTGTTGAACAATTATCAGATACTAAAATTTCGCAATCAGCTTCAAAACCTTTGATAGCTTGGGCTAGCCATGCCAACTGTTTATCGAGTAACTCAGCACGATTAAACGTGGGTATGGCAATGGTAAGTAGTTTATCCATAGTGATTCATGAAAATTAAGGAGTCAGGAGTCAGGAGTCAGGAGTTAGGAGTCAGGAGTCAGGAGTTAGGAGTTAGGAGTCAGGAGTCAGGAGTTAGGAGTCAGGAGTTAGGAGTCAGGAGTCAGGAGTCAGGAGTCAGGAGTTAGGAGTCAGGAGGCAAAATTTATAAGGGTTTGGTATCTATATCGATAATGAAAGATGGTTCCTATTCTCTCCTGATTCTCTAACAATTCTGACTCCTGAATTCTTAAGCTGTTAACAGCAGTTCTCGTAAAGGGGATGAGTAAACCTGCACCTCAGGGATTGGCACAACAAACTGTCCACCCCACTCGCTAATAAACGCCATTTGTTCCATAATTTCTTCCTTGAGATTCCAAGGTAGAATGAGTAAATACTCTGGTTTAGTTTCACGGACTTTATCTGGACCATAGATAGGAATATGAGTTCCAGGTAAAAACAACCCCTGTTTGTGGGGATTACGATCTACCGTATAATCAATAAAATCTCTACCAATACCGCAATAATTTAGTAGAGTATTGCCTTTAGCTGGAGCACCATAACCAACAATTGATTTACCCTCTACTTTTGCAGCCAAAAGAAAACTCAATAGCTTGCGCTTTGTTTCTTTGACTTTCTCTCCAAAGGTAATGTACGTTTCTATTAAATCCAGTCCAGCAGCAATTTCCTTGTCTTTCAGTTCTTTGACTCGTTCAGTAATGCCAGGATTTTCAGCATAGTCATGTTTGGCATAAATTCTGAGAGAACCGCCGTGAGTTGGTAATTCTTCTACATCAAAAAGTGTCAAATTATGCGCAGCGAAAATCTTCTCAACAGTCAGGAATGAAAAGTAAGAAAAATGCTCATGATAAATCGTATCGAACTGATTTTGCTGGATCAGTTGTAAGACGTGGGGAAACTCCATCGTTAAAATTCCATTGGAATTCAGAATAATCTGCATTCCAGCGATAAAATCATTTAAGTTCGGTACGTGGGCTAGCACGTTATTACCTATTAAAAGATCGGCTTTTGTGCCTTGTAAAACGAGTTCTTTAGCAGTTTGAACCCCAAAAAACTTGATTAGACTAGGAATGCCTCTTTCTTGAGCCACCTTAGCTATATTTGCTGCTGGTTCTATTCCTAAAACAGGAATTCCTCTTTCTACAAAATTTTGCAGCAAGTAGCCATCATTGCTGGCAATTTCAACGATTTGACTCTTTTGATTAAACCCAAACCTTTCCACTATCATATCGGTGTAGGTTTTGGCATGTTTTAGCCAACTTTCTGAGTAAGAAGAAAAGTAAGCATAATCACTAAAAATATTATCAGGAGTTTCAAACTGTTCTAATTGAACTAACAAAGTATCTTCAGATACATAGGCATGAAGAGGATAATATTTTTCTGCTTGATTCAGCTGTTCTGCCGTAAGATAGGCATTAGCTAAAGGTGACATTCCCAGATCAACAAAACTATAGTGCAGTGGTTGACCGCTGAAACGACATTGTGCCTCTCCCATAACAGTGTATGCCTCCGAATGAATGATGAATTATGAATTTTTTCCGAATCAAATATATTTGATTCGGAAGGTGTGAGCAATTTTTCTGGCGAAGTTCTGAGCAGACTTCTATGATACAGCAGATAGAAAGTTAAGTGAAGCAGAATGCCTTTGTCTAAAAGCTAGAAACAAAACCTTTTTTACTCCTAACTCCTAACTCCTAACTTCTGAACTCTACTTTTTAGTCCAGAAGAAATTATGATCGATTTGCTGAGTACGAATGAGATACTCTAGCTGTTTCAAACGAGTGAAACCTCTGGATAAGAAAATATCTTCAGTCATATCAATTTGAGTAAACAAATCAAGGAACTGCTGGGCACCACGCTGGGCATTCCAATCACACTTAAAACCTGGTAGAGTTGTGTTGATTTTCTCGAAAGATACCCGGTAGCTGCGATTATCTGCCCCTTGATCGCCAAAGCTTAATTTACATCCTGGGAAAACTTCAGCAATAATTGCTGCAATTTCTTTGACTCGATAGTTGTTCGTCGTATCTCCCACGTTAAAGATTTGATTGTGTACGATGTCACGGGGAGCTTCTAGTGTGCAAACAATTGCCTTACAAATATCTAGTGCGTGGGCTAAGGGACGCCAAGGTGTACCATCGCTGATCATCTTGATTTCTTTGGTGGTCCATGCCAAGCCTGCCAAATTATTCAAAACAATATCAAAGCGCATCCTGGGGGAAGCACCAAAGGCAGTGGCATTCCGCATAAAGGTAGGAGAGAAGTCATCGTCAGCTAGGGGTTTAACATCTCGTTCTACCAAAGTTTTACATTCTGCATAGGCTGTTTGGGGATTCACAGCTGATTCTTCTGTAACGTCTCCCTCGGTTGCTACCCCATAGACACTGCAAGAAGACATATAGACAAAGCGACGTACACCTGCTTGTTTCGCGAGTTTAGCAAGGCGAACTGAACCTTGATGGTTGATTTCGTATGTGATATGAGGTGCTAATTGTCCGGTAGGATCGTTAGATAGTTCAGCCATATGAACTATTGCTTCCACACCTTGCAAATCTTCAACGCTAATGAGACGAATATCCTTGTTGAGGGTTTTAGCAGTAACCTCAGTACCGTTGTACAACCAACCAACTTTATAATATCCAGTGTCTACGCCAATAACATCATGTCCCCGTTCAAATAACAGGGGAGGTAATAGTGAGCCAAGATAGCCTTCGGTACCGGTGACTAAAACTTTCATTGCTATAAATCCTTTAAAACTTGTTAGCTGTAAGTAGGAGATGCGACTGTTCGGGAATTTGTGCCACTATTGCTTTGCCGATCTCAATTGAAGAAGTAGCCGCTGGGGAAGGTGCGTTGCAAACATGGACAGAGTTTTGACCTTGGACAATCAAAAAGTCATCCACTAACTTGCCATCATTCATTAATGCTTGAGCCCGGACACCAGCATGGGTAGGAACTATATCTTCTGCTTTGACTTCGGGAATAAGTTGTTGCAGACTTTGGACAAAAGCTGCCTTACTGAAAGAACGAATGATTTCCTTAATTCCTTCATCAGCATGTTTTGCCGCTAGTTTCCAAAAACCAGGGTAGGTCATAACCTCAGCAAAATCACGCAAGTCAAAGTCAGTTTTTTTATAGCCCTCGCGCTTGAGACTGAGAACTGCATTTGGACCCGCATGGACGCTACCGTCGATCATCCGTGTAAAATGGACGCCCAAAAATGGAAAATCCGGATTGGGTACCGGATAAATTAAGCCTTTGACTAAATACCGTTTTTCCGGTGTCAGTTCGTAATATTCTCCCCGGAACGGTACGATCTTGGCTTGTGGATCGACGTTACCTAATCTGGCAACGCGATCGCTATGCAATCCGGCACAATTAATCACAAAGCGGGTTTCAAAGGTTCCCTGATTGGTTTCCAGCACCTGATTGTTACCACTTGGAACTATTCTTTCAACTTTTGTGTTGAGACGCAGTTCTCCCCCCTGCTTTTCAATCAGTTCCGCGTATTTGAAACACACTTGTTTGTAATTAGCTATACCAGTAGAAAAAACCTGGATTCCCCCTACGGATTTTACGTGAGGTTCTATTTCCTTGACTTCCTCCGGGCTGATTCTCTTGATTTGCATGTCATTTTCCAAACCTCGCTTGTAAAGGCTCTCTAGGCGAGGTATTTCTTCCTCAACAGTTGCAACGATGACCTTACCACAGACTTCATAATCGATCCCATACTCTTGGCAAAACTCTACCATCGAGCGACAACCATCACGGCAAAATTTAGCTTTGAAACTCCCTGGTTTGTAATAAATACCAGAGTGAATCACCCCGCTATTATTACCAGTTTGGTGAAATGCCCATTGGCTTTCCTTTTCTACTACTAGGATACGAGAATTGGGATAGCGTTTACCCAAAGCCATGGCGGTGGAAAGACCAACAATTCCCCCACCTATAATTGCAAAATCATACATTTTTCTACTCTACCCTTAATTAATAAAGTTAGGAGTTAGGAGTTAGGAGTTATAGTCTTTATTCCTCACTCCTCACTCTTGACTTACCATATCTTCCAAGGAGCTTTCCCATTCTTCCATAGATCCTCTAGATAGTTTTTATCTCGTAAAGTATCCATGGGTTGCCAAAAACCGTGATGTTTGTATGCCGAGAGCTGTTCCATTTCTGCTAGCTTTTCTAAAGGCGTCTGCTCCCAAACAGTTGTATCATCATCAATTAAGTTGATGACCTCAGGTTCTAGAATAAAATATCCACCATTAATCCATGCACCATCCCCTTCTGGTTTTTCCCGAAAGCTGGTGATTTTGGTTTGCTCATGTCCTAAGACAATTGCTCCAAACCTTCCTGGTGGTTGAACTGCGGTGAGGGTTGCAAAATTCTTTTGTTCTTTATGAAACTTAATGAGTTCTGTAATATTCACATCGCTGACACCATCACCGTAGGTGAAGCAAAAAGTTTCACTACCAATATGCTCTCTGACTCGCTTTAAGCGTCCACCTGTCATAGTGTTGTCACCCGTATCTACCAAAGTGACACGCCAAGGCTCTGCATAACCAGAATGTACGTTCATTTGGTTGAACCGCATATCAAAAGTAACGTCTGACATGTGTAAGAAGTAGTTGGCAAAATACTCCTTGATGACATAGCCTTTGTAACCACAGCAGATGACGAAGTCATTTATACCGTGGTTTGAATAGATCTTCATTATATGCCACAAAATTGGCTTACCGCCAATTTCTACCATTGGTTTTGGTCTAACGCTAGTTTCTTCACTAATGCGTGTACCAAGCCCACCAGCTAAAATCACTGCTTTCATTGGATCATCTCGCAATTTTCAGGTAGATGAATCTTTGACTTAACTTTTGACCAATTTAGCTAGAGAAAAAATCGAGTTTTAATTTTCTCCGTACTTAATCTAACCGTAATTTCCTACCCAAGTGTGAAGACGAGGTAAATAAACTTCCTTTGCATGTAAAAAAACAAAAAAGCTCTTTTTCTAGAGGTGGAAAATAAAAAAGCTTTTTCAATACCTAATTTCCTGAAGACAGAAAAATTTAAATGTAAAATAACTATCAGTGGTGATCGGTTAAGGCGAAAGGGGGAAAGGAGAATAAAAATCCTTTTGACTTCCGCCTTGGGGTACTAGTACAGATCGGCGTAAATAAAGCAACCATTTCAAACAGCCATAAGCCTTGATATATAAAACTTTTGACTTGTGACTTTTGGCTTTTGACTTGTGACTTTCGCGAAGCGGTACTAGTTTGGTTTTGCCGATAAACTCGTGTTTTGGAAGAAATTGTCACATTTATTGTCTAGAACAACGCAGATACTACTGAGGGATTGTTGGTAATTATCCATATCGTTTTCTGCTAGAGAAATTTTGGCGGATGTCTGTAAGTCTTCTATTGCTTTTTGATGGTGTTCTATAGAATGATTGCCACCATACTGTGCTAGTTCGTAACGAACAATCCCTCGTTTAAGATAAGCTTTTGCTAGTTGAGAATTAATCCGCAATGCTTGGTCAAAGTCATCAATTGCTTTTTTATATTCTTGCTCAAATTCGCTGCTATATTGGGCGATTTGATAGCGGACAACCCCCCGCTGAAAGTAAGCTTCTGCCCTAGACGGATTCATACTTAGTGCGGAGTTAAAATCCTCAATTGCTTTTTTGTAGTCTTGCTGAGAATCGCCACTATATTTCGCTATTTGGGATCGGACAACACCTCGTCTTATATAAGCTTCGACTTCATGAGGATTGAGACGCAGCGCACTATTAAAGTCCCCAATTGCTAAATTGTAATCGCTATCAGGATCACTGCTATATTCGGCAAGTAACAAGCGGACATTACCCCTGTTTACATAGGCTTTTATTTCATTAGGGCTAAGGTGTATTGCTTGGTTATAGTCTGCGATCGCCGCTTCATACTCTTTTAAGTTGTAGTGAGAATTGCCACGGTTTATATAAGCTTTAGCGTACTTAGGATCTTTTTGGATTGCTTTCGTAAACTTTTCAATTGCTTGCTCGTAGTCTCGCACTTTATAAGAAGCATGACCTTGCTTGTAGTAATCGTCGAAGGAAAGATTATTATTTTTTTCCTGATCGCTGAGCAATGCTTGTTGCGGGTAAGAGTTCTGGAAAACAAAGGGGCGATTTGTAAATTTAATCATCAGGTCTAAATACCCCAATAGCCCAAAACCAAGCAGGCAAATAACTATCGGATAAAAATTCGGCTTTCTAGGAGGCTTATAATAAGGAATTTTGTACGAAGCTGCTGGCAACCTATGATTAAGGTGGCTTAAAGACAATGCTGGTTGTGGGATCAGCCGCTTTCTCTGTTTTGGGTGGGGCTGTAAATGTTCCCGAGCTGCGACTGCTTCGATTGATGGAAAGGGGTCGCGTCCGCCTAACTGCAATCTACGTTCACACCAAGGACATCTGAGCAGGTGGTTGCTGTAGCGATGCTGGGGGTTTGAAGTACAAGTCACAAGGGCATTTTCGGCTTCAGCTAGCGCTGAGTGCCAAGTTTGGGCATTAGGGCGCAGTAGTGGGTTACTGTGACCATCCTCAAAACAACGTACAAACAGTTCCTGTAAAGTGGGATGGAGGATTTCCAAAGATGGTGCTATTGGGGTAGGAATGTATGGTACGTGCTGTTTTTGACTGTAAGTAAAATGACCAGATACAATGCGTGCTTCGTAGGGTGGTGGATCACCATATCCTTGAAAGATGCCGGAGAATGGGTGAGTGCCTTCCATCAACAATTGAAATATTAGGACTGCCAACCCAAACAAATCATGGGCAGTCGTGCGATCGCACTGAGCAAAAGTTTTATTTTGTAGTTCTGGGGGGGTAAACTCTGGTTTGCCTACCGGACAGCGGTAAACAACATCGTTGCTCGGATCACGCACTTGGAACGAATCAGTATCTACCACTGTCACCAGTGCTGTGTCGCTTACGAGGATATTTGATTCATTCACATCTCCAACGCAGTAGCCACTAGTATGCAAAGCTGCAAAAGCCGCTGCCAGATTACGAGCAGTGCGCAAAAGGTACTGATAATTGAACAAAGGACAGCATTGGCGGCGAGTTCTGGGATTATAAAAGTCAATGCTTGGACGCATCCCTCGAAGGCGCGGCATTAAAAAGCCAACGATGCTTTCGCCCCCATCGTTAGTGCTATTGCTTTCATTCGACGAACGCAATAACTCTATCGGCCAAGCAATAGATATATGACCCAAATTAGCTGTAGGGTTTTCCGGTGGGTTGGCAAGCATGACCTCTAGTTTGCGAGCCTGTTCTACAGTTGGATGGTGATAAACCTTTGCCACTAAATTGGTATCTGTTGGCACTGTATAAACACACGCTTCGCCGCCACGCCCTAAACTCATGGTGAGCTTAATGCTAGTATTGGTTTGATTTGGAAGACAACGTAGTACCTGCATTGTATGATTACTGGTAGAAAATGAGTGATAAAGGCTCAACTGTCACAACCATTCTCAACTAACTGCGTAGTGCAGCTATAATGAGAGTCAAATCATCATCAGTGCGTTGCGTAATTCTTTCAGAACGTAAAAATTTTATCAGTTGCTCTTTTGCCGCTGCGTTATCTTCTATATTAGAGACAAAGTCAAATAGTGGCAAAAAGAAAGGTTTGTGAGGGACGCCAATAGACATATTCATAGCAAGCATTTGTAGTCCATCGGTGAGAAGCCCAACATTAGCTATCGCTTGACGCCATAGTCTGACTTGCGCCGTTTCCATCGCATTTGGTGATGTCAAAAAAGTCGTTTCGTTGATGAATTCCCCGTGATCGGGTATGGTAATAGCAGTTAAATTGCCGCTCATATCTTTGGCCACCACCACACCATCACCTACTTGTACGACGGCAACAATCTCTGGGGAGGCGATCGCAATAATTAAAGTACTTGCTAAATCCGGCAGTTGTTTTTCACAAGCAACTGCTTCTTCCTGTACTGCTTGTTTGGCGCTTAGCAGCGCGTCAATTAAAAGCGAAGTCACAACAGCATCATTAGCCAAGGAGTATCGCGTGACTCCTTTGGTAGATATATTTTCGATCGCTGTTTCTACAGCAACCATCGCCCCGACTTTTCCCCAGGTTGCTGAACCTGCACCATCTGCAACAGCCAATACCAAAACGTTATCAGCCAATGGCTGCCAGTGATGGGCGTCTTGACACAGTTGCTTATTTTTTAAATGGCTTGCGCCGCATACTGATGCGGCTACTACCTGCCAGTGAGATGTTTGTTCTGAAGTATTCATCGCATCTTAGATCGGAAAGATTGCCATTAAACAGATCCCCAACCTATTGGCGGTAGTGCCACCTGTTCATCTACCTTGGAATGTGACACAGCCGACATACTAGCTGACAGCCAGACAAACATCTCTACAAAGTTTAATCCATTCAGTTTTAAGGGGGTACGCACAGCTATTTGACCTAAGCGCGTCATATTCGCATTTTCTACACCAACCGGAAAAAATGCCACACGCTTACTCGATTCATCTCCTTGTAGACGCCGCTTCGCCTGATCTAATACATCCTCAAACTCCCCTTGCGGCTCGCCATCAGTAATCATAAATACCCAAGGGCGATAGTAGGCTACGCCGTTGGCACGATACTGAGCTTTGCGATCTTGAAGTATATCCAGCGCTTTATGAATTCCAGCACCCATAGTCGTTAGTCCTTGCGCTGTTAGGATCGGCGGATTAAATTGATCTGCCGTCACAAAGTCTTGGACTATATTTACAGCACTATCGAACGTGATGATTGCTACCTCGACTCTTCGCGAAGCCAGGGAGTTTTTAATTAATTCATCTTTAAAAGCCAACAAGCCTTCATTTAAAGCATCTATTGGCATTCCTTGCATAGAGCCAGAAGTGTCTAGCAATAGTACACAAGGACAACGCGGCTCTGGATTTTCTGCAAACTCTACGACTTCATCGAGTTTTAACGTATCAGCCATAACTATTTGTGTTATGTTAAAGGACAAGGCTTTATTTTCCTTTATCTCAAAGTATAAAGTATCGACTTTAAACCGCTCATAAAACGGCATAAGCAATGCTTCGTTTAATAAATCTAATCTTTATTAAAGATGTCGCTGCTGCCAAATTCCTCACAAAATCCCAGATTTTTTCTTAAGACCTAGGTGAGTAAAAAGGTTTATTCCTGCCGATAGAGCTGCCTACTGCACTGCAGTTGACAAAATTGATACCTATTCTGTATACAATACTATAAGCACGTATCTTTGCTATAAGAGAATCTTAAAGATTCTGTGTAGAAAACTCACGTTTTGGATGAAACAAATCAAAGATATTTAAAATAATCTTCCTGTTCAGTAAATAAGCTCAAACATATAGCCCACATTCCGCACTTCAATATTTAAGAGGGAGCAGGGAGCAGGGAGCAGGGAGCAGGGGAGCAGGGAGCAGGGAGCAGGGAGCAGGGAGCAGGGAGCAGGGGAGCAGGGAGCAGGGAGCAGGGAGCAGGGAGCAGGGGAGCAGGGGAGCAGG
>CAIVAU010000266.1 GCA_903903925.1 uncultured cyanobacterium
AGCAAGATCGGGTAATAGAAAAGATGGTTGGAGTTGTGTAGTGACCAAAGAGAAGGCTTTGCTTTCTCTGATTCCAAAATCCTAACAGGGGGTTGAATTAATAATAGTCAATATCGCAACAATATTCAAAATAAATATTTTAATATCTGACGCTATTAAATTTTAAATAGACCGATAGGTCTATTTTTTTAGAGAATATATCTTGAGGTATCTACCACAAACAAGAAGTCGAATAGACAGACTATTCTAACCATAAAACAGGGTAATAAGGATGTAAGTATTGACATGGTGATGAAGTTATTAGATCAGGTAATTAGGTGATAAGCGCTCAAATATAAACAAGATAAAAGACATAATTATTGGCAGACCATCTTCTAGGTTAAAAATAATTGTAATGACAAATACTCTTTATGAATTCATTGGTGATCGCCAGTAAATTTGCCAGTTGTATGATATTCTTTATTTATGGGGAATCGCAACCTTAAAGCAAAAAAACTACGTAAGCTTCCTACCAATATTGAAAAATCGGCGTTCTGAACCATGCCAATATTAGACATCTCCAGGAATCATGTAGGGGCGTATTGCAATACGCCCCTACCAAGGATTTCAGCGAACGCATAATTAATTTTCACGACTATGTCTATTTGTCCACTTCATTGAAGGAGTAGAACTTATCATGTTGACGGAAGAAGTCTTAGTGCAAAAATTTATCACCATAGTTGAGGCGTACTGTCCCCAACTCGGCGAGTTACTCCAATACTGCCACGTCGAACTCGTAAATTCGTACTGGGGATTGCCTCCAAAACTTATTCAACATTTTGTTGTGTATTATCCCAACCTCTTGTCTATCTCGATCAGTGGCTACAAAGATATTCTCAGAGCGGTTGCCAGAAATTTGGGAGTATCGAATGCTGTTTGCATGAATGCGACACGCATTATCCGCGATCCCGCCTCAACATTAAAGCAAAGAAACCCCGTCCTGTGGTTAGAACTCCATTGGGTGGCGGTGCCAACCAAAAGATGCAATTCCCACATGGATCAGGACTTACTAAACTCGGACTAAAAATAGCGTTCTTGTCAGATGTGATTCAAGATCTGAGAGTTTGTGAGTTCCTGACTGATGACTTGAAAGCACCACCCCTTATGAAGGTCAGAAACACCTCCACTCCTGTAAGGGTGGGGAGACCCCGCCCCTACGCATGGACAATGCCCAATGCCCAAGTTTCGTGAGAGCATCCCCACTGGCGGCACACCACCCGCTATGAATGAAAGAAACTCCTCCTATTCCCTATTCCCTATTCCCTATTCCCTGCTCCCTGCTCCCTGCTCCCTCTTGTTTGCCAATTAGTATCTAAAAAGGCAAATATATTGGCTGGATGTACGCTATACTTGCAGGAGATGAGTGAAATAGATAGTTTATCTTCTCGTTGGGAACGATGCTTTTTGCATCGAAATGATTCTAGCTGATGGTGTGGGATGTACTTTTCGGATCTGTAACCTGAGGAACATAATTCCCTTTGTGCAGGAAGCTTTAACTGTCAGGATGCCTCAAGCAAATCAAAATCACACAACAAACTAGCTGATCATGAATCATAACTTCACCATGAACAAACATCCTATTGAGATCAATGATACGACCTTGCGAGACGGCGAACAGGCAGCAGGTGTAGTTTTCAACGTTGAAGAAAAAATTGCGATCGCCACTTTTCTTGATTCCATTGGTGTTCAGGAACTGGAAATTGGTATTCCGGCAATGGGGCACGAAGAAGCAGAGTCGATCCGGATCATTGCCAATCTGGGATTAAACGCCAAATTACTTGGTTGGAACCGTGCTAACTTGTCGGATATTCAGGCGTCTATAGATTGTGGTTTGCAGCGGGTGCATGTTTCTGTTCCGGTCTCAGATATTCAGATTGCCGCCAAGTTTAGGGGTCAGCGGCAGTTGATGCTAGACCGACTGCGGGATGCAATTAATTTCGCTTGTGATCACGGTTTATCTGTCTCTCTTGGCGGAGAAGATTCCTCTAGAGCTGATCCATCTTTTCTATTGGATGTAGTTCTCTCGGCTCAAGAATGGGGAGTTTTTCGGTTTCGTTTCTGTGACACTGTCGGAATCCTTGATCCTCTGACCACTTACAGCAAAGTTCGCTCCCTTATTCATCATCTATCCATTCCCGTTGAAATGCACACCCATGACGACTTAGGACTGGCAATGGCAAACTCGCTAGCTGGTATTGAAGCGGGAGCAACATCAGTCAACACCACGGTAAACGGGATCGGTGAACGGGCAGGCAATGTGCCCCTTGAAGAAGTCGTGATGGCACTGAAACAGATCTACGGCATCGAAATGGGCATTGATACAAAACGGCTGCTGGAACTATCACAGTTAGTTGCTAAAGCTGCTAACTATTCGGTTCCTCCCTGGAAAGCGATCGTGGGTGACAATACTTTCGCCCACGAATCGGGCATTCATGCTCACGGTGTGTTGCAAAATCCGAATACTTACGAACCGTTCGCGCCAGAAGATGTTGGTCGGGAACGTCGTTTAGTTGTGGGAAAACATTCTGGTCGGCATCTGGTACTCAGTGTGCTGCAACAACATGGAATTACCCTCAGTCAGCTACAAATTCAATCAGTATTGGATGCTGTGCGGCATCAGTCAGTAAAAATCAAGCGTAGTCTGACGGTTGAAGAACTCTTGAGTTTAGTTCCTCAAGTGTGAAGGCACAACACCTACAAAATTCAAAGGTTGCATTGAAGTTCAAAAGTTAATTATGACTAATCCTACAGAGCTATTGCGATCGCGCTACGGTGAAATTCCCTTCAATTACGAAATTGACTGGAACGAATCTCTTGAAATACTGCTATCTCACCGTTCAGTTCGGTCTTATCTATCTGACCCTCTACCCCCAGGAACTCTAGAGTGGCTAGTTGCCGCTGCTCAATCTGCTGCTAGTTCAGCTAATATGCAAACCTGGAGTGTGGTAGCAATTGAAGATCAAGAGCGCAAAGCAGAATTATGCAAGCTGGCTAATAACCAAGCATACATTAACCAGGCTCCTGTATTTTTGGTTTGGTTAGCAGATTTAGGTCGTTTGGCTCATATTGCTGACAGTCGAGGACTACCTCATGTTGCTTTAGATTACATAGAACTGTTGGTCAAAGCAATAGTTGATGCCTCAGTGGCTGCACAGAATGCGACTCTAGCTGCTGAGTCAATTGGTTTAGGAACAGTATATATTGGCGCAATCCGCAAAAGCACACAAGAGGTAGCAACACTACTAAATCTGCCACCTTTTGTCTTCCCTATATTTGGCTTGTGTGTAGGTTATCCCAATCCTGAAGTACAAGCGGCTATGAAACCGCGTCTACCCCAATCGGTTGTGCTACATCGGGAAACTTATAAATTGGCAGAGCAAGATGAGGCGATCGCTCGCTACAACGACATCATGAAAGAATTCTATACTGAACAAAAGATGAATGTTGCTAGTGATTGGTCGCAACATTCCGCCGAGCGGATCGCCACTTTAGAGTATTTAAAAGGATGCAAGTACTTGCGTGAAACTCTGAACAACTTCGGCTTCAAGTTACTATAGTTGATATAATATCATGTCTGCTGAATGACTTAAATAGGTTCGTAGTTGCGCTTTAGCGTGGGAGCATCCCAGTTTTGCAGAAAGACGATCAGTAGTGTGAGCCGGAAAGCTTACGTGTACTATAAGCGAGCAAGATGCTCGCACTACGAATTTTCAAAAATGGGATGCACCCCTTTAGCGTTCTATCACTGTCGTGCCTTAGTACAAGTGTTTCATCGGACTACTTATAGCCGATTTCAATTGAAACCGCAGATGTAGACGCCCCTTGGGCGGCTTCCCGGAGGGTACGCACCCTCGACGCAGATAAATCTGTACCTCATTCAGATGAGAAGTGCTATGTGAGGCGATCGCAGTGAACAAACTCTCCAACTTTTATAGGATAAAGTTTGAGTATGGCAGTGTTTTTGGTATGTGACAGATGGTCAGTCGCTTCAATTCTCAAGGTACACATTCACTCATTCAAAAGTAAGAATTATTAAATAATTTTGACTTTTGACTTCCCGCAGGGTGTCTAGTCTATCTTTGCTCGATAAATGATAGAGACCACCTGATTAAGACTGCCGATTTTTCTTACTCATTCAATCCCCTCATTTTAATGAGAGGAATTCCCTATTCTGTGTTCCCTTTTAACTGTGGGAATTGCTTTCGTAATAAGAATAGTAAGGATGTAGAATTAACCTGAAAAACAGAAAGGAGCTTAAAACAATGGATAATTTGTCTACCAAAGATCTCAACAGACTACGTTCTCAGAGCAAAATAATTACTAACAGAGTTGAAATTTTCATAGAAACTTACCTATCAGAAGTTTCTCATGATGAGAATCTGAGTAATGAAGCCTTACAAGACATCATTAACGCTGCAAATAACTTAACAACCGCAGTATCAAAAATGATGAAAATTCCAAGTAACCGTACATAACTCTAACTATGCTTCAGAATCTTCTGCCTTTGAATAACCACAATTTACCGTATCCTGATACGATGCATCCCATCGTTGTCCATTTTGTGATTGCGATGGTATTATTTGCCTTCTTGTGTGATGTCATCGGATACTTTACCCGTAACCACCGTCTTTTTGAGGTGAGTTGGTGGAATATGTTTTTCGCTACAATTTCCATCTTCATCGCCATCATTTTTGGTCAATTTGAAGCAGGTTTGGCAGAACCATATGATGCATCTCAACCAGTGCTCAATTTACATACACTCCTTGGCTGGTCACTTTCAGCAATTCTTGCAGCTATTACAGCTTGGCGTTATGTAATTCGTTCCCGCACTCCACAAAGGATACCAATTTATTACTTAGCCGCAGGTCTACTTTTGACTGTTTTGGTAGGTACACAGGTGTATTTTGGAGATCAACTGGTTTGGATATATGGGCTACACACTGTACCAGTTACTGAAGCTATGAAGGAGGGGTTGCTACAATGAACTCTGAAGTGATTGACCAATTGAAAACTCAGCTTGGAGCAAATGGGTTACCTTACGCCATACCCATTCACCCAAATCTAGTCCATCTCACTTTGGGTTTGTTCATCCTTGGTATCGCCTTTGATATCATAGGTGTGCTGTTCTTCCTACAAAAACCAATCTTCAAGTTTTTGGCAATTTCTGCCACTCGTTCTAACTTTTTTGATGCTGGCTGGTACAATATTTTAGCTTCGGCAATCATCACATTTTTTACGGTGGCAGCAGGTTTTTACGAAATGATGTTGGCAGAACCATCCGCTGGGATAAAGAGTGCCTGGGGATTGCAAGCAATGGAAACAATGCTTTGGCATGGTGTGGGTGGTGTATTTCTTTTAGCGTTGATTGTTGGCATGACTATTTGGAGAGGATTTCAACGCTATATTTGGCGTAAGGATGACAATCAACAAGTACAGTGGACTTATTTACTTTCTGGGCTATTCATTATGCTCCTCATGTACGTACACGGCACCCTAGGGGCACACCTAGCTGCTGAATTTGGGGTTCATAATACCGCTGATATGTTGTTGCGATTGGGCAAGAACCCCAACGTGCTGCTGAATTAATCAATGTTTGGTTAGGAGTCATTAGTCATTTGTCATTGGTCAGGAGTCATTCGTCATTTGTCAGGAGTAAAAAGCTTTATGTCTATCTTTTTGACAAAAGTATTGTACTTCACTTACTTGTAGCTGTAGTGGCACAACCAACAACTCACTACTAACAACTAACAATTAACCAATTTTTGACGATGAAAATCCGAAATATTTTGCTTTTGAGTACGATCGCGATCGCCTTAACTGCTGTCAGTCTTTGGATAGGGAGCCTAGCATATTTCTGGCTACCCCCTCAAGCAGCAGCAGAATCACGACTTTTCGATGAATTGTTTAGTTTCTTAGTAACCCTAGGGGCATTTATCTTCCTTGGAGTCACAGGAACACTCATGTATTCAGTGATTTTCCATCGAGCAGGAAAATATGATACTAGCGATGGTCCCCCTATTGAAGGGAATCTAACATTAGAAATTGTCTGGACCACAATTCCTGTACTGCTAGTGTTTTGGATTGCAGGTTACAGCTTCCAAATCTACGAACAAATGGGGATTCAAGGACCAATGGAAGCGATTCATATGCATATTCCAATAGGAATGAAATCGGCAAATGCTGCACCAATGAAAGAGGACGCACAAACGATTTCTCTTTCCACGTCCCCCTCAACTTTGCCAGTTGAAGACATTGAAGTTAATGCTAAACAGTGGGCTTGGGTTTTCCGCTACCCAAAAACAGGAGTTACCAGCACCGAACTGCATCTACCCGTCAATTATCGTATCCGTTTAGCGATGCAGTCAGAGGATGTTCTTCATGGCTTTTATGTTCCTGCTTTCCGAATCAAGCAAGACATTATTCCCAATCGCAACATTGACTTTGAATTCACCCCAATCCGCATTGGCAAATATCAATTGACCGATTCTGAATTTAGCGGCACTTACTTTGCAACAATGCAGGCAAATGTTGTTGTTGAGTCTTCTGAAGATTATAAAAAATGGCTGGCAGAAGCAGCAACCCGTAAACCATATCCTGCACATAACCAAGCAGCTTCCGAATATGCTCAAGAATCAAAAAAGTTAATCAAAGGCTGGGCAACAGTAGCACCCGCACAACCCCCTGTAGTGAATTATGAATTATGAATTATGAGTTATGAATTCATAATTCTGACTCCTGACTCCTGACTCCTGACTCCTGACTCCTGACTCCTGACTCCTGACTCCTGACTCCTGACTCCTGACTCCTGACTCCTGACTCCTGACTCCTGACTCCTGAATTAGGACAAATGAAAATGACAAATATTTCTGTCAAAGATATTGGCGCTACAAATAAGACACCTGAATACCATCCGGCAACAGACTGGAAGCGATACTTTAGCTTCAGCACAGACCACAAAGTCATAGGTATTCAGTATATTGTTACGGCTTTCATTCTCTTTTTGGTAGGTGGCATATTTGCAATGATTCTTCGTGGGGAATTGATTACCCCAGAATCAGATCTTGTTGATCGTAGTGTCTATAACGCCTTGTTCACTATGCACGGCACTGTGATGCTGTTCGGATGGACATTTCCTATACTTACAGGTTTTGCTAACTATCTTGTGCCTTTGATGATTGGGGCACGAGATATGGCTTTTCCCAGGCTGAATGCTGTTGCCTTCTGGATGATCCCAATCGCTGCTTTGTTGTTGATGGCAAGCTTTTTTGTCCCAGGTGGTCCAGCACAAGCAGGTTGGTGGTCATACCCTCCAGTTAGTCTGCAAAACCCGACGGGAAACTTAATCAATGGTCAAGTTATCTGGCTTCTAGCAGTGGCAATATCGGGTGTGTCCTCAATTATGGGGGCAATCAACTTTGTTACCACGATAGTCAAGATGCGGGCACCAGGTATGACATTCTTCCGTATGCCCATCTTTGTCTGGAACGTGATGAGTGCTCAAATTATCCAACTGTTTGGACTACCTGTCTTGACCGCAGGTGCAGTCATGCTTTTACTCGACTTAACAGTGGGAACTAGCTTTTTTAACCCTGCTAAAGGGGGCGATCCAATTCTCTTTCAACACTTTTTCTGGTTCTACTCCCACCCTGCTGTTTACGTGATTATTCTGCCGGTCTTTGGCATCTTTTCAGAGATATTCCCCGTTTTTGCTCGAAAACCTCTGTTTGGCTATAAAATTGTTGCCATTTCATCACTTCTTATTGCGGGAGTCAGCGGGATAGTTTGGGTGCACCATCTGTACGTCAGCGGGACTCCAGCTTGGATGCGGCTGTTTTTCATGCTGACGACAATGTTTGTTTCTGTGCCCACTGGCATTAAAGTGTTTGCCTGGACTGCAACTATTTGGGGCGGGAAGCTGCGGTTTGATACGCCAATGCTGTTTGCACTAGGTGGATTAATATTGTTTGTGTTTGCAGGGATCACTGGGATCACACTCTCCTCTGTTCCTATTGATGTCCACGTTAACAACACTTACTATGTCGTGGGTCACTTCCACTATGTTCTGTACGGCACAGTAACGATGGGGATGTTTGCTGCTATTTACTTTTGGTTCCCCAAGATGACTGGACGTATGTACTACGAAGGCTTAGGTAAGTTGCACTTTTGGTTGTCCTTCATCGGTGCCAATCTCAACTTCTTTCCAATGCACCCACTAGGATTGCAAGGAATGTTACGTCGAGTCTCTTCCTACGCCCCAGAGTATGAAATGTGGAACGTTATTGCTAGCATCGGAGCATTTATCCTAGGCGTATCGATTTTGCCCTTCATCCTGAATATGATTGCTTCTTGGATGAATGACAAACCAGCATCGAAGAATCCTTGGCGGGCGATCGGACTTGAATGGTTAGTTTCTTCACCACCTCCTGTAGAGAACTTTGAGGAAATTCCAGTTGTTGTAAGTGAACCCTACGGGTACGGTAAATCTGAACCCTTGGTACAAGAGCATTAATGGTTTTTTGTACAGTTAAGTATCGTAGGGTGCGTTAGGACGAAGTCCGTAACGCACCGCTGAAAGCTTGGCATGGTGCGTTACGCTGCGCTAACGCACCCTACTTATAAAGGAGAATTCATCAAATGGACAGTTCCATCAGTTCAGAAGAGTTACACCATTCCGGACACGAGCATACTCACGATGAAGAAGGCAACAAAATGTTTGGCTTCATTGTGTTTTTGCTTTCTGAAACATTCATTTTTCTCGGTTTTTTTACAGGATATATTGTCTACAAAACCACAATTCCTGATTGGTTACCGCCTGGTGTTTCAGGATTGGAAGTTCAAGATCCTGCAATTAATACGGTAGTTCTTGTTTCCAGTAGCTTGGTTATTTACTTGGCAGAACGCGCCCTTTTACGCCACAACTTAATGCAATTTCGTCAGTTCCTTTTGCTTTCGATCGCAATGGGAACTTACTTTTTAGTAGGACAGGCGATCGAGTGGAGCCACCTTTCCTTTGGCTTTACAACAGGTGTCTTTGGAGGGATGTTCTACTTACTGACAGGCTTCCACGGGTTGCACGTTCTCACCGGCATTTTGTTGCAGATAATTGTTTTTGGTCGCTCTTTCATTCCTGGTAACTACGACACAGGTCATTTTGGGGTAAATGCAACCTCTCTATTCTGGCACTTTGTTGATGTTATTTGGATTGTTTTGTTTGTTCTAATCTACATTTGGCAATGAAACAGAATTGGGGAAATTCTTATTTTCCCGATTAGGTGATTCAAAAGAAAATACATATCTTAAAAAGATGGAACGATATGATTATAGACGATCAGCACTATGACCTAATTATTGTTGGTACTGGAGCAGGTGGGGGCACGTTGGCTTACAAACTTGCACCCACAGGTAAAAAAATTCTCATTCTCGAACGTGGGGATTTCTTGCCTAAAGAAAATGAAAATTGGAATGCAACTGAGGTTTTCCAAAAAGAACGCTATCACACTCAACAACAGTGGTATGACCAAGCTGGAGAATCTTTTCGTCCTCAAACTAATTATTGGGTCGGTGGCAATACTAAAGTATACGGTGCTGCTTTACTGCGGATGAGGGAAAGGGATTTTGAAGAGGTCCAACACGAAGATGGTATTTCCACCGAGTGGCCCCTCAAATACAAAGACTTTGAGCCTTATTACACCGAAGCAGAAAAACTCTACCACGTCCACGGCAGACAAGGAAATGACCCAACAGAACCTCCTCGCAGTCAAGAGTATCCATTACCTGCGGTGAGTCATGAAACCCGCATGCAAGAAATTTGTGATGCTATTTCTCAGCAGGGGTTACATCCAGCTTATTTGCCTTTAGGGTTGAAGCTTAGTCAAGGGGATGACAATCAGAGCAATTGTATCCGTTGTAAAACTTGTGATGGTTTTCCTTGTCATGTTGATGGTAAAGCCGATGCTGAAGTCGTAGGAATTTCTCCCTCTCTCAAATTCCCTAATGTCACACTGAAAACCAATGCTAAAGTAGTGCGGTTGCACACAAGCCCTTCAGGTGGAGAAGTTAAAGCCGTCGAAGCAGAAATTGGCGGACAGGCTCATTTCTTTTTCAGCGATATTGTTGTACTTGCTTGCGGTGCTATCAACTCAGCAGCGTTGTTGTTGAGTTCTGCAAATGGCTTGCATCCTACCGGACTTGCTAATAGTTCTGACTTAGTAGGACGCAATTTTATGAAACAGCTCACAACAGCAGTGGTGCAACTAAGTCCCATACCTAACCCTGCTATCTTCCAAAAGACAATTTGCGTTAACGATTTTTACTGGGGAGAACTTGGTTTTGATTATCCGATGGGTCACATTCAGAATACAGGTAACATTCTGAAGGATATGATACCTACTGAAGGGCCGCCTCTTTTGGCTTTCTTAGCAAAACTCATGCCAGGATTTGGACTGAAGCAGTTGACGGAACACGCTACTGGTTGGTGGATACAGACAGAGGATTTGCCTGATCCCAATAATAGAGTCCGTGTAGAGGGTTCTAAACTGTATGTTGATTACAATCCTAATAACCTTGAGGCACACGATCGCTTGATTCATCGCTGGACGGATGTCCTAAAAGTTGTGGACAGAATGACAACAAATACAGTCTTTCCAAGAGGCATTTATCCTTACAGCAACACACCTATTCGAGTCGTCGCAAATCAAAGTGGGACTTGTCGCTTTGGAGAAGATCCAAAAACTTCCGTTCTCGATCTCAACTGTCGCACCCATGATGTAGATAATCTCTACATTGTGGATAGTAGCTTTTTCCCCTCCAGTTCTGCCGTCAGTCCTGCCTTGACAATCATCGCCAATGCTTTGCGAGTTGGTGAACACTTGATTGAACGACTGGACAAAAGTTAAGACTTTCTCATTGCCAAAGTAGGGGCGCAATGCCTTGCGCCCCTACGTGGTTTAAAAAGCGCAATTTGTGCTAGTGCTCTGTGTCATTAGTTCTGATGGGTTGAGGTAGTGCGAGCATCTTGCTCGCTTCAATTTAGCAGAACAAGCAACACAAGACAGACAGCAAGCAGCTATTGACCGTCAAAGATTTGAAACTAGGATTAATCAGATTTTGGAATATTTAAGAGACCGGAATGGTGGAAGTAGTCCCCCACAACGGTGACGTAAAAATTAAAAACTGTGCATATAGATTATATTGGAGCTAAGATATGACACCAGAACAGGCAATTGCTTGGATTGAAGAAGTAGAAGCTCTCGAAAATAATGCTTTCGCTGCAATACGCCCCAGAGCGTCGATGGGAAGACCTCATTCATGGAAAAATCAAACGTTGAGGCACTAAAAATACCATATACATATCTGACATTTTCTGTCAATGCGTAAGTCCTAGTATATTTAAATGTATTAGACATAGGCGTGAAAATGATGTAAGGACGCAAGGCCGCCGCGCCCCTACCAAGGATTTCAACGAACGCATCATTAATTGTCGGAGATGTCTATGGAACTTTTCAAATTGAGCCAACGTATAGTTAAAAAATCTGTATTTATAAATACATTTTTGCTAGAAAAATGCAGAGATAAAAAGTTTTTTCGGCAAATATTTTGGCGATATGCATGTTATACTTGCTTCAGGGGAAAATACAAAAGTAGTAAATAAACAAGCAAAAAATCAATTTTATTTGCCATAAAAACCCGGCAAGTATTTTAGCGATCTTACAAAAGCATTAACCGATCTTTCAGAAAGGCAAATGCTAGAAGACCGTGAAAACTTCTGGTTTAAATAAGTAAACGAGAGATACAGCCTCATGAAGCTGGATGTGAATGTTTGCAACAATGTGAAGTCAATTAGAACTCGCTTGGGCATGAGTCAGCAAGATTTAGCGAATATAGCTGGCGTAACTCGTCAGGCTATTAGTAGTGTGGAATCGGGACAATGTTCTCCCTCTGTTGCTATCAGTCTGCGTTTAGCCAAGGCGCTTGGCTGCCAAGTTGAGGAGTTATTCTGGCTAGAGGAGAATCTACCTGAAGTTGAGGCAGTTCTCGCCAAATCAGTCCCTAGCGGACAGCCAATGCCCGTTAGCCTAGCAAAGGTTGGGGATCAATTGATTGCTTATCCTCTGGTCGGGAATGATGCTTTTCGCATCGAAATGATTCCGATTGATGGTTCCGCAGTTGCGATGGAGTCGTTCAATCTTGCTGGTTTCTCTAAGGAGGAAGTGCCTTTCCCCGTACCCCTTCCCTTAAGCAAGCTAGGCGATCGCCTCTCCCCAAAAGAAGGATACCCAAAAGGTAAAGCACAGATCCAAGCTAGTACAAACAAAGTCCAAGTCCAACTTTTCGATGATCTCAGCAAAATTCACAATACAGTTGTGATTGCTGGTTGTACACCTGTGATATCCTTCTTGGCAAAAGCGACTGAACGTTGGCATCCGCAACTAAGAGTTCATTATTATTATGCCAACAGCATGACAGCCTTGCGTAGTTTATGCCGAGGTGAAGTTCACATCGCCGGAATGCACTTGTATGCTCCCCAGACTGGGGAATATAACGTTCCCTTCGTGCGGGAAGCCGTCGGAGGTAAAAGTGCCGTCTTAATCACCCTTGGGGTTTGGGAAGAAGGACTCTTAGTTCAACCAGGAAACCCAATGGGGATCAAAACAGTTGCCGATTTAGTGAAGCTAAAAGCAACTATTGTCAACCGTGAACCTGGTTGCGCCTGTCATCTGCTTCTGAAGCGAAAATTGGAAGAACAAGGAATACCATTACACCTTGTTAAAGGATTTGACCAGATTGTCCACAATCATCAAAGTGTGGCTTTATCCGTAGTCTCAGGAGTTGCTGATGCAGGCGTTAGTACAGCATCCATCGCTGCTACTTTTGGGTTGGGATTTATCTCCCTACATCAAGCGCGATACGACTTGGTGATTCTTAAAGAATACTTAGAAGAATTACCAGTAAAGCAGTTTCTCAGTATTTTGGGACATCGTTTAGTTCAATCAAACATAGAGGTTCTCGGTGGCTATGACATAAGCAATATTGGGGAAGTTGTCGCAAATATTTAGTAGTGTGAGCATCTTGCTCACGTGTACAACAAGCGAGCAAGATGCTCGCACTACGAATTTACACTCATTGGGATGTACAACAAGCGAGCAAGATGCTCGCACTACAAATTTACGCTCATTGGGGTGTACAACAAGCGAGCAAGATGCTCGCACTACGAATTTACACTCATTGGGATGTACAACAAGCGAGCAAGATGCTCGCACTA
>CAIVAU010000267.1 GCA_903903925.1 uncultured cyanobacterium
CCTAAAAGCTAGTATTGGAAAAAGCTCGACTGTTCCCGACACTTTTTTTGCTACGCAAAAATACGTTTGTGAACGTCTCACTTTTTCCCACTATCCATCCCCGCCTTAAGAAGGCGGGGAATTCCGTGAAATTGTGTTAAAATTGTTTTTATAGTGTGTGACTCTTTTTTGTTCACAATCTGAAGAATTTGCTCTGGTTGGGGTGGATGCCAAGTTTTGCGTCGCATAACGTCCTGGGCAATTAGTAACGTTCTTTTAAGCCACGTCAGTTTAGGAAACTGCTCGATAATGCGCTCAATCTCAACACAAGCTTGAGATGTCCCAGTTTCCCTTAGTTGTGTCAGAACTTTGTCCCTCAGGTTAGCAATGGTCTCTCTAGTGCCCATATTGTAAGCAAAAACCTCATTGCTGTGATCAGGGTCTTCAATATGGGGATACTGCTGTACTAGCCAGATGTATAGTTCAGCTAGCTGCTTTTCAGTCAGATTCAAATGGATCCCATGCGAGTAGCGGTTAGCAACTTCTTCAAATACTTCTCGCCCAAAGTCTGTGTCTTGCTGAATAGCTGACCAAACCACCACCCAGCTAGTAGGTTCTGCACATTCGACTAATATTTTGGTGGCGACAACAGCTTTTTGGTGAGCTTCTTCTCCTGAGGTTAGCGGGAAAGTGACCAGCGTTTGAGCAAACTCTCTAGCTCCAGTCGATTCATGCTTCAAGAGTTCTTCAAGTAACTGTCCCATACATTTAGGCTTAATTGCTGTATCCTTTACCTTTTGTAGAAGAGCAGCTTTGAAACGCTCATCCCAGCATTTCTCAAATTTATCAAAAATGAATATCTCACTATGTTCCTCATTCTTCTTGTCAATGATGGACAGCAGCGTATTTAGGGTTTCAGAAGGAGCAGTTGTGTATGCCCGCTTAACTAATTCCGTATAGTAATCTTCTCGTTGGTTATGGTGGGGAAAGCCAACAATGATAGGTGTCCATCTTCGCCATAACTCAGATGGGAGGGTATTTATAAATTCTGGAACTTCCTGCAAAAGCAACTGTAAGGCTCTACAGCCTGGTAATTCCGAGCTATTATATGTATTTGTCTCTATCCAGTCGTTAACGACTTGTTTGTATTCTTCTATATACTTTTTAGCACCATTGATGATTCTTTCACGAGTTTTTTCATCAGCTTCTTGCCATCCAGGAAGTTCAGTTAAATCTGATTCAAACGCTTGTTCATAAGATTGGCTATCTGACTTGAGAGTCATGACTTTATTAAGTTTCCACCAAGCTGATAGATCTCCTAACTCTAGCTGCTCCAGAAATAGAAGGACTCGCTCTTTAGGTGGTGGATCTAGAGGAGATTTTTGTCTACGATTCTGGTGTTGTTGCCTCCTGTGATAGTCAGACCTCAGCGTCTCAGCCTCGGTTGAGTCTAAATCAATTGTTGAGAAATAAGGTGCGAATTCTTCACGTAAGACATGATTAGTTTGAGTAGCTGTAAGGATACCATCTATCTGCTTTGCGTCTTGACGGTTAAATGTCCATTGAATTATTGCTGCCCAAATTCGCTCTTCTTGAGAATCAACATTTTGAAGTTTTCCAAGTATCCATAAAACATCTTCATTCTGAATAATACTTTCCGTTAAACTATTAACCAAAAAATAGCTTTCTTCTCCGGATTGTGAAACTTTTATGACTGCGTGATTAATGAATTCACGCCGCTTATTTACTTCATTAATAACTAAATCTCTAAATTGTGTTTGAAGTTTATCATCGCAAGTTATGACTCCCTGATGTTGTCTCCACTGTATTAGAGTTACTTTAGTAAAAATTTCTACTACATCAGGCAAGTCGAAATGTTCCCAAGCTTTTAGAAGTATAGCGTCTGCAAGTCTTTCAAATGAATGTCCAAAGCATCTAAGACCTTGCTTTTTAACCCAATTGAGAGCAACTACCAAATCAGTTTTCTGTAGTTTTGGTATGAGTTCAAAGTCAAGAAATACTCGATATGCTCCTGTAAAGTTTCTCTTCTTAGGTGGTGTTATAAAATTAAACAATTCCTCTGCTGTTAAATGATCTGACCAAAGCGCCCTAAAAGCATAACCTTTAAGTTGGTCATCCTCATCTTCTGGAAGCTGCTCAAAAGTCAGAGATTTCAATCGCAATTTTGTGTCTACATTACCAATTTTCCAGATTGCTTTTGCAGCACTAACTCTGAGGTAAATTGATTGGGATGAATCAAGTGCTAGGTTCACTAATTCTTCCTGAAGTTCATGTACCTCACAAGCCTCAGCAATATCTATCGCTGCATCTCGTGCATCAATTGGCTTGCTTGAATCCTGAATATATGGACGTAATTGCACAGGTAGCCTAGAATGTTTAATCTTTTCGTATCTTAAGTAATTATTGATATCTGGATCAAAGAACCTTCCCTGCTCGTACTGTTTCAGTAAGTTATCAACTATTGCTGCTCGAATATCTGCATCTGTGGGTATGTCGCTTCGCAACAGAACATCAGGATCAGTCTCCATAATTTCCTGAAGTATATCAGTCCTCATGCTAGCTAACCATGCTGCTGTCTCATGAAGCTGGGGAATTAACTTACGTTCGGAATCTTCAGGTGAAACAATTAGGCTCATCACTTTATTCAAATGTGTTTGGTGCTGAACTAAGTACCATGCTGCTAGAAATTCAGCATAGGTTTGATGTGCCCATCCCATACGACTTAATTCACCGCGAGATGAAAATAAAGCAGTATCTAAAACTTCTTCAACAGCTTCTTCAGTAATTTCAAATTCTTTACCATCTGCACTTTCGGTTCCCTGACATATCTTCTCAATAAGCACATCATTATCTTCAACATCACTCTGAATACCAGTCCAGATAGCAAATCTATTGCCAAAAATAGTGATAGCTGCAATCCTAGCTGCAATAATTAAACGTTGTTGCGGACGAAAATTGCCTTTTAATTTTGATGAAATTCGGCTTTTATTCCTTTCTTCACAAAGCCAAAGACATCCTTCTTCGTAAAGTTCATGCAGCCTCTGATTCGGAGAAAATTTACCACCGTGGCGACGATAAGTCTTGATAATAAATTCTAATGTAATTGGTTTAATAGCCAAAGGTACAATGCTCTTCCTGTTAATTTCTTCTAGAAATGCTTCAGGATTGTCAATGCCTTCAATTTTTGCTGCTTTGCTCACATCTACGCGCCGAAGTGGAGCTAGTTCATAAATTCCTACACTATCTTTACTCTCTTTACTCCAAATTTTCTTTAGTCCTTCCTCTAGAACTGGTTGCCAAACAGCAGTTCGGCAAGCAATACGAAGATATAAACATTTAGCCTTATTAACAATTTCTCTTCGATTAAACTTGTCAGCTAATAGTGTTGCTACAGTATCGATCCGTAGCAGACATTCATCAAGACTATCTAGAAAAATATACAACTGATGCGTACCCTTTAGCCAGTTAGTAAACTCTGGACTTTTAAATAATTCTCCACCTAACAAATCCTCTCTTGTAGATGAGCGGAGATTCAACATGAGAACTTGATCGCCTGCTGCTTCAATTTTGTTGATTATTTTGTCTTGTTCTGACTCTATGGCACGGCTTTTACCAATGCCTGGTTCACCTAATAGAACTAAACAAGGTAAATTGGATATAGCCTCGAAGGTTACTAAATCAGGATTGTATATTTTTCCCCACTCTGCTTCTGGATCATATGGATAACCACAATGATCTAGATTAATACGACCTGACCGAGGACACCAGAACCGCTTCCATTTGTAATCCTGATTTGGCATTTTGACTGACAGGAGGCTAAAAATATTTTTACTATCTTAACCACTAAACCTTAATAATGCTCCTTCATAGACAAGTTTTCAGATAAAATGCTTGTATAAATGAAATGGTTGCCGCACTTCACCAAAAAGCCGACAAAATGGCTTTTTAGCTCAAAGTATTAATCTCTCGTAGTTTGTCAATACAGCTAGTACGGCGTTTTGTTAAGCAGATGGCTGTGGCTGCTTGAGAGGCTTTGAAATCATTTGCTTTCCACTTACAGCCTGTCTATTGCGCAAGTCATTACAAATAGCTTTTAGATCATAGTTAAAAGCTTTGGCATGTTCTTCTCTAATCCTATAAATTTCTTCGAGAACTTCATCTTTCCACATGACTATTCTTCCATTAGTTCATAAGGTGTACAAATCGTTGGTAATTCATATCCAGCTACATTACTAATTTGTAACAGCTTTTTTTGAATTTGAGCGTTAGCAATATGTCTACAGTTCCACGTTAACAGATAGTCCAAGCTGTAAACCGTAGCCAACGCAATATGAAGTGCATCATCAGCAGCTTTAGGCGGAAGGTTGCTTTTTGTGAGGAATTGTGCTGCTAGGTCTTGGACAGCCTCATTTACTTCAAGCAGTGGAAAATCACACAGCATCTCAAGTCGCCTAGCTGCTATTTCGGCATCACCTCGTGCTACCTCATCCAAAACTACTTGGGAGATGTAAAGAGTAAACTGTCGGGCGCGAGTATCCCACCACTGCCGTGTTGTCTCCGCGTTAGCCATGAGAATCAGGTTATTGCTGGGTCTTACGATCAAATACCCAAGGACACTGGTTTCAATATAAACAGTTTCGCTCATCTGGAATCAGTGTATTGACATTCCCATATTACCGTAAGTGACAAATTTGACAATCGGCTAGCTTCATGGAGTTCTTTAGTGATTTTCCAGTAGGGACACGATCGCTTCTAGATGACTATTTTTATATTCCTTATTCCCAATTTGCAAAATATAATTGGGGGCACTTTTACAGCATTTTAAACAGCTACGACTGCACTCAATGATGACTTGGTCTTGCAAACCGCGATCGCGCAAAGTCTTTTCTAATTCTGACAATAACCCTCTACCACCCCGTTTGAGACAACCGGACTTTTGACACACGATAATCTTGGCTTTGGGGGAATACTTTTGTGCTGGTGTTTCTCCACGGTCAGATCCTACAGTAGGCAGGTTGGCTATAGTAGTAGGATCAAGTAATGTCCGTTGTTGTGGTGACATTTGTTGATTCAAGCAAAAACCAATTGGTGTTACCTTAGATGCTTTAAGTTTGATTGTGTTTGTGTGTGAGTCTAACTCACTGACACCAACAACACGAATCTGTTCACCAGGCTCTAATGATAAACTAAGAGGTAAACGCAACTGTTTGGGAATTTTTATTTTTACATCTCCAGATGCTGATGCTAATTGCAAGTATTTAAACTTTCCCGTGATGTCACTGATAAAGCCAAGAAACTGTCCTTCAATGTTAAATTCAGATAATGTCACGTAGTTATCACTCATTTTTTATTCCAAGAATCATAGTCGCTTCTCCTGAGGTCGCCGCTGCGCGTAGCGTCTCCCCTTGGGAGAAGGGGTACGCTCCAAGTCAAAAGCAAGAATCTAACTCCTAACTTTTAACTCCTAACTCTTAGCTTAAGCTAGACGTTTAGCCTCAACAGTCTGAGGTAAATCTACCAGATCTGGGAAACTGGCAAATTCTAATTCCCAGCCATTTGCCAAAGTCAAAATCTTTCCTGCTGCCCCTTCTGTTTGCTTGACAACTTCTTCCTCAAGGTCTTTCTTAGCAACGTAAACAACTAAAGTTCCGGTAGCATTCTGGCGCAGCATGACTTTCATGTTTGTTTTCCTACTTCTTGATGGTAAGGTGGATCTATTCGTGAAATGTTCTAAGAGGGTGTGTTTTGAGGTGAAGTGTTTTCCGGGTTCTCTTCAACGAGTTCTAGTTCTTTTTTGCGACAACCTACGACAAATCCTGTGTTTAAAAAATGTACTGCATAGATATAGGAGTTCTGCAAAAACGTACCTATACTTGCGATGTAGCCGATATCTCCTTTTTTTGCTAAATATGCCCCAACTTCTTGACCGGGAAAAGTACCATCATTCTTAATCAGTTTACGAACTCGGACTTTATCACCGATCTCAAAGGCAGGCGGTTCGTTTAGCTCTAATTCATCTAATTGCATGGGAATACCTTTGCTCTTGCACTAAATTCAATAGTTCTTGTGTTGTGAGACTACGTTTTTTCTGTATAGACTGCTGTCGCACTGATTGCAAAACAGAAGTGGCTTCTTCTGCACTGAGAATAATACCGTGCTGTTCTAGTAAGTTAGACACTAAATGCCGACCAGAATGCTTACCCACAACCAAACGCCTTTCCCACCCTACCTCTTCAGGTGCAAATGGTTCGTAGGTGAAGGGGTTTTGCAAGACACCATGAGCATGAATACCAGCTTCGTGAGCAAAGGTATTTTCACCAACAATTGCCTTCCAAGGTGGTACATGACAACCTGACGCAGACGCAACCAGTCGGGATAGTTCTAATAAACGAGGAGTGTCAATACCCAAATTGATGCCGTGGATGTGTTTGAGCGCCATGACAACTTCTTCTAAAGCTGCATTTCCAGCCCTTTCACCTAACCCGTTTACCGTTGTGTTGACTGATAAAGCTCCAGCTTTGATCCCAGCAAGGGCATTAGCAGTTGCCAAACCAAAATCATTATGGGTATGGACTTCTACAGGAATCAACAACGCCATCACCAAGCGCTGGACTTTTGTATACGTGGATAACGGGTCAAGAACACCTACCGTGTCACAGAAGCGAAAACGCGACGCACCCCATTCTTCAGCATAAAGTGCTACGTCAAGGAGAAAGTTTTCATCAGCTCTAGAAGAATCTTCTCCCCCTACTGCTACCCAAAGACCTTGATCTAGGGCGAAGCTGATACTGTCTCTCAGTTGTTGTAAGGTAACCCGCCACTGTCCATGAAATTTAGCAGCGATTTGAATTCCGGAGACGGGAACCGCTATATGCACGCGTTTCAAACCACAAGCTATAGAAGCCTGAATGTCTGAGATGACAGCACGGTTCCAGCCTAGCAATTTAGCCTGTAAACCTAAGTCGGTAATTGCTGCGATCGCCCGTGTTTCTTCATCCCCCATCGCCGGAATTCCGACTTCTATCTCATGAACACCAATCGTGTCGAGAAACTTGGCGATCGCGACTTTTTCCGCGAAGTTGAAGGCAACACCCGCAGCTTGTTCGCCATCACGTAGTGTCGTGTCATTTATCAGAATTTGATTCATCTCTAAAATACCTAAAGAAGGAGTCAGGAGTTAGGTGTCAGGAGTCAGAATTAAGAGAGATTTAAACCCTTTTATTCATTCGCTAGTCACACAGAATTCAGATTGGGAATTCTGGCTGCTGACTCCTGAGTTCTTTCCGTTAAATTTTACGTCTGTACATAAGTTGAGTCACAACTTAAAATTAATAACTCTTAATTTCTAACTTTGTCGGATTAACAATAATTAATCTGTATGATATCAGACCAGATTGAGCATAATATGAAAATTCTTTTCTTAGGATTTATATTTTAATTTTTTAAGCATTATATAGCAAATACAAGTGTAGAAGCTCAGGGATTATTAGGGGGTTAAACCCCTCTCCCCACTGATTCCTGAATCCTAATATTCTTGATTTTCTAACCAATCAAAAATCTGTTCTAGCTGTTCTATAGATACTAAACCATACTGCCAAAGAAGCATCGGTAATGGAGCATTTTCTAACTCATATTTTCGCAATGCCACAGCAATATCTCCAATTGAAAGTGCAAGCTCATCTTGCAAAAAAACGATGAACTTTTTATCACTGTGACTGACTACCATACTAAAAAAAATGACATCTTTACTACAAAATCGTGCGAGAATTCTAATGAAATCTGTTAACAGTTGACAGTTGACTGCTTTGTGCTGGATAGCGTTTTATATACTTATGGCTTGGAAATTTGCCAACATTGCTCTAGCCAATCAATTAATTCTTGACGACTTGCCATACATTGTAATACAGTACTACGAAGGAGAATTGCCATGAGACAACTATTCACCTGCACTCGCAAAGAACCATCAGCTAGACACGAACAAGGAATCATCAACTCTTGCAAGCGGTGATATATTCGCCAGCGATCGCTCAAAGGAATCTGCAAGACGTGATCGCCCAAGGCTTCAGAACTAGAGGGTTGCAACATAAAAAGGAGTTAGGAGTTAGGAGTTAGGAGTTAGGAGTTAGAAGTTAGAATTCTCAAGCTGAATTCTGACTCCTTTCCTGTAAAAGAGGCCCTTCGCTATTTTTATGCTTATATCAGGCACCTTCAAAAGTGGCAGTATATCCGATGTCGATTGGATTTATTGGATTGATTAAGGCTGTACTCATCAGCCCCAAACCCCCATTTCATCTAAATTTCAAATTTTCGTTGGGGTGGGGGTACTAGTATTTTGACCCTAGGGGTGCTAGTATTTATGGGTGGGGGAGTAAGTATTTCTGTACTCAATATCAACCCTTTGGCTGTGAGACTTTACGGCTATTTAGGCGATATATTTTTTATCTATAAAAACTGTACTCACCTGCCTAAGAAAATAAGCTAGGCAGCTTTAGAAGTAATATTTCAGTATATCCAGTTACTTTAATCTTTATTGTATTTCTTTATTTGAAAAAAACCAACTCCTTTATGTTTATCTTCGCTTTCCAGAACCTTCCTCCTTCCTCTGACCGCTGATTAGATTACACCTTCTCGCAACGCCCCCTGCCCCCCTGCCCCTATGAGCTTCCGCGACGACTTTAAACTGCTGCTACGCGCCCGCTACCCTTTGATGTATATTCCCACTTATGAAGAGGAGAGAGTGGAAGCAACTATCAGGGAAGAAGCTGCAAATCAGGGTAATCGCCCGGTTTACATTTGGGATTTTGTGGATGGTTACCAAGGTAACCACAATGATGCAGGATTTGGTCGGCGCAATCCCCTGCAAGCTTTGGAATTTGTAGAAAAAATTCCAGCATCTGCACCGGGAGTATTTATTTTGCGTGACTATCATCGGTTTTTAGAAGATGTGGCGATCGCCCGCAAACTCCGCAATCTCTCGCAACTCCTCAAGTCCCAACCGAAGAATATTGTGTTGCTGTCGCCACGCATTACTATTCCTGACGACTTAACGGAAGTTTTGACGGTTTTAGAGTTTCCCTTACCTGCTGCAGTTGAAATTAAGGCAGAGGTGGAACGTCTGTTAGTAGCGACTGGAAACTCACTTTCTGGTAGAGTGTTAGATGATATCGTCCGCTCTTGTCAAGGGCTGTCAATGGAGCGTATCCGTCGGGTTTTGGCAAGGGCGATCGCGACCCACGGCGAACTACAACCAGAAGACGTAGATCTGGTTCTGGAAGAAAAGCGCCAAACCATCCGCCAAACCCAAATTCTCGACTTTTACCCAGCGACAGAACAAATTTCTGATATTGGTGGACTAGATAACCTCAAAGACTGGCTTCTCCTTCGGGGTAGTGCTTTTAGCGAACGAGCGCGACAATACGGTTTACCCCACCCGCGTGGTTTACTATTGGTGGGAATTCAGGGGACTGGTAAATCGTTGACTGCAAAGGCGATCGCCCATCACTGGCATTTACCTCTACTACGCTTAGATGTAGGACGGTTATTTGGGGGTTTGGTGGGTGAATCAGAATCCCGCACTCGTCAAATGATCCAGGTAGCAGAAGCCCTTGCTCCCTGTATCTTGTGGATAGATGAGATCGATAAAGCTTTTTCTGGACTTGGAAGCAAAGGTGATGCGGGAACCACTAGCCGTGTATTTGGTACGTTTATTAATTGGTTAGCCGAAAAAACCTCTCCTGTGTTTGTCGTCGCTACAGCTAACGACATCCAGGCTTTACCACCAGAAATGCTTCGCAAAGGAAGATTTGATGAAATTTTCTTTGTTGGTTTGCCTACCCAGGAAGAGAGAAAAGCCATTTTCAGCGTTCATTTATCTCGACTGCGCCCCTATAATTTGAAAAATTACGACCTCGAAAGATTAGCTTACGAGACGCCTGATTTTTCTGGCGCAGAAATCGAGCAGACTTTGATTGAAGCTATGCATCTTGGGTTTAGCCAAAACCGAGACTTCGTCACCGACGACATTTTAGAAGCAGCCAGTCAGATTATACCCCTAGCACGTACCGCTGTTGAGCAAATCCAGAAACTGCAAGAATGGGCTGCGGCTGGTAGAGCGCGGATGGCATCGAAACAGAGTCCGTTGAGCGATCGTATTCAACGCCAGAAGGAATAATGCGGCGCTAGTTGTAGGCTCATATCTTGCACATGCATTATTGGGGAGCAAATAAAGAGTTTGCTCCCTAACACATAGTTATTGTTCTGGAGCAGCTTGCTCACCCCTACCATTGCCAGAGTTTCCTAGCAGGTATTCCCAGATCCGGCGGCTTTCTGCCTGCCACGCATGGCGATCAGTTTCAGCTTCAGCCACGATCCGATCCATTTGGGAACGCCACGCTTGGCGATCAGTTTCAGCTTCAGCCACGATCCGATCCATTTGGGAACGCCACGCTTGGCGATCAGCATTAATCTCCACTGCCAACTGCTCGAAGTTGTGTTGATAAATTGTTACGACTTGCAGAAGGGCATCTGCCGTTGTCCTCAGTTCTGTAACTGATGTTCTCAAATCGGCATTTACGGCAACCTGTCTGTCTAAGGCTGCTTCGATGCGAGCAAAATTGTCTCCGTCCTGGGTCATACCGCCCCCTTGTCTTTGGTGAATGAGGAAGTTTCGTTTTCCTGCTCTAGTTTTTTAAGTCCTTCGTCTAAAATCTGGTCTGCTAGAAGACTCATGGTGATCCCTCGCCGAACAGCTTGAAGCTTTAAGCGAGTTCTGATGGAGTCCCTAACGTCTGTTTGCAGGACTACGGTTTTTTGTTCTGACATTGCCAGCATTGCTAACACTCTAAACAATTATCGCTTAAAAAGTATTGCTTGTCATAGGAGTATTAAATCGCTGGCTGATAGCTCCCGTCCTATCAAGAGGACTGATCAAAGATTTCAGTCCATTTCAAGTGCCGTTAAGCTATTAGCCCGGAACTTCAGTTCTGGGCGGAATATCGGGCTGATTCAGAATGGTGCACTCCGGTCAGTTACGCATTGACAGAAATAGCCAAATATGATGTAGGCATTTTTAACGCCTCATGGTTTGATTTCTCGACGAATGAGAGTGTTCCCGTCCACCGTGGGGCGTATTGCAATACGCCCCTACACTATCCGTTAGTACACATGATGTTCAATTTGAGAGCGTGCGTAAGTCCTTCCTATGAACAATAGGTATTTCAAGTTTTTCCGCCAAAGTTACGGTAAAAGCATACATAATGTAATATACGGATTAGCAAGAAGGTAGAAGGTTTTTGTGTTCCCACCTAACCTAGAATCTATTATTAGTGCTATGACTGGCATTGCCAGCCCTATAATTAAAGATAAGCTTCAGCGCAATGAAATCGTCATTAAGTTATTAAAGCAATTTAACCTCGCTCCTGAGCATCCACCTGCTGACTTCAGTGGGGTTTACGCCTATGCCTTGGTAGAATACGGCGTTGGTAAACCTAAGCCAATATTAGAACTTTTTCGGGTCGAACAGATCAAACAGGCTTTTCGCAAAGCATTCGACCATAACAACCCTTCAATCCTTTTATCTGAAGTCGATACATTTATTGAGGGTTATGCGTTGGGTGATGAAATTAAAAGTTTGGGAATAGAGGTAAAACGTGAGATTGCTACATTTTATATTATCTTTTCAGAAGTTGCTAAACGTAGCCGTACACCTGCGGAAGTTCTGACTAATCAGGCGATCGCCTCTTTGCACCAAAAAATTGCTACCCTCACTCTCACGCTTGACAGGTTACCAACTATAGAGGGAATTCGTACAGAAATAGCGCGGCTAGAGTCACAAAATTATCCAGCACTGCCTTCTCATCATACGACAACTGAAAATCAATGTCGAGCGATCGCCCTAGCACAACAGATGCGTGGTTGGTTTGAAACGTTGGGATACCGCTTCGAGAAGTATGAAGTCTGGGAAAAAGATTATTTTGAGTGGATCATCAACATTCCAGTCAGACGTCATCGCTATGACCGCATTCTCGTGCGTGGAATTGCAGGAGAGGTCGGACTAAGTGATGTCATAGCTTTACGTACCTCACATTTACAGCAAAGAACCGATGAAGGTTGGTTGGTGACTACCCGTCGCATTAGTCGGGCAGCTCGCAATGAAGTGGAAAAAGAAGAAAACCGCCACCTGGGGTGCTACACTTTTGATCAACTTTTGGGTCAGGATGCAGACTTTAGCGGGTATCTTGATTGGCTAGAAGCAGAAGTCAAACGTCGCCAGATTGATCAAAAGTATATTTCCCTTGCTTGCATAAAGGAAGAAATTGACCCTGTTACTAAACGCCACTTAGCAGTCAGCCGTTACGAGGAACAAGATGGTTGGATTGATGGTTACATTGATCGCTGGCTCGACGACCCGACAAAAGAGCATATCTCGATTTTAGGCGAGTTTGGTACAGGTAAGACTTGGTTTGCTTTACATTATGCATGGGTTGCACTGCAACGCTATCGAGATGCTCAAAAACGCGGTACTGAACTTCCCCGATTGCCTTTAGTGATTCCATTGCGGGATTATGCCAAGGCTGTGAGTGTAGAGTCACTATTTTCTGAGTTTTTCTTTCGTCAATATAAAATTCCTTTGCCTCACTATGATGCCTTTGTCCAACTCAACCGTATGGGTAAGCTGCTGCTAATTTTTGATGGTTTTGATGAAATGGCAGCAAGGGTTGATCGCCAAGAAATGATTAACAATTTCTGGGAGTTAGCGAAGGTCGTTGTACCAGGGGCGAAGGTGATTCTGACTTGTCGTACTGAGCATTTTCCGGAAGCGAAAGAAGGAAGGGCACTACTCAATGCTGAATTGCAAGCTTCAACTGCTAATTTAACTGGGGAAACACCACAGTTTGAAGTATTGGAACTAGAGAAATTCAACGATGACCAAATTCGGCAGGTACTATCGTTACAAGCTCAGCCTACGACAGTAGAGCAGGTGATGGGCAATCCTCAACTGTTGGATCTTGCCCGTCGTCCAGTCATGACCGAGTTAATCCTAGAAGCACTACCAGATATTGAAATAGGTAAACCAGTCGATATGTCACGGGTTTATCTTTATGCAGTGCGGCGGAAGATGGAGCGAGATATTAAGGCGGAACGTACCTTTACTTCTTTGGCAGATAAGCTTTACTTTTTGTGTGAACTGTCTTGGGAGATGCTCTCAACTGACCAGATGAGCCTAAATTATCGGCTGTTTCCTACGCGTATTCGTCGGTTATTTGGTTCTGTGGTGCAGGAGGAAAAGGACTTAGACCACTGGCATTATGACATGATGGGTCAGACAATGCTGATCCGCAATGCTGATGGTGATTATACTCCAGCCCATAGGTCATTGTTAGAGTTTTTTGTTGCTTATAAGTTTGCTGCAGAGTTGGGGGTATTGGCTGAGGATTTTACTGAGTTGGCAAGAACACAGTCGTGTTTGGATGGAAATGCAGTACCTGTTGATTATACTTGGTCTAGTTATTTTGCCAGTCGTAGTGCGATCGCTCCTTTAAAAGGATTCACGAGTGAACCACTGGAGAAGTTGCGGGAGACAGTTGGGCGATCGCAATTGACCAAAGCAGTAATGGATTTGCTGATGCCAATGTTGGATAACCATCAATCTCTGCTCAAGATTATTGAACAGACCAAGGGAAAAACTGAGGCAATGGTCGATTATGTTGGGGGGAATGGAGCGACGCTGTTGGTCAATTTCAATGAGGCGGCGTTTGAAGGTAAAGACCTCTCATCCGCAGTCATTAAAGGTGCTGATTTTACTTACGCTAGTCTGCGTGGTGTCAATTTTGCACAAGCAAATCTGGTAAACACTCTATTCGCTAAAACATTTGGCGGTATTTTGTCTGTTGCATTTAACTCAGATTCAAGCCTTTTGGCTACAGGTGATGATGAACGTGGAGCTGTTCGCTTATGGGACGTTTCAACAGGGAAAGAGCTTCTAGTACTTGAAGGACATCAACTTGGAATCCGGTCAGTTGCCTTCAGTTCTACAGAGAGAATACTTGCTAGTGGTAGCTATGACCACACGGTGAAGCTGTGGGACTTTAGCAAAGGAGAGTGTTTGAGGACACTGAGAGGAAATACCAGTTGGTTACGTTCAGTCGCTTTTAGCCCGAACGGTAAAATACTTGCTAGTGGCGGTGCGGACAAAATAATCAGGCTATGGGATATACATACAGGAGAGTGCCTGAAAACTTTAACAGAGCATACTGACCAAGTTCTCTGTGTTGCTTTTAGTTCTGATGGTCAAACACTTGCCAGTGGTAGCAGCGATCAAACACTACGATTATGGAACATTCATACAGGAGAATGTCTCAATACTTTACATCAGCATACTGGTTTAGTAGAGTCAGTTGTTTTTAGTCCTAATGGTCAAATACTTGTCAGCGGTAGTAGCGATCAAACGGTAAAGCTATGGAATTCCTATACAGGGGAATGTTTAAACACGTTAAATGCACACGAAATTTGGGTAAACTCAGTTGCTGTCAGTCCAGATGGTGAGCTACTTGCCAGTGGTGGTGGTGATCAGAAGGTGAAATTATGGAATATTCGTACTGGAGAATGTCTGAAAACATTGTCAGGACACAGCAGTTCAGTGGGTTCGGTCGCTTTCAGTTCAGATGGAAAGATGCTTGTTAGTGGTAGTAGAGACCAAACACTCAAATTTTGGGATGTTAGCACTGGAGGATGTCTCAAAATATTGCAGGGATACAGCAATGCTATACGTTCAATAGCTTTTGGCCCAGATAGTCAGATTCTAGCTAGTGGCGGTGATGATCAGGTAGTAAAACTTTGGGATACCAAAACAGGGAAATGCTCTAGGGTTTTACCAGAAAAAAATGACTTAATACGTTCAGTCGCTTTCAGTCCAGACGGCAAAATACTGGCTAGTAGTGGCAATGATAGAACAGTAAGGTTGTGGAATCCCAGTACTGGTGAACATCTACAGATTTTGCGGGGGCATAGTGATTGGGTATGTTCAGTTGCATTCAGTCCGGACGGTCAATTTCTTGCTAGTTGTAGTGGTGACCGTACTGTGAGACTCTGGAACATTTTCACGGGTGAGTGTACAACAATCTTTCAAGGACATACTCAAGGAATCAATTCAATTGCCTTTAGTCCAAATTGTCGATTCCTTGCCAGCGGTAGTGGCGATCAAACAGTAAGGTTATGGAATGTTCTTACAGGGGTATGTCTAGCAGTACTCAAGCATACAGATTCGGTAGAGGTACGTTCAGTTAGTTTTAGTTTAGACGGCCAGTTTCTCGCCAGTAGTGGTGACGAGTGTATCATCAGACTATGGGATGTTGCTACTGGCAAATGCCTAAACACGTTGCAAGGTCATACTCTAAGGGTAGGCTCAGTCGCTTTTAGTCCCGATAGTAAGATGCTTGCTAGTGGTAGTTTTGACTACACGGTAAGGCTGTGGGATACCCACACTTGGATATGTCTGAAAAATTTGCAGGGACATACTAATTGGATAACTTCAGTCGCCTTCAGTTTAGATTGTAGAACTCTTGCTAGTTCAAGTGCAGACGGCACAATCAAGCTTTGGGATACCAAGACAGGTAAGTGCGTAGAAACACTTACAGATAGACTATATGAAGGTATGAATATTACAGGTGTTATGGGTTTAACAGAAGCTGTGAAAGACTCCCTCAAGGTTTTAGGAGCAATTGAGGATGAGTGATTGCGCTACCTTAGGTTATTGAGATATGCTGCTCCCTCCATTTCTCCCCTGCAAGTGTTCCCAAATCCGTCTAATTTCAGTTTGCCAAACTTGGCGGTCAATTGCTACCTGTTGGCGGTCTTGGGCTGCTTCTGCGATTAACTGGTTTAATACCTGGCGATCGCGTTCTGCTTGTTGGCGATCGCGTTCAGCCTGGATGCTCTGAAGCCTGACGATATCACCGATCTCAATAATAGTGCGCTCAACCCTGGCTAGGGATTGGCTATTAAAACGTAGTTCTCTCCTGTTAGCGGTTTGAATTGTCCTGATTAAGTCGATTTCATCACCCAACTGCTCTAGACGGGTATCGAGGTCGTCTAGCCGTGCGTTGGTGTTGTCTAATGGTTGTGAGTTGGTCATGGGGTTAGTCCTTAATTCCAAATATATCTACTCTTTATCAATTGGTTCCCAGCGTAAAATTTCCCCTGGCTGAACCCTGAAAGCATCACAAATTTTACTAATTACAGATGAGTTTGGTAGCTGTAATGGATTGTGGTAGAGGGAATAGGCTATAGATCGAAGAAAAAATATCTGCTCGCTATTGCACTAAAATGCACTCTCAGTAAACTATTAGCAGTTCTCATCAAGTTTTAATCATGACAAGTGCTGCAAAAATTAAGTCTGGCTTAATGGGAGTGTGTGTAGGTGATGCTTTGGGAGTGCCAGTAGAATTCACAGAACGTAGTGTACTGGCGAAATCCCCGGTGACATCAATGGTAGGTTATGGTACATGGAATGTAGCGCCCGGTACTTGGTCAGATGACAGTTCACTCACGTTTTGCTTGGCAGAATGTCTTTGCAGTGGGTTTTCTTTAGACGCTATAGCCAATTCATTCTGGCGCTGGTACAACGAAGCTTACTGGACAGCCCACGGCAATGTATTTGATGTCGGTAACACTACACGTGAGGCAATTATGAATTGGCGACGGGGAACTCCACCCCAAAAATCTGGCTTAACTCATGAACATAGCAATGGGAATGGTTCTTTGATGAGAATTATACCCATAGCTTTTTGTCACAAAACCTTAGACTTTAGGGAACTCATTTCACGAACTCATCAGATTTCTTGTATTACTCACGCCCATAAGAGATCGCAAATAGCCTGTGGCATTTATATCAGTATTGCAGTGGCTTTACTAGAAGGGGCTGAGAATATGCAAACGGCTTATTTCCAAGGTTTACAACAGGTAAATGACATTTATTCTCAATCTGAATATATATCAGAAATGCCTCACTTTACCAGAATCTTGAGTGGAGATATCGCTCAATTGCCAGTAGAGGAGATCAATTCTAGCGGCTATGTGGTTGATACCCTTGAAGCATCACTATGGTGTGTACTAAATAGCTCATCCTATGCCGAAGCAGTACTGAAAGCTGTCAACTTAGGCGGTGATACGGATACCACGGCTGCTGTTACTGGTGGGTTAGCAGGCATTTACTACGGTTTGGAAAATATTCCTCCTGAATGGATTGAGCAAATTGCTCGCCAAGAGGACATTATGGATTTGGCAACGCGGTTAGCAGCAGTTGTTTACAATTTGCTGTAAATAGTTTCATAATTTACGAAGTTCAATGATAAATTATGTTCATCAACATATTGAAATTTATACTGGGGTTCTTACTGGCAATAGCTATTTTAGCTACTGGCAGTATTGTAGCTGCTTTGTATGTCATGAATCGCGCCTCCATACCTCCTGCCAAACCTGTTTTTGCTAATGAGAAAAAAGACCAAGCTCCAAAATCAGCAGCAGCAAAAAGTAAGGTGACTCATCAGCCTGAAACCCAAGCTCTTGAATCTTCCACCCCTACTCCATCTGAATCGCCACAGCCATTACCACCAGGAGCTTATCGAGCGCGTGTGACTTGGTCTCAAGGCTTAGTTCTGCGATCTGAACCAAACCAGGAGGCTGAACGTGTTGGTGGTGCAAGCTTTCGTCAAAAAATTTTCGTTTTGGAACAAACCCCTGATAAAACCTGGCAAAAGATTCGCCTAGAAGGTAGCAACAAAGAAGGATGGGTGAAAGCAGGTAATACCAAGCAGGTTGACAAAAACGATTCTCTGCCACCTGAAGAGCCAGAGCAAACACAGTAACAAATGGGCAATGGGCATTGTCCGTATGTAGGGACGGGGTCTCCCCGCCCTTACAGGATGTATACAAATCGTTAATTTATCGCCGCTGCAAAATACTTAGCACAGATCTCCGAAAAGTGAACCAATGGATGTGATATTAATTATTACAGGAATCCAAGTAGAAAGCCCACAAGGCTGAGGGTTGAGCGGGGCGAAATCCTCAGCCGTCCTTTAGGCGTGGGGACGCCCCCCTTGCAGCGCTGGCTCATGAATACGACGCGACTTTAGTCGCCGTAAAGATTTTAAGTAATTTCCGGAATCAGCTAGATCCGTGGTGTAAATGTATCCTATTATCAAGAACACCCAAACCAACAAACATCAAGGAGGTGATTAGTCCGTGCCAAAGAAGAAAACGCCGTCATTCATTGTTGAATACCCGATTATTGTTGACTCTCAGCAAGAAAGAGAGTTAAATGCAAGGTTCAACGCAGGGTTTAGACTGCTAAATGCAATTCAATCTGAAGCTCTGATCAGGATGGAACTGGTGAGAAATTCTGAGGCATGGGCAGAAGCAAAGAAGCTACCAAGAAGAATCAAGAACGCATTGGGAGAACCCATCAACAATCCAGAAAGAGCTAAAGCATTTGAGGCTGCTAAAAAGCAGTACCGCTTTACTGATTTTGACCTACAGGCTTATGGTTCTCTGGTTGCCAAGAATTCTGTTTGGATTGACGCCAAGCTAGATGCTCAATCAATTCAGAAGATTGGGACTCGTGTTTTCAAGGCTGTCAACAAGATACTGCTAGGCAAGGCGAAGAAAGTTAGGTTCAAGAATAATCGCTCTTTCTCTTCGATGGAAGGGAAGCAGATTACTACAGGTATTCGCGTTGACAGAAAGACAGAAACATTCGTATGGCGCAATATTAAGTGCCGTCTGATCATCGATTGGCTAGACCCTTGTGAAAAACATGGGTGGGAACAAGAGTGGAAGTATGCAAGGATTGTTAGACGGGAATTAAATGGTAAAACCCGCTGGTGGGTACAAATCATCTGTGAGGGTATCCCCTATCAAGGCAGGAAAAACACCCAGACAAAAGATGATTTGGTCAGTATTGACCTCAATATTTGCAATGTTGCATATGTGAGTTCATCGCACGCAGAATTAAAGCCTCTGGCTGATAAAGTCCCTACTTTCTCCCAAGAAATCAAGGGAATACAACGCAAGCAAGACCGTTCCAGAAGGGTGAATAACCCGGATAATTTCAACCCTGACGATATTGTCCTTAAGGGCAAGAAGCAAGGGAGAAAGGTTAAGCGTACTGGACAGATCAAGCGTGGTAAAAAACTGAAATGGCTTGAGTCCAGAAACTACAAAAGATTAGGTAGAAAACGGAGGGAATTAGAACGACGTAAAGCAGCCTATACAAAGTCTCAAAATAGAGCGTTAGCTAATGAGATTTTGCGTAAAGGTGGAAAGAATGTAAATCTTGAGAACGTTAGTGTCAAGGGCTGGCAGAAGCGTTATGGTAAGGCTATCTCTGCCAAGTCTCCAGGTTTTTTCCAATCAGAACTGATCCGTAAGGCTGAGAGTGCTGGCGGGTTAGTGAATAAGTATTCAACCCAAAAAACAGCCTGTTCTCAGACTCATTTGGATGGACAACGTGTGAAGAAAAAGCTGTCTGAACGTATCCATCGTGACCGTACAGGAGTCAGAATGCAGCAGCGGGATCTGTTTAGCGCGTACCTTGGGTTGTTCGTGAATCAAGATGGATATCTCTCTGTGGAGGATGCCCGCGTTGGGTATCCGAGGTCGGAACCGATCTTAACAGCAGCATGGAGACGATCAGTTAAAGCTTGAGCGACTAGGCTTGTCCGAATCCAGGGTCTCTTGATTGACCCTCAGAAAGCTTCTGCGACAAAGGTTAAAACCGTCTCCAGATCAGACTTTAGGTCAAAAAGAGCGGCTCTTGTGGTACGATGACGGCGGAGTACTGCGTTTAACCTGAAACCCACGACTTCTAGCCGTGGGAGTGGTTCATAAAACCAGTTATGAATGATTACTGACCACAGAAATGTGTCAACCAACGCTAATCAAGCAACCGAAACTGGGAACACATCTACATTTAAAACTTGGAAACATTATGAAAACAATTGGTTATCTTCATATTGCTTCACTACCCGAGGAGTCTGAAAGTATGGAGATTGTTCCTGTCCGAGTTCATTCCAGTTTTTTGACAAACTTCAATTTGAAAAAGCTCTCTCGCAGTACAGCGATGCCTTTAGTGTCTGTAGCACTAACTCTAGGGGTTTTAAGTGTCGCAGGGCAAGCTTTCGCGTTACAGAAAGAAGGAAATCAAGATTCCCACGTCACGCATATCCAGAGATGTTTGCAAAAGACAGGCTACTTTCATGGTCCAGTGACAGGCAAATTTGGTTCCTTGACCCAGAACGCTGTGATTCAATTTCAAAAAGACCATGGACTCACTGCTGATGGGGTTGTAGGTTCGAGAACTGAACAACTCATACGATCCCAGTGTGAAAGTAGAAACCTTGGTGATCGTCATGTCAGTGGCGAACTGCAACTAGGTAGCACAGGCCCAGCCGTCAGAAGATTGCAACAAGATTTGCGACGACTAGGTTTCTTTCACGGTCCAATCACAGGTCGTTTTGGTTCAGAGACTCAGCAAGCAGTCGTCCAATTCCAGCAATCTCGTGGAATACCTTCTACTGGTATTGTTGGTCCCCAGACAATAGAAGCAATACGTGTCAGTCTCAACCAAGTTCAAACCCCGGTCAGTATTGGTGATAACCAGTCACCAGAAGGTATTGGTGGTGATAGTCTGCCAAATGGGATCAGTCTCGGTGCGGCTGGGTCTGAGGTGAAAGAACTGCAACAAAGTTTGCAGCAGTTAGGTTACTTAAACCTCAATCCGACAGGCTATTATGGTGCAACCACTAGGGATGCTGTGGTAAGATTTCAGCGAGAGAATGGAATAAGACCCAATGGTGTTGCTGACCCCCAAACTTTGGCTGCAATCACAAATGCTTTGGGAAATCAAAATCCTCATCCGATTCAAACTTCTGATTGTTCAACAGGTAACAGTGATATTTGTCTAGGAGAGAGAAGTCAGCGAGTTGCAACATTGCAACAGCGTTTGCAGGGCTTGGGATTTTTTAAAGGTAATTTGAATGGCTACTATGGTCCAGTGACTAGGGATGCTGTAGCTCAGTTCCAGCAATCTAATGGAATATATCCGACCGGATTTGTCAATTATCAAACTTGGCAAGCATTAAGGATCAGCGATACTGAGAATTCTAGTGATTTTAGAGGAGGTCGTTCCACTCCTAAGAATAGCTATGTTGTAGTTGTGCCGATTCATAATAATGATACTCTATCCCAAGTGCGTCGGTATATACCAGAAGCTTTCACAGCCCAATCTAGGTTAGGCACATATGTGAATGCTGGACAATTTAGCGATCGCTCAGATGCAGAAAAGCTTACTCAAGCATTACGCTCACGCGGGTTAGATGCCAGGGTAGAATACCAATAAAAGTGAGGAGTTAGGAGTTAGTATTCCTCACTCCTAACAACTAAAAACTAACTAAATTTAAGGAACATGCCTGAAGCTCGTATTGGAATTATTGGTGGCAGCGGTTTATACAAGATGGACGCGCTGACAAATGTGGAAGAGGTGCAAGTCCAGACGCCTTTTGGTTCACCTTCTGACGCTCTGATTGTCGGAACTTTGGATGAGACCAGAGTAGCTTTTTTAGCACGCCATGGTCGTAATCACACTTTATTGCCTTCTGAATTGCCCTTCCGCGCCAATATTTATGCGATGAAGCAACTAGGCGTGGAGTATTTAATCTCTGCTTCAGCAGTAGGTTCGTTGAAGGAACAAGCTAAACCACTGGATATGGTTTTGCCAGACCAGTTTATTGACAGAACGAAAAATCGGGTTTCAACGTTTTTCGGGGAAGGAATTGTTGCTCACATTGCTTTTGGTGATCCCGTTTGTCAGAAGTTGGCTGCTGTGGTGGCGGATGCGATCGCATCTCTAGATTTACCAGATGTGACTTTGCATCGCGGCGGTACTTATGTGTGCATGGAGGGTCCAGCATTTTCGACGAAAGCTGAATCACATCTTTACCGCAGTTGGGGTGCGACAGTCATTGGGATGACGAATTTGCCAGAGGCGAAGTTAGCAAGGGAAGCAGAAATTGCCTATGCAACTCTGGCGCTGGTGACAGATTACGATTGTTGGCATTCAGATCACGACAGTGTGACGGTGGAGATGGTGATCCGTAATTTGCAGCGCAATGCAGTCAATGCGCAAAAGGTGATTCAAGAAACAGTACGGCGTCTGAGTGAGAACCCACCACTTAGTGATGCACATTCAGCGTTAAAGTATGCAATTCTAACTCAGTTGGATAAAGCACCGACGGCGACGAAGCAGAAGTTGGGGTTGTTGTTGAAGAAGTATTTGTGAACTGATGAAAGTTTTAGGGCTATTCCTCCCTGTCCTATTCTTGTTAGCCACGCCCGCTATGGCTGTTGAGTATCAAGGGAAGAATATCGATGGCAAAAAGCTGGATGCCAAAGCTTACTATTCTCAGACTGGTGGGGTTTACAATGTTCAGGTGCGTTTTAAGCGCGATCGAGCAACAATTTACTTTGCCGATGGATCTCAAACCACTATACGGTTGAAGCAGCGGGTTATAACTGACCCAAACGATATTGAAGGTTTTGGGAAACTAGGACAGGTTCCTCTAAATAGAATATTTAGTGTTGGGTTGGATTTAGACAATAATGTAGTCGGCAATGGTCAACAGTCTGATTCGCTTTCACTCGGAAACTTTTTCTGGAGAATTAGTCTGAAGCAGCGTTAGTTCAACCTCTTTTAGCCTATCTAGGACTTACGCAAGGCTATTTTAGCCTACTCCCTTCCCGCGCTTTAGATTACCTATCTAATTAACCGCAGAGGCGCAGAGGACACAGAGATCTGAGTTAGAGAGATTTAGATAATTCTTGACCGGGAAGGGAGTATGATATCTGACGACGATTTGCCGACCAGTGTAGAACTTTTGACTACTCAAAATTAGCCTAAAAAATCAATTATAGACTGGTTTTGGTGTTCCTAACCGTGTGATTGATATTTTTTTGACCCTCCTGTGAACGGTTACCTTAAATAATCTATATAATCAATTCATGAGTCAATAACAAGCAGCCTACCATGAAAACCGTATCTATGGAATTTCCAGAAAGTGTTTTTTCTGCTCTCAGAAAAAACCCTGATGAATTTGCTCAAGAAATGAGGATAGCAGCTGCTGTCAAATGGTACAAAATCGGAGAAATATCTCAAGGCAAAGCAGCAGAAATTGCTGGTTTGAACAGAGCAGAATTTATTAATATTCTCATTCGATATAAGGTTTCTACCTTTCAATATAATACTCAAGAATTAGCTGAAGAAATTGCTGATTTAGATGATAAAAGTTGTAATTAATACTTCCCCCTTAATTGTCCTATTTAAAAGTCAGTTTGCCTACTTGCTACCAGAGCTATTCACTGAAATTATGAAACAAAGTATAAATGGCTACCAAGAAATCTTCCCAACCCCCCAACAGACTCGAAAACCAACATCGTAGTCGATGCCATCGGGCACACCATAGAAGGTGCGAGAGGCAGAACGGCAATACCAAGGATTGAGGAAGCACGAGCCGCCCCGCAGTACGGTTCTTCCTTTTTTTTGAGAAAAATTATTATTATCAAGCCAAGGGCTGCCATCTGCTGGCGCTCCTTCATAGTTATCGTACCAATCGTCGAGACACCATTCCCACACATTTCCGTGCATATCATATAATCCAAAAGCGTTCGCTACTCCGAAGCTCCCTACTTCTGTTGTTTGTTTTCGATATATTCCTTTGTTGCCAGCACCATAAGTGTATTCAGCATTATAATTTGCTAGTTCCGATGTCATTGTTTCACCAAAATGAAATGGAGTTGTAGTTCCGGCTCTGCAGGCATACTCCCATTCTGCTTCACTGGGGAGACGGTACTCTCTAGTAGTATGGGAAGCAAGGCGATGCTCGGTTAAGAACCGCGTAACGCGATTTTCTGCGAAGCGGCTAAGCCGAACGCAAAACTCAACCGCACTGTACCAAGACACTTGCTCTACAGGACGATTTGCACCTTTAAACCTGGAGGGGTTAGGGTTAAGTTCTCGGTTAATTTGCGGTAGGGAGGCTACTGCTTTCCACTGTGCTTGCGTAACTGGGTATTTGCTCAGATAAAAAGGGCTAATGGTTACTTGGTGTTGAGGGCGTTCAGAAGCATGGCTATCTTTCTCTTCTCTGGGAGCGCCCATCACAAAACTGCCACCAGGAATCTGTACCATTTCTAGCTGAACGCCATTCCCTAATTCTTGGATAAAATACTGAGCTTGCTGACGACTATGCTTGAGTATCAATTCTGGTCTTCTGAGACCAAGAAAGCCTGTTTTTAGTTCAATAGTGGCTACTTCAAATTCAAAGGGTTGCAGATTGATGGTTGGCTCATATTCAAAGTTAATGGTTGCGACTTCAAATGGAAATATCTGGAATGGAATAAAATCTTGTGGTTCCTCTTTATTTGTTGCCTCTAGTTGTTCAGCAAAACGAGCGTAGTCCCCACCCAATCGGTGTAAAACTTGAGCCTTTAGCTGTGCAAAGGGACGAATCTTAGTTTCTAAAGAATCATTCTTGTATGTCAGTAAACGCGCTTCAAATTCCTGTATTGATAAACCAACTCGTTGAGAGATAAATTCAGATACTTTTTCAAGGACTAAATTGGTTTTACTAACTGGTACGGAATCTAGCAATAGCTCCCTGATCCCTTCAATAAACTCGTACTCAATATAGTCAGGGTTGCTACTTTGAGGTATAGGCTTGAGTAACCCACTCATAAACACCTCAGCCACATGAACCTGTGCTGATTGTGGGAGAAGAGTTTGCTGAATAAGTTGCACGACTGGTAAACTAATCGGTGCAGCTGCCATCAATCCAGCTAAGCGACGCGCCATAGGAGAAGCCGTGGCGCGAAATCTACTCACTAATGCTGGTGCTGTTAGGTGGGGTTGATTTTGTTCTGTAGCTTGTTGAGTTTCTGTGGGTTCAACCCCATGAACAAAGGACAATTTAAAACCTGGTGTTCCGAGATTACCTTGACCGACTATAACCCGTGACCATATAAGTAAAGGTTCCGGTTCTAGAGTGATAACGGGAACAAGGATAGAATTTTGGATTTTTTTTCCGTCTTCTTGGACAGTGTTCTCAATTTCATCAAATATATTCTCATCAGAAGTTTTTTCAATCAGCTTAGAATTGGGAACTCCGGGCTTGGAGGCGTGCAGTTGAACAGGAATTTCTGAAGCTAACGCGGTTCGTTCCCAAAGCTTTTCAGGGAGTAATTGAAGAATAGTAATTAAACCATTACGCCCCCATAACTCTAATACTGGATAAATTAACTTCTTTCGCCAAGCAGGAGAAATACAATCACTCACTAATAAAATTAAACGCTGTCCCTTAGGGTCAATGAGTATTTCAGGACTATAGGGATTTGAATTATAAGCACCTGTACTATTTTGAGAGAATAACTGTACTTTGGTTTCAGTACACTGTAATTCCCAAGTTCGTACATCCCGGAATGCACCGTGATATTTTAAGAGCCGTTGAAGCTCAGTCATAGTCTGTTTCCAGAGAGTGGTTGAGCTACTTTGTTCAACTACCAATGCTAACTCTAACCATTTTTGGGGAGATCCTTTGAGAACTGGTACCCAAATTTTTTGTTCTGCAATGCGGTCAACGGTTGCTTCCTCATCTAGTATATTTTCTATAACGGATGGAACTTTCCGCATTAAAGGACGAAGGGCTCGCGCTAAAGCTAGAGTATTTCTTAGTGCTATCGCCGCAGGTACTTTGATCGGAATGACTTCCTGAGTTTCTGTTGTCTTTGCGGGTTTTGGCACAGAAGAGGGAAGATATACGTCAGCCAGAGGTTGTGGTACTTGAGGTAAAGATCTGACCTCTGAGATAGTTTGATTTTGGGTTTGTTCAGTTCTGGGTGGCTCTAGTTCTGATACAGTTGGTGTTGATACAGGTAATTGTGGCGATCGCTCCTTTAGTTCCTCAGGTTCTTCTATGTGAACCGCCAACCAGATAATTTCAGCTAACTCCCTACCAGTGAAGTCAAAGCCTGCCTGTTGTAGAATAGCGATCGCCCGCTCAATCATATCCCCTCTGTGCTGCCCAAGTATTGCAGCAATCGTTCGATGAACTGTTCTTTTTTCTGATCTTGAGAGTCAAGCATTGGAGAATCGGAGGTATTGGCTGTGTTAGTTAACATATAAATCGCGTTGAGTAATTGGTCTGTCGCCAAGTCCCCCTTTTTCCGTCGATTCACAAAGTTTTTAATAATCGGTTCTGCTTCCTGAATGATACTATCCCCTAAATGCGCTTTGACAATTGCCTCTAATTCTTCGGGAGTTGGTTCTCGTAAATCTAATCTTAAACAACGCCGCAAGAAAGCTGGTGGGAATTCTCGTTCACCATTACTGGTAAGAATTACGAAAGGAAACGCTGTACACTGCACATTTCCTCTTGTAATGGTTGTCGTTTGGCTATCATAGGTTTGTACAAGAATTTCAGAAAATCTATCAGCTATCCTTGCTAATTCAGGAATCTCAAATTCTCCTTCTTCAAAAATATTTAATAAATCATTGGGCAAATCAATATCACTTTTATCAATTTCATCAATTAATAAAACCTTGGGACTTAACGAGGGAAGTAATGCTGTTCCCAAAGGTCCCAATTGAAGATACTTGCCAATTTCACCTAAATTATCCTTGCCACTTCCTTGAGCATCTTGTAACCTGCCAATAGCATCGTAACGGTACAGTCCTTGCTGTAAATTAGAGCGAGTCGTAATATTCCAACGTAATACCCTTCCCAGTTGTAATTCTTTAGCCACTGCATAAGCTAAAGAGCTTTTCCCTGTCCCTGGTTTCCCTGTCACCAGTAAGGGACGACGTAGATATAATGCTGCATTTACTAGTTGTATTTCTTCTCCCCTTGCTTGATAAGTTACACCTCGTTCTTTTTGGTCAAATGTTCGCCAGTTAGGAGGATTGGGAAGACGTTCAATTCCATTGTGCGGCTGCTCTGGAGTTCCTCGAAAAATTTTCCAAGATGTCATGATGGTGTTGTATATTCAATCTGGGGTGGTAGTAGATAGGGGTCTTCCCATAAAAGAGCAAGATGGTGTCCTATGTGTTCTTGTTTACCACCTTGAGGGAAAGCTTGTAAACGTTGTTGTTTTACTTTTTCGGGAAGCTCATTTATTTTACAATCTAGTAATTTATCTAGTTCACCCTGAAAATTTATCTGGTTAAAATCATTTTTTCTCAGCCATAAAGTAATTGGAATTCCGGTTCTATCAATGACTTTTAGTATATCATCACATGGGGTTTGATTTAACTTTAATGCCAGCCCATCTATTTGTTCTAAATAGGAATATAATTCCTCCCAACTCTCCAAATGACTAGATGCAAATTTATGTGAGCATATCATTTCACAACTATCTTTGATTGTTTTCCATTTTCTTAGCCATTTTTCTCGGTGACGATATTGTTTTAAGCGTTTCACAGAACGAAAAATTACGCAGTATTCGCTACCAATAGGAATTGGTAAATCATCATCATCCTGAATCTCAAATCTTTCAATTTCATGGTTCAGTAGTTGATGGGGCAGGAAAAATACAATTATTGGCTGGCGATAAGATTCAATAGAATCTTGAGTTAACTGATTTAGAAAAAATTCTAACAATTGTGGTATGTAATCAATCGGGAATACACTTTCTTCAAACTCTCCATCATCTTGTGCATTCTCTAAAAATTTACAGTTTTCATGATTTTGCAAGTAGTCATAATTTCTTGTATCAGAAATAAACCAAGCTGAAACCAAATAACTATGCTGACTTTTCTGGTGATATTGCTGGCTTGAATCTAACTTGACAATGAGATAAGGCTGTCTATCTTCTCGTTGCTGACAACTTGTATTTTTAATGCTAATTTCAGTTAATAATTTAGAAAAATTATTTGCATTTTCTTCCCCCCATTGCCTTAGCATATTAGCACTTTGCTCTGGAAGATTTCGAGCTTCTAATAACCGAGCTACAAATTGTACAATGATTATTTCATTATAGTTTTGTTGGGGTATATCTTCTAGATTTTCTAAAATTTCTTCTAAGCTATCAGGGATTTCAGTCTTCCAATCATTCAATAAATTATCAGTGCAGCAAATTTTATAAGCCTGCTGAAATTGTTTTATATAATTCTCTTGTAAAGGAAGCAAGATTTTAAATACATGAGTAGTAATTTTAAATTTTCTAGCTATGTTCTGTAATTCTGAACTACCACTATTTTCTTCAAGTGCTTTATGAATGAATCTTTCTAATTTATTTTGATTTTGAAAATATTGTACTAATTTGTAAACAATTTCGGTCAAATCCTCACCACGAGCAATATCTTCCAGATTTTTACTAAATTGATGTTGTAGCATCATTTCTAATTTAGTTTTACTAGAAAAAGCGCGACGCAGTGCTTCCTCTATCTGCTTGAGGAGATAAGCAGGGGTATTTTCAGCATTCATTGGTGGCTACTCCAATCCCTAAGAAAAATAGAACTTGATACTCTGACTCTAGTTAAGGATCTACACTATGATCATACATACTTCAGTAAAGTATAAACCTAGTACCGCAAGGCGGTATTGCGCTTTGCATCCTACGCACCTTTAGACAAACATTTACCACATTGCTTCACCTCTGCGTAAATCTGCCAATAAACCTTGCTTCTCTAAGCGAGAACAAATAGCACTGAAAGGACTTCCCGCGTTGTAAGTTGGATTCCAGTCGGGATCGCCACTATGATGCAGCGCTACCAAATTCCAGTTAATATCAAAACACGGAGAACCAGAGGAACCCGGCTCAGTATTGGTTTTGTATCTAACGATTGTGCCATTCTCATTAATATCAATAATTGCCTCCGTGTCAAACGCTAATTTTAACGGCTGGGCATTGGGATGCTGCACGATTAACAGTGGAGTATCTGGGAAAAACTGATAATATGGCTCTGTTGGTAACTTAATCCATTCCCGTTTTGCAGCTTCTGGGTCGGGGTTGTTTCCTATGGGTTCTTCCCCAGGAACTCCATCCACTCGCAGCAGTGCATAGTCTAGTTCGTCAGGTGTTGGTAACTGATTTTCAACATAAGGACTCTTATCAATCAACCAGTTATCTTCTAAGTGATACTCTTTACCTTTGTTGACCACCTTGCCATCGGCTAGCTGTTTATAGTCAAAACGCAGAATGACATGATCGGGAACCGCTTGTCCTAAATCTACAGCTTCAATGACATGGTAATTAGTGATTACTACATTTGGTGCTACGAGAAAACCCGTACCAAATTCTTTATGATTATTTTTCTTAATAATTTCTATTCTGCATACTTGCGCTTCAATTTGACCCAACTTTTCTCGCCAAGAATTCACATTCAGAAAACTATTCGTTTTCTTGATGATTTTTTCTAATGCGCCCCTTCCTGAGAGTTGTGACGGCATAGAAGTAGCAAGATTAAACTCTTGGGCAAAAACGAATAATGCTGGGTTTCCAGGAGTTGACTCACGGGCACCTGCAATCAGGTTATCAACCCATCCCTCTGCTTGTGCTGTTTGAATTAATTTAAAAACGATTTCCTGTAAATCATCGCCCATTGCTATGGCATTAAGATTTTTCTCAAGCCGAAATTGGACAAATTGGGCCAGTTTTTGCTGGGATGGAAATGCGGCAATTAATGCATCTTGTAGTTGTTTGTATTGCGGACCTGTCAGTTTCATATAGTTCTCTTCTCCTATTGAGAAGTGATGTTAAATTTGAGAGAGCGATAATTTCATACCAAAAGGAATGGTCTTTCACAAATAGACATAGGCGTGGAAATTAATTATGCGTCCGTTGAAATCCCTGGTAGGGGCGTATTGCAATACGCCCCTACATCATTTCTGGAGATGTCTAATACATTTCTATACTGTAGCCAGCAATCACGATATAAACCTATAGTATTACCACTTAGTTTGTTAAGCACCTGATACACAAAGGGAATTACACAGGCGATCGCACATCTCCGAACTCAGCGCAACTAATGAGCGTTGTTTGATGATCTCATCCCTCAGGTGGCGAATCAAACCACCTGATACACAAAGCTGAGACTTGCCCAATGATTCACATCCAAAACATAAGAATCAGTAGCAGTAGCGTTGCTCTCGGCAACTGCACTAGCATTGTGCAAGTCTTGCATAACAGCTTGTGCGACTTCTAGAGGGTTGATCAATTGCTGAACGCGATGTAGTTCTGCGGTAGGCTGTTTAGCAGCTTCCAAAGCACTCAGGGTTTGGGTAAAGGGAGCAGTGCTAAAGATGAGTTGGGTTTCACTGACAGATGCTGGGCCTTGGACTACCCATTCAAAACCACTGGTAGTCTGTGGTATAATACGGATTTCCTTGGGAGCAATGACCACATCTTTCAGAGTTGTTTTGGCACTTGTTCTATCAGCGTTAGTCGCCTTGAGCCAAGGGTAAAGCGCGAGGGCAGTCCTACTGCTATTCAATCCCAACAACATTAAATATATTGGGCGATCGCTCATGTTTTCCACTCGGTACTGTATTCGACTCCCAATAGGCACCGAAAGAATGCTGGCGGCGTTCGTCAAGGATGGTCTTTTGGACTTACCACCACTGATCCCTTGCTCCCCCCGTTGGCTAAAGAGCGTTTTACGTTGCATAAGTACCTGAGGTGGTTGACTATCTATGGCTTCTAGGTCTGCTCTGATCCCTAAACGAGAAGAACCTTCATTTTCTGTCAATCGCCAAAGCTTTGCCGCCATCAGCGTTTGCAGTTTTGGCGTTAATCGCTGCACTGCCACTTTCACTGCTTCCCCTGCTTCTCCAGTCGCGTTGGGAATGAGTTCGCCCCCCAAAGAAAATAAACCATAGCTACTGGGAAACACTACCGTTGATGTATTAGTTTTCGCGGCTGGTATCTTGCCAAACACATAATCAGCTGGTTGTTCCCCCACAACTACCGATGATAAACGGGAAACTGTGGCAAAGGCACTTGTGGCATCTACCCGCTCAATTCTTTCCAGTCCAGTATCAAGGGCAATGATTAAATTAAGATTTCGGGGTAGCACACGCACTGCTTCCTGGACGAGTTGTCCAACTTGTAAGGTAGTTGTATCGTTAGGACTGTAAAGTTGAGCTTTTGCTGTTAACCCAGTACGCGATTGCAATACCAGTTGTGTCGTTGACCCTGAGAGTGAAACTAGAGTGAGTCGCGAATTGACCCCGTAGTATTCCAAGACTTGTAGAGGTAGTCCTGCTAACCACAACTGGGCTACTTTGCCATCCTCTTCCGTTGCTATCACCACTCCCTGTGTTCCAACAGTGAAGTCGGGAAGAAAAATATCGGCAAGTTGCGTTTGTGGAAGTTTATTTTCCTGAGCAATTAATAAAGCTGGCTGCTGTTTACTACCAACAAGCTGTAGTAAAGAACTCGCCACACGCGAAAAGCTGACTTGAATTGTTGTTGCTGGGGTGGCTTCCCACAGGTATTGCGTTAAGGCATAGGTAAATAACCCAGTACTCAAACCAGAAAACTGTACTTCCCTTGCCAATTGCTTGGGATCAGAGGTCGCTGTTAGGATCAGATTCCTCAGTCCTAAGTCTTGAGTTTTGAGTAAATTCTTACTCCTCAGTTGGTTTTGGAGTTGTGTTTGAAATTCCACTTCTGCTGCTGCAAGCGTAGCTTCTTGTAGCATTTGGCGAGCGCGGCTACGTAATCCTGTTGGTAAGACATTTGTCGGAGCGTAGAAGCTTGTATCCAACACTGATACTACACGGTCTGTTGCTAGCGATCGCAACATCAGTAGTAGCGTTTCTGCCAACAAATAGTTGACAATTTTATTCTCTTGTGTTAGATTTTTGTCCCCATCTGCTGGAACCAAAGCATTTCGTACTGTTTCTGGCGATCCTGATTGGACACGACTCCCATACCCACTAAAGTGAAAAACGACCAGATCACCAGGTCTAGCGACTTTGACTAAATACTCCAAAAAAGCATTCTCAATAAATTCCCTAGTCGCTTTTTCATCAGTCACAGAAAGAATGTCTGATGGTTGGAAACCAAAACGGTGAATCAAAAGTTCCCTTTGCAGTTCCACATCTGTCAGACTACCAGTCAGGGCTGAGTTGTTTTGGTATTTATTAATACCTACTAATAAAGCAATTTTACGCTTACTGGAATCTGCTAGGGCTTGGTAGTAGTGATTTCCTATAGTCAACCACTCTACCGGAGTTACACCCAATACCGCGAGTATGGAGCCAAACGATTGCAAAAATGTCCGCCGCTTCATAATTAGCTATCAGCCCTCAGTCCATCAGCACTCAGCTTATATAGCTAAGGTCTGTAGTGTAAAGCAAATTTTTATACTTTTTCTACTCAATGTCTTTTAAGTTTCTATTGGCACTAGCATTGCCCGTGCCAACTCCGCCGCCACCTCTGGACGGGAGAACTCAGGTGGGGGTAACTCACCTCGGCGCAACATCTCCCGTACTTTCGTTCCTGATAGATGAATGCGCTCCTCTGGTGTGCTAGGACTAGTTTTACTCGTTGCCATTTGCTTAGTACGCATGCAATAGAAGGCATGCTCAAACATCATTGGCACAATCCCCAATTCTCCCGGCTCAAACTCATCAAAGATGTACTGAGCATCATAAGTGCCGTAGTAGTGACCAACTCCAGCATGATCCCGTCCAACGATAAAGTGAGTACAACCATAGTTCTTGCGAATTAGGGCATGGAAAATCGCTTCCCGAGGACCAGCATAGCGCATTGCTGAAGGATTTATTGCCAGAGTTACCCTATCCTTAGGGTAGTACTTTTCCATCAAAATTTCATAGCAGCGCATGCGGATATCGGCGGGAATATCATCTTCTTTTGTCGCCCCCACGAGTGGATGCAGAAATAAACCATCCACAATTTCCAAAGCACATTTTTGGATGTATTCGTGAGCACGATGTATGGGGTTGCGGGTTTGAAAACCAACTACGGTTTTCCAGCCCTTTGCTTGAAATAATAGGCGGGAATCGGCAGGATCAATCTGGTATTTTGGGAACTGGGAGTGGGGATCGCGTTGTAGCAACCAGACATCACCAGCAAGATTCACTTTTGGTTGATTGTATAACACCTGCACGCCTGGATGATTAGCATCATTCGTGCGATAGACATTGATTGCTTCGTGAGTCTTGTCATAGTGATATTTTTGAGTGAGATGCAAAACCCCAATAAAATCACCGGCAGGGTTATCCAAGCGGATCACAGAGTCTTCCTCAAGGGAATCTGCGACTTCCTCTGCTACCGAGAGTGTAATCGGGATTGACCAAACAAGACCGTTAGCCAGACGCATATTTGTCACAACGCTATTGTAGTCCTCTTGGTTCATAAAACCTGTGAGTGGACTAAAACCGCCGATCGCGATCATTTCCAAATCAGAAACTGCCCTTTCATTCAGCTGCACTCGCGGTAGAAAGTCGGCTTTCGAGAGAAATGTTTGTTTTTGCTCTGGTGTAGCGATGCGATTCACCAACTGCCCACCATGGGGGAGGATACCATCTAGCTCGTAAGTCAAAATACTTCCTTTTCTACGTTAACTGCATTTTTTTATTGATGTATTTAATTTACCAAACAGCAGGGTCACATAGAAATAAAAATTAATTGTATTCCTGAATACGCGGTAGCAGTCCCAACAGCGTCAGGAGGGAGACAACAACAGCGACAATTGGGGCACTCATCTCAAAACCATCCACTTCCTTAAAACCTTGTTCAACTGCTTGGTCAAAAACTTTCTCGTTGATGTTTATCGTGTCACTGTTAGCTTTTTTGAACTCGTCGAACGCCCAGTTTGACTGACCTTGATTGTAACCCGTACACAGAGCGATCGCCTTGTCGTGCTGACCACTTTGTTCTAGCTGGTGGATCTGTTGCTCGATGGTAAAATACCTGCCGAAAGTAGAGAGAGTTACCATCGCTGCTTCTCGCTCTCCAGGAAAGGTGATATTGTTCAATTCGACGGCCAATAAGCCTGTGAACCCATCCACCTTCTTACCCTGTGCTAATGCTGCTGCAACTGTCTCAAAGGTCTGACTTTGAGGAATTTTGGCGATTTTAGCTGCATTGTTGAAAAAAGCCTCCTCATGTTTAGCAGCAAGGGCTGTATCCAGCAAATAGCGACTCTCATCAGCATTGGCAACATAACCGAAAGAGCGACCTTCCCGCAGCGCACGCATAGACGCAAAGGCATCTTGTGTTGCCACCTTCAAGTCGTGGGAAGCGGATAGGAACGACCGAGTTGTGTAGCCTAGATAAAGGAGAGCGATCGCCGTTGCAGCCAGCAACATCGGATTGAGGATGCGCCGCATCCGATGATTCAGGAACAGTTGAAGTGCTATCAGTACAGTGAGCAGGAGCAAGCCAGACATCAGGATGAAAAACAAAGCTAGTGTGGAAGCAACCCCCTGCTGAGCATAGGTGATCTCAAGTTGTTCGGCGTTGACTTGAGCCAGGGCATCAGCTGCTGGCAAAAGCGTGTTATCCATAATTTGGGCTGCTTGTCGGTAAGCACTCAACACCCCTTTGGCATCACCGCGTTCGTTGAAATCCCTCGCCTGCTGGAGCTTCACGATATAGTCTTCTTGTCCCAGTTGTAAAGTCTGGATGGGTTTAAGTTCTGCATCACCATAGGTAATATTCTGAGCAGCCCCAATAATCCGTTCAGAGAATGCCTTGCGCCGTTCCTCATAATCTTGGATAGCACGTGGGTTTTCTCCAGGCTTAACAAGCAGTTCGTTCACAGCATTGGCATCCATACCTGCCAAACCATCCTTGATCCTCTGGGCAAGGATGATGCTTGGTGCCGAGTCCTTGCCAACCGTCTGTATGGTGTGGCGCTGCTTTTGCACACCAAAAATAGTGGTGAGCGCTAGCAGCAAACTAGCACTCCAAGTCACGCACAAGCCTGCCTTCAACAGTTGAGGGGTGGTAAGTCCTCTTTTTGTGATTGCCTTGTTGGAAATGGTTTTTGTGGGAGTCATAAGGGGAGTCACACCTAACATCCAGGTATTCGGACAACTTTAACTTTAATCCGCGTCCAATGTCCAAGGGTGAACTCATCACCATCTTTAATTGGTGTGTCAACCATTGTCATCAGTTCGACGCCATTTAATTTTGTGCCGTTAGTAGAGCCAATGTCGCGGAGAACAAAAGTTCCATCTGACCGACGATTTAGCAGTGCATGACGTTGAGAAACAGCGCCATCAAAATCGAGGGCAACTTCTGGATAGACACCTCGAAGTTCACTACGACGTCCAATCAGGTTGCTTTCTTTGTCCAGTTGGAAGGTAATAGGTGCTTGATTAGGAGGCTCTGGGCTTTCTGAACTTCGCAGTGAAGGGTCAACGATGACAACAATGTCCAGTAAGCAGGACAAGGAAGAATCATTTTCACTCACTCCCTCTGCCCCCCCTGCTCCCCTACTCCCCTGCTCCCCTACCCCCAGGGGCACTTCACCATGCCCTTTGGTAACGAAGTTGTAACCGCAAATTTCACAGAACTCCCCGCTCTTGGGATCGTGTGGTACTGTACAATCAGGGCACGCTATAACTGACTGTAAAGACACAATTTCTCGCGTTTCGACTTCACAAGCCAGCGTATTTACGGTTAAGGGTTTTTCCTGAACATCCTGTATTTTGGCTCCACATTCCGAGCAATAATCCGGTTCTGTTGAGATGTGACCTTTTAAACATTGATAGATTGACATAGTGACAGGGATTGGGTACTGGGGATTGGGGATTGGGTATTAGGGATTAGGGACTGGATATTGGGTTGACAAAGGAAAAAATATGTCCCTGTGCTTTGCCACAGAACATATTTTGGGAGGTTCTCCTAGTCCCCAATCCCCAATCCCCAGTACCTAAGAAGATTTAGGAATCCGAGTTGTTTTCGTTGATCGCGTCTCTAATGTCATAGCGTCTTCTTTGGTCACATCTCGCTTGAGTCGCACTGTACCAGTCGCCGCATCTTCTATATCCACCACTTTCTTCAGCAATTTAGCAGTTGCTTCGTTACCAGATTCATGGGCAAGTTGGACTGCTTTTCCCAGCTTGGTAGTAGCAATTTCCATATTGCCGCGATCGCGTGCCTCTAACCCCTCTTGAATTGACTGAGCTAGTTCTGCTTGTCCAGTATAATGGGCTACTCGTCTATCGATTTTGGTAGATTTGGCATCATCGTCAGTCCAGATTGCGAGAATGCGAGCTTCAGCAACTTTTGTTTCCACGCCGTCTACTGTATAAATCAAACTTGCCCTACCCGCCAACATCTCATCTCCAACGTTACCTGGTTGTACCTGAATACAAAAATGGTAATCGCGGGACTCGTTTTTACCCCAAGCACCAGTTGGATAGTCCCCAACTTGGGTTTTGACAACTTTGGCACGGTTCGTGAGGTCTACAATATCGGGACTAACCTGCTTGCAAAACAGCACCTTGGCACTCTGGGGAGTCCAGAGGCGCAAGGCAACATCACTGATATTTTTGCTCATAGCTTTTGCTAAAATCTCCCGAAAGTCAGCTTCAATCATGGCTGCATTCGGGATAATATCGGTAGTACCCAGTAATTTCCCGGAAATCAATTGTAGCTGATTTACTTGCCAATCAGTTCCTACACCGCGACAGTCGCACTGAAAAACTCCCTCACATCTCTGTAGAACTTCGTTGAGTTGTTTTTCATCGGACTCGTCATTTTGACCATCGGTGAGAAGCAATGCCTGACGCAAGGCACGAGGCATTTTCTGGAACTGTTTTAGGGATTCAAACAGCCATCTGGAAATGACCGTACCACCACCAGCGGATATTCCCTTGATCGAGGCGATCGCCTGTTCTTTGTTTGTCTTTGTAGCTTTCGATACTGGAACAATGACTCCGGCTTTACTCGCTCCAGTCACGATGAAGAAAGATGTATCCTCTGAAAGCAAACTCACGATCTTGATCATCGCTGCCTTTGCTGCATGAATCTTCTCACCCCCCATTGAGCCAGAGACATCACATATAATCCCAAACATGCTCTCACCCGTAGCAGTGGCGGATACTCCTTCCCCTGCAAGGGCTGTCACTGTCATAATTGCATGGACTTCCTGTGTCCCCTGCGGTAAGTACTGGTTTTGAAAGACTTCGGCTTTAAATTCGGTCGTCATAAGATTTTCCTAAATGTATTTTTAAGATGTGACGGAATCTCTAAAAAATCTAACTCATGGTGTTAATAGCAATAATTACTTTGTAACTCAGTTTTTCTAGAGGCGCACTCCTCACACTCCAGCCAGTCAGTATCCAGGGATGGAACCGTCCTTGCTGGAGGCTTGGGAGCGTTTCAAACAAACCGCAAAACATGAGCGACGATCCAGAATGCGGAGGTCGATGGAGGCTGCCATGTTCCCATACTTAAAAATGGTCACTCGTTACTTTGCAGTGCTGCGACGATAATTCTCATTAACGGTTCTAAATCAGTTGGTACACGGTAAAGGGTCAATTCTTGTGTGATTAATTTGCGCTGACGATGCAGGACACCAAACTGCCAGATTGTGCCAGTTGAAACTGCTCCGAATAGCTTCGTTTGTTGTTCCACCGGTATTGACTTTTCCCACTGATCTAGGGCAATAAGTTGAACTCCCATCTGGGTAAAGCCGTTGGTCAAATCCTCATGTTTTGCCTCAACCACCAAGAGATTGGTCTTCGTCCTGAGTAAATAATCCAACTCGCCTTGCAGTTGATTGCCCACTTTGAGGACATACTCAATCCGCAATTGCGCTCGTGTATAGTGAATTAAATCGGACATCAGGGGTGCAATCAACATTTCGCGACGGGATTGCTCCGACGTGAGATCGATATACGGCAAAATTTCTTTAATGCGTGAGCCCCGTTCTTGTAATCGCTCTAACTCACCCTGATATTGCGGTAAATCAAGGAGGGTACGTTCTAGTGAATAGCCATATTCTGCCAACAGTTCATCAGTTGGAGCTCTCAGTTTGGCAATTTCACTGAAAGTGTAAGGACGATTAGGGTCAAGTAGAGGCATAGGATTGACACAGACTAGTGTTGTCAGTTGTCTCTATTATCCATCATCTTTTGGGTTGCTCATGGCGATAGCTAACTTTAGCACTGACTGAGTTTTTTCGGTTACGACTTCAGTTATACTGGGATTCGAGAAGGCTTTGATTATTTATTTACCTGAGTTCGTTCGGCAATTTTGCGAGCAAGCACCTCAAAATCGTGGTAGGCACTTTTAACAACCGTGAAATGACTACCGATAATCCCATCAGCAGGTTTTAGTTGAAATATAGGCTTGTTCGCTTCCAGTGCCATCAACATTAAACTCTGGTAGTTCTTCAGCAACGCCAAACAATTAGGATCATCTGCTATCGAAATCTCACTATCTCCTGGGTTATTCAATACTGCCTCTCTATAAATCTTGGGTATCAGAGTGAGCAAATTTTGGTAGGTTTTTACAGGACGATCAAATCGCACAGAGTGTTTTAAGACAACATAACCAATCTGTTCCATCTTACCGAGAGGAAATTTTATATCTGTGATTAAGTTTTTGTTTTCTAGTTTTTCTTGCCATTGTTTTCGCCAATCCTGCAATGCGATCCCAAGACTAGTTAAGGCTTTGAGAGCAAAGAAGTCTAAGGAAAGTGGAACAACGATGTAATCTGCTGCAATTAGTGCTGCACGGTTAATCGCCCCTAAAGTGGGAGCTAAATCCATTAAAATAATATTGGCTTGATGGGCTACAGATGCATTCTGCATAATCCTCCAGAAGGCAGATATAATTTGCTTTTGAGTTTCCTGTTGATGATAATGTTGTGTAGACAAAAAACTTGACCACGATTCTGCCAGATGACTCTCAATCTGAAAAAGATCTATATCACCGACTAGAAGAGCCAACTGATCTGCAACAATCTCTAGATGTGGATCAGATATATCGCCCAGTCCCTTGCACAGTGGCAACACGCTACCAAAAATAGTGTTTCGCTGTTTCCCCTCTGACCAGAGTTCTTCAAGGCGATCCTCACCCAGAAAAAGCATAGATAGATTAGCTTGAGGGTCTAAATCAGCGGCGACTACCCGATACCCTAGTTCGCTATATATCCATGCTAAGTGATACACTAAGGAGGTTTTACCAACACCTCCTTTATTATTAAAAAAAGCAATAATCGTGGTGTTCATGGTCTTTTCTTAAGGGTGACTAACAAATAGCTGTCTTCAACGTTGAACTCCATCGGAGGGTTGCCGTTCTTTTGAAGTTGCTGTCGTGCGAGTTGAATTCCCACCCCAAAGCGTTGAACATAGCCAAGATTTTTCATTGCTTCGGCTAGGTGAGGATTTCGATAGTCCGTTATGCCTGGTTGTCCAAAGTTCTGCCGATTTACCTGACCGAATGGACCACCGGGATTTTGAATTTCGATGCGGTCATTAAACCAAGTAATCCGCACCGGTGCATTTGTCCCTTCATAAGTCCGGTGCATGACGGCATTTCTGGCTAGCTGTTGTAGGGCAACTATTGGATAATCAGGTTGTTTTTGCTCTATTGGTTGTGCAGTGATATCTGTTGCTATGGAGATATGCACTTGCAAAATTTCGTCAAGTATCCGCAGTAAATCTGGCAGCGAACCATCAATTTCTTTTTGATCTTTAATCGGGTCAGTTAACTCACCGCCATCAATGCGAAGAAATTGAATATAGGCACAAGGAACGAATTGTTTTGGGTCATTGCCCACAACTAGCACACCCAAAATAGTTGGTTGAAGCAACGGCTTAACTGTTACAAACCGCATTGCTGCAAGTTGTTGCTCAACCGAACGTTGATTCTCTTCAATTATGTCGATAGCTAAAGACGAGGGCAAATAAACTCCACGAAACAGATCTAAATCTAGGTCATCCAAACTGGCGGATGCTAGGGGTCGAAGGTCGAAAGGCAAGTCTTTTGATCGTCGTTTCTCGGCTAGACGACGTTCTTCTTCTGCTGTAGCAGTTGCCCTACGAGGACCAACCCGTACCCACACACGTCCATTAAAGCGCACAGGTGGAGCATCCGATGGTTCCACAATGACAATTGCCAGTTGACATCCGCAGATAATTCGCTTCTGAACAACCATTGACGGGAAGGGCAAGATGTTCCCATCTGATCGCATATCGGCGATAGTGAGCAAAAGCTGATCAGTAATAGGAAGGTTGGCGCAACTGCTGTTATCGTTGACACCAATAAACAGGACTCCTGGTTGTTGGTGGTTTGGCAAGTCATTGGCAAAAGCACAAATCGCTTCACGAAGCTTACCTTTATCAGAGATGGAAGCCTTACGTTCCACCCGATCTGATTCTAGGTCGTTCAGGAGAACTTCCAACTCCTGATCATTCATTGAGCTTCTCCTTTGCAAACTGCATTAAAATCTTCGCCCCTCTTCTATCATGGAGCGGATTGACGTTTTATCCAACGCAACTTCTCGCTGCAATTGTCGCATAAGAGCGATTCCTTCCATCACCGATTTTTTAGTCGTGGGCCTTCCCCAAGCATTATATTGCGGTGTAGCTTCCTCGGCAGGTGATATCATCGGATGATTTAGCTGCAGAACCTCAAATTTATGGGTTTGATGTTGCCTGTAACCATATTAACTTCGTACCCTCCCTGAACGATTGCCATCCAGCACATCCAAATATTTCTGAAGTACCCCTAATGTTTTATGACCAGAGATTGAATAACTTTCAACGGGATATCATGTGCATCTTAGTTATGTTCTTAACGATTATCCTGCAAAGGGTTTAGTCATTTGCTACCTTTTTGTCATTCAAAGATCAAAAATTTACTAATTGCATCAATTAGAGCTTCCGGCTCATCAGCCCGAATCAAGTGACCACTGTTTTCAAAGATTTTCAGGTCGGCGTTGGGAATTTTCCTAGCAATTTCTTCGGAAAATTCAGGTGGACAAATCCAGTCACTTCGTCCTGCAATCACTAAGGTTCGTGACGTAATTTTATCTAACTGGTTTAGGACGTTGTAAGAACGCAAGAAACCCCCAAAGGCAACATTGATCGCATCGACAGAAAGAATAGCCCGATCTGGTATTTCCTGCTGTGAATGGGGGTCATAGGTGACCGAGTACAGCGACCTCATGACTTGAAAGTACTCGCGCAGTTGTTCCTCACTCTCAAAAGAGCCGTCCCACAGTCGTTGAGCGATCGCCTTTTGCTCTGGGTTTCCCCGGTCTTCTAGAATTTCCTGTGCTCGCGCAAGAAAGCGGGAATCTGCAACCGTCGCAATGACGATTAAGTCAGAGACGTTCTCGGGATAACGAACTGCGTAGGAAAGGGCAACCATACCGCCGTAGGAAGTGCCGAGAACCACAATTTTGTCTATACCCAGGTATTGACGTAATGCCTCCATGTCCTCAACATTATTTTCCAGGGTATAGGTCTCCTTTGGTCCACGCGCTGACCTTCCCTGACCTCGATGATCAAAATAGACAAGCTGCATCTGATCACTGAGGGGAGAAAAGGTAGGTTTATAAGAAGTGTGGTCAGCGCCAGGTCCACCGTGAATGATGAACGCCACCGGCTTCTCCCGCATTCTTGGTCCATCCACCACTAATCCTACGCCTTCAACATCAAAGTAAATTTCTGTGTCCCTTATCTTTGCTCGCATCAGTCAATCTACTCCAACCACAGTTCGGCGTTGCGTCTGCGCAAGAAATATCAGTTTGTATAGAATATCACTTACAAACTTAATTATAATTCATTCTCTAGGTAGTTGTATATGTTTTGGTGACGATGTAAAGTCCAGAAAGACAACATTGATATCTATAGAGCCTCTAGTTTTCTCCAAGACTGGGGGCTTTTCCTCATAGATATTCTAGATCAATGTCAAGCTTTAGTGCAATACGGATTTACCATGAGTCATGTGAATTGCATAGAGGTGTTCTACCCCTTTAAGAGCTGTATATATGTAAAATATATCAAATTGATTGTAGTTCATTGTTATGTTAATCACACAGATACATAGATTTTTAACAGCACCAAGTACTGAAAAAAATAGACCCAGTTCTCGATTTTCCATAGCATTTTGGTTCTGTTTAAGCTTGTGTTTTGCGGTGGGGTACATTTCTATCGGACTACGGCAAGCTTTTAGTAGTGAGTATGTTGTAGGGGATAATGCGCGGGAATATGTATCTTGGATGTATCGGTACTCCAATCCAGGGTTATTTCCCCATGACTTAATAGCTGATTATTTTCAGTCTGTGACACCTATTGGCTATGGGGCTTTCTATCAGGCGATGTCGGGATGGGGTGTTGATCCAGTTCTATTAGGTAAACTTTTACCAATGGTGGTGGGACTCATAACGACAAGCTACGGCTTTGCAGTTTGTATGCAGATATTGCCAGTACCACTAGCAGCATTTTTGGCTACGTTACTGCTAAATCAAAGTATCTGCCTTCATGATGACCTTTTCTCTGCGTGTCCAAGAGATTTTAATTATCCGTTGTTTTTGGCGTTTTTATATTATCTCCTGCGGCGTTCATTGCTTGGAGTTTTGCTTGCGATCGCACTCCAATCGTTGGTTTATCCTCTACTTGCATTCATCGATTGTGGAATCTTGCTGCTGCGGCTGTGGGACTGGCAAGGCGGACAACTTCAGTTCTCCCGAGACAAGAGAGATTATCTATTTTGTGGCACTTCCCTTTGTGTTGCTTTCGTGGCGATCTTACCTTATGCCATCCAATCCTCTACGTTCGGACCCACAATCACCGCAGCAATAGCAAGAACAATTCCAGAGTACTTGTCAGGGGGAAGGGTAAGTTATTTTAACCTCAATCCTGTGAGTTTTTGGCTTGACGGCAGGGACAGTGGTATCCTAGCTTTGCTCAGTCCTCCCCAACTCTTTATTGGGTTGTTGTTACCAATTATATTAGTATACAAATCAAGATTTCCCCTGACCAAGCAGGTGACGAATAGAATTAAAATCTTACCACAGATTGTGCTGGCGTCTATTGGTATGTTCTTTATTGCCCATGCAGTAGCATTTAGGCTGCATTGGCCCAGTCGATATACCCATCATACCTTCAAGATAGTATTTGCCCTTGCCGCTGGAATGGCACTGACTCTAATACTAGATGCAGCTTTCCATTGGTTAGAACAATCACCCAAATCACGTCAAAGAGAGCGACAGTTTTTAACTTTGGGGACAGCATCTCTCGTGGGAGCAGTACTGATATTGTACCCAAGCTGTTTGAAAGTTTTTCCCAAAACCCCCTATGTTGTCGGCGGAGTTCCAGGATTATATCAATTCTTGCAACAACAACCACAAGATAGTCTTGTTGCGTCCTTAGCAGGGGAAGCAAACAATATACCAGTTTTTGCCCAACGGTCAACTTTAGTAGGAAGCGAGTATGCTTTGCCCTTCCATACAAAATACTATGCTCAGTTTCGCCAACGAGCCATTGACCTGATCAATGCTCAGTACAGTCAAGATCTTAACCAAGTGATTGGCTTTATGCGTAAATATGGTGTCAAGTTCTGGCTTTTGGAGCGTACTGCCTTTAAACCAGAGTATATAGCTGACAATAAATGGATTAAACAATATCAGCCAGCGGCAAATACGGCGATCGCCAAGCTACAGCACTTAGGTGTACCAGTTCTGTCAAAGCTGATGAAATCTTGTGCTGTTTTTGAGACTGAAAGTTTAGCTCTTCTTAAAGCAGAATGCATCGAAGAGGGAAAGTTGCCAAATTCCTAATTGTAAACTCACATCTAATTATACAAAGGATATTATTCTTATTCCGGAAATATTTCAGTTTTGGTACTTCTAGTAATGACTGTCAAGATTAAATTGATGGGTAGCTCGCTTCGTGAGCGAGCAAGATGCTCGCACTACCAACCGATCAAAATGAATTTGACAGACCACTAGAAAAAAAGTAAGTTCTGGAAAATCCACTTCATTTTCGTATCTAATACACGAACATGATTTCTCTGTTTTCCTTAACCGAGCAGTATTGTTTCCCAATAAGCTTTTTGAAGACAACAAAAAGATAAATTTTAGTGTCCGGACATAAAATACATATCTTAAATATTACTTTATGTATACGTATAGCTTATTGCTACAACGCAAATTCAGCAACGGTTTGAGCCTTACCACTACTTCCCTATCATCACAAATACTTACAAATTAGAGTCGAATTTTTACAGAAAATTTACTGATATTTTTCTCAAGTGCGATTAATAATAAAATTTATACTTCTGCCTTCTTGAAATACTTAGGTGATTATGCATGAAAATTCAAACTGTAGCAATTATGGAAAAATCCTCTAAGGACATTAGTAACACCCAGATAAATAATTGCATTCATGTGTGGTTTGAGAAACAGGTGGAGTACACACCTGATAGGGTAGCAGTAGTATTGGGAGAACAACACATTACCTACAACCAGCTAAATCAGAGGGCGAATCAACTAGCACACTACTTGCAGAAATTGAGAGTAGAACCTGAAATGCCAGTGGGTATTTGTGTTGAACGCAGCTTGGAGATGATAGTAGGTTTGTTGGGGATACTTAAAGCAGGAGGAGCGTATGTACCATTAGATCCGAAGTATCCACGCTCTCGCTTGGCTTTGATATTATCGGATACTGACTTATCGTTGGTATTAACTGATCAGCACTTAGTCAATGAGCTTTTTGAGGATGATTCACGAGTAGTTTGTCTTGACACAAATTGGCATCTGATTGCCACACAGAGTCTAGAAAATCCAGTTAGTCGGGTAAGGTCTCAGCATCTTGCCTATGTGATGTATACATCGGGTTCGACAGGAAAACCCAAAGGTGTGCAAATTACTCACAGTAATGTCGGGCATTATCTTCACTCAATCAACAAAGTGTTGGAGATTCAGACAGATGATGTGTATCTCCACACGGCATCTTTCTCATTTTCTTCCTCTGTCAGGCAATTGATACTGCCACTATCTCAAGGAAGTAAAATTATCCTTGCCAATTATGAACAAACAAGAAATCCGCTGTTGCTGTTCGAGTTAATTGTCAATCAGCAGGTAACAGTCTTTGATACGGTGCAATCAGTTTGGCATCATGGACTTCAGGCTTTAGAAAATTCAGACCAAGCATTTGCCAAAGAACTTGTTAACTCTAATTTGCGGTTGCTCGTCTTTTCTGGAGGGTTACTACCATGTCAACTGTTGAAAAGAGTCCGCACTCAAGTAGGAAATATTGTGCGACTTGTTAATGTTTATGGTCAGACAGAAACTGTTGGAGTTTGTGCCTATCCAATCCCGGTAGAATTTGACCGGGAGGAAGGATACGTACCCGTGGGGTACAGTATTGAACATACCCAGGTTCATATCCTCGATTCCAATCTTCAACCAGTTTTGGCGGACGACAAAGGTGAACTACATGTTGCAGGTCCAAGTCTAGCTCGTGGCTATCTCAATTGTCCTGATTTGACTAGCGAGCAATTTATCGCCAACCCATTTAGTAACGACTCAAGCACCCGACTCTACAAAACAGGTGACGTAGCTCGCTACTTATCTGATGGCACTATCGAAATTTTAGGTCGCCTTAATCATCAAGTCAAGATTCGAGAGATGCGAATTGAACTCGGAGAAATTGAGTTGCAGCTAGAACAACATCCGAGTGTAAGACAAACTGTTGTGATCGCAAAAGATGTTCTCTCTGGGGACGTAAGCCTAATTGCTTATATAGTTCCGAAGTTACTCTCAGATGGAAGTACACAAACCGTTTCAATAACCGAACTACGGAGTTTTCTCAAACAGAAGCTGCCTGAATACATGGTACCTTCTTTGTTTGTATTCCTCACACATCTTCCCCTGACGCCAAACGGAAAACTAGACCGTAGTGCCCTTCCTTCCCCTGAATCAGTAACGTCAGTAAGGCAATCAAATTTTGTTGCTCCTGGTAATGAGTTAGAAAGGCAGTTAGTAGCAATTTGGGAGGAAGTTCTAGGTATCCAACCTATTGGCATCAAAGACAACTTCTTTGACTTAGGGGGACATTCCCTGCTAGCTGTACGCTTGTTCGCTCAAATAGAACGGAAACTTCTCAGGAAACTTCCGTTAAACTTGCTGTTGCAATCAGGTACTGTGGAGGCTCTTGCTCACACCATCAAGCAACAAGAGCTAGCTGTTGATCTTCAGGGGGAGCTAACAGATTTAGCGGATAACCAATCAAACAATTATTGGTCATCTGTTGTCCCAATTCAACAAAAAGGTTCCAAGCCTCCTTTATTCTGTATCCATCCTCTTGGTGGAGGGGTTTTAGTGTACCGTAATTTGGCAATGTATCTAGGACCCGAACAACCTGTTTATGGACTAGAACCAGTAGGGTTAGATGGCAAACAAGTTCCCCTCACCCGGATTGAAGACATGGCATCGCACTATATTCAACAAATTCAGCTCATTCAACCAGTTGGTCCTTACTACATAGCTGGATACTCCTTTGGCGGGATAGTTGCTTTCGAGATGGCTCAGCAACTTCACAACAGTGGTCACACAATCGGCGTCCTCGCAATGATTGATAGTGTTCGTCCAGGTTTTTGCCAACGAACACCACTTCCCCTACGACTGTTTTTGCATTTAAAAGAGGTTTTCAAAAACGGACCTGCGTATCTTGCTCAAAAAACCCCAGGCTGGATCAAACACAGCAATTACTATCTCTCACAAATTTACAGGCGTTACTTTCATGCGGCAGACTATATATTGAATATGACAAATGTACTATCTGAAAATCATCAACTCTTCATCAGAGTTATGGAAGCTAACCTCGAAGCTCAGCAAAAATATGTCTTTCAACCTTACCCTGGTCAAATAACCCTCTTGCGTACTGAAGAGGATGCTCGCGACGATGCTGTCGGTGTACAATATGATCCTTACTTCGGATGGAAAGATCTCACTAGTGCAGGATTAGATATCTATTTTATTCCTGGTTCTCACTTGTCTATTATTGAAGAACCTCACGTACAGGTACTTGCTCAAAAACTAAAGCATTGCCTAGATAGGTACTTATGCAAAATTAATTGAACATGCAACAGGCGATGCCTGCGACGGGCTAAGAGAAACAGAAAAAGTAAGTTCTGGAAAATTTACTTTACTTTAGGATCTAATACGCGAACATCATTTCGCTGTTTTTACGCTCTATTTTCCTTAACCGAGCAGTATTGAGAACACTTTAAATTATCAATTTGATAACTTAAAGTGTTTGCTGTTTTTTAATAAAATCTCTTAGAGTAAAGCCAAAGAACCCGTATAAAATGAAGCTTCATTTTCAAGTTCAAAGCCATAAACTTTGAGTAGATAACGTTATGAATATCTTAGTTTTTTCCTTACTGGTATCCTTGGGTTCCTTGAGTGCGGGATTCTTGGGAGCATTGACAGGGTTGGGCGGTGGGGTAGTCATTGTTCCCTTGTTAACTGTCATATTTGGAGTGGATATTCACTATGCTATTGGTGCTTCTCTAGTGTCTGTAATTGCGACATCTAGTGGTGCAGCATCCGCCTATGTCAAAGAGGGCTATACCAATATGCGTTTGGGAATGTTCTTAGAAGTAGCAACAACATTTGGTGCTATAGGTGGGGCAATTGTAGCAGAGAAGATTTCTCCTGGAGGAATCGCTATTGTGTTTGGGATTGTTTTGCTTTTCTCAGCTTACCTATCTCGTCAACCCCGCACTGAAGACCACAATAGTTTAGCGCCAGATCCTCTAGCAACTCGTCTGAAATTAAATGGAACCTATCCAACTCCAACAGGAGAGCAGTCTTACAACGTGCGTAGTGTACCCTTTGGATTTGGACTGATGTTTCTAGCTGGTGTGCTTTCTGGATTGCTGGGCATTGGTTCTGGAGCACTTAAGGTGCTAGCAATGGATCAAATGATGCATATCCCCTTCAAGGTTTCCACAACTACTAGCAATTTCATGATTGGAGTGACAGCAGCGGCTAGCGCAGGAATATACCTGACACGAGGTTATATTGACCCCGCATTAGCAATGCCTGTGATGCTAGGAGTGTTGTTTGGTGCTGTATTGGGGGCGCGGGTGCTAGTCAGATCTAGGGTCAAGCTTTTGCGGAATATTTTCAGCGGTGTCATTTTGGTGCTGGCTTTGGAAATGATTTACAAGGGACTCACTGGAAGGATATAAAAATGGCTACAAGCAAGCGTACCAAGTCCGAGTGGCGCTTTGAGCAGTTCATCGGTAACCTCTTAAGAGTCGGAGTCATCCTTGCCACTATTTTAGTTTTGGTAGGGGGAATTTTGTACTTAATTCGCCATGGAACTGAAGTTCCTAATTACCATTTTTTTCGAGGAGAACCAGCAGAGTTTCGCACTCTAACAGGAGTAGAAATATCAGTTTCATCGGGTCGTCGCCGTGGCATTATTCAACTGGGGTTACTGCTACTCATTGCTACTCCAGTCATCAGAGTAGGGTTTTCCCTGCTAGCTTTTATACGACAGAAAGATATAACCTACGTAACTGTGACCCTGGTTGTACTACTGGGGTTGATATACAGTCTGATAGGATAAAATTTTCGACTAATGACTAATGACTATTGACTATTAGCAAAGCGAATCTTAAGATAATCTTCCTCCATTTTGGCTCCTGATGGTTGGAGTGCTGCTAACGCTTGGGGTAATATTAAGTTACGGCGGTGGTTTCCAATCGTGATAGTTAATTCATCACCTGTTTTACTCAGTTGAATCTGTTTTTTAGGAATACCAGGTAGATAAAGTTCTAAGCTGTATTGATTTTGCTCTTGAACAATTTTGATAGTGGTTTCTTTGTAATAAACTTGTGATGGGTCTTCGTCTTTGTAGAGTGTTTCTTTGAGACGTTCTAAGGCATCTAAACCACACATTTCTTCAGAAAATAAAGGAACTTCCTTTACAGGTAGAGGGTGGAAATTCTCATGAATTTCTTGGCGGTACTGCTTCTGATTCTCTTTCCAACGCTGGAAGAAAGGGTCTTGGACTTCGTTAGGAATGATGCGATTTGCAATCACTAAATCTGTTGCAACATTATACAAGCTCAAATAAGCATGGGCGCGGAGAGACTCTTTAATCACCATCTTTTCTGGATTGGTAACCAGGCGCACCGAAGTTTGACTATTATCAGTTAATACTTTTTCCAAAGCTTCAATTTGTTGATAGAATTCGTAAGGCGCATCCATCACCTCTTTGTCTGGCAAAGAAAAACCGGCGATCGGCTTAAAGAAAGGTTCTACAAGCGGTCTAAGTGCGACCGAGATGTTTTGAAATGGTTTGTAAAAACGGCGCATATACCAGCCGCTCACTTCTGGTAGACTAAGCAAACGTAGTGCTGTACCTGTGGGGGCTGAGTCAATAATTAACACATCAAACTCACCTTCATCGTAGTGACGTTTCATTCTTACCAAGCCAAAAATCTCATCCATGCCTGGTAAAATTGCCAATTCTTCTGCCTGTACTCCATCTAAACCCCGTGCTTGTAGGACTTGGGTAATATAGCGTTTCACAGAACCCCAATTTGCCTCTAGTTCCAGCAGCGCATCTAGTTCTGCACCCCACAAATTTGGTCGTATTTGTCGCGGTTCATGTCCTAACTCTTGGTCAAAACTATCTGCCAGAGAGTGAGCAGGGTCTGTACTCAAAACTAGTGTACGATAACCTAGTTCTGCACACCTGAGTCCAGTAGCGGCAGCTACAGAGGTTTTACCTACGCCACCTTTGCCAGTTAACAAAATTACACGCATAACAATATATTTTTATTTATTGTACTCCTGATTGATTCATTAAGGCAAGGTTATTTGAAACCAGGAGTCAGGAGTCAGGAATCAGGAGTCAGGAGTCAGGAGTCAGGAGTCTCCTGATTGATTCATTAAGGCAAGGTTATTTGAAACCTATTCTTGTAGAATACAGATCATACATTAAAGTAAAAAGATAAAAGTACAAAGTAAAAAGATAATGTCCATAAATAAATTTAGGGGGATCAAACCAATTTTATGAGTCTTTTTTTTACTTTTTACTTTTGCCTTGTTCGATGACTTATCATAGAGATTAACTGACAAGGAATTAAGGGTATGACGCTAGCATCAAACGGACAAGCAGCTATTATTCGTACAGATCGAGGGCTAACGATCGCAGGTACTCGTATCACTCTTTACGATGTAATGGACTATGTGATGGCTCAGTATCCACCTAAATTCATTCGTAGTATGCTAAGTCTCACAGATGAGGAAATAAACGCTGCTCTAGCTTACATTCAAGCACATCGTGCAGAAGTTGAAGCAGAATATCGGACTGTTCTTCAAGAAGCAGAAGAACTCCGACAGTATTATGAAGAACAAAATCGTTCACGATTTGCTCGGATTGCAGCGAAACCTTCAGAACCTGGGACAGAAGCTATTCGAGCGAAACTCATTGCAGCGAAAGCTAAATTTGAGTCAAAGGTATGAACTTTTTAATTGACCACAATCTACGAGGTCATGCTATTATCCTATTAGGTAACATCACAAAAAGTGGCTGGCTTGATTTAATTTCTATTCGTTTCGTCCTATTTGAAGAAGTGGGGTTATCTATCGATAGCGATGATCGAGTAGTTTGGCGATTTGCTCAGTCAAATCAAATAGAAATTTATTCCTCTAAGATCCACATTTATTACTCATAGTCCTTTTCCGTCTACTGGAAACCACCGACCAGTATTTTCTTGAAACTAGACAAAGCCATCATCTTCCTTTCATCTCCCAATTACATGATCTTTGCCGGGAATAAATGCTGCTTCAGTACGTCCAATCGGGAACAGTTCCAATAATCAATGTGGGAAACAATCATATCTTGGGAGTTAAGGCGTAATTCACTCCAGCCAGAAATTATAATTCGTGGTTTCCAGGGAAGGAGGAAATTCCAACTAAGTGTCCACTCAGTTTTAATTGTGTCTCCCAAATGCTGAATACTGTGCAAGTCCATTTTGATGTCGATAAACAAAGTTTCGATGAGTTTAATCATCTGCTTGTACCGATCAACGCCACGAAATTTGTTGAGTGGATCTTGAAAATAAACATCTTCAGCGTAGATGCTATAAGTCTGATTAACTGGAAATCTTTGATAGTCTTCTTTCAAAATTTCAATGATATTCATAGTATTGGGTGTTGGGTGTTAGTTGTTAGTTGTTAGTTGTTTGGTGTTTGGTGTTTGGTGTTTGGCGTTTTTTCCTACTAACCACTAACCAGTAACCACTAACAATTTTCTTAAATTTCTATTTCATTCCACAGGCGTTCTAATTGACGCCGCCAAGCAGCTAAAACTTCTTGCTGTACCTGTGGGGTTTGATCGATTTCACCCAGTAATCCTTCTGCATAGAAGCGTTCTAGGCTTTGCATAGTGGCTTGTAGGGATTGACCTTGCTGCTTTGCAGCTAAGATAATTTGCCGGATACGGCTTTCTATTAGCCGATTAAAAGCATCATCTAAACCAATCTCAGATAGGGAAAGCAGTTGGGCGATCGCATCCCGAAAATCTTCTACAACCAAACTGCTGAATTTATGGTGGAATACCCCCCACAATACGCTTTGATGTACAGCGTAGCGTACTTCCTGAGTATCATCAAAGTTTGCTTCTAGGAACTGTTCTAAAAAAGGTAGGGCTTCTTGTACTGGTACAATGGGGATTAGAACTCGTAGCCAAGTTTCATCGTCTGAAAGAATAACCAATAGCCGAGAGGTAGAGGTTTCTACTTGCCAGGAACCGGGTGTAACAGCATTGACAGACGCTGCACCAAATAATTCGGTCAGTATATCGGCGATTTGTGAAGGTATCATAGGCTTTTTTTGCTTCAGCCTCTAGCGTAGCGCTTTGAGTGTTCCACTGCGATCGCTCAATGTTTCGTCTGATTTTGTCTTGGAGCAGGGTGGGCGTGTTAAGAAGCGACAGGATAATTGTTACGCTAACTTCACCATTATCCTGTATTGCAGTCTAAAAGAACGGAAATGCTTACAATACATAAATGTTAGTCATATTAATAGCATTTGAGATGCGCTTGCCCTAGTATGTGATCAATAATTAGAAAGGCGAGAGTGATTACTTGGTATATACTGCTAGTAATGATACCAGTAATCGTAACTATAGCCACAATATGCTTAAGCTGTTCAAATTTTTGGGATTTTGGTGTCTTTTGCATATTCCCCTCCTAAAAGATAAGTGAACAGATGAACTATTGTTATGCCCAAAATTTCTGAATGCGACTACTGTGGATACTGTTGGATGCGATCCAATTGTTGTATGGCTTCGCGCATTGTCTGTGCCCTCTGTATATGTTGTTTACAATGAGTGTTCGTAACGCATCTCCCGCGTTAGTGCATGAGCCGTCATAGTGCGCACTACACTGATGAAGAGCGATAAGTTTTGAGTAGTGCCCCAAGGGCTATCGCCACTCACAAACCAATCTTCTTACTCAACCTCACCACAACATCCTGGGGCAGCGGGTGTGGTACGTCGTCAGAGGGCAGACTACCCATAAACGCGGTTATCAACGATTAAGGGCTACTAGTTGTGATGAATTCCAACGCTCCCCTTAACCTTACTCAATATCTTGCCACTCACGAGCATTCACAAATCGAGATAAATGCTTCACATTTGTTGTAGCAATCACCACCCTTTCGTCATCCGTATTTATCACTTGCGCTTGAGCCGCCAAAATCACATCCCCATCCAACGCTTTTGGAGCAGCCGTAGGAATTCCTTGACGACGTGCTTCCGCCCAAAATTCAGCAGCTTGTAGTATCATCGCTGTATTAAGCGGCAAATATTCTAACCTTGCTTTGAATTCATTAAGCCGTCTGATACCTGCCAGTTTATTTGCCCGTAGTAACTCCCGCCGCACCTCATAGTCTACTATTTCAGGGAGTATTACCTTATAGTTTTTTGACCACAAAGATTCCACCCAAAGTCTGCATTCTAGAGTTAAATCTGAAGGTTTGGGATTTGTCAATATTCCTAACGGAGCAGAATCGAGTAAAACTTTCATCTTTGTGGAAATAGCGGTCGATTTGAGAGACGATCTTCATCCAATGCCTTTTGTAGATATTCAAGAGTCTCTCGCTGCTCCTCTTCGTCTCCCTCTTCTGCCCACTTACGATACCATTGAATTAAAGCTTGATTGATCTCGCGTTGTTCTTCTTTCGTTCTTTCGGGAAGTACGTGAGTATTTTGGTCTATCAGAACTCGATCTCTCTTCCCCTTGCTCTCAATTAAATCCGCAATTTCTTGCAAAAGGCTAGCTTTCATTGCACTTATCCGCTCATCGAACACTGAATTCATTAATACTTTTAGCTCTTCCACTGTCATTTCTGCTACTGGTTTCCCTGTCATTTTCACTTATTCTCTTGTAAATCAAAAATACCGAACCAATTGGTCCAGGGTTTTCCACATAGATTTTATTGTTATAATACAATCCAGGAGATAGACCTCCATCAAATAACATCCCCTCTTTTATTTTACCTAAACAATTATTCCGAGCAATACCTTCAAGAACATCATCAAACATGTCTGGCAAAAGCTCTTGATTGACTTGGGATAGCTCAATATTTGAATTAGCTTTAGCATCATTAACTAGAAGAATGACATAACCTTTATCAGCGATCGCCACCATAGAGCGATTAGTTTCCTGTTTACAGGCATTTTCTCCCAAGTCTTGACAAATATCTTTAAACTTACCATCACGATAAAATCTACCATTACCACCCACTAAGTTGTAATTGAAAATAGCATCATTCCTTTTCCCCATTTGGATGGTAGCTTTGCGGTGCTTGGGTTCTCCTCCTGATATCCCAAAGGAGGAACGCCTACTTTTAAATATTCCTGAATACTCCACTCCCCGAGAAATATTCAAGCCTTGAGGTTTATTATCAGTACCTATATAATCAGCATTAATCGCTGCCAACGGTGCTTGTCCGTTCAGAATTGAATTCTCGTCAGCAATGAGTTCATGAAACTGTTTAGGTACATATTCTTGACGTAGCTTACCTCTATTGTCTTTAGAATATAGCTTATGTGATAAACCGACATTAACCTTGAAATCTAGTGCCTCCGATTTTGGATTAAAAATAATTACATGATTGATGCCTCTTTCATCTTTATCACCGTGGTTATTAGTTTTTAAAAATTCTATACTAAATTTTTTCCCCTGCTCAGAACAAGTTTTTATTGTTTTTGTGATTGAACTTTCTTGAATTCCTTGACAACTAAATAAGAATACAAGCAAGATTATTAAAATATATAATAAGCCCCTTTTTTTTATTCGCATTCGACCTGTTTTGTGAGTACGTTTCCTCGTCTCAAACTTCACAACTTTATTATTTTCTCACTTAATCTCTAAGTGAGATCTACGTGCTTTAACTAGCAGCAAAATCAGTAAATTTCCGTTTATATGGGGCTTTAAAACCCAAAACTATATCTTGTTTAGGAACTCCAGCTTCTACTAATTCATTCGCCACTCCGACTTCCGTTCCATCGCGTTCGATCCAAATTTTGCCATCTTTAATTTCTACGTAAATAATACAACCAAATATTCGCGTTAGCTCTTGCCAACCAATATTAAGAACTTGATAGCGATCGCGCTCCGTATCAAATATCAATTTAACTTCTGTCTGACTATTTGAGCGATTTTTTGCGTGACCTTCCAGAATGTTTTGGACTATTTCTTTGTAATTCAGCCTTTCCATATAACAATCTCCTCTTGTTCTGGGTTAAAGATTAGTAGTTTTAGTTGATATTCGCCAATAATTCTTTGAATAAACTTCCGGCTAAAAAATTCATCGTAAACATCTACCGGAACGGCTAAATACAAAATCCGATCAGGTTCGGTCAACCTTAATGCTGAACGGTAGTTGAGACATTGACCAAGAGCTAAGTGAAATTCAGTTATATCTGAAGCTCCTAAAAAAGATTTTATCTCTACTGCTATTTTTTTACCAGTTTTTTCAGCAGCTAAAATTCGCTCTGCTGTTAAGTCTATGTAAAAATCAACATCCTCAACTTGAATAAATAGATGCTCGTCAGTAATTTTCCATCCATCCTTTTCAAGAGCTATTTTAACTGTATTATGAAATAAATCTTTAGCTGGCATACATAAAATTAAATTTATTTGACCGGGAGTTATAGTATAAAGCGATCGCTCATCTCCCCACAAACAAGCGATCGCTTCTGTCGATACCACTGCAGATAAACGCAGATGAACGCAGATAAAATAGAAAATTATCTGCGTTCATCTGCCTACCCCCCGGGAAGCCGCCCTTGGGGCGTCTACATCTGCGGTTAAAATCCGAAATCCAAAATTAAGACAGCCATTCAACAACAGCTTCTTCTTTCGTATTAGTATTACGAGATGGTGTTTCACGGTTAAACTTCATGTGAATTGACCGTGTTTGCTCACCATCAACAGCAACAGCCAGAATTGGATAGTCAATCAAACCATCTTGGAATGACATTTGGAATCGGAAAGTTCCATCTGGATTCAGCTTAATTGGACGACCGCCAATCGTTACAGTCGCATCGGGTTCCGTAGCACCGTAGACAATCAGTTCAGCATCAGCAATTAACCAGAACTGGCGCGGACGATTGGGTATACCGGAAGCAGAGAAACCAACACCAGACATTCCTACACCGGACATGGTTAAACCAGATACGTTAGGAACTGCCCACATCCCCACACCTGAGGGGAAGATATAGGAACTGACAGCTTGCTCTGGAATTGCAGATCCAGAACCAGGAACGTGTTGCATAGAACCAAACAGAGAACCAGCAACCCGTTGGGCTTCCGCAGATTCAGCTAAGCCAAAGATTTCGTCGTAAATCGGGTTAGGGTTGGAGCTGACGCTGACGCTACCATTGCTAGTAGCAGTGGTTGGCGTTACCTTCTTCGTAGGGGGAACTAGTTCGTATATAGTTTTACCGCGCAAATCTTCTTCAACGTTCACCGTGATGAAGACATCCTCAATCCAATCGGAAGGATAGACAGGAGGAACGTGTACTCTCGCAGAACGAGCCAATACTAACCAGCGTCCATCAGCACAACGGTAGCCGATGTCAATGATATAGTCGCGATCGCTCACCGGAACTGGCAAATACCATTCCCGTGCTAGTTCATCGCTAGGATATTCCTGTATGCTGTGAGCGCTTTGGAGATCTATGTTGATGTCAGTAACATCATAAATCCTCAGTGCTAACTGTTGTCCCCCTTGGCGACGCAGTTCTTCCTTGTGCTCGTTAGGCACATCCCAGTAAGTATAAGCCCACTGTGGATCACGAGGCATCAATACAATGCGGCTATCACCATAGCCATTTGGTAACTCTGGGAGCCCTTCATCTACATCAGTGAGAATACCAGCAGTACGGTCTACCTGACCTAACTCAAATTTTGCTGCTTCCACGGTTTCCTGTCCCTCCAACAAACGAGATTGATTAACAGAATTTTTGCTGCGCTCAACTTCTTGAATTGATGCCAGTAATTGCGACTTGCGCATTCGACTATAGCGAGAGACACTATATTCGCTGGCTACCTTACGCAGTTGCCGTAAGGTCATCTCTTCTAGCGGTGGGCGTTCTTTTGCCATGAATTTTGCCTCCATCCAGTCGTTTGAAAAGTGAATGATATCCCCTGGTTAAAATGTTGTTCATTGTTTGTCAACAACCCCAGATGAATTTCTTATTCCTGACTCCTGGTTTTATAGACTTTTTAAGTGTGTTTTTTTAGTAAGGGTACTCCCTTTCAATTCCCTGCTATGCCGGAATCTGCATTTTGCTTTGGGAGTGGAGGGCTTGTTTGTAACTAAATATTAACAGGTAATCTTACTCAGGGATCAAGGGGGTCTCACACACACTTTCGTTCTTTTGACGAATTTATCAGCCCTCCGGGGATCAATATGTCATGATTCTCTGACATTTTGACTTATTACTAGTCCTGGGAGCGATCCAAAAGGGATTTATGTCAGGATTTGATGACATAAGTAGGGAGCAGAGGGGCAGAGGAATCGGGCATAGTCAGAGATAACTCTTCCCACTACACAAGAGCCAATTGCCTTATGCCCCTCTACTCCCCTGCTCCCTGCTCCCTGCTCCCTGCTCCCTGCTCCCTGCTCCCTACTCCCTGCTCCCTGCTCCCTGCTCCCTGCTCCCTGCTCCCTGCTCCCTGCTCCCTGCTCCCTGCTCCCCTGCTCCCTGCTCCCTGCTCCCTACTCCCTACTCACCGCCATCTCCCGAATACGCCACACGTCTCCGACACGAACCAAATCATACTTGACTCGCAGTTTTTCTTGACCAGATTTTTTCTTCATCTGACTGTTCTCATAAAACTCTGTGACTTCGGTCACTGAAGCTTCCACAGCAACGCGGTTCTGATCCGTCGGATTTGGATTTAAAGATTCAACTTTCACGCTATGTTCGTAGGACCGATAGCGGTTTTCTGCCTTATCCTGCTGAGCAATTAACCGCCATTGAGACAAGGCTGGACTAACTAAAATTTGATCTAAACTACTCATGTCATGCTTTTGTCCTAAAGCAGCAGCTTTTGTCTGTAGCCAAGTTTGAATCACTTCCTTTGCAGTACTCTCTGTCAGAGGTCCTGTTGGTAATTGCGGTTTGTTATTGGGATCAGGAATGGGTATGAGTGGTTGATTGATCTCTATAAACAACTGTTCACCTTGCATGGATGGTGAGGAGAAAAACAAATTTTTTATCCATCCAAAAGTTGTTGTGATTAACAGCCACAATACGAGTATACCTGCCAAAGAGGCAAACGCTGTCCACACTAGACGCACTTGCGCTGCTGGTATACGGACAGAAGGTCGCTGACGATGAGCCACATTCCGACGATTATCCACAGCACGCTGCTCTAAGCTACTAGCTGGAGGGCGTTTACGCCTCCTCTGTTTTGGGTTTGGGGTTTGAGGAGGTGCATGGGATGTTTTGCCATTCAAGTTGTGGTTGCCTCTGCTTATGCGTTGGGCAGTTGACATCGGTGTCGCCGGAGTTTCTGGTCGTGGATTCCAATCAGTTGAAGCAGGGGGGGCTTTGGGAAAGTTAGGTGGCGAAATGTTGGGATATTCTGGTCTTTTCTCAGTTGTTTTGTGATGATGGGGTTGTTGGGGAACCGCATTCACGTTGCTAGGGCGACGGGGATTGCTTGTTTGTGTAGAGGGAAAAGACTGGCTGTTGGTTAAGGTCGATTCATGAGTTTTTTGGGTCTCTATTGGCAAAGCTTCTAAATAAGCTTGTACCTGTGGGTCCGCAAAATAATCTTTTAGAGAGGCTTGCTCACCAGCCAAATCTCGAAAGTGTGGAAACACTTCGTTTCGTAACCAGCGTTCCCCGTATAAACATAGTCCCGGCAAAAGATCTGGAGATTCTTGAGAACTGTCTCGAATAAAAGCTAAGGCTTCGTATTCCTGACTCAGTTCCAAGGCACGGGTTGCAACTTCTGTTTGCCCTAGCAGAAGGGCACATAGTGACTGTTCTAGATGAACATCTTGGCGTTTACCCAGACGAGTCAGCATTTGCTTTGCCTGATAAATCAAAGCGGGTTGACGTTGGGCGAATCCTCGTGCTATTAAGGCATAAACTGCCAAGTACGTGGCGACAGAGGAGGGACGCTGGCTTTGGGCTTCAAACAATTGGTGTTGTTCTGCTACTGTTAAGTAGTTGCGCAATTGCTGGATGAACCGGAGAAAGTCATCTATGTTCAAACCAGATTGGTCATCTCCATTACCATCAATGCCACCGCGCTCGTCTAAGACATCCTGTAATAGTTGTAACCCTTGCGATCGCTCAGCCACCTTTTCTTCTGGTAGTGCGATTAACTCCAGTATTCTATAGGGTCGTAACCTGTGAAGATCTGCTCTGATTTCGCCCTGAACGCTGGGGAATAAACCTTCCCGTGATAAGAGTTCCTCGCCAGTTTCCAGGGAAATAGCAGCATTTTCGTAGTGACCTTGCTGCCATTGCTCGCGACCTAGTTCCAAACATGCTAGGGCGACCGTGAGAACAATGTCAGGACGATCAGCGGCTTCTTCGCTTATCAGTCTGGTGCTTGACTGGACACCTGCTACACCATTTTTATTGACAATAAAGGGACGACCAAGTTTCAGTATCAGTTCGTATTCCCCAAGCTCTTGCAGAATCAGTAAAGCACCAACTAATTCATTTTGAGAGATTTCAATGCTGAGATTACGTTCCTCAACATCTCTGTTGTTGCCAACGCTGCGACTTTCAACCGCTACTTTAGCATCAACACCATCAGAGCCATAAGCATGGGCAAGGTAAAGCTGATCGTAAGCTTTGCGTTCTTTTGGATCTGATAAAACCACGTACGCTTCTTCTATAAGTTGTTTGCGAGACGTAATTGCTGCTTGGGAATACTCACGTCGCGGCAGCTGCACAATGCGATCGCTGTATGCTTGGCGCAATTGTTCATCACTTGCCGCCAACGGTAGTCCTAAAATTCGGTAGTAATCTAGCGGAATTCGCACAGTCTACTTCCCCTGCAGCGTGATCAACATAATTTTCCTAGAGCATTCCAGGTCTGCTAAACCGTGCCATGATAATAACCTATGGGCTTTACACTACAAGTGTGAACTGCAACAACTTTAACTTGTGCCTCTCCAAAGAGATAGTCTTACTGTATTACTTATTTTTGCCTTAACTTTTGAAAGCATCCGGCTTTTTTCTGTAATTTTTGATATCTTGAGGCTTAACAGACCTGCCATCAGCCTTCGACACCATACAGCACTCACTGCACCTTGGGTTGTGCTTGCAGCATATTTTTTTATAATTCTTTTCTATTAGGTCTGGCTTGACCATTCCCTGCTGCTGGTTTAGCTATTCCGCGCCCTCGCCTCCAACTCTATTTTGTATTCAAAATCAGTGGCGAGATATAAGTAAAAAAATCATCTAGACCTCGCGATACGTTTGAAACCCATGCGTCAATAGACAAAGTCGAAAAAACGAACGAGTGAATGCGCGTCGCAGTCTAGAACTCTTTCAGGTAAGCTTGCTCCTAGTGAGCGAACATAATTATATCATAAATAAAGTTTGATCGGAATGATTTCTAGGTAATTTTTTCAGATTTTCAGCGATATTTTTTAATTGTTAATAAATATGCAGAAATCTTGTCATTTTCATTGGTAATCTCTTAATGAGAATGAGAATCTGCTTACGATTAAACCCACACTTACCGCTACTCCCAGATCAAATATCTAAAATAGGAACTTTCAGTCATACGACAGGGATACTCAGAAATATGGTTCAAGAACGCACGTTACCTACATTTGACCCAGCAAAAACACAACTAACGAAAGCAGAAGGGTTACGGTTATACGAAGATATGGTTTTAGGGCGTACCTTTGAAGACAAGTGCGCCGAAATGTACTATAGGGGAAAAATGTTTGGTTTTGTACACCTGTACAACGGTCAAGAAGCCGTTTCTACTGGAGTGATCAATGGAGCAATGCGACCGGGTGAAGATTTTGTTTGTAGTACCTACCGCGACCACGTTCATGCCCTGAGTGCGGGAGTACCGCCAAAAGAGGTTATGGCAGAGTTATTTGGCAAAGCTACGGGTTGTAGTAAAGGTCGCGGTGGTTCAATGCACATGTTTTCTGCTGAACATCGCTTGCTTGGTGGTTATGCTTTTGTGGCTGAGGGAATTCCTGTAGCAGCTGGGGCAGCTTTTCAAACTAAGTACCGCCGAGAGGCGTTGGGCGATGCAAACGCTGACCAAGTGACGGCTTGCTTTTTTGGTGATGGAGCTTGTAATAACGGGCAGTTTTTTGAGACGTTGAATATGGCAGCGTTGTGGAAACTGCCAATAATTTTTGTGGTGGAAAATAATAAGTGGGCGATCGGCATGGCTCACGAACGGGCAACTTCCCAGCCAGAAATCTATAAAAAAGCCAGCGTATTTGATATGGTAGGTGTGGAAGTAGACGGTATGGATGTACTGGCAGTGCGAGCAGTGGCACAAGAAGCTGTAGCCCGTGCCCGCAAAGGAGAAGGCCCAACATTAATTGAAGCACTGACCTACCGTTTCCGAGGTCACTCCCTAGCAGACCCAGATGAAATGCGCTCCAAAGCGGAGAAAGAATTCTGGTTTGCCCGTGACCCAATTAAGAATTTTGCTGCATATCTAGTTGAGCAAAATATAGTGGAAACGGAGGCTCTCAAAGCTATTGAGCGTCAAGTGCAGCAGCTGATAGATGAGTCTGTAAAATTTGCCGAAAGTAGTCCCGAACCAGATAAAAGCGAGTTGTATCGCTTTATCTTCGCCGAAGACGAATAAAATATAGGCATTGGGCATTGGGCATTGGGCATTGGGCAATGAAAGACTGATAATTCCCCCTGCTCCCTGCTCCCTGCTCCCTGCTCCCTCTTAGAAAGCTCCCTGCTCCCTCTTAGAAAGCTCCCTGCTCCCTTACCCCATGCTCATTATGAATAAACTTCACCTACAAACAGATCAGTCCCGGCTAGAGGTTCTACCAGAAAGAGGCGGTATTATCCTCAGTTGGCGGGTACAAGGACAAGAAATTTTTTATTTGGATGAGGAACGCCTTGCTAATCCTCAGTTGAGTGTCAGAGGTGGAGTTCCGATTTTGTTCCCGATTTGTGGGAACTTACCTGACAATACTTACACTGTTCATGGTAAGCAATACACTCTTAAACAACACGGCTTTGCCCGTGAATTGCCTTGGGAGTTAGTCAATCAAGAAAGCGATCGCCTGACCGTAACCCTGGAAAGCAACGAGCAAACACGAGAAGTTTATCCTTTTGACTTTAAAGTGGCTTTTACCTACCACTTACAAGGCAATACCTTAGAGATTCAGCAGCATTATACCAATCTCTCCTCTGAGCCAATGCCCTTTTCTTTTGGGTTCCATCCTTACTTTTCGGTGCTTGATAAAACCCAGCTAGAGATAGAAATTCCCTCTAGTTATTACCAAGACAAGGGAGCAAAGGAAATTCACCCCTTCAACGGCAATTTTGATTTTAGCCAAGATGAAATTGATGTAGCGTTTAAGCAACTTAACCGTACATCTGCTGTTGTGGTTGACAACAGCCGTCGGCTAGAATTAACTTTGGATTATGATGAAGTCTTCTCCACTCTGGTGTTTTGGACGGTTAAGGGCAAAGACTTTTACTGTCTCGAACCGTGGAGTGCTGGTCGCAACGCTCTCAACACAGGAGAAAACTTAACTGTTCTGCAACCAGGGTCCGATTTGCAGGCAAATGTACGCCTCGTGGCAAATTTTTTCTAAATCCCTGTACACAATCCTAGATCTTTATGCTAGAGTATTCGGAGTTGCGATAAACAAACAATGGGTCGCTAACTCAACGGTAGAGTACTCGGCTTTTAACCGATTAGTTCCGGGTTCGAATCCCGGGCGACCCATTCTCCACTCCCCATCACTCATTTTAGATAAACTTTTTCAGCATAGGTAAACATCAATAGTTATAATTTCCTATATGTTGGAAAAAGTCTTAAGATTAGCGTAATTATCACGCCGATCTCATATCGATTAGCTGACTACTATATTAGGAGGACTCTATGGCGCTCGTACCAATGCGGCTGATGTTGGATCACGCGGCTGAAAACGGTTACGGCATCCCAGCCTATAACGTTAATAACATGGAGCAGATTCAAGCAATCATGCAGGCTGCTCAAGAGACAAATAGCCCTGTGATTTTGCAAGCTTCTCGCGGCGCTCGTAAGTACGCTGGCGAAAACTTCCTGCGTCACCTGATTTTGGCTGCAGTGGAAACCTATCCTCATATTCCCATTACCATGCACCAAGACCATGGTAATAGCCCTGCAACCTGCTATTCCGCGATTCGTAATGGTTTTACCAGCGTGATGATGGACGGTTCGCTGGAAGAGGATGCCAAAACTCCTGCGAGCTTCGAGTACAATGTCAACGTCACCCGTGAAGTGGTGAAAGTAGCTCACTCTGTAGGCGCTAGCGTCGAAGGCGAACTGGGTTGCTTGGGTTCTCTAGAAACAGGGATGGGCGATAAAGAAGATGGTCACGGTGCGGAAGGTAAGCTTTCCCACGACCAGTTGCTGACTGACCCAGACGAAGCAGTCAGCTTTGTGGAGCAAACTCAGGTAGATGCTTTGGCGGTCGCTATTGGTACTAGCCACGGTGCTTACAAGTTTACCCGTAAGCCGACTGGAGAAATTTTGGCAATCAGCCGCATTGAAGAAATTCACCGCCGTTTGCCCAATACCCACTTGGTTATGCACGGATCTTCTTCTGTACCTGAAGATTTGCTTGCCTTGATTAACAAGTATGGCGGTCAAATTCCTGAAACCTACGGTGTACCGGTGGAAGAAATCCAAAAAGGCATCAAGAGCGGTGTGCGTAAGGTAAATATTGATACAGACAACCGTCTGGCAATTACTGCTGCTGTGCGTGAAGCTTTGGCAGCCGATCCCAAGGAATTTGACCCTCGTCACTTCCTCAAGCCTTCCATCAAGTATATGCAGAAGGTTTGTAGCGATCGCTATCAACAATTTGGTTCTGCTGGCAATGCTAGCAAGATCAAGCAGGTTTCTCTAGATGAATTTGCAGCTAAGTATGCTAAGGGCGAACTTAGTGCTGTGACGAAGAAAACTGCCGTTGTGTAATTATTGGGGACTGGGGACTGGGTAGGATCTGGCCCAATCGCCAATCCCCAAATAAATTAAGTAAATAGGGACACAGCAGTGCGGTGTCCCTATGTCACTGAGGATTCTCTAATCAGGTTGACTTAGCCGGGTGGTACTTAGGTTCCCCGGTTTTTCATTTTATTGACCGCCACAGTGCAATTGGTGTTATTATTTGTTGACTCGTCTCCTATAAGTGCCACAGCATGAGGCACAGGACGAGGAGTATGACTGACTAAAATTTTCCCCTTGTAAACCAAGGATGTGCTCTGTCCTGAATCTACCATCACCGCATCCTGTAATCCAGCTTTCACCAGCGCTGCACCTAAAGATACAGCGTCAGTATTTCCCCGAGAAACACCGATAGTAGGAACTCCGGCTTGGTTAACGCCCCAAAAAGCTCGATAACGGGCTTGGTCAAAACCATACAGACCTTTAAAGGTACTTGGTTCTTGAGGTTGACCATTTTTCACTAGCCATGCTGCTGCAACAAAAGCATCAGTGACGTCGGGCATCTCGGCTTGTATTCCCTGTAGGGTGTTATGCTTGAGAGGGTCAAAAGGAATATAACGTACTGCTTGGGGACTAATGAGTACTAGTGGGCGTCCAGCTAGTTTTGGCAGATCATTGCGATCGCCCGGAATAAATTGGTTTGTGACTTGGCTCAAAACTGGCCCAATCATGACATTAGAATTTAAGAGTTTCATAGAAAAGAAACCCCCGTCTACAGCAGCTACAGCATTGGTACCACTCCTGGCCAAAATTTCTGGAACCTGATAACGACTGTTAGCGTGGATGGTTATCGGTTTTCCTCCTGAGATCAGGATCAAGGAAATTTTGTCGATAGTCGTTTCCGTCTGTTGAATCGGACTGGTAAAGTCCAAGCCGAGTTTCAACTGTGGTAAGGCGGGTCCTCCCCAAGCTTCAGCGATCGCATCCTTTAATTTTGATTGCCCAAAACGGGAAACTGCCAATAAACTGTCTGAAGCCCCTGCAAATCGCTCATCCACATCACTCATCGTGAGTGCCAACTGATATCCTGCGGTATAAACTGATTGTGCAACGCGCTCATCATATTTTCCAGCCGGATAAGTAAAGTAGCGGATGGGAATCCCTAAATTTGTCTCTAAGAGACGCTTAGATTCCATGACTTCTGTTTGCAATTGCGCATCTGGCATCACTCTTAAATCATCTGGATGACTGACACTATGAGATGCGATCGTCACTAAGGGATTGGCTGCCATTTGCCTCAGTTGTTCCCATGTGACATGATTTCGACCCGTGTTCTTACCTATACCATTAGTATAAACTGAAAAGACAGCAGGATAACCGTATTTTTGCAGGAGTGGATAAACATACTCGTAGTGCCCTTCATAACCATCATCAAATGTCAGCAGAACCGGTTTTTCGGGAAGCGGTAGTCCTGTTTGCAAATGAGTCATGAGTTGGTCAAGACTTATAGGAGTGACACCTTGATCCTTTAGGATCTGGAAATGCTGTTCTAATTCATTAGGCGTCACATCAAAAAAGACTTGTTTTTGCGGCAAGATGTCATGGTACATGAGTATGGGTACTCTTGCCAACTTTGCCCGTTGATTAATATTTGGCCAAGGGCTACGATTCAGGTAAGCAAATACATAGGGTGCGAGGGTTTCAACAAGATTCTGGACACCCAAATCAGGCTGACCTACCCAAGTTGATGCCACGACCGTCATGTTTGCTAAACTAGAAACCTGCTGCTGTACCCCCGGATTGTTACTACAAGGTTCATCAGTTGGAGAAAAGTTTTTTGGTGTAGCTGGATTTATAGTGTGGGATTTCGCAACAGCAATTTTTGGAGATTCTTGGAAAAAACTATAGACAACTAAAGATACTAACATCAGGCTGGCGATGAAACTTTGACACTTGCCAAGATCGCAGCGATTCAGAAATTTGTAGTCTAGAATAGGATTTTTAGGAATGAGTTTCATACTTGATTTTTCAGAACATTGGTAGTCGTTGACGGTTGACAGTTAACCGTCAACTGTCAACCGTCAGCAACCATGATAGGGATTAAAATACTCGATGTTGCAGACTGGGCATTTGACGACGGACTTGGTCAAGCCTTGCTGGGTTGATTTCTGCGATCGCAACTCCTGGCTGTTCGCCAGCATCTGCTAAAATCGTTCCCCAAGGGTCGATAATCATAGCGTGTCCGTGAGTTTGGCGACGGGCATAGTTGAGTCCGGTTTGTGCGGGAGCAATGATATAGCAGGTGTTTTCAATCGCACGCGCTTGTAGTAGAACTTGCCAGTGGTCTTTGCCGGTGTAGGCAGTAAAAGCAGCGGGTACAAACATAACATCTGCTCCCTTAGATGACAAGTGGCGGTAAAGTTCGGGGAAGCGGACGTCGTAGCATACAGAAATTCCAATATTTCCAAGTTCATTCGAGGAATAGACAGGAGGTAGTAGCGTACCAGCCATGACCGTATTGGATTCGCGATAAGTGTTACCATCGGGAACGTTAACATCAAATAGGTGCGCTTTGAGGTAACGAGCAAGTTCTTGACCGTTAAGGTCGATCAGTAAGGCAGTGTTGTAGACTTTACCCGTGTTGTTGACGGGAACTGGAAAACCACCTCCTAAGATGGTAACTTGAAAGCGCTGCGCCATTGTTTTGAGGAATTTTTCAGTTTCAGATGCGATCGCATCGGCTTGAGCTCGTTTGTCATCTTCTTCTCCCATAAACGGGAAGTTTTCGGGCAACCCAACCAATTGAGCCCCCTGACGTACCGCAAGATCGATTAATTCCTCTGCTTGTGCCAAATTTTTTTGCAGATTGGGCACACTAGTCATTTGAACAGCGGCGGCTAGATAGGATTTCATAAATTTAACGGCGAACAGTTGAGTTGTGCAGGGTAGATTAACAAGATATATCTTCGCGCAAAAACTTGCAGAGCTTGTAGAAAAATTGACAGAGAAGCATTTCAATTAATTCCTATAAGGGATCATCGTAGTCAGGTAGCAGGATTATATTGCTATAACCCCCCTACCCACCAAATAACCCACATTCCGCACTTCAAAATGTATTACTTGCAGTCTCGCCAAGTAACAATCATTTCATGAGGTCATCCGTCACAGGCGCACCAGGATAGAAGCGATCGCTGAGAATTTCTTCTAATGTGTACAAACATTCATTTGGAAACCTTGAGAATGGCAAGTTCGTTTCTCCTGATGCTAAATCCCTCCCGTTTGTATAGGCGTTCTGTAGTGCTTCTTCAAGATAAGGCTTCAAACTAGGGTTTTCGCCCAACAACATTAGGGTTTCCCGCCGTTGCACTCTAATCGTTGCCAA
>CAIVAU010000268.1 GCA_903903925.1 uncultured cyanobacterium
GGAAGGGGTCGGATTACTGGAGATGGTGTGCTGGGCTTCCCCAGAGCGTTGATCACTGCTGGTGTGCCCAGTATTATTGTCTCTTTGTGGCAAGTCTCAGATCAAAACTCTACCGTATTTCTGATGCCAGAGTTTTATCGTCAATGGAAAAAGAACCCGGATAAAGCACATGCACTTCGAGCGGCGATGCTAAAAACCAAGAAAAAATACCCTAATCCTAGTGATTGGGCTGCATTTATTTTTATTGGTGAAGCTGATTAAATCGTTTAACAGGAGTTGAACTGGTGCAACAGAAAATACTAATCTTAACGGCAATCCCTCGCGGTCTACGTTTGGATAGAGAAATTCGGGAAATAGAAGAAGCTATCCGACGTGCTGCTAGGCGAGACAAGTTTGAAATTCGGATGAGAACTGCTGTGCGTCCGCAAGATATACGCAGGGCTCTAGCAGAAGAACGCCCCCAAATCGTCCATTTCTGCGGACATGGGTTAGAAGATGGTAGTTTGTTATTAGAGGATGATGGGGGAAATGATAAACCTGTCTCCGGGGAAGGGTTGGCGCGACTGTTTAAGTTACATACTGATTACGTAATTTGCGTGCTGCTCAATGCCTGCCATTCAGCTAAATCAGCCGAAGCCATCGGTCAGTACATTAACTATGCTATCGGCATGAACCAACAGATTCAAGACAAAACAGCGATCGCATTTACTCAAGGTTTTTATGATGCTTTAGGCTACGAAACACCAGATAATATAGATATATTTGAAAGAGCATTTCAGGAAGGCTTAGTTGCCATTCAGCTAGAAGACATTTCTGAGGGACAAATTCCAGTTCTGATTAAAAATGAAATGTTAAGACAATCAAAATTCATAGTTAATCCACAGATAAGTTCTGCTGTTGAAGCCAAGCAGGAACTCAATGATCTTGATATAGAAACTCTAACGGAACTTTTACAATTAAGTGGACGAGCCGCATCTGAAAGACGAAGGGCATTGAGTATAGAAATTGGGATCAACCCAGGAGAACTAACATCAATCTCGCTATTAGCAGAAAATGACTTTGCAGTGGAACTTATTGACCTATTACGGAGAAGAAGATTAGAAACAGTCATCTGTAAACTTTGTAAAAAACTAGAATATGATTTCAAAGGAGGAGTATACAGTTCTAAATTAGGAGCGATTATTACTAAACTCAATTGTCGGTAGTTTAGTTTAAATTTATAAAAAATATAAAAATTTCAAAATCCTGTTAATCCTGGTAAAAATTACAGAAAATAAGTTCTCAGCAGTTTATTATGCCTCAGGAAGACCTCGATAGTGCGGATATAGAAACCCTCAGACAACTTTTACAAATCAGCAGACGTGGTGCGCCGGAAAGACGAAGAACGCTATGTATAGAAATTGAATTTGAGCCAAGTAATATAAGTAATATATTGACGATAGCAGAGCATGACTTTGCAATAGAACTCATTGACCTGTTACAAAAAAGAAGATTAGAAAACTCTATTTATAAACTTTGTCTGATACTTAAGTCTGATTTCCAGCGAGGGAAATACGCGCCTGAATTAGAGAAAATTCTCTCTAAACTGAACAACAATTACAACACCGAACCCAACAACTTAACTTCAACAAATCCAGCACCAATACAGCACTTAAGCGGAGCAATCCCACGACAGTCAGAAGATGTAACATCTTATCCTAGATTAGCCAGAGTTCCTGAAAAAATTCACCAAATTTTACTGAACCGTCTTAGCTTACGCAAACTTTTAATAGTGAGCCTGACAGTAACAGGTACATTAATAGGACTACGATCTTTTGGGACTTTGCAGTGGATAGAACTGAAGGCTTTCGACGTTCTGATGCAGATGAGACCTGATGAAGGTATCGATAACCGTTTGTTAATTGTAACAATTACTGATGAAGATATTCTAGCTCAAGATAAAAGGGGAGAGATGGGACAAGGGTCTTTACGAGATCCTTCTCTTAACAGTCTGTTAGCAACGTTAGAGCAGCATAAGCCGAGACTGATAGGATTAGATTTATATCGCCCCTTTAGGGCTGCTCCTAGTGTACTTGGGTTATTAAAGCGGTTACAGCAAAAGAATTTTTTTGCCGTCTGCAAAGTACCTACTATCGAGGGGGAAAGAAATTCACGCCCAGAGGTTGCTCCCCCACAAGAAATCTCTCCAGAAAATATTGGTTTCAGTGATTTTGCATACGATACAGATGATACACATGATACAGTACGTCGTCATCTGATGCTTCTAGGTCAGATACCTGGAACTAATTGTCATACACAACAGTCTTTTAGCTTACTGCTAGCACGTCGTTATTTAGAACTTGAACTAGGGAAAAGAAGTCATTATCAAGACCCCCTCCAATCTGGAGATGTTCTACAACTTGATGGTGTTGTCTTTCACCGACTGCAATCCCCTAGTGGAGGCTATCAGCATGTAGATACCGATGGTTATCAGATATTGCTAAATTATCGTGCCACTAGTTCTGGCAAAATTGCCAAAGAGCTAACCGTGGAAGATATTTTAAATAAGCGATTTCGTGATGAGGATGTACGCGACAAAATTGTGTTAATTGGGAGTGACGCTGAGCAGCAAGGACCTCCTGACCATTGGGCTACACCGTATGGTACAGTTAATGGTATTAACATTCATGCACATATGATCAGTCAAATTCTTAGCGCTGTACTTGATAGGCGATCGCTGTTAAGTGTTTTGCCACAGAGTATAGAAATCCTCTGGATTTGGGGTTGGTCGTTAGCGGGTGGCGTCTTGGCTTACTATTGGCGTTCGTTCAAAACCTTAGGAATAACCCTATGTTGTGGAATTTTAGTGTTATGTATCATTTGTTTTAGTTGTCTCACAGTTTCTAGTCTTTGGATACCATTAATTCCACCAATTCTAGGTTTTATAGGCACTCATTTTATAGTCATTTATATTACTCGTTTTAACCGATTTCGTCCAACAAATATAAATAATGAACCATGAACAAAAAGATATCCGCTACTCAAAAGGCAATGTTCGCTTGCATTGTGGTATTGCTATTGGCTCATTTGCCATTCGGGCTTTCACCAGTTCAAGCAGAACAATCACAAAATGGGTTCGATTTAGTTGAAAAGATTAAACTTTTTTTCTTTGGGACTGGTCGTCAAAAAAGTCCTATAGGAATACCTACAGGTCGTCAGCGAGGAGGAGCAGTACGCGGTCGCTGTTCTAATTCAGATAAACAAATTATAGCTTTGGTACCTTCAACTAAGGAAGGAATTAAAGAAGGAATTCCGTTTGTTGAGCAGACAATTAGTGAACGTCCCACTTTTTGGTTTTATGTTCCCTATCCAGGACTGAATGCAGAGTTTGTTCTGATTAACAGCCAAGGTGAAGATGTTTATGCAACAACGTTTCTTCTGAACCAGCAGCCAGGAATTATTGAATTAAAACTCCCCCAGACAATACCTCTGCTTCAGCAAAGCAACGAGTACCGTTGGGTTTTGTCTGCGATTTGCAATCCTCAAAATCGCGCTGCTGATGCCGTAGTTAACGGCAGACTCAAGAGGATTCCTATAAGTCTCGCTTTAAATAATCAGTTAAAAAAAGTCTCAGCCAAAAATCAGGAGGTATCAGCTTATGCTGAGGCTAACTTGTGGTATGAAACCCTGACAACTTTGTCAGAACTTCAGCAAAATGAACCGCAAAATGCACAGATAAAAGCAGATTGGGCTAATGTGTTGCAATTAGTAGGTCTACCTCCAAAGGTTCCACAAACCTGGGTGACTTATTTCCTTCCTAATTCCAATAAAAATAGCAGGAGCAATTAGCTTAAAGGCTATAAATTATGCAAGTGAAAAATACAAGCCTCGCAACCTTGGTAGCAATATTCGCAAGTATTACAGCATCTTTTACCTCTGATTTACTGATGCTATCGCCAGTTGCAAGGGTATTAGCTCAAAGCACACAAACTAATACCTCAGAAGCAAAGCGTCTGTTAGATTTGTGTAGGGAAGATATCAGGAAGAAACAATATCAAGCAGCGTTAAAGTCGTGTCAACAAGCAGTGATGAGTGCGCAGGGAATGGGCGATCGCTCTATCCAAGCTAAGTCCCTAAACAATTTGGGTTTAGCATACCAAAATACAGGAAGCCTTCAGCAAGCGCTTAGTGATTACCAACAAGCCTTACCCATTGCACAAGCAATCAAAGAGCGATCATTGGAAAGCAAGGTGTTAATAAATTTGGGAAAAGTTGCCAACAAATTAGGAGACACAGCAAAGGCTAAAGCTTCGTTTGAGCAAGCATTAAAAATTTACCAAAGCATCAAAGACCAAAAGGGAGGAGAGGAAAATGCTTTAAATGGTTTAGGAGTGGCTTACTATTCCTTAGGAAACTACGAACGGGCGATATATTACTACAACCAAAGTTTGACAATTGCAAGGACGATTGGGGATAGGGGTGGGGAGGCTGCTTCTCTTGGCAATCTGGGAATGGTTTACTATTCCTTAGGAGACTACAAACAGGCGACAGACTACCAATCACAGAGTTTGACAATTGCAAGGGCGATTGAGTATAGAGGTGGAGAGGCTGCTTCTCTTGGCAATCTGGGACTGGTTTACTATTCCTTAGGGGACTACAAACGAGCGATAGATTACCATAGCCAAGATTTGGCAATTGCAAGGGCGATTGGGGATAGATTTGAGGAAGCGAAATCTCTTAGCAATTTGGGAGTGGCTTACAATAACTTAGGAGACTACAAACGGGCGATAGATTACCTATCCGAGAGTTTGGAGATCAAAAGGGCGATTGAGGATAAATTTGGGGAGGCGAAATCTCTTGGCAATCTGGGAGTGGCCTACTATTCCTTAGGAGACTACAAACGGGCAATAGATTACCAATCAAAGAGTTTGACAATTGCAAGGGCGATTGGGGATAGATTTGGGGAGGCGAGGTCTCTTAGCAATCTGGGAGAAGCTTACTATTCCTTAAAAGACTACAAAGAGGCGATAGATTACTACAACCAGAGTTTGACAATTGCAAGGGCGATTGGGGATAGACGAGGGGAGGCGAGATCTCTTGGCAATCTGGGCGTGGCTTACTATTCCTTAAGAGACTACAAAGGGGCGATAGATTACCTATCCCAGAGTTTGACAATTGCAAAGGCGATTGGGGATAGAGGAGGAAAGGCGAAATCTCTCAATAATTTAGGACTAGCTTATCTCCATTCTGGCAACCCAAAAGCGGCTGAAGAAAATCTCCGAGAAGCAATTGAAGTGTATGAATCGATCCGCAAAGACTTGGGGAATAACGATGCTTTCAAAATCTCCATCTTTGACACACAGGCTAGTTCCTATCGTCTGCTGCAACAAGCCTTAGTTGCACAAAATCGCTTACCTGAAGCGCTGTTGATTGCTGAACGTGGTCGCGCCCAAGCCTTGATCGAACTACTTGCTGGGCGTCAACAACAGTCTAGTACACCCGTTCCACTAAGTCTTGAGCAAATTCAACACATTGCCCAACAGCAAAATGCCACTTTGGTAGAATACTCCATTGCTTGGGATGA